>JAIQFI010000029.1 GCA_020073345.1 Terriglobia bacterium
GTGGGTGCCAACAGCTACACTTACGACGCTGCCGGCAACATCACCGCCGACGGCGTGAACACCTACACCTGGAGCGCTGCCGGACTGCTCGGCATCGTCAAAGTCGGTGGCACCACCGTCGGGACCTATACTTACAATGCTTGGAATCAACGCGCGAAGAAGGTAGCGGCGAGCACGGCTTATTATGTTTACGGTGCGGGCGGGCTGCTGTATGGTGAATACGACACCTCCGGCAACTTCATCCGCGAATATGTTTACTTGAACAGCGCACCTCTCGCCCAAATCAACTCCGGCTCGCCCGAAGTCCTTACGTACCTCCATACTGATCACCTCGGTACGCCGCGCTTCGGCACGAACACGGGCGGAACGCAGGTCTGGGCCTGGGCCAACGACGCCTTCGGCACCAGCACACCTACGGGCACCACCACCGTCAATCTCCGCATGGCGGGCCAATACTTCGACTCCGAGTCCGGCCTATTCAACAATTGGAACCGATATTACAACCCGGCCATCGGCCGCTATATCTCCAGCGATCCCATCAGTATCGCGGGTGGCCTGAATACCTTCGGTTACGTCGGGCAAAGTCCGGTGATGCGGATTGACCCATGGGCCTGGAAACCCGGAGACCCATATTCATCACCCGAGGAAGCTGCAAAGGCCGCTTTGCAAGACATCTTCGAACTTTCTCGGCAACAGCACGTTGAATATGCTGGACGGATCTATCAACTATCATCCGGCTGGCCATTTAGCTCGCCAACATATTCTTACACCGCTCCTAACCCCGGGGATGAGGTTCAATCTGATCCCGGACCCACAACTTGCGGGGGAAAGGGCCCTAATCGGGGCTATTATCACACGCATGTGATTTCGAATGACTTTTCCGATACAGATATGGGCCTTGCGACTAGGGAACAGGAGCCCGGCTACCTTGCGACGCCCACTGGGGACGTTTACGAATACATACCCATGAAAACGAACGCAACTGAAGCAGCACAGGCCCCTATATTGATCGGACACGTTTTCTGACCATGATAAAGCCATTCACATATACCCTCCTTCTGGCGCTTTTTGTTTTCGTCGGCTCCGCCAGAGCCGGAGAACTTGATCGCGGTATGGAGGCTTTGTTCGGCCATCGTGACTATCAGAGCGCCAAACAACTGCTGCAACCTCTTGCTGACCAAGGTAACGCTTTGGCCCAATATGAAATCGGAGCGATGTATGAACGCGGCTGGGGATCCGAGCAGGACCTCGAAGAGGCGCTAAAGTGGCTGCAAAAAAGCGCAGACCAGGGCTTTTCACCGGCACAGGATCTTATTGCAGATATATACGACCGGGGGCTAGGTGTTCCTGCGGACCACGCAAAAGCGAAAGAATGGCGAGATAAGTCAAAAGCTTCTGAAAAGAGTTCAGCAACCATAGACCACAGATGGATTGTTAGGCCTCCACACTATCGAGAGATGTTGCCAAGATATCGCCCTTTTCCCCCTGAGGGCGTTATCCCGGATGAAGCAACGGCCATCCAGGTGGCTGAGACGATACTTAAGACACGTCATGGTGAAGCCACGGTCAAGTCGCAGGAGCCATATTCAGCTTTCCTTAAGGGCGACGTATGGACGGTTCGTGGGCATATGCTACCTCCGGGTTGGATTGGCGTTGTTTTCGAAGTTGAAATCTCAAAATCCCGAGGCTGTATCCTTGGAATTGATGAGGAAAATTGAGGCCGATAACTATGAGCAATCAGGGGACACAATAGTAATTTACTGAAGGTATTGTGCCCCCTGATCTACGCGCTCGTTGGCAGCGGCAACCTGATCGGCACCTGATTTCCAAGCTCAAGTTTCCTACCCTGACAGGAAACGAACGGCCCGCGCCACGAGAGGCGCGGGCCGTTCTGTTTCGGCTTTCTTTGTCAGTGTGTCGTGGCGTCGTACCAGATGGGATGCGGATCGTGCTTCTGTGCCGCCACATCGATCACGCGGCCGTCACGAAGGCGAAAGAACAGGCTTGGACCGTAGCCCTGCTTGTGTTCGTGGATCTGGACAACATCGCTGCCCTCGAAACCGTAGAACTCTCTCTTGTTCGCCGCCTGGGTCAGGCCCAGTTCTTTCCTGACCCGGAAATGCTTCTCCATCACCGTGTCGTAGCAATTTGCTTCGATGTGCATGGCGTCACCCCGCTGCCTGGTCGTACAGGTCCGGATCGCGGCAGGTCGCCATTGCCACTTCATCGACGACGCGTCCGCAGCGCAGGCGGAACCAAAGGCCCTCGCCGATACCAGTTTTATGAAAATGAATCCCCGCCACCTGGCTGGGACGGAAGCCGAAGTAATCTTCCGGCGTCGAGGCTGTTGTATGCCCGAGCAGCACGCCTTGCCGGTGATGTTTTCTCATCAGGTCGTTGAAGACCCCGCGCAATGAATTCATGCTGCACCTCACAAGCGCATCGAGGGAGAGTTCACGTCAATCCGCTTCTTGACGCGGTGTGACTGGTCTTTGTCCACAGGCTCGGCGACGACGGTCGATACTGTTGTCGGCTTGTAGAACTTGCTCTCGGCGCTGGGGGCGTCTTCCCTGGCAACGAGCTTTCCGTTGCGGTAGGTGCCGAAAGAACCGTCAGCATGCCGCAGCCGCTTCGAGAGGAAATCGCACTCGGTCTTGATCTCCCGACCCTTCTTGTCACGAAAACTGGATTTGCCGTACCCGCCATTCAGGCTCATGCAATACGCCCCTCTGAAAATTACCTTGTGAAAAATGCTTATTCCCCAAGCCTGCCAGATTCTAACGCAACCGCCAATTGTCCGTTTGGCCAATGGTCCAGAATCGCGAAAGTGGCTAGAATCCCTGTAAAAGCCCTTGTTTCCTTGCCTGAGTCAACAATCACAGATTGCGGCAGATGCTGACTGGCGGTTCATTTTCCGCTGGCGAAAACCTCGATCGCCGCATCGACCAGGACACGCCGAAGCACAACGTGCCATGCTAAAGGTTCACCTCGATCACGCGTCGAACCTGACGCACCCGAGGGCCGGGGAAGGCCGATCGCAAAACCCTGAAATTTACACAGTTGCTTACACAGTTTCACATTTCAGAAATGCAAGTAGCAGAAAAAAAGAATGTTATAGCCTAAGCAAGGGGACTTAAAATCCCTTTTTCCGTAAGGAGAGTGTGGGTTCAAGTCCCACCCCGGGCACCATTACATCGATATGCCTGACTCATCCCGCCCCTTTCCGCCCACGGCTGCCGCCGCGCTCAGCAACGGCAACAAGATCGAGGCGATCAAGATCGTCCGCCAGGAATGGGGCCTGGATTTAAAAGACGCCAAGGATGCCGTGGAGGCTTACGTCAAGACCCAGCCGGCTCTGGCCGCGACCATGCAAGAGGCCAGCGCGAGTTCGCAGCGCGGTTGCATCACCTGGCTGCTGGTTCTGGCACTGGCGGGGGCCGCGGTTTACTATTTTTTACGGGCGCGGTGAGTTACTGATGGCTGCCGGTCAGATATAAACCGGCGACTCCGATCACGATCAGCAGGGTAGAGACGCTGCGCAGCACCGTCACCTGCTCCTTGAACCACAGGACGCCCATGACGGCCACCATCAGCGTTCCGACGCCCGACCAGACCGCGTAGGCGGTGCCCACGGGAATCCTGGAAACCGCCACGGAGAGACCGAAGAGACTGACCAGATAGAACGCGAACATCAGTACAGTGGGCCACAGCCGCGTCATGCCTTCGGTGAATTTCAGGGTCAGCGTGCCCGCCACCTCAAACACAATCGCGAAAAACAAGATGAGCCAGCTCACTGGTTGGTGGGTCACGCCAAAGTCAGCGACAGCTCGAGATCGCTGCGCATCTGTTCATAGATGCTGGACGGGGAGGATTCCTCGCAGACCCGCATGTAATCGGTAAAGCGCGGCGGGACTGGAACGCCTTCTTTCAACAGACGGCAATTGTCGAATACCAGGTCGCGCGAACAGAACCGGTAGTACAGCTCCAGGGCGTGCAGAAGATGGCGGGGGTGCCCGTCACCGGCCGCCTGCATGACCCGCTTGACGGTGAGCTGACGGATCCCGCCGATCTCATACCGGTCCTCGGACGCTCCGCCGCGGAGGCGTGCATATTCCGCCGCGAGTTCTTTCCAGCGCACGGAGCCCGCTTTGCCCGCCGAGATGTGATAGCGCTTGTGTTTAAGGTTAGACGCGAAGAGCAGGCGCCGCAGCGACGAGGCGGCCCAGTCTACCGGGACCACGTCGATGCGGTTGTCCAGATCCCAGGTAATGAAACGCAGCGCTTCCACCGCGCGCAAGACCCAGTAGATGCTGCCTGACGGCTTGCAACCCAACTCCGTATGCCCGACGACGATGGACGGCCGGGCCACCACCAGGGGAAGATCGGCGAATTGCTCGGTGAGCAGCCGCTCGGCTTCCGCTTTGCTGCGGGTGTAGGCGACCAAGTGCGCCGCGCGCTCATCGGGATAGTCGTCTTCGTGAACCACGGGGCTCGGAGAAGCGCCGCAAATCGCAGCGGTCCCGGTATAGATGAAGCGCTCCAGGCCTCGGCCGCGCATGGCGTTGGCGACCGAGAGCGCGCCCCCGACGTTGGTCGTGCGGATTGCCCGGCTGTTGCCGAAGGACGTGCTGGCCGCCAGATGGAGGACGTGGGTGACGCCATCCAGATGCGACGACGCATGCCAGTCCTCGGAAAGAAGATCGCCGCGTAGTACCTTTACGTTCTTGGGTAGTCGATCCGGCGCGCCGAACCGGGCCACCGAGCGGCGAACCCGCTCTTCGGCGGTATCGTCGTCATCGGCCCGCACCAGACAGACCACTTCTCCGTCGAACGAGGACTGGAGGAGATCAGAGAGAAATGCGCCCCCTAGGAAACCGGTTACTCCCGTGAGGAAGACCGTCGGCGCGCTCCACGAGCTTTTGTGCAAAAATCCATTTAACAAGCGGATACACCCTGTGCCTATATTTTGGCACTGCCCCTGTGGATTTCGAGCGTGTTCAGCCGTTAAAATCCCGTAATGAGACAGCCCAAGTGAGGCAGCATAAGGACTATAAAAGTTCTTTAAGAATTCGTCCGGCGACTTCCTTGCCGCGCTCCCCCACTTCCCCGATGGGGCCGACGCAGCTCGGGCAACCTACCAGGCAGGGGCAGGCAGCCAGCAGCTTCGCGGCGCCATCCAGGAGCCGCGGAGCGAGTTTGAAGAGCGCAGCGCTCTGTCCGATACCGCCCGGGTAGTTGTCGTACAAGTACAGATTCGGCTCGAAGGCGGTGAGGCTGCCGGCGATGTCTTCGGTAATCGACACGCCCAGGTCGCGCGGATCGCACATAACGCATAGAGCTCCTACTGTTCGTAGGAGCGCAGCGAGGGCAGTGAGGCCCCCCTGGCGATCGGTGGGGGAGAGATCGGTGAAACGCGCCAGGAATTCGGCTGGGAAATGCAGCCAGAACGCGGTGGTGTGCATCTCCTGCTCGGGCATGGAGAGGTTGCCCGCGCCCACGTTTTCCATGGTGTAGAACTTGATCTTCTTGAAGCCCACGATCTGCCGGGTCAGGCGCACGTCCCCATGGGCGATTTTGACGCCGCCTGACGGCGACGACTCGACCTCTTCGAGTTCCTTCACCTGCGTGTAGTCGATGGCGTCAGTGAAGTAGTCGGAATCCACGCGGCGCACGTAGGCCTTGCGGCCTTCGTAATCGAAGCGCTCGACTTGATACTGGCGCGCGTCGTGCAGATAAATCGCTTTCTCATACAACGTCGTCAAAGCTGCGGTAAACGCGACTTCCGCGATGACCTGATGATCGCCGGTTACATCCACCACCACGAAGTTGTCACTGGAGACCGACCGCAGGCTGACGGCGTCGGCGGGGTAGGTGTCGGAGGTCCAGTGCCACGACGCTCCTGAGTGATGGAGGAGCTTCAAGTCGCTTAGAAAGCGGCACAACTCGCCGCTATCATGTGGACCAAACGGTTCGCCGTCCCGGATGGGCAGCTCGAAGGCAGCGCATTTCAGGTGGCTCAGCAGGATTTCGAGGTTATCCGGATTGATGTAGGCGTGCTCCGGAGGCCGGTCGAAGAAGTACTCGGGATGCTCGATGATGTACTGATCGAGCGGCGCGCTGGAGGCTACCAGCACCGCCAGCGACGCGGTCTGCCGGCGGCCCGCCCGGCCCGCGCGCTGCCAGGTAGACGCAATGGTCCCGGGGTATCCCGCCATCACCACGGCGTCCAGTGAGCCAATATCTATTCCCAGCTCTAGCGCGTTAGTAGCTACCACAGCGCGAATATCGCCGTCGCGAAGCTGGCCCTCGATTTCGCGCCGTTCCTTGGGCAGGTATCCGCCGCGGTAGCCTCGGACGCCCGAATAGTCGTCTTTCAGATAGGTGAGCAGAATCTCCGTAGCCAGGCGGCTATTGGCGAACACCAGCGTCTGCTGGCCGCGATCGAGAAGCTCGCGCGCCATTTTTCGCGATTCATTCAAGTAGCTTCTGCGGATCCCTAGCGCGCGATTCACCACCGGCGGATTATAGAACACTACGTACTGATCGCCGGAAGGCGCTCCGTTGCGCTCCACCAGCTCGAACGGGAGCCCAGTGAGAGCCTCGGCCAGTTCCTTGGGATTGGCGATGGTCGCCGAACAGCAGATGAACTGCGGGGACGATCCATAGAACTCGCACACGCGCTTCAGGCGGCGCAGAAGATTCGCCAGGTGGCTGCCGTAGACGCCACGATAGTAGTGCAGCTCGTCGATCACCACATAGCGAAGATTCTCAAATGCCTTGGCCCACTTCGTGTGGTGCGGAAGGACGCCCGAGTGGAGCATATCGGGATTGGTGAAGATTACGTTGGCTCGCTCGCGGATGGCCCGGCGCGCGTCTTGCGGTGTATCGCCATCGTAAGTAAAAGCACGAAGGTCGGAACCCATGGCATCTACCGCCTTCTGAAACTCGACCAATTGGTCGCCAGCCAAAGCCTTGGTCGGGAACAGATACATCGCGCGCGCGTTGGGATCGGCCAGAAGACCGTTCAACACCGGCAGGTTGTAGCACAGAGTTTTGCCGCTGGCAGTGGGCGTCACGATTACGGTGTTGCGTCTGGCGGCTGCGTGCGAGAAGGCTTCGGCCTGGTGCGTGTAGAGGCGGTCGATTCCGCGTGAGACCAGGGCTTTTTGGAGAGAAGGCGCCAGTGTTTCCGGAAACTCGGCGAATTCGCCGGGCCGGGCAAGCCGATGGCGGACGGCGCGAACGGGAGAGTCCGGGTCGGCCATCCATTGCTGGAATCGCTCAATCGCTCCAGAAAGGCCGCTCTGGCGCGCGAGAATCCGCTCGCGCGCTGGCTCAGGAAAACCGATGCTGAGGTTCATTCTTCGCCCTTTCTTCGCTAGAATAGCGCAGGGCGAGAAGAAAAACTAGGCGGATTCGCGCAGAAACTCGTAGCGCTCCAGGGTAGCCGCGAAGGCTGACCGGTGTTCTTCGCGGAGTACTTTCCCGACGCAGCGCAGACGAACGTCTCTCGGCACGCCTGGAGTGCGGGGCAAGGTGATCAGGTATTCGATCGATTCGCCCAGTGGCAGCCGGCCTTCGGCGGTGAAGAACACACCGGCGGAACTCACGTTCTTGGTCTCTCCGCGCACGGTCAAGGGGGATCCGGTGCGGACCACTTCGAACGGGAGGCGGAGTTCGAAGCGCTGGTGCTTTCGCTGTTCAGTCATGACTTAACCGACTGTAAGCCTAGGTATCTCTAAGGTCAATAGGCTGTGGGCTCAGCTACAGGCCTTACTGTATTAGTACTTCCACTGTTTAGGTTCAGTAGATCTGCCACACCGCTGTTCAAAAGGGAGTATGGGAAAATGAAGATCGCTTGCTAAAAAGCATCACCGTCCACGGGGCGCGGCAGCACAATCTCAAGAACATCGACGTCGAGATCCCCCGTAATACGTTCACTGTGATCACAGGATTGAGCGGCTCCGGCAAGTCTTCGCTGGCTTTCGACACCATTTATGCGGAAGGGCAGCGGCGCTATGTGGAGACGCTGTCCCCCTACGCGCGCCAGTTTCTGGACCAGATGGAGCGCCCCGATGTGGATTCGATTGACGGTCTGAGCCCGGCGATTTCGATCGAACAAAAGACCACCAGCCGCAGCCCGCGCTCGACCGTGGGAACCATCACAGAGATATACGACTACCTGCGGGTGTTGTATGCGGCTATCGGAGTCCCGCACTGTCCCAACTGCGGCATCGAAATCTCGCGGCAGTCCACCGACCAGATCCTGGAGCAGGTGATGACCCTGGGGGCTCAAGAGCGTGTGATGATCCTGGCGCCGATCGTCCGCGGGCGCAAAGGAGAGTACAAGAAGGAACTGGACAAACTCGCGCGGCAAGGCTTCGTGCGGGCGCGGATCGATGGAGTTCTCCGACAACTGGATGAGGAGATCACGCTCGACCGGCGCAAGAATCACACCATCGAGGTGGTGGTCGACCGGCTGCTGATCAAGCCGGAAATCGAGAAACGACTGGAAGCATCCATCGTAACCGCCACCAAGCTGGCGGGCGGCTTAGTACTGGTGGCCGTTGTGAACGGGCCGGAGCGCCTGTATTCGAGCAAGCTGGCCTGTCCGGATTGCGGCTCGAGCGTGCCGCAACTGGAGCCGCGATCCTTTTCGTTTAACAGCCCGTTTGGGGCGTGTGAAACGTGTAACGGCCTGGGAAATCGCTGGACCTTCGATCCGGTGAAGGTGATTGTGGACCCATCGCGGCCCCTGCTCGACGGCGGACTAGGACCAGGAGGCGGGCACAGCTACGTGATCCACGCACTCAACGCCCTGGCTGAGCAGCTGAGAATCCCGATCAAGAAACCGTTCGAAGACCTGTCGCACAAGCATCAAACTGCGCTGCTGGAGGGAGTGCCTGGAAAACTGGGGATTCTGGGGATTTTGGACAAGTTCTATAAGAAAGAAATCGCCAGCGAGGCCTATCATGATTGGTTCATGGGCTACATGTCGCCGCACGTCTGTGAGGCTTGCCTGGGCCAGCGCCTGAAACCGTCCAGTCTGGCGGTGAAGGTCAAGGACAGAACCATTGGGGAGCTGACGCGCATGTCCATCCGGCAAGCGCTCGAAGCGGTCAAGGCCTGGAGCTTCACCGGGCGCGAGAAGCTGATCGGGGGCAGGCCGGCGGATGAAATCCGCGACCGGCTGGAGTTCCTGATGGAAGTCGGTCTGGAATATTTGAGCCTGGAGCGGTCGGCAGCGACGCTCTCCGGAGGCGAAGCGCAGCGCATCCGGCTGGCGACGCAAATCGGCTCACGGCTACGCGGGGTGCTATATGTCCTCGATGAACCGTCGATAGGCCTGCATCCCCGCGACAACGATCGTCTGCTGAATTCGCTCAGCAAACTGCGCGATCTGGGCAATACGGTTCTGGTGGTGGAACACGACGCCGATACGATCGAGCGCGCCGATTACGTGATCGATCTGGGACCGGGAGCGGGACGACTGGGAGGCGAGCTGGTGGCCCACGGAACGCCGGCCGAAATCGCCAGGAATGTGAATTCGCTCACCGGGCAATACCTCACGGGTACGCGCGAAATCAGTACGCCTGCAAAGCGCCGGAAGAGCAGCGCCGGGAGCGTGATTATTCGCGGCGCGTCGGAACACAATTTGCGCAACATCGACGTGGAGTTTCCGCTGGGGCTCTTCATTCTGGTGACGGGCGTCTCCGGAAGCGGGAAGTCGACCTTGATCAACGATATTCTGTACCGTGCCGCCGCCAAAGTTGTGTACGGATCGCGCGCCGAGCCGGGGGCGCATGCTTCCATCAGCGGCCTGGATTTGATCGACAAGGTGATTGAGATCGATCAAGCCCCGATCGGGCGGACGCCCCGATCGAATCCGGCCACCTATACACAGGTTTTCACGCTGATCCGCGATCTGTTCGCGCGGCTGCCGGAATCCCGGGAGCGGGGCTACAAGCCGGGCCGGTTCAGCTTCAACGTCAAGGGCGGGCGCTGCGAGGCCTGTCAGGGGGACGGCCTAAAGCGGATCGAAATGAATTTTCTGCCGGACGTCTACGTGACCTGCGACGTGTGCCGGGGCCGGCGCTACAACCACGAAACGCTGCAAGTGAAGTACACGGGCTATTCCATCGCGGACCTGCTCGAAATGCCGGTGGAAGATGCGCTGAAGGTGCTGGAAAACATTCCGCAGATCAAGGCTAAGCTGGAGACGCTGGTCCGGGTGGGTCTCGGATACTTGCATCTAGGCCAGTCTTCGACAACACTTTCGGGCGGCGAGGCCCAGCGCATCAAGCTGGCTAAAGAGCTCAGCAAGCGGCAGACCGGCAAGACGCTCTACATTCTGGATGAACCGACCACCGGCCTGCACTTCGAGGACATCAACAAGTTGCTGCAGGTGCTCCAGACCCTGGTAGACCTCGGGAATACCGTGGTGGTGATCGAGCATCAGCTCGACGTGATCAAGACGGCCGACTGGATCATCGACCTGGGGCCCGAAGGCGGCGAGCGGGGCGGGGCCGTGGTGGCGTTCGGGACACCGGAACAGATCCTGCGGAATCCCAAGAGTTACACGGCCCAGGCGCTTCGCAAGATGCTCGCTAAAGGACGCGCGGCGTAGTGAAACCAAGTGCCAGCAAGTACTCCGTAACACCGCTGTCGTTCGAAGGACTGAAGACCGTCCCGATCGCCGAGCGCGGCGGCAAGGTCCAGGTGAGCCAGTTCGCACGGCCGTTTCAGAAGGGCGAGGGCGTCGCGCGACTCATTGAATCCTTCCCGGAGATCCTGGCAGGGCAGGCCTTCCGTGGTGTTGTGGATGCCCTGAAGAGAGCCCGCGTCGAATCGCGCGCGATCCTGTGGGGCATGGGCGGCCACGTCATCAAATGCGGCCTGGGCGACGTGCTGCTGGACCTGATGCGGCGGGGCTGGGTGACGGCCTTCGTGATGAACGGCGCGGCATCGATCCACGATTTCGAGATCGCCATTGCGGGCCAGACCAGCGAAGACGTGGAGACCGTTCTGCCGGACGGGCGTTTCGGCGCGTCTGAAGAGACGGGTCGCGAGATGAACGTGGCGATCACCGAGGGTAATCGTCACGAGATCGGAATGGGCGAAGCGCTGGGGAAACATCTTCAGACGCTGGCAAAGGCGGAGTTCTCGCCGCACAGCGTGCTGGTGGGCGCCTACGGCGCGGCGGTTCCGGTAACCGTTCACGTTGCCATCGGCACGGATACCCCGCATACGCATCCGCGCGCCGACGGAGCCGCCATCGGAGAGACCACCCATCGCGATTTTCGCCTGCTGTGCTCGCTGGTACGAGGGCTTGACAATGGCGGCGTGTATCTTAATCTTGGATCGGCGGTGGTGCTGCCCGAAGTGTTCCTGAAGGCGGTGTCGGTAGTGCGCAACCTGGGGCACCCCCTGGCTGAATTCACCACCGTGAATTTCGATTTTCTACAGCATTACCGCCCGAAGGTCAACGTAGTGGAGCGGCCGCACGCGCGCTCGGGCGGACACGGCTTCGCCATCACCGGCCACCATGAAATTATGATCCCCCTGCTGGCGGCAGCGTTAGTAGAATTAAGCTGACGAAATGACACCCTCCCGGGACAGGCGCGCTTTCTGGGGCTTCGAGGATCTGGCGCTGTTCCTGGGCGCCGTTCTTCCCGCCTGGCTGGTGGGCACGTTGGTGCTCCGATTCGGGCGGGCCCTGGCGCCGGGCGCGTTTTCAAACAACGCGGTGCGGGCGCTGGTGTTCCAGAGCGCGATTTACGCGCTTCTGGTGGGCGCGATGTACATGGTGATCACCTTTCGATATGGGCGGCCGTTTTGGAAGTCGATGGGCTGGGTGGCGCCGGAGCGGGGAGCGTGGTGGTGCGTTTTTGGCGGACCAGCCCTGGCCGGTGGACTCTCCGTGTTGGGCGTGATCCTGCACACGCCGACGATTCCCACGCCCGTGGAAAGCCTGATTTCCGGGCGCGGCTCGCTGGTGCTGGTGGCTTTCTTCGCGGTGGTGCTGGGTCCCTTATTCGAGGAACTGCTGTTTCGCGGGTTTCTACAACCCCTGCTGCAGCGAGCACTAGGCGCTTGGCCCGCCATTGTGCTGGCGGCAACCGGATTTGCACTTCTGCACGGCCCGGAATACCAGTGGGGCTGGCAGCAGCTGCTGGTGATTGGATTGGCGGGTGTGGCTTTTGGTTATGCGCGTTACAAGACCGGCTCCACCGCGGCAGGCGCGCTGCTGCATGGCGGTTACAATCTCACGTTTTTCGTGGGATACCTGATTCAAACGAGGTAAGCTCGCGGAAGCTCACCAGCTTGACGCTCGCATCGGCGAGCGCCGCGCGAACCTCTGGGGATATAAGCGCTCGCAGCTCCTCCTCCCGACTTTCCTTAAGGCGAGTGCGGGCCGCACGCAGATCGTCGCCGCAACGGCCGGGATGGCACATGAACTCGGTCACGCCTTCCGGCAAGGCGCGGATCAGCTCGACTAAATCATCGCTGCGATAGCGCCCGGTGAGACGGAATCCCGCGAACCAATCAGTCGAACGGCAGCGATGACGCGTGAGCGCGGCGCTAAAGCGCCCATTCATAAGACGCATGAGCTTATTGGTCCATGCCCTTTTCGCCCCGCCCACGCCGCCCGGCTGGAGCGGAAAATCAAACGGGCGCCGCACCCAGGGGATCCGAAACTCCTCGGAGATACGGGCGACGGCTTCCAGCACGGGAGGAAGCAGGTGCGTGTGCTTGTGGGTATCCAGATGCGTCGGACTCAGGCCAGCGTCGACAATGCGGCGGACTTGTTTGACCAGTTCGCCGTAGATGTGAATGCGCCCCAGCGCCACGTCGCGCACCAGTCGCGGGATGGTGGGCGGAAATCCGGGCGCTCCGACCAGCACCAGGTGGCAGCCGATATCGAGCGAAGGCGTTTCCCTGGCCAGACGCACGGCATCGTCGAACGCGGCACTTGTCGCTCCACCCGTGGCCATCAGCGTGGTCGCGGTCAGGATGCCGTCGCGATGGGCTTCAATAATTCCCGCGTTGATGTCGCGCGTGAAGCCGAAGTCGTCGGCATTGACGACCAGCTGTTTCGTCACCACAGCTTAAGCTGGATGGTGAGGAATTTCTTGGGATTCTTCCGGAAGTCCTTGAGCAGACCCTGCACTTCGCGCGAAGTTCCGTCGAGGCTTTCAAACAGGCTCGGATCGTTCATCAGCCGCCCGATGGTTCCGTCGCCGTTGTTGACCTTGTCCAGAACGCTATCCAGCTTGCCCATTGAGGTGACCAGCTGGTCGTGCAGCTCGCTGCTGTTGAGCAGCTTGCTGACGGTGCCATCGCCCTTGTTGATGCGCGCGATTGTATCGCGCAGGTCGCCGATGGTTGCGCGGACCTCATCGTACAGGGCGTCGTCCTTGAGGAGTTTGCCGGCGGTTCCCTGGCCCGCGTTGAGATTATCCACCAGAGTGTTAATCCGCCCCACGGTTCCCCGGACGTCCTGATACAGCGTATCCTCATGGATCAGCCGCCCCATGGTGCTATCGGGCGCGTTCAGAGCTGCGGTCAGGTTCTTGACGTCGTCCACGATTTCGACGGCACGGTTGTAGAGCGTCTTGTCCACCAAGAGCGCCCCAATGGTCCCCTTGCCGCCTTGGATATCGTCTATGATTCCGTTGACTCGCTCCATGATTTTCTGCAGGGTGGCCAGAGTCGAGGAACTCTGCGCGAAGATATCCTCGATCTCGGGAGTATCGGCGCTGGGAATTTCCGAGCCGGCCCGGATGGTCTCGGGCTTGGTTCCCTTCTTGATGTTGACGTAGCGGCTGCCGAGCAGATTCTGCTGCGCGAGCTTGGCCTGCGAATCGACGGGAACCAGATTCAGGGCATCGTTATAAATACTCAGGGTGAGTTTCACGATCCGGCTCGGATCGGACGAGCCCGAGAGCTCCACCTTTTTCACTTTGCCGATCAGGATGCCGTTCAGCCGGACGGGCGTTGCTCCTTCCGTCATGGCGACGGAATCGGGCAGATAGGTGAACACCTCTGTGGTTGTGCGGAATAACGGGTTGACGCCGGACATCAGGATAATCAGGAAGGCCAAAAGGAGCAGCGCGAACATGGCCATGAGGCCGACTTTCAGCTGGGACCACGTCGATTTGCTGGTTGTAGGCATGGCGCTCAGGCGCCTCCCGCGCGCAGGAACTTGCGGACATACGAGTCCTGGCTGCCTTGTAGCTCAGGCTCCGTTCCCTCGAAAACCAGGCGGCCTTCGTTCATGACCAGGAATTTGGTGCTCACCTGGCTCAAGTCCCTTCCCCCGCCTGCCCGTTCGATCTGGCCACTGTTGGGATTGTAGCGAAAGTTCGCCATGAGATGCCCGTCCTGATAGCGATGCGTAACCATGATAGTGGCGGTATTGCGCAGGTCGCGTTCCTTGAGGATCAGGGCGACGATGGTGTTGGCGGTGATGGGGTCCAGGCCGGCCGTGGGCGAATCGTAGAGCAGCAAAGCGGGCTCGGCCACCACGGCGCGGGCGATCCCCACGCGGCGCCGCATTCCTCCCGATAGCTCGTTGGGAAACTTGTCGAGGGTTTGCTCCAATTCCACGAATCGCAGGGATTCTCGCACGCGCTCCTCGACCGTGCGGGCCGCACCGTTGCCATTCGAGTTGGCCGCCGCGGCGTGCTGCAGAACTCGCTGGTTGGTAAGAGGGTAGGCAACATTTTCAGCGACGGTAAGGGAATCGAACAATCCGCCCTCCTGGAACAGGATTCCGACCCGCGCCCGCATGTCGAACAAGTCCTGCTCACGGAGGCGAGTGATCTCCTGATCGAAGAGCCAAACGCGTCCGGAATCGGGCCTCACCAGCCCCACCGCCACCTTGAGCAGCATGGTCTTTCCGCTGCCGGCAGCGCCCAGAACCACATAGGTCTGGCCGGGGCTCACCTGGAACGATACGTGATCGAGCGCCGCTGTTCCGTCAAAATGCAGGCTGACGTCTTCGAAACGCAGGATAGTGGAATCGCCGGGTGTCACTTTAAGTTACGAAAATACGGTTCCAGACATAGGTGATAAACGCCGTCAGCACGAAGATCCAGACCGACGAGGTGACCACGGCGCGCGTGGTGGACCGGCCCACGCCCTGCGTGCCGCCCGTGGTCCGCATGCCGTAGAAGCATCCCACCAGGGCAATGATGATGGCGAAAACCAAGGGTTTGAGCAGACCCTGGGCCAAATCATTATATTCCAGAATCTGCCAGGCTGAGGTCCAGTATTCGGAAAACGTCAGACCCAGCATGGTGCTGGCGATGAAATATCCGCCGGTCAGCCCGATGAAATCCGAAATGATGGTCAGCAACGGTAGTACCGTGGCCAGAGCGATCAACCGCGGGGTCACCAGTTTCTGAATCGGATCGGTTCCCAGAGCGCGCATGGCGTCGATCTGCTCGGTGACCTTCATGGAGCCCAGCTCGCTGGCAATACCGCTGGCGTTGCGGCCAGCCACCAGCACTGCCGTCAGCACGGGGCCCAGCTCGCGCACCAAGGTGATGGAGACGATCTGGCCAACCTGGCCTTGCGCGCCGTACTGCGTCAAGGCGCGCGCCATCTGCAAAGCCATGACGATGCCGCTGAACAGCCCGATCAGGGACACGATGAACAGCGATCCGACTCCGATCACGTCCATCTGGATAAAAATGTCGTCGGGGTAGTGCGGGCCGCGGAAGATATTGCGGAACGCCCGGATCCCCAGCAAAACAAACTCCTGAAACGCCTCGACTGGCGATTTTAGGATGTTGAGCAAACCGGATCCCCCGATAGTGTAGATGCTAACATTAGGTGCGCGCGATGAAGGGTTTGACCGATATTCCAGGCATCCTGGTCGGCCACGCTTCCGATTATGACGGATTGACGGGCTGCACGGCCATATTGTGCGAGGCTGGCGCGGCGGCGGGCGGCGACATCCGCGGCTCGGCTACGGGCACCGAAGAGTGGGATCTGCTCCATCCGCACCATGTGACCGAGCGCATTCACGCGGTGGTTCTGGCGGGCGGCAGTGCCTTTGGCCTCGAAGCGGCCAGCGGCGTTCGTCGCTACCTGGAACACAAAGGCGTGGGGTTCGAAACCGGAGCGGCGCGCGTGCCTCTGGTTCCCTGCGCGATTCTCTATGATTTGAATGTCGGGAAAAGCAGCGCACGGCCTACCCGGGAAATGGGCGAAGCCGCGGCCTCGGCAGCCACGGACGAAGCTGTGGCCGAAGGCGCAGTAGGGGCGGGCACCGGCGCGACCGTGGGGAAGCTGTTTGGGCTGGAGCGCGCCATGAAATCGGGCGTCGGCTCGTGGACCGTGGAGCTTACGGGCTCCTACGCCGGCGTGAAGGTGGCCGCGCTGGCCGCTGTAAACGCGGTGGGCGACGTGCGCGATCCCGCCACACGAAAGATTGTCGCGGGGGCGCGCATTACTCGCAACTCGATGGAATTCGCCGATAGCGCCCGTGCGATGAAGGCCGGGGTACAATCGGGATTCTCGCGCGCGAACACGACGCTGGTGGTGGTGGCGACCAACGCTCGCTTGAACAAAGTGGAAGCCACCAAGCTATCGCAACTGGCGCAGTTAGGGGTCGCGCGGGCGATCGATCCGGTGAATACGATGTCGGATGGCGATGTCACGATCGCTCTCTCGATCGGGAATGGCGCGGCGCCGATTGACGCGTTGGGAGTGGCGGCGGCCGAAGCAACGGCAGAAGCGATTCTGCGCGCGGTGCGCGAGGCGCGGACGCTCGGCGGGGTACCGGGCCTCAAAGCGTAAAGAATCATGATGCGCTTGTGGCTGTCGAAGAACTCGGCGGCTAGCCTACGCGAACAGCTCGGCACGCAACTCACGCTCGGCGTCATCAGCGGCGACCTCAAGCCCGGCGAGAAGCTGCCCAGCGTGCGCGAACTGGCGCGGCGCTACGAAATTCATTCCAACACTGTGAGCGCAGCTTATCGAGATGTGGAAGGTCGTGGGTGGTTGGAAGTCCGCAAGGGCAGCGGCGTATACGTCCGCGATCTGCGCGAGCCGACGACGGGTAAGTCGTCGCTGGACGAACTGATCGAGGGTTTTCTGGCCGAAACCCGCGCGCGGGGATTTTCCGCGGGCGAGGTTCGTGCAGGCCTCGCTCAAGTGCTGGGGGCGGCTCCGGTTCGCCGGGTGATGTTGATCGAGCCCGAGCCTGAGCTCGGCGAAATTCTGGCCGCCGAGTTGCGCGGCCAGATAGCCCTGCCGGTCACGGCAGGGGTTCCCAACGGGTTCAACGAAGCCGCGGCGGTCGCTCTGATGAGCCGAAGGCATCTGCTGCCGCCAGGCGTTCCGCATCACTTTTTGCGGATGCGCTCGGTTCCCGAGTATCTGCAAGGCCAGACACGACCCGCCCCCGATGCGCTGATCGGCGTGGCCTCGTCCTCGCCCGAGATCTTGCGCAGGATTCGCACGATCCTGGCGGCGGCCGGTCTGGACCCGGAGGCTTTGGAATTTCGCGACGCGCGAGAAACCGGCTGGCGGCGCGGCTTAAGTACGTGCCAGTTCGTGATTACGGACGTTGTGACGGCACCACGGTTACCGGCAAAATGCGTGGCCCGGGTATTTCGAGTGCTTTCGGACGCCTCCCTCGCGGAGCTAGGGCGATTCCTGGAGCTTGTGACAGATCAGAAAGTGTCCTAAGCACCCCGGGCGTCGTCTTCAGACGCCCTTATTCTGTGGCCATGAAGGTTCTACTCGCACTGGCCATGACGGTGGTGTCCGGCGCTGTCGCAGCCGAGATCCCGACCGGGACCCATTTATTGCTCCGGATGGAGCATTCTGTGAGTTCACGGACAGCAAAGGTGGGAGATGGGGTTCATCTGCGAACCAGTGTCCCGATCAGCGCTGGCGGCAGGATCGTGGTGCCCATGGGTAGCTATGCGCAGGGCGTGATCTCGGGTGTCAAACGCGGCAGGCGTGGGAAAGCCGAATTGCAGATTCAACTGGTGACATTGATGTTGCCCAGCGGAGAAGTCTTTAATGTTTCGCCAAAGACTTCGTCCGTCGAGTCGGATAATAGTCGGCCGGTGACGTCGAGGCCGGCCTTGGGAACATACCCAGGTGCAACCCCGCTCGGTCTGACTATCGCAGGAGCAATCGCGGGCGGACAAATCGGCGCGCGTGTTGGCTTGGGAGTTGGCGTGGCCGTGGTCCTGATATCAGCCATCGCCGGCCATCGCCAGGAAGTGGAACTTCGTCAAGGCGCGGCGATGGATGTGGTTTTCGACCAGCCGACCACCATCGAGCAGCTGAACAGGAGGATTCAATGATCAGAAGGCTTACGCGGCGGCGACGTGGGCGAGCGGAATGCCGTATCGCCCCAGCGCGGCTTCCACGTCCTTCTTCATCAGCCGCGACGCGTCGTAATCCACGGTGATCTTATCGAGCGACGGGGCCAGCTGGACCCGCACCATTCCATACACGCTATGAATCGCCGCGATGTGGGTATAGTCCTCTTCCTCGGTAAGCTTGCGCTCGAGATCGTAGTGGAGTGTGACCTTGGTCATGTTCGTGAAGAACTTTAGGATAACAGCTTCCAGCGAATCTGCCGCAGGATTCCCAGCCACACCTCGGCATCGTGCGCAGTGAGTTTCATGCGGCGAATCAGGCGGCGGAGCTTGAGTTCCGTCGATCCTTCCACGCGCTCGTGCACGTAGCCGGATTGCTCCAGGATCTCTTCCAGCATTGCAGTGATCCGCTCCAGATCGCCGGCCTTGGCGGCGCGTTTCGCCTCGGGCTCGGCCTTCGCGGCAGCCGGGCTGCGTACGATCTCGTACAGGCACACGGCCACGGCTTGGCCCAGGTTCATCGAAGCGTGTTCATCGCGCGTGGGGATCCGCATCAGCCAGTGGCAGTGGCTCATGTCAGCATTCGACAGCCCGAATTTTTCCGATCCAAAGAGCAGCGCCACGGGCGCACTCGCCAGCTTGCGAGCAATCAGCTTGCCGCCAAGCTCCAGCCGCCGCAGCGGATGCTCCAGCGCGCGATGACCAATGGAGGTGGTGCCCACGACCAATCCACAATCGGCCACGGCCTCGCCCAGCGTCGCATATTCTTTCGCCTTTTCGAGAACCTTATAAGCCTTCACCGCCGAGCGGGCTTCCCGAAACGCCACCTCGTACGGATTGACCAGCCGAAGCTCCGTGCATCCGAAGTTACTCATGGCCCGGGCGGCCGCGCCGATGTTCAGAGGATTGCGCGGGGCTACCAAAACCACGCGTAAGGGATTTTTATGCTCCATCGCGGCGAACGGCGTCTAGGACTCCGTTAATAAACGCGACCGACTCGTCGGTGGAGAACTTTCGGGCAAGCTCCAGCGCTTCGTCGATCACCACCGGAGCGGGCGTGCCCACATCGGTCATCTCGTAAACGGCGAGGCGCAGGATGTTCCGATCCACGGCAGGCATGCGATCCAGACGCCAGTGATCGGACTTGGCGGCAATGCGCTGATCGATCGCGGCGGCCTGTTCGGTAGCGCCGCGAACCAGCGATTCCATGAACTCGTCGGGTTGGCCCGGAGTCGGATCCTCCTCTTCCGAATCCAGAGTTTTGTAGAATGCGGCGATTGCGTCATCCACGGGCTGCTGGCGCAAGTCGCAGGAGAACAGGACCTGGAGAGCGCGCTGGCGGGAGCGGTGACGGGCAGGCATACTACTTTCCGAAACGCGCCATCTCGATCGCGGTCATCGCTGCGTCGTAGCCTTTGTTGCCATGTCGGCCGCCGGCGCGCGCCTCCGCTTGCTCCATGGTATCGGTGGTCAGAACGCCGAAGGCCACCGGAATATTGCACTCGAGCGCGACTTGCTGCAACCCGCGCGCGGCCTCACCGGCGACGAAATCGAAGTGGGGCGTCTCGCCGCGGATCACGGCCCCCAGAGCGATGATGGCACTGTAGCCACCGTGGGCCAGCCATTTCGCGGCCAACGGCAACTCGAACGCCCCAGGAACATAGAACACCTCGATCCCGGCGGCGCCGGCTTTGGTAAGGGCTTCGCGTGCGCCTTCCAGCAACTTTTCAGTGATGCCAGAGTTAAAGCGCGCCACTACGATGGCGAACTTCAGACTGCTGGCGTCGTTTCTTCCAGACGCTATCGCGTCGGCACTCCAAGGGGTTTCACGAGACATCGTGGGATAATCAAGATACCGGTTCGGCTTCAATCATACCGCGCTCATACGACAGTAGTAAGCATGGATCCCCAGAGAATCCGGAATTTCAGCATTATTGCGCACATCGACCACGGCAAGTCCACGCTGGCCGACCGTCTGCTCGAAGTGACCGGCGCGCTCAGCCAGCGCGAGATGATGGCGCAGGTGCTGGACTCGATGGATCTGGAGCGCGAGCGCGGCATCACCATCAAGGCGCACGCCGTCCGGCTGAACTACCGCTCCAAGGACGGTGTGGACTATCAGCTCAACCTGATTGACACACCTGGCCATGTGGACTTCTCCTATGAAGTGTCGCGCAGTCTGCAAGCCTGCGAAGGCGCCCTGCTGGTGGTGGATGCGTCCCAGGGCGTCGAAGCCCAGACGCTCGCCAACACCTACCTGGCGCTGCACCATAATCTTGAAATCATTCCGGTGATCAACAAGATCGATCTGCCCTCGGCCGAGCCCGAGCGGATTCGTGAGCAGATCGAGCAGTTGATCGGCCTGGACGCCAAGGACGCCATTCTGGTGAGCGCCAAACAGGGCATCGGCATCGAGGACGTGCTCGAAGCAGTGGTGCATTTGATCCCGCCTCCTAAAGGCTCGCCCGATGCGCCTTTACGCGCGCTGATTTTCGATTCCTGGTTCGACCCGTACCGTGGCGTGATTATTCTGACGCGCGTACTGGAAGGCCGGCTGTACAAGGGGCAGAAGATCCGGCTGTGGTCGAGCGAAAAAGTGTTTGAGGTGGACGGGCTGGGGTATCAATCGCCCAAGCCGATTCCGTGTGACGAGCTGAGCGCCGGCGAAGTGGGATTCTTATTCGCCAACATCAAGACCGTATCGGATGCTCAGATCGGCGACACGATCATCGACCACGCGAATCCGGCATCCGAACCACTGCCGGGATTCGAGCCGCTGAAAGCGATGGTGTTCGCGGGTCTGTATCCGGTGGAATCGCACGAGCACGGTATGCTGCGCGACGCGCTCGAAAAACTCCGGCTGAATGACAGCGCCTTCAGTTTCGAGCCCGAAAATTCAGCGGCGCTGGGCTTCGGCTTCCGCTGCGGATTCCTGGGGCTGCTGCACCTGGAAATCGTGCAGGAACGCCTGGAGCGCGAGTTCAACATCAACTTGATCACTACGGCGCCGGGAGTGCGCTACAAGATCACCCTTACGGACGGGACGGTTGCGGAGGTGGACAACCCATCCAAATTCCCGGATCCTTCGGGCATCGAAAAGATCGAAGAGCCCATCATCGAAGCCACGGTGATTACGCGCGAAGAGTATATCGGCGAGATCCTCAAGCTGATGGAAGAGAAACGCGGAAACCAGAAAAAATTCGAGTACATCGGCGGCGGCCGCGTGATGCTGGTCTATGAAATGCCGTTGAACGAAATCGTGATGGATTTCTACGACCGCTTGAAGTCGGCGTCGCGGGGATATGCCTCGCTCGATTATCACCTGGCGGGCTATCGCATCTCGAAGATGGTGCGGCTGGATGTCCTGGTGGCCGGAGAGCCGGTGGACGCGCTATCGATGATCGTGCACGCGGACTTTGCCTATGAGCGCGGCAAAATGCTGATCGAGCGGCTGCGTAAGCTGATTCCGCGGCAGATGTTCGAAGTAGCGCTGCAGGCAGCCATCGGAAGCAAGGTGATCGCGCGCGAAACCATTTCGGGAATGCGCAAGAACGTGCTGGCGAAGTGCTACGGCGGCGATATCTCGCGCAAACGCAAGCTGCTCGAGAAGCAAAAGGAAGGCAAGCGCCGCATGAAACGCGTGGGGAAAGTGGAGATCCCGCAGGAAGCGTTCCTGGCAGTGCTCAAGGTCGGCGGATCGGCCGAGGAGTAGCCTACCGCGCTTCCTCGTAAACGCGCCGCACGACGTTAGGAATCGGATTCATATTCTCCCAATCCGGGTACTTCGCTTTCAGCTCGGATTGCAACAGCTTGCCAGCTTCCTCCACCGAAGTCCCCTGGCGCTTCAGTTCCAGCGCCCGTCGCTGCACATCGACCAGAAACGCGCGCTCCTTGCCGATCAGAGAGCCGTCCCCTAGCGCACCATGATCAGGAACCACATAGCGCGGCTTGAGCGGCTCGAGCTGGTCGAGCAAGGACAGCCAGCCTTTCACGCTCGCGTCCTCGTTGGGCATGTTAGGCACCAGCTTGTTCTGGACGATGTCGCCGGGGATCAGCACGCTGTCCTCGGGCACAAAGATCAGCTCGTCGCCTTTGGTGTGCGCGGCGCCCCACCAGAACAGGCGAACGGTAACTCCGCCGAGATCGAGTGTCGCCTCGCGGTCGAACACGATGTCCGCCTGGCGCAGCTTGACTCCCTGAAGCAGCTCCTTGTTCTGTGCGGACCGGCTGCTGAACAAGTCGATATATTCCGTGCCACGGCGGCCGATCTCGTCTTGTTGCGCGGAGGGGCGAATCAGGATGGTATTGGCCGGAAACGCGCTCTCGCCGGCGGCATGCTCAGGGTGAAAGTGCGTGGTCGTGAGATAGAGCGCGGGACCTTTAGCCAGCCTCTGCGCCTCGCGCGCCACGATCGCGCCGTTGCGCGGGCCCATGCCGGTATCGACCACCAATGTCGCGCGGGTTCCAACCACGTAGGCGATATTCGGAAAGCCGATGATGGCATAAACGTGGTCCGAGACGCGAGTGACGGCGTTTTCGGGCACGCCTTGCTGGGCCTGGGGCAAGCCGATCGTGACGCACAGCGCGCCCAAGAGAAAGAGTTTAATGCAGAGCCGCATCCGCCTACCTCTCTGCCGCAGTATTCTACTACAGAGGAGCGGCCCATCCAATGAAACGACTCTCAGTGTGCGCATCGCTGTTATGGCTCGCCGGTATCCTGAGCGCCCAGACAGCGAATCCATGTCCGGCCGGCAAGCCGTTCGATCCTGCCGGTGCCTCTTGGATCGGCTGGGGAGGCGATCTGGCGAACACGCGGTTTCAAGGTTCGAATGACGCCAAGATCGCGGCGGCGGACGTCCCACGGCTCAAGCTGAAATGGGCTTTCGGATTCCCTGGCGCAAAATCCGTATACGGTCAGCCCTCCGTGGTTGGCGGACGCGTATTCGTCGGAGTCGATACGGGCGCCGTCTACTCGCTGGACGCCTCGACCGGATGCGTGTATTGGATGTTCCAGGCGGAATCCGGCGTGCGCAGCGCTGTCACCTTGCATCGCATCGAAACGCGATCCGTCGTGTTCTTTGGTGATGGCAAGGCGAACGTCTACGCAGTCGATGCAGTTACGGGGCAGCAGATTTGGAAAGCTCAGGCTGATTCACATGCCTCAGCCCGAATTACGGGCGGCCTCAAAGCTTTCGAAGGACGTGTGTACGTGCCGGTGGCGTCGGGCGAGGAGGGCGCGGGGCCCAACCGCAATTACGCGTGCTGCACCTTTCGTGGCAGCGTGGTCGCGCTGGAGGCCGCGACGGGCAAGCAGGTCTGGAAAACCTACACGATCGCCGAGGAGCCCAAGCCGGTTGGGAAGAACGCCAACGGCGTGCAGCGGTTCGCTCCGGCCGGCGGCGGAGTTTGGAATTCGCCCACCATCGATCCGGCGCGACACGCGCTGTACATCGGCACGGGCGACTCCTACACGGAACCCGCGGCTGACACCACCGACGCGATCATGGCCATGCACCTGAACACCGGCAAGATCCTGTGGTCGGTGCAGGACACCGGAAAGGATGCATGGCTGGCGGGGTGCAACGGTGCGACGCCTCCAGAGAACTGTCCCAAAGAGCTTGGGCCGGATCATGATTTCGGCTCGCCACCAATCCTGAAGACTCTACCGGGCGGGCGAACCATCCTGGTTGCGGGTCAAAAGAGCGGCAATGTATGGGCTCATGATCCCGACCGGAAAGGCGCGGTGATCTGGAAAACCGCGCTAGTGAACAACACCAGCGAGTTCGGTGGAAAGATCGTCTGGGGAGGCGCGGCTGACGACCAGACTGCCTACTTCGGCCTGGGCCCCGGAGGGATCGCCGCGGTGCAGCTTCGGGACGGCGAAAGGAAATGGTTCACCATGCCGGAACTCGCGCCGGCGATGGCACAGCATCCCGGGCACGAGGGTCCCCTGACAGCGATCCCGGGCGTGGTGTTTTCGGGCGCCTGGGATGGGATACTGCGTGCGCTCTCCGCGGCCGATGGGAAAGTGATCTGGGAGTACAACACCATTCAGGAATTCACCACTGTGAACGGAGTGGCTGCGAAAGGCGGTTCCATGGGGGCCGCGGGACCGGTGATCGCCGGCGGGGTGTTGTTCGTCCCATCGGGTTACGTCGGGGTCCGGCAGGGGATTCCCGGTAATGTGCTGCTAGCTCTGTCCGTACCGTAAAGGAGATCGATCCCATGGGGAGACTGGAAGGCAAGAACGTTCTGGTGACGGGAGCTTCTTCCGGAATCGGGCAGGCGATCGCGGTTCGCTTCGCACAAGAGGGAGCCAACGTCGCGATGAACTATCGCGGCGAGCCGCAAGAAGTTCAGCAGACCCAGGAGATGGTGCGCAAGGTTCGATCAAGTGACGCCCGTTCCAGCGCGTCGGTGAAAGACCTACCGGTGCAGGCCGACGTCTCCCAGGAAGTCCAGGTTCAGAAAATGTTCCGGCAGGTGATCGAGTCGTTTGGTTCGCTGGACGTGCTGATTAACAACGCGGGAATTCAAATCCCCACGCCGAGTCACGAAACTGAAATGGCGGATTTCGACCGGGTTCTAGGCGTGAACTTGCGGGGCGCGTTCCTCTGTGCGCGCGAAGCGCTGCGGCACTTCGTAGCTCGCGGAACCGGGGGAGTGATCGTGAACAACTCCAGCGTGCATGAGATCATTTCCAAGCCCACATACGCCAGCTATTCGATCAGTAAAGGCGGCATGGAGAATCTGACCAAGACACTCGCCCTGGAATACGCGGGGCGAGGAATTCGGGTAAATGCCGTGGGGCCCGGCGCGGTGGTGACACCGATCAATAAAGCCTGGATCGACAATCCCAAAGCTCGCGAGGAAGTGTGCAGTCACATTCCCATGGGACGGCCCGCCAGTGCCGAAGAAATCGCCGCAGTGTTCGCGTTCCTGGCCTCCGACGATGCTTCGTATATCACTGGTCAGACGATTTTCGCGTGCGGCGGCTTGACGCTTTACCCTGAGTTCCGCGAGCCCTGGTCGTCCTGATGGGTCCCCGGATTTCGTAAGCCCTTTCAAACCAAGGAGATCCCCCGGGGGCCTACCCTTTGTTACAGTTCCCGCCGATCTCTTGCATACAGCGCCCACCAGCCCAAGTGTCTGCCTAGGGTTGCAGGGGAGTTCTGCGTCGAACGATGTCCAAGTTACGCGAGCGAACTGAGAGACGGGGGCACGGGCGGATTTGCGCGCCGGCGGGGCGGCAACTGTGAGCCGGTACTTCGCGTTCAATCGCAGGAACATGACCTGCAGACTCGCCTTGCTGGCATTGGCCGCCGCTCTCGGCAACCTTCCCGCGGAAACCCCGGTGGCCGACGAATATCAGGTGAAGGCGGCATTCTTGTTCAACTTCCCCAAGTTCGTCGAATGGCCAACGGAAGCCTTTAAAGGCCCCGGAGATCCGATTACGATTTGCGTGTTTGGACAAAATCCGTTCGGTACTGCGCTAGAGGATGTGGTCCGCAACAAGACCGTGGCGAATCGGGCGTTCGTAGTTCGCGATGTTGTGAATGCCCAGCAGGCGAGTAAGTGCCAAATCGTTTTCGTGGCTGCTTCAGAGCGGAAACGCTATCGTCCGCTCCTGGAGGAGCTCAGGGGGCGCAGCATTTTGACCGTCGGCGAAACGGACGACTTCACCGTGAACGGCGGGATCATCAATTTCAAATTGAAAGATGCGCGGGTGCGGATCGAAATCGACGCCGGCGCGGCCGAGCTGGCCAAGCTGCACATAAGCTCCAAGCTTTTGAGCCTGGCCGAAGTCGCGAGGAAATAGGGAGCAACGAAATGTATACGGGAGCACCGAACAAATGAATCCAACACGGTGGCTTTGGATTGTTATTCTTTTCGCGCTGTGCTTATCAGGGCGGGCAACCGCGCAGGTGTCCTCGCAGACGCCATCAACAGGCGCGGGGCACGATCTCAGCTCGCTGGACCTGGAATCGCTGCTGAACACAAAGGTCATCACGGCCTCCAAGTTCTCTGAGAACCTGGCTGACGCGCCGGGCGTGATCTCCGTGATCAGCCAAGACGAACTGCGGAGATTCGGGGGGACGACGCTCCAGGAAGTGCTGGAGCGGGTACCCGGGCTGAGTCTTGCCAGCGCCTACTTCACCGACCGCAGCCTGATAGCGGCACGCGGCGATCAGACTAAGATCAACGGGGGCCACGTTCTGTTCCTCATCAACGGCCGGCCAACCCGCGAGGTGCTGGAGGGCGGCCTGATCAGCGATTTGCTGGAAGCCTTCCCCGTCAACGCTCTCGAGAAGATCGAGGTCATTAAAGGACCTGGCTCTGTTTTGTACGGGTCCAATGCATTCTCCGCAGTGGTCAACCTGATCACGAAAAAGGCCGAAAGCAACGGCATCGCCGTCAGCGGGCTCGGCGGCGAGCAAGGCGCGAAGGGCAGCTCCGGACAGGTGATGATCAAACGCGGAAGCTTCAGCCTCTTCGGAGCGGGCCAGTTCCACCAAAGGCCCAACTGGACCACCGACTACCGGCTTCCCGTTTCCTTGATCGGGGATCCCGTGGCACCGGTTGTTCCTCTGGTACAAAACCTAACACTGGAAGACCGTGGGGATGGCGCGTATCTCGGAGCAAGCTACAAGAATCTCGCCTTCATGTCTTCTTTCACCGAATGGCATGCTCCTTCGTTTGTGCGGGGAAGCACCGCTTCAAACAAGTGGAGACGGGGCTTCGCGGACCTGGGGTACACGGTCAAGGCTACCAACGATTGGGACATGAGCTTCAACGCGACGTATACCCGAAACACGTTCGACAATTTCGGGTATCCCAGCATCGGCCGGGACTCCCAGGAACTGGTGCTGGAGTGGACCAACGGGGTGACGTTTAGCAACCGGGATCGATTGACTTTCGGAGCGCTGTTCAATCACGTCGAGGGACAGGAGACCTACTTCGGAATCGATCCGCCGTTCCAAATCTCCGATGGTTCACGTCCGGGCGGTGCCTTCTACGCGCAGTGGGATCATCAGCTCGTAGACACGGTGAAACTGGTCGGCGGCGTCCAGGTAAACAAAATTGATGGCACCGGCATGAACGTGGTGCCGAGAGCGGGCGTCGTCTGGAACCCCACGCCTCATGTGGGCGTAAAAGCCTTGTATAGCGGAGCCTTCCGGGCGCCCAGCATCAACGAGACGATGCTGAATCACCCTGGCTTGCAGGGAAACCCGGATTTGAAGCCGGAAAAGGTGGGAACCGTGGATCTTAGCGTGAGCTATCAGGCGAATCGTTTCCAAGGGGCACTCACGTACTTCCATAGCCGGCAAACCGACAGCATTGTTGTGGATACGCAGCCGGTTCGCTGGAGGTACCTGAATCTGGGCGAAGCCACGTTTGAGGGATTCGAGCTCGAAAGCAAGTACTACCTGCGGAAAAGTTTCTTCCTGACCGGATCGGTATCCTACCAGGCCAACGAGGATGGAAACGAAAACTATAACGTAACGCCAGTCCCAAACTTTGGGGCGAAGGCTGGTCTCAGTTACCGCGCGGAGAACGGGCTGACACTGAGCATATTCGATAACTACCAGGGCGCTCTTAACGGATTCAGCAACACCACCGTCAATCCGAGCCCTATGGCTTATCACCTGCTGAGTTCTCACTTTCGATACGACCTTTCCCGCTATCTGGGGTCCAGAGACAAGGGCGGCGTAGCCTTTTTCGCGCATGCGGAAAACCTCGCCAACTACCAGGTGTGGCTGCCGGATTGGGGGAATAACTCCGGCGATACGATGCCGGTGAACCGCGGCCGGACGGTCTATTTCGGTGTTGAGTTTTCGTTGGGACGAGAGTAATCCAGGATGCGTCGACGGAGGGCTTAGGCGGGATTTGGCATGAGCATCGCGACCCGGTACTACAATCTGCCGATCAAGTACAAACTGCGCCTGGTCATCATGGCCACGGTCAGCTGCGCACTGATGCTGGCGTGTGCGGCGGTTCTGGTTTATGACCAGATTGCCGCCCGGGAATCGATGCGGAATGACTTGGATGTTCTAGCGGAAATTTTCGCCTCAAACAGCACCGCCGCCCTCAGCTTCAATGACGGCCCGACGGCCGAGGAACTTCTCTCGGCGCTCGAGGCCAAGCAGCATATCACTTTTGCCGCGCTCTTCCGGCCCGACGGCACGATTTTTGCGAGATACCACCGGGAAGGACCCGACGCCAGGCAAGTGGTGACTCCGCCGGCCGTGGATCGTACCTGGTTTGAAGGCGACCGGCTGATCGTGTTCAAGGGTGTGTGGCTCAAGGGGCAGAAGATCGGGACGGTGTGTCTCCAGTCCGATCTGGAAGAGCTCAATGGCAGGCTTCGCCGCTTTGCGGGGATCGTCCTGGCAATCCTCACCTGGACCGCGCTGCTGGCCTTGCTCCTTTCTTCGCGGCTACAAGGCATTATCCTGCGGCCTATCGTTCATCTCGCCGAAGTGGCCCGGACGGTATCGGCAAAGAAAACCTACGCGTTGCGCGCGGTGAAGCAATCGGATGACGACCTGGGCCAGCTCACTGACGATTTCAATCTCATGCTGGCGGAAATCGAGCGCCGGGACGAAGAACTCACCGGACACCGGTACCGCCTGGAGCAAGAAGTCGCTTCGCGCACCGCGGACCTGGTGGTAGCCAAGGATAAAGCCGAGGCGGCCAGCCGCGCCAAGAGCGAGTTCCTGGCCAACATGAGTCACGAAATCCGGACTCCGATGAACGGAGTGATGGGCATGACCGAACTGGTCCTCGACACGGAGTTGACGCCGGAGCAACGCGATTACCTGAATACCGTGAAGTCGTCGGCGGACTCGATGCTGACGTTGATCAACGACATTCTGGACTTCTCGAAGATCGAAGCCGGGAGGCTGGAGCTTGATCCAGTTCCGTTTAATCTGCGCGATCACGTTGAGGAGGCCGCGCGAGTGCTGGCGCTCAAGGCGCATGAAACCAACCTGGAGCTGATATGCAATGTGGGGCCGGATGTACCGGAATACGTAGTCGGGGACGTGACCCGGATCCGGCAAATCCTAGTCAACCTGCTCGGCAACGCGGTCAAGTTCACCCCATCCGGCGAAGTGGAATTGGAAGTGGATCTGGCCTCGAAGGAACCGAATGAACTGACCTTGCACTTCATGGTGCGCGATACGGGCATCGGAATTCCTAAAGAAAAACAGGAACTGATCTTCGATGCTTTTACACAGGTGGATGGTTCCACGACACGCAAGTACGGAGGCACCGGACTGGGGTTGACCATTTCGGCCCGCCTTGTGGACGCGATGAGAGGAAGGATTTGGGTGGAGAGCGAGCCCGGCAAGGGAAGCGCTTTCCATTTCACTGCAAAACTAGGTGTTGCACCTCAATCGGTCCAGACGCGGCCGGCAGACAAAATGTCGCTGGACGGAGTTCGCGTGTTGGTGGTCGACGACAATCTGACCAACCGGCGGATTTTGACGGATATGTTGCGGAACTGGGGAATGCAGCCTGCGCCGACCGCGAGCGCTCCGGAAGCCTTGGCGCAGATGCGCCGCGGCGCCGAGCATGGCCAACCCTTCCAGTTGGTTTTGACGGATGTTCACATGCCCGAAATGGACGGCTTCGACTTGGTTCAGCGCATTATGCAGTCTCCCGATTTGACCAACGCATGCATTCTGATGCTGACTTCCGGGGAACATTTGGGGGACCTGGCGCGCTGCAGGGAACTAGGCATCTCGGCGTTCCTTACCAAACCCATCCGGCGGGCAGAATTGCGCACGGCGATCGTGAACGCCATCGCGGATCGAGGTCGCAGCAGCGAGACGGTTCAGGATCTGCGCAAGCTGGCGCGAAGAACGGCCAGGCCAGCACCGGCCAGCTCCGGCGCGCACATCCTTTTGGCGGAGGACAACGATGTCAACCAACGCGTGGCGCGCGCGATTCTGGAAAAGGCGGGACACAGCGTGGTGCTGGCCCGCACCGGCCAGAAGGCTCTGACTCTATGGGAAGAGCAGCCCTTCGACCTGATCCTGATGGACGTGCAGATGCCGGAGATGGACGGTTTTGAAGCGACCGCCGTGATTCGCGAGCGGGAAAAGCAATCCGGCGCGCACATGCCCATCATCGCCATGACGGCGCACGCCATGAGCGGCGACCGCGAACGTTGCCTGGCCGCCGGAATGGACAACTACATCTCCAAACCGATTGATGCTCCGGCTCTTCTGGGCTTAGTGACGAAATACCAGACCAAATCCCACGCTGAGGCTCCCGTCAGTAACGCGGTTTCGTAGACGCGGCGTGAGTTGCTTACTGTAAGGGCTTCCCGTCCAGGACGAACGTCATTAGCTTGGGGAACACCGTCTGCGCCGTCGTCGGAGGCGCCGGAGCGCCTGGTTCGGCGCTGCGAGCCACCACGATTCCCTGGCCGCCCATCAGCGCGACGTACTGTTTACCGTCCAATTGATACGTGATCGGCGGGCCCATGCCTCCGCGGAGTCCGGTCTGGATATCCAGGAGCTTTTCGCCTTTGTCGGCGCTATAAGCGACCAACCGCCCGTCCGGAATCACCTGGATCACCAGATTGCCCGCGGTGGTCACGGTTCCCCCGCCGATCGATCCGCCGCCTTGGGTCCGCCAGCGTTCTTTCTGCGTCACCGGGTCCCAGGCGACCAGCACATTCGTTTGCCCGGCGGGAGGAGCTTCGGGGCCTATCGCAGGCGGAGCCGGGAGTGTGGGCGGAGGAGGAGGCGCAACACCCTGGCCATTCGCCGGAGGCGCTCCGCGCTTCACCCCGATGTTGCTTCGACCCGGTTGATAAGCGAACGCCGGGTCGATCGCGAAGTTCGAACTGCTCACCATGGAAGTCGGGACGTACACCAGCCCAGTCGTGGGATTGAACGACATGGGGGACCAGTTGTGCGCCCCACCCGGACCCGGTGAAATCTGAATGGTCTCGTTGCCGTAGTGCGCTTCAGGGTTGACGAAAGGGCGCCCCGTGCGCTCGTCCAGACCTCTCGCCCAGGTGACTTTGGCGAAGGGCTGGCCGGAGATGAACTGGCCCGAGACGCGGTCGATCACGTAATAGAACCCGTCTTTGTTGGCCTGCATCAGGACCTTGCGCTGCTGGCCCCGAATCGTGACGTCCGCGAGCAGCAATTGCTGGACGCTGTCGTAGTCCCAGGAATCGCCTGGCACGACTTGGAAATACCATTTCAGCTCGCCCGTGTCCGGTTTCACGGCGAGAATCGATGCGAGGTACAGATTCTCCTTGCCCTTCGACTTGCGCAGCTCTTCGGGCCAGGGGCCGCCGTTGCCGGTGCCAACATAGAGGAGATCGGCATCGGGATCGTAGGCCATGCCATCCCAGACCGATCCGCCGCCGCCGAGCTTCCAATAGTCGCCCGACCACGTTTCCGCGGCTTTCTTGAGCGCAGGATGCTCGAAAGGTTTCGAAGGATCGCCCGGAACGGTGTAAAACTTCCATGCGAATTTGCCGGTGGCGGCGTCGAAGGCGGAGAAGAATCCGCGAATGGGGAGTTCGGCGCCCGCGACACCAATGATCACTTTCCCTTTGGCGATACGCGGCGCCATGGTCACGGTGTAGCCTTCGTTCGAATAGGACACGCGGGATTCCCAGGCCGGCTTTCCCGTTTCCGCATTGAGAGCGATCAGGCGGCCGTCGATGATCGGCGCGATGATCAGGTTCTGATAAAGCGCAAGGCCGCGATTCACCACGCCGCAGCAGATTTGCGGGCGCGTTTTATCCTGATTGACTTCCGGGTCCCAGCGCCACTTCTCCTTGCCGGTGCGCGCGTCGACCGCGATAACGACGCTCCAGTTTGTGATGCTGTAGAGCGTGCCGTTCGAGAACAGCGGCGTGGCTTCCTGGTTTCCACCGCCTTTGCCGAGATCGAAAGACCAGTTCAGGCCCAGGCGGCTAACGTTCGAGACGTTGATCTGATTGAGCGGGCTGTAGCGCGTCTCACCCGGAGTCAGGCCATAGCTGGTCCACTCATCGGGATTCGCCGAACGGGCAGACTGGGCATGGACGAACGGCAGCGCCATCAGGGTTGCAAGCAGGATCTTTTTCACGATTCAACTCCTTTTCAGGCCTGCATGGGAGCGTCGGCGCCGCCCCAGAGATTCATAGTGTTCAGCTCGTCGCGGCCGCAGGCCTTCAAGTACAGGAACAACTGCGTGCGATACGCCGCGAACCCGCCGAGTACCAGATACACAATGTGCGAACCGCGGCTAGCTTTCTTGCCGAAGAAGTCGATCTCGCCGCGGAAATCAGCATCCGAGAACGCACCGAGCTGTTGGGCGTAGTCACCGCTCTGTTTTTCGATTGCCGCGAGAACTTGATCGAAGTTCATGGCATTGGCCGCGGCCTGGGCAGCGCCGAAAGCCGACCCGTCAAAAGCGCCGGTCTTGATCGCCGGGATCAAGCTGGGACCCATGATGGTCAGATAGCGAAGCAGTTCGATAGTGCTGCGCTGCTTCGGCGTCGGACGATAGTCTAGCTGGCTGCGATCTACTTTACTCGCCAGATGGAGGAGGATTCGAACCTCGTTCTGCAAGGAGGCAATGAGTTCTTCTTTTGTTAGGACCATGTTCTCGTTTCTTAGTTTTCTGGATTCGGCGCTGCGCCGCGGCCGCCTGCGCCGCCACCACCGCCTCGTCCACCACGACCGCCACGCCCGCCGGGTGCGCCGGGCTGCCCGACGGCGAGTCCAACCAGTTCGGCTCCGTTGCCTTGCGTGCCGTTCACCACGGCCACCAGGAACTGCCGCCCGTTGACCAGATACGTCATAGTGGGACCGACGCTGGAGCCTAGCGGCATTTCATGGATCACGGCTCCGGTCTTCTTATCGATGAAACGGAGGTCGGCGCTGCCTTCCACCAGCATCGTCTTGGTCACCAGGATGGGCGAGCGCTGCCCGCCGCCCCAACCGCTGGCGTCGATGCCAGCCGCCTTGAGCGCAGGATTATTCACGATGGCGTCAGTAGGCTTGCCGTTCGGAATCATCCATGCCTGATCGCCGGTGTTCAGATCGAATGCCGTGATGCGGCCGTACGGACCTTTGATCAGCGGCAGGTTACCCGCAACGTTGGTGTTCCCGCCTCCGCCGCCAGCGATGTACGGCATCTCCGAGCGATCTGCGCCTGGAACCAGCGTAGAAATGTACGGGCTGGTGGTCGAAGGAATGTACAGCATCCCGGTTTCAGGATCGACCGCGCCACCCATCCAGTTCGCTCCGCCGCCCGCACCCGGAAGCTGTATCGTACCGAGTTTGCCGCCGGTGTCCTTAACGATCGGCGGAGTGTAGATCGGCCCTAGGACGTAATTCGAGGCGATCTTCAAAGCCTCGGCCTTGATCTCGGGAGTGTAATCCGCCAGGTCGGCTTCGGTCACGCCCTGGCGATCGAACGCTGCGGGCTTCGTCGGGAAAGGCTGCGTGGGCGAATACCACTCGCCTGGAGCGCTGCCTTTCGGCACCGGACGTTCTTCGATGGGCCACACCGGCTGCCCGTTGGTGCGATCGAACACAAACGTGAACGCCGACTTGTTCACTTGCGCCAGAGCCTTGATCTTTTTCCCGTTCACGGTGAGGTCGAGCAGAATGGGTGCGGCGGGAATATCGTAGTCCCACATCTCGTGGTGAATTAACTGGTAGTGCCAAACTCGTTTGCCGGTTTTCGCATCCAGACACACGACGCTATCGGAAAACAGGTTCGCGCCGGGACGCTGGCCGCCGTACGTATCGCCGCTGGGTGCCTCAACGGGAATGTAGACGTAGCCGAGCTCTTCATCGCCGGTCAGCGGTCCCCACGCGCCGGTGTTGCCGGTGAAAGTGTTGGAATCCTTGCCTCGGTCATCTTTGCCCCAAGTTTCGGCGCCGAATTCGCCGGGTTGCGGAACAGTGTGGAAGGTCCACAACAGCTTGCCGGTGCGGACGTCGTAGCCACGGATATAGCCCGGCGTGTTCAGACGTGTCGGCAGCGCGACACCGACTTTCAAAGAAGCGCCGACCACCGCAACATCGCGAATGATGATAGGAGGCGACGTGGCGCCGATGGTCCCGTTCTGGACGACGGGCCGGTCGAGGCCGAGCCACAGGTCTACGTGACTGTCTTTTCCGAAGTTCGCGATCGGGGCGCCGGTTTTCGCATTCAACTCAACGAGCTGATAGCCGGGCGTGATGAACAAGATCCGGTCGTCGCCGCGGCCATCGCTCCAGTAGCTGACGCCGCGATTGTTGGCGCGCACGGCTCCGCGCTCTGCCGTATCGTCGCCGCGATAGGTCCACAGAGTTTCGCCCGTGGCGGCATCGGCCGCGACGACGGTGCGTCCGGTGCCTGCCGTGAAGAATAACTTGCCGCCAGCCATCAGCGGAGTCACTTCCCAGGCGGCCTGCGGAGCGGGGCCCATGTTCTGGGCTTTCCAGCGCCAGACCACTTGCAGATTCTTGACATTGGCCGCGCTGATCTGATCGAGTGGCGAATACCGGGTGCTGCCAGCGTCGCCTCCGTTCACGCGCCATTCGCCCGACGTGGGTGTTCCCTGCTGCCCCCGTGCAGGCGTCAGGTTCCAGACGGCGAACGCGGCCACGCCCAGGGCCAGCGTCACGGATGATTTTGTTCGATTCATATCACAACGTAGTGTATAACAAACCCTATCTTGTTATACTCGGCTTTGTAGGATCTCCGTTATGATCAATCCACTTAAACCTCGTCGTATGTTAGCTCTGACGTTCGCCCTGACAGCCACCCTGGTGGCATTTGCCCAAGAAGGCGGGAAGGGTGACCCGGACCGGGCCGTCACAGGCGGGCAGTTTCCAGCAGGCTGGAGCGCGCGCCCGGATCGCGGCGCCAACACCGGCATCAAATTTTCCCAAACTGGCGATGTCTACCACTTCCAGATGGGCACTACCGGAACGATGTGGCGTAGCGACTGGACCAAGTCCGGCAACTACACCTACTCGGCTCGGCTGACCCAGATGAAGAAGGCTTCGCATCCGGTGTCGTATGGCCTGGTCATCGGCGGGAGCAATATGGGCCCCTCGCCGACCTATACCTATTTCCTGGTTCGCCAGTCGGGCGAGTATTTCATCTCCAACTGGGAAGGGGCAGCGCCGAAGACGGTGGTGGACTGGACTGCAAATGCCGCCATCACTAAAGAAGGTGCGGACGGGAAACAGGCCAACACGCTGGGCGTCCAGGTTCAAGGCGATAACGTGATCTTCAGCGTCAACGGTAAGGAAGTCACGCGCTTGGCGAAGAGCAAGGTCCACGCGGATGGCGTGATCGGTTTCCGGGTCGGCCACACGCTGGATGTCGATGTCGACCAGGTGAAGAAGTAGTTCTACTTCGCGCCGAGCTTTCTGAGCAACGCCGCGGTATCTTCGTGCACGTCGATGCGCTGGCCGCCGCGGCTGTTACCGCCGGCTTTTCCGAGCGCGGCGTCGATGGGGGACTTTCCGCTGGAATCCTTCACATCAAGCTTGGCGCCATGATCGAACAGGTATTGGACCACGTCGTTCCATCCCCAGAACGCCGCGGCTGCAATCGGAGTTTGCTCCCTCCGGCCGCCGGACGCATTGATATCGGCGCCCGCTTTGAGCAGTAACTCAAGCGAGTCGATGGACCTCTGCTGCACGTCAAAGGTGGTGTAAAGCCCGCGCGTGTCGGCGTCCACCGATCCGAGTCCCGCCGCCGCCATGACCGGAGTGATTCCCTGGTTATTGGGAAGGTCGATGATTGCGCCGTGCTCCAGCAGCAGCTTAATCGCCGGAGCATCCAGAGCCTTGGCGGCGCGCAGCAGCGGCGTGGCGCCTATGGTTAACATCCCATCGACGCCGCGATCCGAGCCAATGCTCCGGTAGGGCGGCAGAAGCTTTAATTGCAGATTCGGATTCGCGCCCGCGTTCAACAGCTGTTCGATCACCTGCAGAGGCGTGGTGTCATCCACCGCCGGGGCATCGGGCCTTCCTCCGTGCGGAAGCGTGTTGTAGTCGACCGCGAGATACAGCGGGCTCCGTCCCCACCAGTCCCACTTGTTCACGTTCGCTCCGGCCTTGATTAGGTACGCCGCGACGTCCCAATGGGCGTTCCAGACGGCCGTGATCAGCGGCGTGACGCCTTCCGGATCGGCCAAATTCAGATCGGCCTTGCCTTCGACCATGGCTTTGACACATTCAAGGCAGCCTTCGCGAGTCGCGTACAGCATCGCCGTAAGGCCTCCGTACGAGCGATATTGCGCGCGCGGCTCGGTGCTCACCTGCGACGGGACATCGTTCACCATCGCACGGGCGTTGACGTCGGCACCGTGCGCAACCAGTTCCCTTACCATCGGGCCTTGGTTTTGCGCGGACGCCCACATGAGAGCGGTCTGGTCCTTCTGGTGCTCCTTTGCGTTCACGTGCGCGCCGTGTTCCAGCAGGAGCTTCGCCGCTGCGACGTTGTTGCCGCGCGCGATCAGCATCAGCGCAGTCTGACCGTCGGCGGAGGGAGAGTCGGGATCCGCCCCGGCCTGCAGAAGCTTATCGATGATGTCCGTGTTCGCGTTCATGGCGGCTTCGGACATGGGTGTCGCGCCGAACTCATTCCTGGCGTTGACATCCGCGCCGGCCTTGAGGAGCCGGTCGACCTGAGCGGCGTCGTTGTTGTGGGCAGCCCAATGTAGCGGGGTGGTGCCGTCAGATGACGGAGTGTTGATGTCGGCCGCGAGCGCCAACCCGGCAATCGCACTGGCTAAGAACAAGGTCTTCATGGCTAGACCTCTTTGAACTTGCCGGAGCTGTCGCCAAATTTCTCTTCGGGAACTCCCACGCGATCGAGAATCGTGAGCAGCATATTCGCCAGCGGAGTCTGGTCAGGATACTTCAGATGCTGACCGCCCTTGACCGATTTCCAGCCGCCCACCAGCGCCGTCGGCAGCGGATCGTGATTGTGCGCATTGCTGTTGCTCATATTACTGCCGTACAGAATCAAGGAGTGATCCAGCATGGTCCCGTCGCCATCCGGCATCTTCTGGAGCTTCGTGAGGAACTTGGCGAAAATGTCGGTGTGATAAGTCTGGATTTTGACCAGCTTGTCCATCTTGGCCTGCTCGTTGTTGTGGTGCGAGAGCGGATGGAACGCGTCGGAGACGCCGATCTGGTTGTAGGTCAGTCCGCTGACCTCGGCGGCCATCATGAAGGCGAACACGCGCGTCATGTTGGCCTGATACGCCACAGCGATCAGATCGAACAACAGGTTGATGTGCTGCTCGAAGGTGGGCGGGATGCCACCCGGCGTGTCGGGGATGTTTACGTGCGAAAGATCGCGCGCATCCATCTTCTCAACCCGCCGCTCGATTTCCCGAACCGTGTCGAGATAGTCGCTGACCATCGCGCGGTCCTGCGGTCCCAGGCTGCGCTGCAGATCGGCGGCTTCCGTGGAAACCAGGTCGAGAACGCTCGAATACTGCTTGGAGATCCGCTTGCGCTCCTCGGGCGTGTCGCCCTGTCCGAACATCCGCTGGAACAGCTTGCGCGGATCGTTTTCCATGGGCAGCGGGTTGCTGGGCGTGCGGAAAGAGATGGTGCCCGCATAGCTGCAGCCGAAATCGCGATCGCAGGAGCCGCCTCCACCATGGACCTCGGTCGCCACTTCGAGCGATGGAAACGGCGTGTCCTGGCCGATGTGTTGCGCGGCGATCTGGTCTACCGTCGGGCCGCCGAAGGGGTCCTGGCTCGCCCGCGGATGAACGCAACTCAGCCACGTGCCGGGAGTAATCGCATGGACGGCCGGGCTCACGGCGGGCCGGTTGGCCAGGCCGCTCACCACGGTCAGCTGTTTCTGGAAGGGGGCCAGCGGCTTGAGAATCGGCGACAGTTCGAAGTTCGAGCCTTCGGTTTTCGGCGTCCACTGACCCATGATGGCGCCGTGCGGGAAATAGATGAAGCCCAGGTGAGGCGTCGGATTCGCCGCCGTCTGGGCCAGGGCGGTCCGGGCGGGGATCATCGCGTCAAGCAACGGCAACGCGATGGCAGTGCCCACGCCACGCAAAAAAGTCCGCCGGGGGAGATGCTTTTTCGTAATGAACATTGGAAAACTCCCTTCCTAATTTCTCGCTGTTTCCGTTTTCTTCGCTGATGTTTCCGTGCCCTTGACGCTCATCTGAAATGGCGCGCTCTTCACGATCCCCATGATCACCGCGGAGAAGCGATAATCGTCCTTCGCGGCATCGCGCACGATCCTGCGAACCCCGGGCATGTCGTAATATTCGATGCGCCGCCCCAGCCCGTACGTCAGCAGTTTCTCGGTCATGGTCTGCACGAACTGGTCGGAGTGCTTCATCAAGGCCTGGCGAACGTCGGCGGGACCGTTGACCGAGGTTCCGTCCACCAATTTGCCGGCCGAATCGATCAGCGTACGTGCGTACTTGTCCTTGGTCCGCCAAGTGCCGATCGAATCGTAGTTTTCGAACGCGAAGCCCAATGGATCCATGACTCCGTGACATGCATTGCATGAGGGATTCGCCCGATGCTGCTCCATGATCTCGCGCACCGTCCTAGCCTTCTCGCCTTCCTTGTTTTCCTTGAACGCCTCCACGTTGGGCGGCGGCGGCGAAGGCGGCGTCCCGGCGATGTTTTCGAGAATAAACGACCCGCGCAGCACCGGAGCCGTCCGGTTGGGATAAGACGTCACCATCAAAATCGCGCCCTTGCCGAGCAAGCCAAACCGATTCGGATCCGTGAGCGTAACGCGGCGGAACTGGTCGCCACGGACGTTGGGGATGCCGTAGTGCAGCGCCAGACGCTCGTTGACGAAGGTGTAATCGCCTTTCAGTAAATCCAGAGCGCTGCGATCTTCCTGGAATACGCTGCCCACGAACAGCTCCATTTCGCGCGTGAATGCCTGGCGCAGCCTCGCATCGAAACTCGGATAGACGATGGGGTCGGGCTCAAAGCTCGCCATGTCGCGCAGTTTCAGCCACTGGAACGCAAAGTTAGAGACCAGCGATTTCGCCTGCGGCCGCTTTAGCATGCGCTTCACTTGCTGTTCCAGGACCGCCGGGTCCTTCAACTTGCCTTGCTCCGCAACGGTCAGCAGCTCGTTGTCGGGAATGCTGCTCCACAGAAAGAATGAAAGCCGGGATGCCAGCTCCAGATCGCTGATTCGGTACATGGAACCGGCCGCTACACTCTGCGGAGGAACTTCGGCACGGTACAGGAATTTCGGACTCGCCAGAATCGCGATCAGGCCGCCTTCAATACCCTTCTCGAAATCTCCGGCCGCGCGGGCTTCCTTGAAGAAGGTCATGGGCGCAGCAATGTCGCGATCCGTCACCGGCCTGCGGAACGCCCGGTGCGCGATGTTGGTGAAGATTCGAGACGCGCAGGCTGCTTCTTCGCTCGCGTCGGGCGGGCGGCAGACGAAAATCCGCTGGCGGCTGATAGTATCGACACGATTGCCGGCGGAATTGATCGGACCGTTAACGGTGAGCGCTGCGGGTGCAGCTCCACGGCCGCCTGCTCCGCCGTAGGCCGGGCCGCTTCCGCCGGGAACAAAAGATTGCAGCATGGACTCGTTTTCGATGAAGCTCCGAGCCGGCGTGCTCACTGCGATCTTGTGCATTCCGGCTTTCACCGTAACGCGTCCTTGGGTCGAAATTTTCACGCCATCCAGGGTCACCACGGTGGCGTCAGACTCCGGAGTAAAACCGGCTGGCGGAGCCCCACCTCGGCCGCCTCGGCCTCCACCGCCGCCGCCCATGCGGAACTCATATTCGCCGTCCGCAGGGAACGGATACTCCGCCACCGTTCCACTCCGGGTGCCAAGAGGTAGATCCGCCGGATCCGCAGGAGTTCCCCGAAGGGTTACACGGACGGCGTCCGAAGGAAGCGGCTTGCCAATGGCCTGAACACTCACCGCGCGCGCGGCAGTTATGTATTGGTCCAGAAACGATGGCGATACCTTCAGCACGTTGGCGATATTGTCAAACCCGTCGGACATGTCGTCCGTCGGCAGGAGTGCCGCGGCGTCCACGTCGATTCCGAACAACTCCCGCATGGCGTTGGCGTATTCGGTGCGGTTGAGGCGGTGCAGCGCAACGGCGCCCGGATTCGGATTGGCGGCCGCGGCCTGATCGAGGGAAGTTTCCAGCCATGTCACGAAGGAATCGACCGCAGTAAGATCCGGCCGAGGAGCGCCCGGCGGGGGCATCATGCCGCCGCGCAGTTTCCGCACGGCTCGTTCCCAAACGGCGCCGTCGTTGGAAAGATGCGCCAGATCCATGGTGTCGAACGTGAGATTCGCGGTTTTCAGGCGCGCGTTGTGACAGGTGACGCAATACTTATCGAGAAGGGCTCGTGCCGATGCCGCGTTCGCCGCCTGAGCATTTCTCTGCTGAGCGTCAAGGTGTGCGGAAACGGAGATGAGAGCGAGCCCGAAAGTAGCAGCAGCGACAACGTAGCGCATTCAGATCTCCCTAACTAGACAATCCCGCCTACTTCGCGAACGTGTCCCCACAGGCCCGGATAGGCGTTGCTGACGAACAGTTCCGGATTGCCCCACTTGGCGTCGAAATCCTTGGTAACGCCGGCGGCCAACATATCTTTGGCGCCCATGCCTTTTCTCAGCAGCTCGACGAACTTGGTGCGCATGGTCGCGCACATATCCGCCTGGGCCTGCAAATCCGCCCGAGCCTGCACCGCGCCGCTCCCGGGAATGATGCGCGTCTGCGCGTCACTTGTGTTGAGAAGCGTTTTACACGCGTCCGAAAGCCCGCCGATCCATCCGCCCGTGGTGTAATCCAGGATCGGGTAGTGGCCGACAGCGAAGACGTCACCCGTCATTAATATGTTGGGACCAGGGAAAAAGACGTAGATATCGCCATCGGTATGCGCCTGGCCCAGGTATCCGTACACCAGCTGTTCCTTGCCGAATGTCATTTTCCCAGTGGTATAGAAGGTCTGGTTGGGGAGGGCTTCCTTCGCACGAGGCTGAAAAATCTTGTGCTGCCACTTGCAGATGATGTCGGTGCCCATCCACAGCTTAGTGTTCTCATGGGCGATGATTTTGGCGCCGGCTTTGCCTAAAGCGTCGTTCGATCCCGTGCTTTCCAAATGCCAGTGGGTGTTGAATAGCGTCTGTACCTTGCGCCCGCCGGACTGATCGGAGACCACTTTCAATAATTCGGCAGAATGTTCCGGGGAACCCCCGTCGACGAGCAAGGCTCCGTCGGGTCCGGTCACCAGCAGGACGTTCGATCCGGCTCCGGCGATGTGAATGTAATTATCGGCGAGCTTGGTGGCGGTGATGGAGGTTTGAGCCTTAGCTAAAGAGAGGCCCGCCGCGCCTGCAGCGAGCGTCCTGAGGAAGTCACGCCGGTCATAAGCGTTTTGGGAGGTACAAGCCACGTAAGCCATTATATGGCGGAGTTGCAGAACGATCGGTTACGAAAATTTGTTTCTAGTTGGGTAGGCGGAAGGCGATAAACTCGGCCTCGTACCCGGTACCCCCGATGGCTACCACGATGTATTGCTTTCCGTTCAGCATATAGGTCATCGGTGTACCAGTTTGTCCGGCCGGCATGAACACGGCCCCGGCATCTCTGCCGGATGCCTTGTCGTAGGCGCGCAGCATCGCGCCCTTCTGGCCTGATGCGTTCGTGAAGAAGTCCCTCTCGCCCGCGATCACCAGAGTCTTGGTCACCAGCGTACCGATCACTCCCGGCCGGCCGGTGCGCGGGATCGTCAACCCCTTGAGCGCTGGATGGTTACGGATGTTATCCGGGGTTTCCCCGTGGGCCACCTGCCAGAGGATCTCGCCACGGTTCAGGTCGATGGCGTTGATGCTCGCATACGGCGGTTTGACCAGCGGCAGCCCTTGTACGGTCAAGCTTGCGATGTCGGTCTCGGTACCACGGGCTGCAGCGGGCCTCGTATCCTGGGCTGCATCCGCACCCGCGCCCCGCGTGGTCCGCGCACCAGTCCGCGCCGAACCTTGGATATAGGCTTCATCCGTCATTCTTGGATCCCCAGGAACCAGTCCCAGCGTGCTGATCGACCTCTGCGAAAACACGTACGCGATGTGGGTTTCAGGATCATAAGACCCGCCCGGCCAGTTGGTCCCACCGCCCGCGGTCGCCATCGCCAGCGTCCCCAGAGGACCATCCACCTTGCTCACTACCGGCGGAGTAAAGACCGGTCCGAGCTTAAAGAGTGACGCAAGTTTCACCGCCTCGGCCCGAAGCGCCGGCGTGAAATCGATCAGGTCCTCGAGCTGGAATCCCTGCCGATCGTAGGCGGGAGGCTTACTCGGAAACGGCTGCGTGGGCGAGTACCATTCCCCTGGCACGCTACCCTTCTCCACCGGCTTTTCCTCGATCGGCCAAATCGGCTGGCCAGTCACGCGATTGAACACATATAAGAAGGCTTGCTTCGTGGGCTGCGCGACCGCCTTCACGGTTTGGCCGTTGATGGTGATGTCAACCAGAATCGGGGCGCACGGAATGTCCATGTCCCAGATTCCGTGGTGCACCAGCTGGTAGTGCCACTTGCGTTGGCCGGTTTTCAGGTCCACCGCGACCAGGCTCTCGCCGAACAGCCCATTGCCGGGACGATGGCCTCCGTAATAGTCGCCGGTCGGCAGTTCCACGGGAAGGTAGACCATCCCCAGTTCTTCATCCACGCTGATCTGGCCCCAGACGCCGGCATTGCCGGTGTAATCCGCGGAGTCTTTTTCCCAGGTGTCGTAGCCGAACTCACCGGGGCGCGGGATGGTGTGGAAAATCCACAGGCGCTTGCCGGTCTTCACGTCGAACCCGCGGACGTAGCCTTTGACGTTGGTCTTGCTGCGCGGCACTCCCCCCGAGCGGTGCGCGGCGCCGACAATCACGGTATCGCCGGCGACGACGGGCGTCGCGTGCAATCCGACCTCGCCTGTGACCAGGTCGATCTGCTGATCGTCTTCGAGTTTCAAATCGACGACTCCGCCTTGCCCGAAGCCGGGAACGGGAGCGCCGGTCTTGGCATTCAGCGCAACCAGGCGATAGCCGGGCGTGACGTAGAGAATCCTCTCCTCGCGGCCATCGGTCCAGTAGGCCAGGCCCCGACCGGATAGTTGTCGCGGAGCCGCACTGCCTCGCGCGCCTTCTTTCTCGCCGTGGACCCATAGAAGCTCGCCCGTGGCAGCGTCGAGAGCGACGACGGCCCGCCGCGTTCCCGCTGTGGCGTAGAGGACGCCGTTTGCCATCAAAGGCGTCGTTTCCAGGTTGAACTCGGCGCGCGGGCCGACGTTGGTGGTCTTGAAACGCCAGGCGATCTCGAGTTTGTCGAAATTGCTCGCGCTGATCTGGTCGAGCGGTGAGTAATGCGTATTCCCGAGGTCGCCGCCGTAAGTCCGCCACTCGCCATTCTTGGCGCCTTGCTGGGCGGCGGCGGGCAACGCCATCAACCCCCACGCCAACACCGTACCCAAAATCCGTTTCATCGAGGTTCCCCCTCCTTGTGCCACTAGCCAGTTTAGAACCAATCGAACTTCTTGAGCACGAGGAGCAATCCCACGGTAGTCGTCACCATCAGGCCCGCGGCGACGGCGGTCGCGTGCGGTGAACTGGCCCACGGCAGTCCCATGGTGTTCATCCCGTAGAAGCCGGAGATGACGATCGACGGCAGGGCGATGGTTCCCAGCACCGTCAGCACCTTCATGACCTGGTTGGTCCGGTTCGCGACGCTCGAAAGATAGATATCCATGGCTCCCGCGAGCAGATCGCGGTGCATCTCCACCATTTCCACGGCGCGAGCCAGGTGATCATACACGTCCCGCAGAAACGGCCAAAGGTCGCGCTGGATCAACTCGGTCTCCAGCCGCTGAAGGTGACTCGCGACATCGCGCATGTTCGTCAGAACGCGCCGCAGTTCGATCAACCCGCGCTTGAGTTCGAAAATGCGCTGGACCGTGTCGGGCGAGGGCTTCTCGAGAACCTTATCCTCGATGGCGTCGATAGCGTCGTTGAACCAATCGAGCACGGGCGCGTAGGCATCGACGGTGGCGTCCGTAATTTTGTAGAAGAGCTGGTCCGGGCGAGAGCGATCGGCGGACGCATGAAGCTTGTCTACGTTGCTCCGAAGACTGGGGCATTCACCCTCCTGAACAGTGATCAGGTAATCGCGACCCAGGAATAAATCGAAATCGGTGATCTCCAGCTCGCCCGCGGCATTGATGTGCACGGGCTTCAGGACGACAAAGATGTAGTCCTCGCCGTCCTCCACTTTGGCCCGCTGGTTTCGATGGCGGCAATCCTCGATGTGCAGTGGGTGCAGGTGGTAGCGTTCCGCTAACGCGTCCAGCTCCGGGTCATTCGAGTCACGCAAGTCATGCCAGATCACGAATCCATTATTGCGTTACGAAACCCGGGGAGGGCAGACAAGGTGAGTTTATGGTGTGCGATCTGAAGGTGCCGTTGGGAGTGGACCTTGCTCCCAACGGCCTTGGTTCGTCGATTAGAAGAAGAAGCGGGCGCCTAGCTGAATCAGACGCGGGTAGTTCGCCTGGGTTGTAATGAACCCGAACGATCCGTTGGTGAACGTCGTGTTCGGCCCGTTGAACGTCGGGGTATTGGTGAAGTTGAGCGCCTCGGCCCGGAACTGCGCTTTGAATCTCTCTCCTATCTGGAAGGTCTTGAAGAGGGAGACATCGAAGTTCACCTGACCCGGACCTCGCATGGAGATAACGCGGCCGACATTGCCAAACGTAAACTGGGGCGCGAGCGAGAAGGCCTTAGGGTTGATCCAGCCGTCCAGCCGCTGGGCGAATGGAGCGTCCACTTCAGGCGAGATCCCAGTCGCATTGGGCCGTTGTGTGCTGGTGCCCAATACGCTGTTGTTGTTGGGCTGTGAAATCGCCAGCGGATATCCCGACTGGAGTACGCTGGTCACGTTGATCGACCATCCGCCCGCAATCATGCCTAGGACCCGGTTCTTGGCGAGCATCGGCTTTCCGGGACCGAATGGAAGCTCGTAGGTACCCGCCAGCGAGAGGCGATTGGGCGTGCTGAAAGTGGACAGTCCGTATTCTGAAGACAGATCGTAGGAGTTCTGCGGACCGGCCGGAGCGCTGTTGAAATTGTTGCCGGTGGTTCCGTAACCCTGATCGATCGTTCTTGACCACGTGTAAGTGCCGAGTACGGTCAGCCCTTGGGAGAACCTACGCTGAATCTTAAAGTAGGCTGCCGTGTAGAACGACTTGTTCGTTCCGGACGGACTCAAGGTTACTTTCGTATATTGCGGATACGGCAGGAGCAGTTGGGAACGAGCAATGGTCGGATTCCCTACCGCGACCGCCCCGCCTTGCTGATACATCGGATTGGCTACACTCTGGTTCAACGCCGAACCCAGAGAGAGGTGCGCGGGATCGAGCTGATCGATATTGCGTCCGTCCTGCTGCAGGGCAACACCTTTCGATCCGATAAACCCCGTCGACACAACCAACGATCCCGGAAGCTGCCGTTGCAGGTCCAAAGAATATTGCTGGACGTAGCCGCCCGATCGCATGCTATTGTCCGGAGTCGTAATGTCCTGGCCGATTCCGGCGAGCCCTCCCTGTGAGTTGCCTAACGGAGAAAGAAATCCGTTGGGATAGGGATTCGCCAAAGTGGCAGACGGAGTGAAGTTGTTATTGATGGAGGAAACGATAGGAGTCGATTGAGAGTAACCCAGTGTACTTTGGAAGGAGAAGGACAGCGGCGCCCAAAATACGCCGTATCCCCCCCGAATCACGGTGCCTGGAGTGGGGGTGTAGGCGAAACCAAACCTGGGACCGAGCTTCACCGATAAGGGATTCATGCTCGTGGTGGGATTGCCGTTGACGCCGGCGTATAGGACAGTCCCAAAGATCTTCGGATCGGAGACGGTCGCTTGCAGCGGACTGGAAGCCTTCCCGTCGAACCCGACGATGTATGAGTTGCTAGCCTCTGCCGGACCAGTCTCATGTTCCAGCCGGAGCCCAAAGTTGACGGTCAGCTTCGGCGTGACGCGGAAATCGTCCTGAACGAAAAAACCGTAGTAGTTCACAAAATCGTAAAACTTCGTTCCCACCGTAAGGCTGCCGCTGGTGGGGTAGCCCAGAAGAAGCGTAGCCATACTGGAACCTGTTCCGGCGGTGGTTTTCTGCGGTGTGGCTCGCGTGAAGACATCCGTGAAGCCGAAACTGCTGGGCCCGACGCCGGGCGTCCCGTCATGGTGCAGCAGCCTCCAGTCGAATCCGGCCTTCAAATTATGCTTGCCCCAAAATTTGGAAGCGGTCACGTTGGCGCTCTTCGACCAGTAGACATTCTGAGTGGTGTTGCCGCCGCCGAAGCTCTGCATGTCCCCCATGGTGATGCTGGGGAACGCCGGGAAAATGGTCGCGTCCGCCACGGAACTCGAGAAACCTAGCTGGGTAATATCGAATCCGCGGCTGATGGGTGGTGTGAAATTGGGAAAGCGGTTGAATCCGTATCGCGCCGTCACCACCATGGTGGGTGAAAGCGTGAAGGTGGAATTAACTTGAGTCGCGTCCACCTTCCGGTAAATCACGCCCTGGTTGGGCGACGCGATCTGATTCGGGAACCAGCGGTTACTGGGCTCCCGGCTCCCGTAGTGCAAATAGGAGGCCGAGGCTCGCCACCACGAAAACAGTTGGTGGTCGAGTTTCCAGGTGGTCTGATCCGCCCGGTTGAAAGCCGTTACGCTGGCGTTATAGTTGGGAGCACCATAAAACGGTGTGACGTCGTTCGGGAGCGGATAATACGATGCCAGAGCAACGCCAATGGGGCTTAGTTGTGCAGTCGGGATCTTGTTTCCGACAAACGGCAGACGTGCGCCCGTAGTGAGATTGGTCGACAACGGATCGTAAATGACCTGTTGGGCTCCCGAGCGCGTCGTCGAGAGCGATTGCGAAAAATCTCCAACGCGTTCCAGGTCGGTGGGGACGGAGAGGCGGGTTCCCGACGCATCGTACTGGCGATAGGCTTCCCCGGTCGCGAAGAAGAAGGTCTTGTTCCGACCGTCATAGACTTTCGGGATCACCACCGGTCCGCCGAACGAGCCGCCGTAATTCTTGAAGGGCTGTTCCAGGCGCGGCAGTCCGGCTCGATTCGAGAAGAAATTGTTGGCCACCCAATCGGTTTCCCGGAGGTATCCGAAAGCGCTGCCGTGAAGCTGGTTGGTGCCGGATCTGAGGAACACATTGAAGGTTCCTCCGCCGGTCCGCCCCATCTCCGCGTCGTACGTGTTGGCTTGCACCTTCATTTCCTGGACCGCTTCCTGCGAGGGGATGATCACCGCGCGGTTCGTGGAGTCAGTAATGGAGACGCCATCCAGGGTGTAGTTATTGGACCGTACCGGGCCCCCGGCGATCGATATCTGCGACGAGCCGGACTGATCCTGCATGCGATTGAATTTCGGATTGCCGACCTGCACCACGGATTCCGATAGTTTCGACAACATGAACGGATTCCGCCCCAGGTTCGGCAGATCGACCAGCTTCTGCGAATCGATGACCTGGCCGGTGGAGGCGTCCGCGGTCTGAAGCAGAGACACTTCGGCCGTGACGTTTACCTGATCGGAAACCGCGCCCAGCTCCAGCGTCAGATCCAGCGTCACGGCGGTCTGTGTGGCGACAACTACGCCGGCGTGCTCCAGCCGCTTGAATCCGGGCGCCTCGGCCGCGATGCTGTAGGTGGCCGGAGTAACGGAGGCGAACGTATATTCGCCCAGTTCGTTGGTCAGTGTCGAGCGCTTGGCGGATGTTCCTTGATCGACGATCTCAACCTTCACCGTCGGCACGGCTCCGCCGCTCGGATCCTGAATCCTTCCGCGCAGCGAGCCTACAAATGATTGGCCGTATGCCAGCGCGGCCAGAATCAATCCCAACAATGTAATTCTCATGAACGTTTGACCCCTTTTTTGAATTTGAACTTCGAAACTGCCACGGGGCGAGACGGTCGTTCTTGGAACGCTCCCACATGCGACCCTGCATTAGCGGGAACGGCTGTTACATGGCCCGGCGGGTCTCGGCCGCCGGGCTGGAAAAGTAATCCACTGCCTGAATCAGGACATTACCCTGTCACAGGCAGCCTGGAATTTCTTCATTTCTTCGGCGGTGCCCACCGTAACCCTCACCTTCGTGGGCCAGGCCGGCCATATGCGGCCGATGATCACCTTGTTATCAGCCATGGCTTGGGAAAAGTCCGCGCCCGGCCGGCCGACCTCCATCATGAAAAAGTTCGTCTCGCTGGGGATGTACTTGATATTCTTCTTCTCCAAGTACGCAAACGTATCCTCGCGAATGCGCTTGTTAAGGGCCCGCCGCTCAGGCACCAGGCTCTTTACCTTGAGGCTGGCCAGCGCGCAGGCAGCGCCGGTCACAGGGACCCGGCCGTTCCCGTATGGATTCATTTTGCGGAGCAGATCCGGCCGTCCCAGGGCGAATCCCGCTCGCAGTCCCGCCATGCCGTAGATCTTCGAGAACGTGCGCAACACCACCACGTCCTTGCCCGCCGCCACCAGGTCGCTGGAGGGCTGCGCGTTTTCCGAGAAGTGGATATAGGCCTCGTCCACCACCACCACCGCGTCCGGCTTCTTCTTGGCGAGCAGATATTCGATGTCCTTGCGCGAGGTGAGCGTACCCGACGGGTTGTTGGGATTGCAGACGTAGTACGTACCCGCGTCCGGATCGGCCTTTATCATCGCCTCAACATCGTGCGAGTAATCCGGGCGAAGCGGAACGCCTGTGACCTTCGAGCCGATGAATGCGGGGGCGCCTCCGCCGTACCCGGGATTCGCCATTGTCCAGCTCCGCGTCGGCGAAGTGAAAGCGCACGAGGCTCGATGCAGCGGATCGCTCGATCCGGCGAAAGTAGCCACGTGGTCCTCCGGGACGCCTTCCACCGAGGCAATCATCTTAAGCAGGTCGTCACCTTCGCCGAAGGGCGAATACCTCCAGCCGTGGGGAGCGATCTTCGCGATCGCGTCGAGTCCTTCGGGATGCGGCCCCATGGGATTCTCGTTGGAACTGATGCGCACCACGTCCGGGTCATTGGCGCGGCGGTTGCCTCGCTTGCTCTGGCGTTCGGCGTCTTGGGCCATTGCAAATTCGTTGTAGAACGGCATCGTCGCGCCGGCGGTCAACAGCGTCGCGATCCTGCCGAACTGGCGGCGTGAAAAGCCCCTTTGCAGAAACTCCTGGGCTTTCGGAACAGTGTTCGTGGTCATCGGAAGTCTCCTTTAGTTTTGGCGGCTAACGGCGCGGCAACGCCGTATGGCATCACTCGGCGGGGAGTCCAACATCCGGGGGCAGCGGAGCCTATCCCGGACAAACAAACCCGGCAGAAGGCGCTCAGCGCGCGGTTTGCGCGAACGCTTCTTCCATGGCCGGTACTTCTTCCGGAAACTTCACACCTTCCCATCGCGCTACAACAGCGGTTGCCAGGCAGTTGCCCAGCAGATTGACGGACGTTCTCGCCATGTCCATCAGTTCGTCAATTCCCAAAATCACTGCGATCCCTTCCAGCGGCAAGTTGAAAGACGCCAGCGTTCCCGCCAGAATCACCAGCGAGGCGCGCGGAACCCCGGCCACTCCCTTGCTGGTCAGCATCAGGGTCAAAACCATCAGCAGCTGCGTTCCGAACGAAAGATTCACACCGGCCGCCTGCGCGACGAACACGCTCGCCAACGACAAATACAGCGTGGAACCGTCCAGGTTGAAGCTGTAGCCCGCGGGCAGCACTAGCGCGACGATGTGCTTGGGGACGCCGAAGCTCTCCATGTTCTCGAGCGCTCGGGGCAAGGCAGCTTCGCTCGATGTGGTGGAGAACGCGATCAAGAACGGCTCGCGCACGTGCGCGTAAAACTTTTTCAAGGGGATGCGGGCGATCACCGCCACGGTTCCCAGCACCACCACTACGAAGAAGACCAGCGCGCCGTACAGCGTCAATACCAGCTTGCCCAGATTGAGCAAAACCGCCGGCCCCTTCTCACCCACAGTGGCGGCCATGGCGCCGAATACTCCGATGGGTGCAAAATACATCACGTAGTTGGTGTAGCGGAACATCACCTCGGCCAGTGATTCGCAGAATTCGACTACCGGACGGGCTTTGAACCCGATGGCCGTGCAGGCCGCGCCGAACAGAATCGAGAAAACCACGATCTGCAAGACTTCGCCGCGCGCCATCGCGTCGAAAATGCTGGTTGGAATCGTATGTTCGAGAATCTGGGACAGCCCCGTTCCGGTCTGCGCCACGCCCGGAGCCGCGCCTTTTTCCAACTGAACTCCGATTCCCGGCTTCACCAGGTTCACGGCGCCCAGCCCGATGAACAACGCCAGAGTCGTCACCACTTCGAAGTACAGCAGCGCTTTGCCGCCGATCCGGCCCACAGTCTTGATACTGCCGGCTCCCGCGATTCCCGAGACAAGCGTCGCGAAAACCAGCGGGGCGATGATCGACTTGATGAATCGCAGAAACATCGTCCCTAGGATTCTCAGTTCCTTGGCGGGACCGGGAAGCAACGCGCCGAAGACCATGCCGGCCACAACCGCCAGCAGGATCAGTGTTGTCAGGGATGGGCGTTTCAGCTGAGTCATCGGATCATCCCTTAAGGCACCTGCAAGTCGGGGATTCGCTCGCCCGCCGTGAAGAAACGTTGGTAGAGCGCGCGAGCGGCGTAAAACGAGCAGCCGATCGCGATGGCGATCACTGCGTTGAATGCGACGACGGAGACAGCGGTTCCGAGAAAAGCCCCGGCGTCCACACGATTCATCTTTTGGAGTCTGCGCCACGCGCTCCAGTCGAGCAGGCAGAGTCCCATCCAGGCCGTGACCCCGGCCAGGGCCGCCACGGGAATATGCGAAATCACACTGTTGCCGTAGCGCAGCATGGCAATCAGCAACAGCGCGTGGAAGATGTTTGAAACGCTGGTGGTACCGCCGCAGCGCACCACGGCCAGGCTGCGGGCCGGAATCCCCACGCTCAGAGGCGCGCCGAACATGCCCGAACAAATATTGGCAATCCCATACGCACCCAGTTCGGCATCCGCGTCCGCCACCTTGGATCTCCGGTGCCGCCCGCGAAAATGTTCCACCACGCGCGACGTGATCAGGATGTTCACCGCCACCACAAACGCCATAACGAACCCTGAAGGTACGACCGTGAAGACGTCGCGCGGGCTCCAGGCGAATCCAACGAAGGAGGGCATCCCGGACCCAAGAGAACCGATCTCCGTTCCATGAAATCCGATGACTTTCGCGACCGCCAGCGCCGCCAGGATTCCTAAAAGAGGAGCCGGGGCACGCGGAATCCAGTGAGCCGACGCCGTAGCCGCCGTCACTACGCAGAGGCCCGCTAGCGCAGGAGCCCAATGCGCGTTTCCCAGATTCCCGAGAATCCCGGCAAGCTGCTGCAGCGCCGAGCCCGAGGCGGCGACTCCGCCGACTCCGAGGATCGTATCGAGCTGCGAGATCACCATCATCGCCCCGATGCCGCAGGAAAATCCGGTCACTACCGAATGCGGCACACGCGCGATATGCCGGCCCAGACGCAAGACACAGAACACCATTAGAATGACAGCCGCCACCACGGAGATTTTGGCGGCTCCGCCGATCCCCTGCTCCCGCACGGCTTGCGCCACGAACGGCACCGTGACGCTGCCGGTTCCGCCGATCAGGACCGGATTCCGGCCCAGCACCGACGTCACCGGCGACGTCAGAATCGAGGTAAAAATACCAAGAACGGGAGGCAACCCCATCAACGATGCCATCGCTAATCCATAGGGCAACGCAATCAGCGCCGCTACCGCGCCGCCCGACAGATCCCCTCCGAATCGCTCCCAGTTGTAGCTGGGATGCTTGAATAAAGAACGCAGCTTCAAACTGTCACCTTTCGCTTTTTCCGAGCCGTCTACGCCGCCATTACTTTCACGAACGCCGTTTTGAACTTGGCCATCTCCTCGGGAGTTCCGATTGAAACGCGCACGTGGGTCGGCCAGACGGGCCAGATGCGGCCGATATACACTTTCTCCTTGCGGAGCGCCATGATCACCTGGTCGCCGGGTTTGCCGACGTCCACCATGATCTTGTTGGACACGGAAGGCACGTACTTGATGCCGTGCTTGTCGAAAAACGCTTGCACATCATTGCGCGTGTCGCCCATGATCTTGCGGCGCTCGGGAATCACCGTCGCCGACTTCAGACTGGCCGTGGCGCCGGCCATGCCGGTGATGGGCAAGGCTCCTGAGCTGTACGGCGTAATCTTGGCCAGCAGATCCGGCCGCCCGATCGCCGCGCCCGCACGCAACCCGGCCATTCCGTAAATCTTGGAGAAGGTCCGCAGGATGACGATGTCCTTGTCCTTGGCCACCAGGTCCGTCCGCAGCCGTGCGCCCGAGATGTGCGTATAGGCTTCGTCGAGCAGGATGATCGCGCCGGCCGGCTTATTTTCCACCAGCCAGTCGATATCCGAGTCCGGCGTCAGCGTCCCGCTGGGATTGTTGGGGTTGCAGATATAAATCAGCCCGGCGTTGGGATCGGCCGCCGCCATGGCCTTCACGTCGTGCGCGTAGGTGTTCTTATCGAGCGGAACCTTGATCACCTTCGCCCCGATGAACTTGGCTGCGTTTCCGCCTGATTCGTAACCAGGGTCGGCCATGATGAAGCTCTTGGTCGGCGACGTGAAGCCCAGCGCGGCCTGGTGCAGCGGCGCACTGGAACCGGCGAACGGCCTGACGTAATCCGGCTTCACTCCTGATTGTGACGCGAGCGTTTCCTGGAACTCGTCAGTCAGTTCGTAGGAGTAGCGGCCCCCCATCTTGACCACGTTGTGAATGGCCTCAATCGCCTCGGCGCATGGTCCGAGCGGATTCTCGTTCGCGTTGATCTTCACTGCGTCGGCGGGCATCCCGCGGACTTGTGAAAGCTGCGCCATAGCCGATTCGTTATAGAACGGCAAAGTGGTTCCAGCGCCGATGAGCGCGGCGATCCGGCCGAAACTCCGGCGGGAGAATCCACGCTGCAGGAAATGGGACTGTTGTTCGTTGGTTAAGACCGGGATCATGCTTGTTCTCCTCAAGAATTTTGAAAAACGGATTTCGGCTACGTGGCTGCCCGCGCATCAAAGATGGCGCGCAGAGTGGGAACTCCGGCTATGGGATCGTGCGCTCAAGCAGCCATTCGAGCTGCATTCGAACACACAAACCGCGTTACGGATTTAGAAGGGTCTTGCAGGGCAAGGTCCCTCTCGATTGAATCCAGGTGCCGTTACCTTGGCACGTTTCACTCCAACCGGGAGGAAAACCCCGACGCCTGCTAGGCGGCAGGAACTAACGAGGAAAGATTACCAGCCGTACGCCGATGTTGTCAATAGAAAAATGCGCGAAAACGCTGAGATTAGCGGTGATGCTCCGCGCGCAATCGTTCCAAGTCGCTGGAGCTCAAGGGCAAACGCGGTGTGATCAGTTGCGATCCCGAAAGCGCGGATTTGGCTACGCCCTCGCGGCCATGATCGTGCGAATTGGTGAGTATGTGCACAAGCTCGTGCGCTACCACGCGTCCTAAGGCGCGCCCCAGCAGCTGCTCTCCTTGCGCATAATCGCCGCCAAACATCGCGGACCTCATCGACGCCGTCACTTGGTCGCAGGCCACTTCGCTAAAAGGCAGCACCGCTCCGTCGCTGGTGTGAGTAAACGCCAGAGGACCGCGCTCGTCGTAAAGAACCGGATTTGGCTCCAGGATGCATCGTCCGTTAAACCGCACCACCACCAGGTTTTCGTTGTCGCCCGCGTCGGTCGCGCCATCCGTTCGCTCGAGGGCCCGCCACTTGAGCGTGAGCCCGGAATCCTTCAGAATTCCAGCCACTTCCTGCTGCATCTCGGAAATAGAGCGCGACGAGTGAGGTCCCTGGAAATCGAACACGATGGTTAATTTCTCAGACCCGGCGGCCTGCAGACAGCCTGCGGCAAACATGGCGATCATCGATAGACGGCACAGTACCTGGTGCATACTTTGACCCAGCCGGGAGCGATCATTGCTCCCGTAATTCATTCTATCCCAATAGATCGGCGGATATTCCGCCTCCTGTATTACCACCGCCCTGTGCGGCGGTTACGGCTTCCGTCCTGTATTGGTTTCGGTTTTATCTTGAAAAAGCGCCCATTCCTGGTGTAGTATTGACCATTCCGTTCCGCCGCCATCATCCCGTCAGGGCGGCGATTCCGCACTGTCTGCTCACGCGACTTTCGCAGTCCTTTTGAACCACGCGGGTTCTTCCGACCGAGATTTCCTGCAAAGGAGACTGACTAGACGTGTATCTCTCCGACCAGTTCCGTCTGAAAATAGGCTTGGCCGAGATGCTCAAAGGCGGCGTGATTATGGACGTCACGACGGCGGCCCAGGCGCGCATCGCTGAAGAGGCCGGAGCTGCCGCGGTCATGGCGCTCGAACGGGTGCCCGCCGACATTCGCAAGGAAGGCGGCGTCGCCCGCATGGCCTCCATTCGCGTCATCCGCGAAATCATGGACACTGTCTCCATCCCGGTGATGGCCAAGGCAAGAATCGGCCATTTTGCGGAAGCACGGGTTCTGGAGGCATTGGGCGTCGATTACATCGACGAGAGCGAGGTGTTGACCCCGGCCGACGAAGAGCACCACATCCACAAGCGCGATTTTCAAACGCCGTTTGTTTGTGGAGCGCGCAACTTGGGCGAAGCCTTGCGCAGGATCGCCGAGGGTGCCGCCATGATCCGCACAAAGGGAGAAGCCGGCTCTGGCAACATCGTCGAAGCGGTGCGCCATATGCGGACCATCGTCAAGGAGATGAAGCAGCTTACGGTGCTCGGCAAGGAAGAATTGGTGCACGAATCCAAAAAGCTCGCCGCTCCGCTGGAGCTGGTGGAGTGGGTGGCCGCAAACGGGAAGCTCCCGGTGCCTAATTTCTCAGCGGGAGGGATCGCGACGCCAGCCGACGTGTCGCTGGTGATGCACTTAGGCGCGGAGGCCGTATTTGTGGGCAGCGGGATTTTCAAATCCGAGGATCCCGAAAGACGCGCCCGCGCGATCGTGAAGGCAGCTACGTACTACGCCGATCCGCTCAAGCTGCTGGAAGCCAGTTCGGACCTCGGGGAAGCGATGCGCGGCTTGGACGTCGCGACGCTGCCGGAATCGGAACTGCTACAAACTCGGGGGTGGTAAATGAAGACCGTAGGAGTGCTGGCGCTCCAGGGCGATTTTGACGCGCATCGCCGGGCCCTGGAACGCGTAGGCGCGTGCGCGCTGGAAGTTCGCACGGCCATTGAAATGGATCACTGCGACGGCCTGGTCCTGCCGGGAGGCGAGAGCACCACTATGCTGAAACTGTTGGCGCAGGAGAACTTGTTTGAGCCCTTGCGACGCTTTGGGCACACCCGCCCGATTTACGGCAGTTGTGCCGGTGCGATTTTACTGGCTCGCACGGTCGCGGGCCCAGCGCAGAAATCTTTAAACCTGCTGGACATATCCGTGGAACGAAATGCGTATGGCCGGCAACTCGATAGCCGCATCGCCCGGATTCCTACCGCCGAACACGGCGAAATCGAAGCCGTCTTTATTCGTGCGCCGATCATTCGCCGGGTCGGGGATTCCGTCAGCATCGTGGCCATGTATGACGGCGACCCCGTGTGGGCCGAACAAGGTCCTCACATGGTGACGACGTTCCACCCGGAGCTCACGTCAGACTCCTGCGTCCATCGGAGGTTCATGGACAAGTTGTAGGCGTGGGCTCAAGCGCCTCGGTGACCTTCACTGGCGCTAGAGTCTTCGCGCCCAAAAACACTGAACCAGATCGCACCCCCCATGCCGAATGCAAAAGCCGCCAGGAAATTTTCGGCGGCGCCGAGCTTCCAAAGGAATGCTCCCCCGAAGGCCGCTAGCGACACCATCGTGTCGCGAAAAAGATAGTAGGCGCCGAACGCGGCGGCCTTCCGGTTCTGCGGGGCGAGTTGCATGATGAGCGCCTTGCGGGTCGGCTCACCGAATTCCTTCAGGCCGCGCACAATGAAAGCCACAATGAGCGCAGGGAAAGTGCGGGACAAGAGCAAAACCAGGGGGAACAGAGCAAAGTTGACGAAGGTGATTACTACGAAGGGCTTTTTTGAACCCTGGTCCGCCATTTTCGCCACGGGCAGATAGCAGACCACCGCGGTAGCCATCTCGATGGCTGTGAGAAATCCAAACTGCGTGGCCGTGACATGCGCTGTCCGATATCCGTCGACGTCGCGGATGCACCAAAGTACGACGTATGCGTAGGGGATTTGCTCGCAGAAACGAATCAGCAGATCAGCCGCGAAAAGGCTCTTCAACTGCGGTGAAAAGCCGCGCAGCAGACGCCACGGATTGTTGTGCGGGACACTTGGCGATGGGACCTCCGCGGCTTCCTCCATCAGAATGTGCTGCATGGCTAGCGCGACCAGCGCCATGAGAATCGCTCCCAGGAATCCTATGCGCACGCCCGTAATCGGGCCCCATCGATCGATACAAAGGCCGCCGGCGATTGGGCCGAGCGCCATCGGCAACCGCCGCACCAGGGAATGCATGGCGACGCCGGTGACGTGCTTCTTGGAAGGAAGCACGTTGGAGATCAAGCCCATGGCAGCCGGCAACGAAATGGCTGTCCAGGAAAGAAACAGCACCGATCCCACGACCACGGCCTGCCAGCTGGGGATCGCCAGAACAATGAGGTATCCGGCGATTGAAATCAGATTAAAGACGGCCAAAGACCGCTTGATACCCAGACGCTCGGCTAGCCATCCACCTGGGAAGGCATACAGGGCGCCCAACAGGTTATTGATGGCGTTGAGCGCCCCCGGCCAAAACATGCTGCTGCCCAGGGCGATCAGATACAGAGGCAAGAAACGCTCGGTCATCTTCTCGCCCATTCCAACCAGCACGACCATGGTCAGCATGCCCACAATGCTGCGCCGCAGCCCCAGCGCATCGCCGACGGCCTTCCAGCGACTCATGCGTGCGCCTCCGCGTCGCTCACGCTGCGACTGAGTTGTGATGTGTCAACCTGATTGAATGCCATGCGCCAAACTCATTCCCGCAGGATGTGGATAGCCCGCTCCACATCCGCGGTCACCACGCCGCCCAGTTCCAGCATGTGAGAGCGGACCGAATGACGGCTCACATAAGCCGTCAGCGGGGCTGGCAGGCCGTCCACACGAAGTTGAACTGCTACGTAATGTCCTTCATCCGTCAGCGCGATGACTTCTCCGCACAGGTGATTGATTCGATCCGCGGGCGAGCCCGGAAGCAGAACCACTTCATCGGGATGGATCATGAGAAAGAGCGTGCCCTCCGCCTGCGTGGATTCGGCAACGATGGGGCCGGCAGCAATGCGTACGCCACCAGACGTTCTCTCTACGTCAGCTTTGTACAAGTTGACGGCGCCGAAGAAATTTGCGGCAAACACCGTTGGAGGCCGGCGCAAGAGATCCTCCGCGGCGCCGATTGCGTCGAGACGTCCCTCCTTTATCAGAGCAATGGGCCCGCCCATTTGCCTAGCCTCGGAAAGATCGTGCGTCACGTGCAGAATGGTAAGTTTCCCGGCGGCGTGCAGCGTCTTCAACTCGCTGCGGAGCCGCGAAGCGGTGCCGCGATCGAGGGCGCTCAAAGGCTCATCGAGAAGCAGAACGTTTGGTTCGGGGACAAGCGCCCGTCCTATCGCGACACGCTGCTTCTCTCCGCCGCTCAGGGTGTGCGGATACCGGTGCAGCAAGTGGCGTATTCCGAGCAGTTCGGCAATCTCATCGACTCTTTTGCCGCTCGGTTCGCCACCGCGCTCCCGGTAACGCAACCCGAACGCGAGATTACGAGCCACATCGAGATGCGGGAACAGCAAGTAGTCCTGATAGACCATGCCAACGCCCCGTTTTTCCGGCGGCAAGGCCGTAACGTCCCTTTCGCCGATGAAGACCCTTCCCGTATCCGGCTGGTGGATTCCTAACAGAAGTTCGAGGAGCAGCGTCTTCCCTGCGCCGGTTGGCCCCACGATGACGAGATACTGTCCCGCGCTCACTTCGAGCGTAATATCCCGAATGGCGAATTCGGGCCAGACGCGGCTTATTTTTTCGAGCTTGATCAATGTTCCGCTCGCCTCAGGGTTGCCACCGCACGAAGGCTGATGAAAATTGCCAGTGCGATGAGCAGCAGAAGGGCGGACAGGGGCTTGGTATAGGTGTAGCCGAAAAAGTTGTACCACTCAAACAGAAGCGTGTTAATCGTCTTCGGATAGTAAGCGATAATCGCGACCGAGCCGAATTCACTGATGGCCCGCGCCCAGGTCATGATCGCGCCGGAGAGGAGCGCCCGCCACGTCAGCGGAATCGTAACGCGAAAGAAGGCCTGCAGATAGGTCGCGCCCAGGCTGCGGGCAACATATTCGATTCTCGGGTCCACCTTCAGAAAACCGTCGCGGCAGTGGTTCACGATAAAGGGCAGCCCGACGAATAGCATCGCCAGCACGATTCCCCAATAGGTATCGCTGAGCAGAATGTTGAAGTGAGCATTCAGAGGTGCCCCAAGAATGCCACCGCGGCCAAAAATGAACAGCAGCGCGATTCCGGCGATGGTATGCGGAATGACCACCGGCATATCGACGATTCCCTCAACCAGCGCCTTCCCGGCAAACTTTTCCCTCGCGAGCACGTACCCCAAAGGGACGCCGAATAAGAGCGAAATGAGCGTGGCGATGAGTGCGGCGCTCAGGGTAATCGACAGCGCGGCCTGGACTGCCGGATCACGGGCCGTGCTTGCGATGCGGGAAGGATCCGTCGTAAACAGGAGGTTCAGGATCGGGAGAACGATAAAAAAAACGAGAACACCGCCGGCGACTGTGAAAACCGCCAAGGGAGCGTAATTCCGATTCTTCGATTCACGTCCCCGCACGGCCCAGACCGCAGCAGTGGCCAGGATCGCGGCCGCGATCCAATAGCGATCGAGCAGCAGGAAAACGGCCGCCAGGGGGATGGCAACCAACAACCAGGAAAAGGCCGAGAACCCGCCGGAATCCGGTAGCGCGCGGCGCTCGACCGGTTCGCCTGCGAAATCTTCGACTTTGGTCACCGCGCCTCCCTGAGCAGGGGACGCAGATTCTCGGGCGCTTTAGAGATGTCGTTCGTTTCCGCGGGAACTAAAGGCGTGATGTGAACACCGTTGAGGGCGTTCTGTCCGACGGGGCCGAGAAATACCTCCAGGAAGTCGGCGGCGGCTTTTCTATTGGGTGCATTCAACGGGATAGTCAGTCCGTTGGCCTTGGCGCCGAGGGTCACGATGATTTTCCGGTCAGGTTTGTCGTTGAACAGGTTGATGGTCACGCGATTATAGACGCTCGACACAAGCGACAGATCCGACAGATTCACCTGCGCCGGAAGCGACACCGTTTTGATCCCGGCCGGACCTTCGCCGATGACAGAACCCATGTAACCGAATGCATAGTCGATGTCTCCGGCGAGAATCATCGGGTACAAGGTCTCCGGGTCGGGACGGATAATGACTCTGGAAGATTTCGGATTCAGATTCTCGGGAACATTCACTGTGTAGCGCCCACCAGACTCGGAGGCGGTGATCGCAGTGTTGGATGCGATCAGGTTTTTGAAGATAGTGTCGTCCTTGTAATGAATGTTCGACAACATGATCTGGCCGAGCGAGAAATAGCCGTCGGGTCCGGCATTAGGATCGGCGATTCCCCATTTCACATCCGGACGCTGCAGTATCTTGTACCAGTTATCGCCGTTGATCTCATTCGCATACTTCGAATTGGCGGCGTAAGCGATGGTCATCTCGTCGTGGGCGTATCGAATCCACGCGTCGGCGTACTTGGGAAACATCACGGGCGGAATAATCGAGTAGTCGTCGGTATAAACGATATCCGCACGTTTTCCCAGGTCCGTGACCTTGCGCATGTTGGGCAGCGCGTCATCCTTTTCGCGCAGCACGCTGACGCCCGGGTATTTTGCCTTGAAGGCCTTCTGAGCGGCCTCAATCGCGGGCGTCGGTGATCCGTGATGGAAGATCACGAGGCTATTCGACTCCTCCGCAGCAGGTTTCGAGCACCCTGCGGTCAATACGCAGGCTATGGCGACTGCCGCTACCAGCCAGTGTTGTAACCGCATCTATCCTCCGTCCGTAGTCCTTTTTTTGCCCCGCGGCACGAATGCGTAAGTCCGCCGGAAACCGAATATAACACACCAATTCTCTTTGAAGATGACCTGGAAACCAACCTTGGCAGCGTCGGAAATGGCACACTTTCTGCCACACGTTCGGATTCCGAGCCCGTCTCTGGAATGCAGGCACGGCTTAAGTCATTGAATGATTTATGAAGAATGGGTGCGCCAGGACCTACCCAACCGGGGCGGCAGCGAGGAGGCGCACCGCGCCACCAGTACGATTCGTGGAGATCCTGCTTTGACCCTCGCCCAGATGCAGACAGAACGCGGTGGAGGACGGTCCTCGTGCGGACGTAATCCGTTTTCTCTGGAAAAGAACGTCCGGAGGCTGACTGAGTTTTCTTAAGGGCTGAAATCGGTCATACTGCCTTTGAAGGGATCGCCGCTTGACCATGTCTAACATCAAGGCCATATTGGCCGCTTGCGTCATCGCCACTATCGCTCTGATATCCACCGTCACCGCCCAGCAGCCGCGTGCGGTGGACGCTAAAGTTCTCACCACCGCCGGCACGGCCAAAGACGCCATGCCCGGCACATGGCTCACCTACGGCCACAGCCAATCGGAACAGCGCTACAGCTTGTTGAAGCAAATCGACGAGACCAACGTCGGCAAGCTGGGATTGGCCTGGTCGGCGCCGCTCACCGCGGCGGGAGGCCGTGGTGGCACCGAAGGCACGCCTCTCATGTGGAACAACACGATCTACCAAACGATGGACAACAGCATCGTGTACGCGCTCGACGCGCGCACCGGCGAACAGAAGTGGATGTACGATGCCAAGATTGATCCCATCACGCCGAGCCATATGTGCTGCGGCACACACAACCGCGGGCTCGCGGTCTACGAGGGCAAGCTCATCCTGGCTGCCAACGACGCCCGGCTGATCGCCCTCGACGCCAACAGCGGCAAGGAGTTGTGGCAAAGCAAGGTCGCGGACATCAATCAGTACTACTCATTCACCATCGCGCCCCGCATCGCGGGCGACAAGGTGATCGTCGGTGTGGGCGGCGGCGAATACTTCATTCGCGGCTTCTTCGCGGCGTACAACCTCAAGGACGGGTCGCTCGCCTGGAAGTTCCACACGGTTCCGCCGGCCCCGGGCAAGCCCTTTGAGGACAAGGATCAGGAAAAGGCATCCAAGACCTGGGTCGGCGACTGGGCGAAGTACGGCGGCGGCGGCTCGGTGTGGGACGGCTTGGTGTACGACCCCGATACGAACCTGGTGATCGCTGGCACGGGTAACGCTGAACCGTGGCCGCAGGAAATGCGCGGCATCCCGAAATCGGAGTGGGGTAAGTGGGACAACCTCTATACCTGCTCGATCGTGGCAGTGGATGCGAGCAGCGGCAAGTTGAAATGGTATTACCAGACGGTCCCCACCGACAGTTGGGACTTCGATTCCGTGGGCGGCTTCATCATGGCCGATGTCCAGATCGAAGGCAGGACGCGCAAGGTCATCATGCAGGCTCCCAAGAGCGGCGTATTCTACATCCTGGACCGCACCAATGGACAGTTCATCTCGGCCGAGCCCTTCGTCCCGGTGAACTGGGTTACGGGCTTCGATAAGAAGAACAACGGCAAGCCGATCATCAATCAGGACGCCTACTACGATCAGACGAATTCGGTGGTGATCTACCCGGGCGGCGGCGGCGCACACAATTGGGCGCCGATGTCCTACAACCCGAACGCCGGGTTGGTTTACCTTCCCTACTCCGCGGGCAGTTACACCTTCAACGCCGCCAAGGAACCCGATCCCAAGGCCGGTGGGGGCGCGCATGGGTTGGGTCGCGGTGGTCAGGATAAGAGGACGACCCCCATGCCGATCTGTTGGCGGCGGCACGCTGACCACGGCCAGCAACCTCCTGTTCCAGGTTGCGGGCAATACGCTGTACGCCTACAAGGCGGATACGGGTGACGAACTGTTGGCGCTGCCGTTCAACCTCGGTGGTGGGGCTCCTCCGATCACCTACATGATCGACAACACGCAGTACGTCGGGTTTGCGACCGGCACCCAGTTCCTGGCTATGAAGGTCGGTGGCACGGCTCAAATGCCTCTGGCTCCGCCGCCGGGTCAGTTTGGTCGAGGTGGCAAGGGTGGTCCGCCGCCCGCAGCGCCAAAATCCGCGGCTCCGCCGGCCCAAGAGCCGCACAAGTAATTGGGCGAAGTGCCCCTGTCAAGAATAGGCCCAAAGGTTGCGGTCGACCGCGATCTCCCGTTCCACGAAAGCCTGGTCCACATGCTGTGGCATGCGGTCGAGGCCAAGCCGGATAGCGTGGGGGTGATTTATCAGGACCGTTCCATCACATACCGGGAGTTCGGCCGCGCAAGCAATGGGCTGACGGCGCTGCTCGAGTCCCTCGGGCTAGAACCAGGGCCGATCGTCATCATGACGCCTAACTCCATTGAGATGGACGTGGCGCTAATGGCGGTGATGAGCGTGGGCGCGCAGGTCGCGCCGGTCAACCCATTCCTTACCGTCGCGGAGATCTGCAAGGTGCTCGATGGCTTCGGCGCGAAAGCCATCGTCTGCGATCAGAGCACGCTGGACAAAGCGAATGCCGTCGCCGCAAAGATCGGCGTCACTGATGTGGTCACGGTCGGAGAAGGCGGCGAGTCCTTATCGCAATGGACCACAGACTCGCACCTCGACGTGCGGCCAGCGAAGATGCCGCGGGCCGACGATCTTGCACTTTCGATTTTCACCGGCGGCACTACCGGCGTTCCGAAAGGCGTCGACCATACGCATCGCGGCCTGATGTGGGGCCTGATTCAGCACGTCAGTGTCTGGCCGATCGCCTTCGGTGAAGGCGTCTTTCTGAATGTTGCGCCGATGTTTCATATCTGGGGTCTGACGTATGCGACCTGGGTGCCGATCTTCACTGCCGGGACCCTGGTCATGATTCCGAAGTACGATCCCGACGAGGTGGTGAGAGGACTGGCCGAGCATCGTGTCAGCATCTTTGCCGGTGGACCGGCACCTATTTACATGGGACTACTGAGAAGCCCGTTGTTCGATACGGTCGACCTTTCAGCGTTGAAATACTGCCCTTCGGGCGGCGCACCTTGTCCCGAGGACCTGCATCGAGAATGGCTTGAACGAACGGGCTGCCCGTTGCTGGAGGGCTGGGGCATGTCCGAAGGCGCTCCGTTTTGTCTCAATCTCTATGACGGCGAGCGCAAGCTCCTGTCGGTGGGCAATCCGGTGCCCGAGACCGAGGTCGAGGTGGTCGATCTCGAAACCGGAACGCGCGTCTTGCCGATGGGGGAACGAGGCGAGGTGCGAGTACGCGGGCCGCAAATGATGATCGGGTATCACAATAAGCCCGAGGAGACGGCGTTCGCGCTCCGCGGCGGCTACATGTACACCGGCGATATCGGATATGTCGACCAGGACGGGTTTTTGTTTCTGGTCGACCGCAAGAAGGAGATGATTATCGTGGGCGGCTACAACGTTTATCCCCGCGAGATCGACGAGGTGCTGTTCAACCATCCGGCGATCCGCGAGGCGGCAACGGTCGGCACGCGAGACGATCGGCTGGGCGAGGTCGTGATTGCTTTTGTTGCGTTGAAGACGGGAGCCGAACTGGACAAAGAAGGATTCTTTGCCTACTGCAAGGAAAACCTGGTCAAGTATAAGCGGCCGGTGGAAGTCACGTTCATCGACGCGTTGCCGCGTACCGGCACGAACAAGATCGACCGCATCACCCTAAGAGCGATGGCAGCCGCCAGGGGCGATCGTCGTCTACTCTAGACTCGGCCGATATTCATGACGACGTGTCCTTTCTTGTGACCGGCCTCTGCATAATGGAAAGCCTCGGCGACGTCGTCGAGTGAGTAGCGTCTATCGATCACGGTCCTCAGCTCCCCGGCTTCGATCAGGCCCTTGAGAAAAGCTAGATCGCCGGGGGCGATGCGCGGCAAGCCGCCGACAAGTTTCGCGGCGCCCGTGATGGAAATCCACTGCTGTCGAACGATGTCGCCAAGTATCGACAACAGCCCGCCAGAAATCGTGATCAGCACCAAGGGACCGCCTCGCTTAAGGGATTTCAGGCAGCGCGAGTAGCCGGCCTTCCCGACCGTCTCGACGACCATGTCATAGACCTGGCCGGCTCTCGAGAAATCCTCCTTGGTATAGTCGATCACCTCATCCGCGCCGAGCGATTTCACCAGCTCCAGATTGGCGGTACTGCATACGCCTGTGACGCGCGCCCCGAAATGCTTCGCGAGCTGAACCGCGAAGACACCCACACTCCCGGACGCGCCATAGACCAGCACGTTTTGTCCGGACTGTATCTTTGCTTGCCGCAGGAAGCACAGCGCGGTCAGCCCGCCAAACATGACCGCAGCGGCTTCTTCAAGCGTCATATTGACCGGCTTCATTTCCAGCCGGCTTTCGAGCGGACATGCATACTCGGCGTGCGTGCCGAGCTTGAATCCAGTCCCTCCGAATACCTGGTCGCCGGGGCGGAACCTAGTCACGGCTTGGCCCACCGATTCCACTGTTCCGGACAACTCCATCCCAAGGATCTTGCCCTTCCTCAGGCCAATGAGCATCGCGAAGATGCGTGGAAAGTTTTTGAGCCGATAGTCCGCGGCGCAGATCGTGGAAGCGTGTATGCGAACCAGGACTTCGTTGTCCTTGGGAACAGGCTTTTTGACGTCCTGGATTTGGACATCGCCTCCGCTATAGACAGCGGCTTTCATCAGTTCTCGCTGGGCTGCCGCTCGACGCGATCGATCACCAAGACCTCCTCCTGATCCCGTTGCGACTCGAGCTTGAGTCCCAGTTGCTCCCGGACGGCTGTGTATATGGAAGGTCCACTCGGATCGGCAGGGGGGCCCGGGATGTTTGCGCCTGCCGGGATCGGTTGTTCTGGAGTAAACGTGAGGTCTATATCGTAACGGCCGGTCAGGCCCGTCTTGTCGACGACCGTACGACTGAGCATCAAGCCAAGCAGGGCAGTAAATTGCTGGATCGGGGTCCCCGTGAGAATGAGTCTGCCGGCGCCGCCGGTTTTCGGTCCGCAGATGGGTGTTTGAGCGCCCGCCGATGCCGCCTCTTTGGCGGCTGCACTACCTGGCGCGACGCACCCTTTCGATTCCAATAAATTCTTGCCCAGCTTCCCGTCGCTTCGAGCCAGCATGAGCGCAAGGACGGAGACTTCACGCTTTTCCAGCCGCGCCACCAGCCTGAATCGGTCCGCGAGCAAGGCTTGCAGCATCAAACGCCGCTCCTCAAGGGTTGCTGGTCCTGCCGCCCGAGCATTGATATCGTACCGCGCGGTGACCGCCCACTCGGGGACGCCGGAGAGTTTCGATGGCTGGTTGATGCCGTAGGCAAATTGGATGATGGCACGCAACGGAAGGTTGACGAAGTTGACGCCGTTCGGCAGCATACCAATGTTGGCTTGCGTCGTTTCAGACTTGTTCAGTTTAACTGAGGCGACTTCAAAGGCGGGCGGGGCCTGGGCTATTAGTGCCGCGGCTGACAACGCAAAGAGTAATGAGAGGTAGGAGCGCATCGAAATTCTCCTTATCATCATGCCGATATCGCGATGATACCTAGAACATCGACAATTATGCCTAGACCATCGACAATCGTCAAGGGGCGTTGCTGACGGGCGGTGCCTTCGAGCCCTGTTACCGTTCAGGTTTTTGTGATAAAACAGGAGTGCTCCTATGGTGAACATCCGACTGCAAATCGTTGATAAACCGATGAGTTGCAATATATGAAGCGTTTCATTTGTGCGAGTGCTCTTGTGGTTCTGATCGCCTCTCTGGCGGTTTTCGGAAACAGGGCCGTGGGGCAGACTCCTGCCGCAAGCGGGCCGGATCAACATCGCGCGATGTTGAACACCTACTGCGTCGGCTGCCACAACACTCGTGTGAAGACGGGCGGCCTCGCGCTGGATGGCCTGAATCTCCAAGCCGCTGCCGACGACGCGCAGATTTGGGAGAAGGCCTTGCGCAAGCTGCGCGGGCGTTTGATGCCGCCGCCGGGCGCGCCCCAGCCGCCGCAGAAGGATATCGATTCCTTCATGGCCTGGATGGAAAACAACATCGATTCCCATGCCGCCGACTCGCATAGCAAAGCCCCGAAGGCGGGCTATGTGCCGGTCCAGCGTCTGAACCGAACGGAGTACGCCGCAACGGTGAAAGCGCTGGTGGGCGTGGACGTGAAGGCCAAGGACGTGCTGCCGCAGGACATCCAGGTGGGGGGCTTCGACAACATCGCGACCGCCTTGAGCGTATCCCCTTCGTTCCTGGATCAGTACATCACCGCTGCCCGGCAGGTGGCGAAACTCGCGGTCGGCAATCCCAATCCTCGTGTTTCGAACGTCAAGTACTCCATCGCTGCCAACCAAAACCCTGACGAGCCACTGCCTTTGGGCACGCGCGGCGGCATTAAGTTTAAACACAATTTCCCGGCCGACGGGGAGTATCGCATCAACATCGACGACCTTTCGGTGGGCCTGTACACCGGCTCGGTGGAGAACCAAAGCACGCTGGTCGGCATGATCGACGGCAAGATCGTGTTCCGCAAACCCATTGGAGGTCCAGCGGATCAGGCTCTGGCGGATCGCAAGGGAGCGGATGGACGCGCCCTGATCATGGAACGCTTCCAGAAAATCCCCGTCCAGGTTCAAGCCGGCGTGCGCGACGTGGTCATTGCTTTCATCGACCGTTCCCACGTAGAGTCCGACGAGAACGTCGCAGCCCAACCCGTCTTCAACGGCCTGACCGGCGGCACTGCGGTCGCCGGGCGCATGCCGCGTCTAGTCAACGGCGTCGAAATCGTAGGACCCTATAATCCGACAGGCGTTTCGAAAACCACCAGCCGCGCCCTTATTTTTGTCTGCGATCCTAAACCGGCCGAGGAACTCTCGTGCGCTCGCCAGATCACCGAAAACCTGTCGCGCCGGGCTTTTCGACGACCAGTGACCACAGAAGACGTGACCCGCCTCATGCCGTTCTATGAAGCTGGACGTCAGGGCGGAGGGAGCTTCGATCAGGGAGTCGAGCAGGTGGTGGCTGCCGTGCTGGCCAGTCCCGAGTTCCTCTATCGTTCGATACGGGGTCCTAAGGGCGCATCTCCGAACACCGAGTTCGGGCTCACGGATCTGGAATTGGCGTCTCGTCTTTCATTCTTCCTATGGAATAGCGGTCCCGACGATGAGCTCCTGAAGCTGGCCGCGGCGGGCGGCTTGACCAAGCCCGGGGCGCCTGGAAAGGAAGCAATGGAAAAGCAGGTGCGGCGCATGATGGCCGATCCCAAGGCCTCCAGCCTGGTCACCAGCTTTGCGATGAAGTGGCTGAATATCGCCGATCTCGACGCCGTGAAGCCCGACCCGGCGTTGTTCCCGGGATTCAACGATCAGTTGCGGCACGACTTTTCGATCGAAGCCGAAGAATTCATCAGCAGCATCTTTTCGGAAGACCGCAACGTCGTGGATCTCCTGACGGCCGACCACACCTTCTTGAACGACCGTTTGGCTCGCCACTACGGTATTTCCGGAGTCGCCGGTTCGCAGTTCCGCAGGGTCACGCTGGCTGAGAAAGAGCGCTGGGGCATACTGGGCAAGGCCGCGGTGCAACTGAAGACCTCTTACGGCGATCGCACGTCTCCGGTCTTGCGCGGAGCGTGGGTCCTCGACAAACTGATGGGCACGCCGCCGTCGCCTCCGCCCCCAGACACCGCAACCGACCTTTCGCAAAAGGCAGGGGAGCAGCCGAAAACGGTCCGGGCGCGCCTGGAGCAACATCGCGAAAAGGCCGTGTGCAGGCAGTGCCATGGCGTGATCGATCCGGTCGGCTTGCCGCTGGAATCTTTCGATGCGATCGGGCAGTTCCGGACCACGGACCGCCAGGCGAACAATGCCCCCATCGATGCCAGCACGGTGCTGCCGAATGGCGTTCCGATCAACGGTCCGGTGGACCTGAGGACGCAGCTGGCGCAGCGGCCGGAAATGTTCGCTCAGGCTCTCACGGAGAAACTGATGATGTACGCGCTCAACCGGGAGCTGGAGTATTTCGATATGCCCCAGGTTCGCGCAGTGGTTCACGGGGCGGCGAAGGACAATTACAAGTTCTCTTCCATCGTTTTGGGAATCGTAAATGCGGATGCGTTCCGTAAGCAGGGCCTGGCTCCGAAGGCCAGCGGAGTGAAGTCTGGCGCAGCCAATTAATTGTTGGTGGTAAAAGGAGATCACATGTTCATCACGAAGAAGCATATTTCCCGCAGAACGGTGCTGAGGGGCGCGGGAGTGAGCCTGGCCTTGCCGTTCCTGGATGCCATGGTCCCCGCCAGCACGGCTTTAGCCCAGACCGCCGCGGCGCCCAAGCTGCGGACGGGCTTTTTTTACCTTCCCCACGGTGCGATCATGGGCAACACCTCGCATGGGCCATCCATGGATAAATGGACGCCCAGCGGTTCCGGCGCCGATTTCAAGCTAAGCCCGATTCTTTCCTCCCTCGAACCGCACAAAAAGTACGTTTCGTCTTTCGGGAATCTGGAGAACGCCGCCACCGCGGGCTCGGTTCATACGTTCACTCCGGCGACGTGGCTGAGCGCCACGCGACCGGACACCGGCGGCCCTAAGGCGCATATGGCCACGACTCTCGATCAGGTGATCGCGAAAGTCATCAGCCAGGACACCCCGCTTCCATCCCTCGAAGTCTCCTCGGAGACGATCGTTCAGCAGGCGGCGGGCGGCGGCGGCTCCTATACAACGCTGTCGTTCCGCGACGCAGAATCGCCGCTGCCCATGGAATCCAATCCGCGGAAAATCTTCCTGCAATTGTTTGGTGAAGGCGACACTCCCCAGGAGCGGGCAGCCATCAGCCACCAGACCAACAGCATCCTGGACCTGATCCTCGACCGCACGAAGAAGCTTCAGGGCGAATTGGGTGGTAGTGACCGCGCCGTTCTCGACGGGTATCTGGAAAGTGTTCGCGAAATCGAGCGGCGTGCGCAAAAGGCCGGCGGAAAGGATCTTTCGGCCTTCAAGATTCCCGAGGCTCCCATCGGGGAGCTGGAAGACTTCGCCGAGCAGGTGAAGTTGATGTTCGACCTGCTCGCCCTCGCCTATCAGGCCGATCTGACCCGCGTGGCTTCCTACATCATGGTGGCGGAAGGCACCAACCGGACCTATAACCACATCGGCGTTCCGGACGCCTTCCATCCCGTCTCGCACCACGCCAACGATCTGGAACGAATCAACAAGCTGGTCAAGATCCAGAGCTGGCACGTGGAAAAGTTCGCGGAGTTTATCGCCAAGATGGCGGCGACGCCGGACGGCCAGGGCACCTTGCTCGACCATTCGATCTTCATGTACGGGTCCAACATGAGCAACAGCGACCTGCATAACAACTATCCGGAGCCGAACATCATTGTGGGCGGCGGCAACGGAAAAGTGAAACTCGGCGGCCAGCATATCGTGCTGCCGGATCGTACGCCGATCGCGAATCTGCACCTGACGCTGCTGCAAAAGGCGGGCGTGGAGCGCGATAAGTTCGGCGACAGCACGGGCGTTATTTCGCAAGTGTAGGAGCCGGAGCCAAGTGGTCAACCGCAGACAATTCTTTCAGTCGGGTGCGCTCGCTCTGTGGGCAGCTCCGCGCATTCTCAAAGGCCAGCAGACCGGCGCCGGCCGCCTACCAGATAGGTTCGCCATATTCGACGGAGGCGGCGCCAATGTACTGGTCTTCTCCACCGGTGAGGGGCTCATGTTGGTGGACAGCGGCGCTCCAAAATCGGGTGACATGCTCATGGCGAATCTGGATAATTTTGGCGGCGGCAAGAAGGTGCAGACCCTGTTCAACACCCACTATCACCTCGATCAGACCGGCAACAACGAAGTTTTCGCGGCGGCGGGGGCAAAGATCATCGCGCACGAACGCACCCGCCAGTGGATGTCCACCGACTACTGGGTTGAGGCCGAAGAACGTTATGAGAAGGCCCGCCCCAAAGCCGCCCGCCCCACCGAGACGTTCCTGACCACCGGTTCCTTGAAAGCAGGTGCCGAACAGATCGACTACGGCTACCTGACTCTGGCCCACACCAGCGGCGACATTTACGTCTTCTTCAAGACTTCGAATGTTCTTGCGGTAGGCGACGTCGCATCACCTCTGCGTGATCCGGCGCTCGACTATTACACCGGAGCGTGGATCGGAGGCCGCGTGGACGCAATGGATATCCTGCTCGCGCTCGCGAATGAACAGACCAGGATCGTGCCCGCGTATGGTCCCATCATGACCCGCGCCGAATTTAAGGCGGAGCGCGACATGATGGAAGAGGTTCGGGCACGCCTTTTCAAACAGGTTCGGGAAGGCGACGGCCCCAAGGACATGTTGGAGGGCGGCGTCATGAAGGGCCTCGCCCGAACGTGGAAAGACTCCTACAAGTTCCTGTATGACGCGGCCAAGGGTTGCTGGGCTCACCATGACAAAATGGACCCCAATGTTGTTTAGGAGGAAAGCGTGAAACGCTCGATTCTCGCGGTTTTCAGTGTGGTCGCGGCTACTGCTTCAGTCTGGGCGCAGACCAAGCCGGATTCCCTTGCCAGTCTCATCCAGGCCGGAAACCGCAAGGCGGCGCTGGAAAGAATTCGCGTCGGCGCGGATGTGAATGAGGCGCAACCCGACGGCACCCGCCCGGTGCATTGGGCGGTCTACCGGGTAGATTACGAGTTGCTCGACGCGCTGATCGCGAAGAAGGCGAAAGTGGACGTCGCCAATGAGTTCGGATCCTACCCACTGACGGAAGCCGTCAAGCTGGCCGACGCCAGGATCGTGAAAACGCTGTTGGACGCCGGTGCGGCACCCGAGAGCGCCAACCAGGATGGTGAGACGGCTTTAATGCTGGCGATTAAGACGGGGGAGCTGCCCATCGTCGAGATGTTGATCAAAGCCGGCGCCGATGTAAACGTGGTCGAGAAATTTCACAATCAAACGCCGTTGATGTATGCTGCCGACGCACCAAAAAGTGCGGGCGAGATCGTAAAGCTGCTGCTTTCTAAAGACGCCAGCGTCACGCCCCGGGCGCTGTATAGCGACTGGCCGAGCCAGATTACATCGGAGCCCCGTGCGCAATATCGTCCCGTTGGCGGACTGACCGCATTGCTGTATGCGGCACGCGCCGGCTGCTATGGCTGCGTCGAGGCCATGATCGCGGCCGGCGCCAATGTGAATACGCCAACTCCGGAAGGCGTGACTCCTCTGATGACCGCCCTGGATAACGACCATTACGACGTCGCCAAACTGTTGCTCGATCGCGGAGCGAATCCCCATCTCTGGGATTGGTGGGGGCGCACGGCCCTCTACATCGCCGTCGATAGAAAGGCCGGCGGCAGTAGCGGCGGTTTGCGCCTTGGAGCGGCTGCGCTCGGTGGCGCTGGGCGCGGCGGGGTTCGCGTCGCGGCTCGCGGTGCGGGGGGAGTTTCCCCCATGGACATCATCAACGCCCTGCTGGCTGCGGATGTCGATCCCAACCCGGAGCTCAATATGCATCGCCCCAGCCGCGGAGGCAACAGCGGGCGTTTCATCGAGAACCTTCGGAGCACAGGCGCCACGCCCTTGTCGCGCGCGGTCGAGAGCGGCGATATCGAAGTGGCGCGCCTCCTGCTGGCTAAGGGCGCCGATCCCAACGTCAACGACATGGGGTTGACGCCATTCCTGCTCGCGGCCGGCGTTGGACCTGGTAGCCGCGGCGGAACTGGTCTTGCGGCACAGGGCGCCGCTGGCGGCGCCGCCAATACGGCGCTCATGGACTTGTTACTGGAGCACGGGGCTGATGTGAACGCCCAGGTCACCGGCACCAAGACTTACTCCATGCGCGTTTCCCGCGCTCCATCGGCGAACGAAAGCCTGTCGGCTCTCCACGTAGCGGTACAAGCGGGCAGGGCGGATCTGGTGCGCTACCTGCTTCAGAAAGGCGCGAATCCCGAGCTCGCCGATGCCATCGGTCGCAAGCCGATCGACATGCTGAGCGCCGGGGGACGAGGTGGAGCTGCTCCAGCGCCTACCTTTGCAGGGGGTAATGCGCCGCCTGCAACATCAGCGGGAACGCCTCCTGCTGCTACGGAGCGCCCTGGAGCTGGTGCAGTGCGCGGCGGCCCTGGAGGGGGAGGCGTCGACCCGGCTGCCGTAGCCGAGATTCGCACCCTTCTACAGAACGCGGCCAAGAACAAGTAATATACTCGCTACCCGTTCTCGCGATAGAATGGGCGCCGTGAAACGAATAATCATTCTCTTCCTCGGTCTCTCCGTGGCGAGCACGGCTTTCGCCGCCGATACGTGTGATCGTCAGTGCTTGCGGGTGAAATATGATCCACTATAGAAACCGCTGGGCCGTTTGGCATGGTGCCGTCCTATTGTTCTTGTTGGCCGCTCCTGGCAGTTCCCAGCAGGCTCCACCGAACACCAGTTCCCAGGTGCTGGACGTACAGGGCGGAAAGATCCGTGTCGTAACCGTAGCCAGCGGGCTCGTGCATCCATGGGGCCTGGCATTCCTGCCGGACGGGCGGCTTCTTGTGACGGAAAAGAATGGCCGGCTGCGGATGATCCGGAACGGCCTCCTGGAGCCCGATCCGGTGTGGACTTCTCCCACGCCGCCTGGCCAGGGCGGTGACGCGCTCCACTTCGTGGCCGCCCACCCGCAGTTCGCGCAAAACAGGCTGGTGTACGTGTCCTATCCGAAGCAGGGCGACGGCGGATTCACACTGGCTGTCGCACGCGGGCGTGTGAACAGCAGCAAGCTCGAGGACGTTCGGGAAATTTTCGTCGCGGACGCGTGGGAGACTGGGGGCAACCTCGCGGGACGAATCTTCTTCAGCCCGGACGCCATGCTCTACGTGACCATCGGCGACCGCGACCGGATCTGTTGCAATGGCAGCGAGGACAACAGCCTGCGGATGAAGGCGCAGAAGCTGGACAACCACGTGGGCAAAACTCTGCGCCTGCGCGACGACGGCAGCGTGCCGCCGGATAATCCGTTCGTGGGGCGCGATGGGGCGAAGCCTGAAATCTTCACCTACGGCCATAGGAATGGTTACGGACTCGCGATTCATCCCGAGACGGGCTCACTGTGGCAGGCCGAGATCGGTCCGATGGGCGGCGACGAAGTGAATATCCTTCAGCCGGGCCACAACTACGGCTGGCCGCTGGTTTCGATGGGACGGAACTACACCGGCTCGCTGGTATCCGACCAGCCCTGGGCGCGGCCCGGCATGGATAATCCGCGAATCTTCTGGGTGCCCTCGATCAGCCCGTCCAGCATTATCTTCTACACCGGCGACAAGTTCCCGCGGTGGAAGAACAACCTGTTCATTGGATCCCTCACCCAGCAGCAGTTGGTGCGCATGGCCTTCAACCAGCCCTCGCAGGCGGAGCGCCGTGAAGGACTGCTGATCCCTCTGCAATGGCGAATTCGCGACGTCCAGCAGAGTCCGGACGGCTACATATATGTGGCCACGGAACGCAGATCCGCGGGAAACGATGCCGATGGAGCCGTGCTGCGTATCGAGCCGGCGGAATAGAAGCTTTCGTGCAGTTCTCTCGTCCTGCTACTACTCGTAGAACGCCGGCGCCTTCTTCAACATCGTAAAAGTGGCGAGATCGTGTTCGATCCACAATCGGGCGCCGGTCTGCTGTACGAACGCTTCGACCTTCGCGCGTGAGGCAGCCGATTGCTCCTTGTCAAATTCGAAGGTCGGAAATCGATGCATGGTGATTTCCTGGGGCAGGTGGTAGAGATCGCCCGCTATGAGGATCGGTCCGGATTGCTTCAGCCTCAGGAACAGAATCTGATGACCAGGCGTGTGGCCTGGAGCATACTGGATTACCACCGTTCCGTCTCCGAATACGTCGTAATCCTTGTCGGTAAGAATCGTCGTCTTACTGTCCTTCAGCTTCATGTAGGTAGCGGACGCCATCGGGCCTCCACCACCCCGGCCGCCTGCCGGCGCTGGCGCGAACATAGCATCGCGCTCATTCTGGTGAACCAGCCAGGTGGAGCCCGCGAAGTCATTGGCGTTAGCCGTGTGATCGGAGTGCAGATGGGAGAGAGCCAGGTAATTGATATCGGCGGCCGAATAGCCAACCTCCGCCAACTGCGACTTCAAAGTTTTCGTGACCGTTGAGATTCCCTGCGCAGTCCCGTTGACCTGGCTGTCCGGGATCACGCCCACGTCCCACATCAACGTGCCTTTCGGATGCACGACCAGATAGCAAGGCACGGCAAAAGGCTGTTTCTCGCCGATCTCTTCTTTTGTGAATCCGAAAGTGGCTGGCGCGCTCATGGTCAGGACACCGCAATCGAACACATACAGACGGACGGATTTCGGCGGTTTCGCCTTGTTCTGCGGCGTTGCAGCGGGCGTGATCAGTAAGGCCAGCGCCAATGCAGCGGTAGCCGCCAGGGCAAGTCGTTTCATATCGCTCCTTTTTTACCATCCCCGATTGTATGTCAGTTGATAGGCTTCAGGGCCCTGCGCTCCGCCGACTGCCGAGAAACTGCCGACAGCTTGGAGCCCATACTTCAGGTTGTGGCGTCGCGACCTATTCTGTTGCAAGCAGTTTCGTCCGCACGACGGCCGCGATGAGATCGGACCAGCGGGGCTTCTGCGTGTTGCGCAGAATCTGTCGCGCCCGGATCAGGGTTTCAGGCGTTCCGCTGGATGGGGCGACCGACCCGGTGGACGAGTAGGAGAGCAGTTTTTCGGTGATCGTTGTACGAAATGCGTCGGGGCGTTCGAGCAAGACCTGGCGTAGTTCGACGACTCCGTTAGATGACGTGCCGTCCACGAAAGCGCCCGAAGCGTCGACCGGACCCACTTGGTCGTGAGTGCGCCAGCGGCCCAGCGGATCGAAGTTCTCGAGCGCATAGCCGAGCGGAAAGAAGTTGCGATGGCAGGTTGTGCAGGGGTCGGCGGGCAGAGCGCGCACTTGGCCGGCGATCGGTAACTCGGGCTTCACGGGCTCGGCGTTGGGAAACGGATTCGGCGGGGGCACTCCCAGAAAGTGCATGCGAAGCCACTTGCTTCGCGTAGCGGGCGATGTGTAAGCGGCGTCGACGCCGTGCTGATGTTTCGAGGTCAGCATCAGGATGCTCCCTTGGCCGAGGAGACCGGCTCGCTCTGGCATAGGCAACGGAACACGGCGGAATTGCGGGCCCCTAATTTCGGCAATGGCGTTGGGGATGTCGTAGTGCTTGGCCAGCTGCTCGTTGAGGAACGTGTAGTTTGCGCTCCAGAGTTCGATAGGATCGCGGTCGTCACGCAGTTGACTGAGCAGGAACAGCTCGGTTTCTTTGGCGAGGGAATCGCGCAAGGAAACGTCGTAATCGGGAAAGTACTTCTTGTCCGGATCGGAATTGCCGAGCTTGTCGAGTTGCAACCACGGGAAGAAGAAGCGCGAGACGAAGGCTTGGGCACGATCGTCCGCGAGCATTCGGTGGATCTGGCGCTCGAGAGTGGCGGGATCGCTCAGGCGGTTGCGCTGCGCGTCTTGAAGTAGTGAGGCATCGGGGGCGCCATTCCATAAGAGGGCTGCGAGGCGCGTGGCGATCTCATTGCTGTTGGCAGCGCCGTTGGCGGCTGCGGGCGGTTTCGCGTCCATGTTTGCGGTCAGGGCCTGCTCAATGGAGGTGAGTACAGCGTCGTAGGTCGCTCGATCCGGCCGGGGCGCACCGGCGGGCGGCATCGTGCCCGCCTGAAGCTGGCGGTAGGCTCGCGACCAGATGTCCAGGCTCGCCGAGATACGTGCCACATCGAACTGATCGAGCAAGACATTCGATGGCGATCGCATCCGGCCGTTGTGGCACCCGGAGCAGTAGGTGTCGATCACCTTCGACACGTTGACGCCCGTCTGCCCCCACAGGCTGTTCAGACAGAGCAGCGGGACCAGGTAGCGGCTGTTCATAATCAGGCTCCTCATCCGTTCAAGACGAATAAGAGCAGGCATTTCTTCCCTGAACTTGCGCCCCTGGGCGCCCGCCGTTTTTCGACCGAAGATTACCGCTTATTTCCCCACGGCTTTCAACACATCCGCCTTCGACTGCGGGGCAGCGGAGGCGTGCACGTTGATATAGCGGTCATAGTCCAGGTTGAGCTTCTCGAGAATGGGGGCCAGAGCTTTGAGGTGATCGTTAGCCGGTTGCCCGGGAGTCACCGTGAAGTCGCCCTGGAACAGGATCTTCTCCTTGGGGATGTACGCGATCATCAAGCCGTTGGAGTGAGGAACCGGAGAGACGTGGTACAACTCCACGGTTCGCTTTCCATCCGAGTAGACTTTCTTCTCGGCAACGGCTTCGAATTTGGCTCTTTTCGGATTCTTGGCGAGAGTGTCGTCCAGCAGCGTTCTGGGAGTGTTGAGCGCTTTGTCCAAGAACTCCACGTTGTTCTTCTGCGTGATGATGGTTGCGCCTTCGGCCACCAGCACCGGCAGCCCTCCCGTGTGATCTGCGTGGGGATGCGTATTCATGACGTAACGGATCGGCTTGTTGGGAATCAGCTTCTTCGTCTCGGCGACGTACGCCAGAGCGCGATTCTCCAGCGGGTTGGTTCCCTGTCCGGCCTCCAGCATCATGATGTAGTCCTTGAACTCGACGATCACCGAATCGTAACTGCCGTTCCCGGTGGTGAGCCTGTAGAGGCCGTCGCCCAGCTTTTCGGAAGTGACCACCAGAGCAGGTGGCGCTGCGGGAGCTCCTCCGCCCGGACCGCCTTTACCTTTGCCTGCGACGGGCGCAGGTGCAGGAACCAGCGTCGCGACATCGGGAGGATTGCCCTTCGCCGCCGTCACATTGACCTCAAAGAAGGGCCATCCGCCGCGCGTCTGCACGATCTTCGCAGGAGCCATGACGCCGCCGAAGTCCTTCCAACCGGAGTAGATGGCGAGGATGTGCATGTCGCCCATAATGTTGTCCCCGTACCATGTCTCGACCCTATCGACGATGTTCTTATCGTCGACGTAGCCGTTGATGACGTAGTTCTTTCCGGAAGGCGCCTTGACGGTCGGGCTCCAGGTCAGGACGGTGTAGTTCTTGCCATCGACTTTCTTTTTGCTGACGGTCGCGTTGTTCGCAGCCGCGCCTTTCAGGAAGCCCCAGGGAGTGATGTAAAGCTCCAAAGAATTGTTCCAGGCTAGCGAAACATCGGCCTGTTGAGCCGTGATGTTCTGAAAGAACGTTCCGGGCATCGGCTGCGTTGCGCCGCCGCCCGCGGGATTGTTCGTGGCTCCCGTGGCACGCGAGGCCGGAGCCGTCAGATCGATCACGCGGACGTAGTTGTTGATCGGCCGCATGGGATCGTGCGTTCCCCTGCAATTCATGTCGGCGGCGTTGGATCCACACTGCTGGAACGCCACATCCTTCGCCGATCCCGAATACGTGATGGATTTCAAATCGCCCATTGCCTTTTGCGCATTGGCGATTACGGTCTTGGCATCCTGCGCCATGGCGCTCGCACACAGGGACGCCAGGCAGATTGCGACTACGGCAAGTTTTTTCAACACGGTCTCCTCATTATCAACGTCTGGTGATTCGGTAGAACGCACCCGTCCTGGATATTCTATCTCCACTCGGTCTCCCGTGGGCCTACGACTCTATGTTCACGAACGTGCCGTGTGGGCGGCGTCTCGTCAACTTGCCGAATAACGTTCTACTGGAAGACTTGACTTGACGAAAAGGAAAATAGGAAGTTTAGAAGGGAGTGACACTCCGAACGGCTCTTCATAAGAACCTTCCAGGCGCCATCGTCGTGCGCATTCCGCGCTGCACTCTGATGTGCTCAAATCCGGCGCCTAGCGGTTCTCAACTGCATCCGAGCCGTTCAAAATCCGCCACTCCCCCATGCTTGTTTGGTTCCGTTGAGAACCTCCCTTGCAATTGCGCAATTATAAGAGCAATCGAAATGCCAGGATGTCTTATCGGACATGTGTTGAAAGCAATACTCATCAGAACCACGCCAAACCCAGCTGCGCCTTTTCACTAGATTGACGCCCTTTCTCTCGGGGGAAAACACCCCTTTGGACGCAACGGCCGTTCCTCGCCAATGTCTTGGCGCATGCACGACTGCACTTGAAGAAAATGGCCTGGATCTACTCTTCCATGTCTCGCTTTCTCCTTCCCTTCGTCCGATTATCGGACCTTGAGTGGGCGGATTACGGGGGAGGTCAGTAACGTACTATACGTAACGAAAAAAGACACTTATTCGCAAATGGCTGGTCGCAACGGACGCAGCCTGGTATATACTCATCGTGATAAATCAAGACGGAAATCAAGGGTTACAAAAAGCGTTTGCCCGGAGGAGACAGATGAGACCTAACCAAGTTTTCAAGACTATCGCGATGGTTTTAACGCTCGCCGGTGGACTGGCTGGCTCTCCAATCACGATCGCGGACACCGGAAACGTAAGCAATCTGATGGCAGCGGCTTCCCGCCCTGATTCGGGGGGCGGAGTCTTTGAGATTGAGTCGGCGGATGATTTTGTCATCAACGCTGGCGGGGCCCTGATCACCAATGGCACCTTCACGGGACTACTTTCGGGGAGCGTGGCGGTTCCATCGGTTCAGAACGTCATCATCGAGGTCTACCGGGTGTTTCCGTTGGATTCGAATACGGTACGGACTCCGAACGTGGTGACCCGAACGAACTCTCCCTCGGATGTCGCTCTTCTTACCCGGGACGCCTCGCTGTTGGACTTCTCCTTCAGCACAACCACCCTGGCACCCACGTTTACAGCGCTCAATAGCGTTCAGGCGGGCGGCGTTCACCCGTTTCCCAACCAGACCACCGGCGGGGACGGGGTGGTAACGGGCATAGAGACGAGTTTCTCTTTCAACTTCGTGAATCCGTTTTTCCTTCCGGAGGGACATTACTTCTTTGTCCCCCAGGTCGAGGTCAGCGGCGGCAGCTTCTATTGGCTCTCCGCGGAGCGTCCTATCACAACCGGCCTGAGCTTCGCACCCGACTTGCAAGCATGGACTCGGGATGCTTTTCTCGACCCGGATTGGTCGCGTGTGGGCATGGACATCGTGGGGGGAGGCAGTCCCCCGGCATTCAACATGGCGTTCACATTGGATGGAGTAGCAGTGCCCGAGCCGTCCACCCTGGGCTTTTGCCTCGTCGCTCTCGGAGCCTTTGGCTGGAGAATACGGAGCCTCAGGAAATAACTACGGCCGGTAAGTCGCTCTCTGGATGTAGGTCTCCCACACGCGAACTTCGTGTATGTGAAACAGGTACGGGATTCGAGCCTAGCCCGCTCGACATCTGCTGATAAAGATACCAACCGGATAAGTTCGCGCGTGTAGGTTCACGTTGAAGCCCATCTGATAGAATCAATCCGATCTTCCGGAAAGCGAGGTGCGCGGTGGAGGAGCTGGTTCCGGTCATAAGTGGCATTCTGCTCGGGTCATTCCTGGGCTATCTGCGTCCCGCGAGGCGGCTGCGTATCGGGGCAATTCTGGCGATCCTCATGGGGATCTTGGCCACCGTCGCGAGCGGTGAGTTCCGTTTGAGCTGGGGATACCTTTTGGTCGATATCCCGCTGGTGGCTGGAGTCGCGGCGGTTTCGCTAATTTTGGTTCACCAGTTGCGCTGGGCGCGGTCACGGTCTTAGCGGAGCAGAGGCGCTTAATGGCGAAGAAAAAGATACCAGGCCAAAACCTGGCGGCCGGCCCTCGCAAGAAACGTCGCAAGGGACCGCCGGAAGCACGCAAGAGCACCCACAAACTGCGCGCTCAATGGTTTCGTGCACGAGCGGCGTGGCCGTATCGTGACGCAAGCGGCGAGCATCTGGCCACGCAGCGCGAAAAGATCAAGGCCCAGGCCTCCGCAGTGCCGACCGATCGCCAATGGGAACCCATCGGACCTACCAACATCGGCGGACGCCTCACCAGTCTGGCGGTCCATCCCGGAGACCCCGACGTATTCTGGGTGGGCGCTGCGGGAGGTGGCGTGTGGAAGACCGAAGACGGAGGGTCCACTTGGAAGAACCTGTGGCACAAGCAGGGGAGCTTGAACATCGGCGCGCTCGCCGTCGACACAAAGGCGCCGGACACAGTTTATGCCGCGACGGGCGAGGCGGACCTTTCTGCGGATTCGTATCCAGGTGTCGGTATTTACAGGTCATCGGATGGCGGCGCAACGTGGACTCTATGGGCTCCCACCAAGCAGTTTCAGCTGCCGCGCCGCATCGGCGTGGTCTCGATTGATCCTTTCGATTCGAAGCACATCCGCATCGGCGGTGTCAGCCACATCGAAACCGAACCCTCCGGTATGTTCGTCACCACCGACGGCGGGGTTACCTGGGCGCGCGACAACTTCGTGTCTCCCTCGGGTTATTTCTGCCACGCGATCGTCTTTCATCCGAACAAACAGGGCGTGATCTTCGCTGGTGTTTTCGAACGTGGCGCTCAGAGCGGGATCTGGCGCACGACGGACGGCGGCGCAAATTGGACACACGTGACCACCGGACTCCCCAGTGCGGAATCGTTCCGCCGCACCAGTCTGGCCCTGGCGCCTTCAAAACCCGACACCATCTACGCAGTGGCGTCGGATGCGGATGAAGGCGTGTTGGGCGTGTTCGTCAGTAAGAACATGGGCAACACATGGGCCAGTATTGGCGGCTCCCATTTCAGCGATGAAGGACAGATGTCCTACGGCAACACCATCGTGGTTCATCCCACGGATCCGGATCATGTCCTATGCGGCGGCGTGGATTTACACGGAACCACGAACGGCGGATCCTCATGGAAACAGCTCACGCATTGGGATTTTGACCGGGGGGATGCCAAGTATGCGCACGCCGATCATCATTGTCTGGTGATGCCCGCAGGGGCTTCGGGCCGTGTGTACGATTGCAATGATGGCGGCCTGGATCGCTCCGATGACGGGGGCGAGACTTGGCAGAATCTCAGCAACGGTCTGGCCGTAACCATGTTTTACGATCTGGATGTCGCCCCCAGTGACCCCCGCAACTTCGGGGGAGGCGCGCAGGACAACGGAACCAACGTGACCACGGATGGTAAGCCCGACACGCACTTCGAGATCCTGGGCGGTGACGGCGGGTGGATGGTCTATAACCCGCAGAGCGCCAGCAAGCTGTTCGCCTCCTATTACAACTTCCGCATTTTCCGCTTCCGTGGATCGACTCCGCCGAAGAACGTCTCACCTCCCGCTCCGAGAAGCGAGCAGAACAGCGTTTGGATGTGTTACATCACTTACGATCCAAACGAGCCGAAAACGATCTTCACGGGAACGTTCCGAGTGTGGAAGACCACCAACGAAGGAACCTCATGGAAGGCGGTTTCCGGGAACCTCGACGACAGCTCCATCACGGCGATTGAAGTGGCGCCGGCGAATTCTAATTTCGTTTACGTCGGGACGGAAAACGGCGGCTTGTTTCGAAGTCTGGACAGCGGAAAAACCTGGTCCGGCAACATAGCGGGTGCTACCTTGCCGGGACGCCAGATCACGCGCATCGAGACGCACCCCGCCAACGCTCAGACTGTATTCGTGACCGTTGCCGGAACCGGCTCATCGCACGTCTTTCGCTCAGGCGACGGCGGTCTTACCTGGACTGACATCGATCAAGGTAAGCTCCCCGCGGTTCCGCACAGTGCCGCAGTCGTGCCTCCCGACGATGCGAATGCACTCTACGTGGCGAACGACGCCGGAGTTTACGTGACTAATGACGGCGGCGGCTCCTGGACCAATCTCACGCGGAATCTTCCCAACGTAATGGTCGTGGATCTGGTGTATCACCAGGGCGAGGGTATACTTTGGGCGGCCACATACGGGCGCAGCATCTGGCGCATCAAGATCAAGTGATGCATTAACGGACCCTTTTTTGAAACCACGCCGCGTGCTGCGCCGCCGAACCGGACCGGTCCGAGGCCAACTGTGCAGACTAAAGCACCCTGGCCTCTTGGTGCGTTCAGGATTAGAATGATCAAATGCACAGAGTGGTTTTGCCTCTACTCATAATGCTGGTAGCGTTGGCCCCATGTTTGCCGGCGCAAACGGCTTCGAAAGGTGCGCAACCCTTACAACCGCCAACGGCAACGTTACAGGTTCAGTCCAATTTGAACCAGTTAATGCGGGGCGTCCTGTATCCGGCATCAAACGTGGTTTTCTCCGCGCAAATCGACAATCCAGGGGACGTGAAGTTTGTCCCCGGGCGGGATCCCTCGATGGCGACAGATCCCTTGGTAAGCACCTTCGGAGGTTGGCAGGCCGTAGAGAACGCGGCCCTGGCGCTAACTGAGTCCACCAATCTGCTGTTGATCCCGGGACGAACTTGCGCGAATGGCTTGCCCGTCCCGATAAATAATCCTGACTGGTCGAAATTTGTTCAAGAGCTTCGGGATGCCGGAGTGAAGGCTTACAAGGCGGCCCAATCCAAGAACCAAGACCAGATGGTTGATGCCGCCGATACGCTGTCCGCGGCGTGTGCTGGCTGCCACAAGAAATGGCGCGAAAAGCCGAGGCTCGCAGACCGATGCAAATAGACGCAGCCTGTTCGAACATAGCAGCGGACCGCACAAGAAGATGGACGATCAGCAAGTGGGTAGCGCCCGAGTTACCGCGCATCCGGAAGTAATCCAACGTTGCGGAAACACCTTCATTTGACACTAAAGTAGATGAGATTTTCCGGCCGCGTGCGTTCCCTTGAGAGCTCTCGGTATTGTAATCTGAGAAGGCTCGTAAACACACCAGGAGCATTGAGCGCTATGAATCGTTTCCTAGAGAAGATCGCACTGACCGTCTTTTTCGCGGCGGCCAGCGTAATGACCGTTTCGGGCCAGTTGCCTATTCCAGTGCCCGGACAAAACCCGGCGCAAGGCGGCGCTCCGGCTGGAGCCCCCGGTGGCGGCCGGGGTGGACGCGGCGGAGGACGTGGCGCTCAGCCGGCTGCCGTACCCGTGAAGCAAGTAGTCGCTCCCATACCGGCTGCCATCGAAGTTACCGGTCCCGGCCAGTTCTACGAGACCTTCATGGATGACTATGACGACGCAAAGAAAACCAACATCCCGCCGAAAGACACATACTCGAAATTCAATTATGAGGCGAGGGAATACTTCATTTCGGGCACGACCTCGAGCGGCATGCCTTATAAGACCCGGATCGTCATCCGCAAACCTAAAGACAACGCAAAGTTCAACGGTCTAATACTTGGCGAATCGATGCACCCGAGCGGCAATCCTTGGGTGTTCCATTTCACGCAGGTTTACGCCATGACGACCGGGGTCATCGGGCTCGAGATCCTGACCACAACGCCGGCGGGACTCGCCGCGGCGAATGAGGCGCGCTACAAAGACTTGGTCGTTCCGAACGGATCCACCAACGACATCCTGGCGCAGGTAGGGGCGCTCATCAAGTCAGACCACAAAGACAATCCGCTTAGCGGCTTCGCAGTGCGAAAGATGATCCTGGCCGGTTCATCGGCCTCGGCTGCCGTAGCGCAGAACTACCTCTCCAACGCCCACATGGCGCTAAGACTCGCGGACCTGAAGCCGATTTACGACGGGTTCATGCCCACCAGCGCCAACGGTCAGATTCCGGTTATCGATGTCCCCACGATCCTGGTGCCCACCATGCGAGAGGCTTTCGCGGGGAACGGGACCACGCAGCCCGACAATGACAAGCTTCGCGTATATGAATTTGCAGGCATGGCCCATATCGATGCTCGCGTCGCCGGTCAATACTACCCCGATCCCTGCAAATACCCGATCAGCAGGTATCCGCTGGGAGCGGAGATGGCCGTCGCACTCGACAAGCTTTTCGCATGGGTGGACAAAGGCATTGCGCCGCCCCATGCGGACAGATTTTATGTCGATTTCAATCCGGACAACAAACCGAAGCTCGACCGCGATAAGGGCGTTCTGCTCGCGCTGGATGAGTCTGGAAACGTCAAAGGCGGAATCCGCAACACCTACGTGGATGTGCCGGTGAAGAGCTACCACGTTCCAGACGAAGCCGCCGATCCACGGATTCCGAATCCCAATCATTTCATTGCCGAGCGGCGGACCGCCGGTCAGGATCCTGACGCTCAACTGTGCGGCTTGGGCAACTTCGAAAGCGCGCTTTCGAAGGATCAACTGAAGAAGCTCTACAAGAATCCTAAGGACTACTACAACAAAGTCGCGCAGAGATACGATGAGCTGGTGAAAGAGGGCTGGGCGCTGCCGGTCTACAAAGAGATGGTCCTCGCCGAGGCAGCGCGCGTTACGTTTTAAAGGCGGGGGAAACTCGCCGGGCCACCTGTTCGGAAACAGGCTCTCAGAGCAGGTCTACGCTTCGCGGTCAAGCGGGAGCCATCACTGCGCTTGCTTACTCTTGCCCTGCGCGGCGGCACGCTCGAAGATTTCAAGGTTCATGCCATTCGGATCCTCCACAAAGATCGTATGCGTGCCTCCTCCGAAGTCCACGATCTCTCGATTGGTGGAGATGATATTCGTTCCGGCCGCCTTCATCTGACTGATGGTGGCAGTCAGGTCATTGACTTGGATGGCCATCGCGGGAGCGCCAGGGTCTCGAACGCGCAAGTGAAACTTGGTGCGCGGAACGCCCCGGAACTCAGTGAACTCCACGGAGGCCGGTGGGCCGGGAATCGCGCCCGACAGCTTCCGAAATTCAGTACCTGCGGGTGCGCCGACCAATTGCAGCATCGCGGGGTCCTTGGAGTACGTGGAAGCGCCCGCAAGCTCAATTCCCAGCTTCCCGGTGTAGAACGCGCGTGTTGCGTCGGCGTCTTCCATCGTGTAGGCGAGCGAAACCCGATACACATTTCCTTCGGGCGCACCTCCCGGAGGAGCGGTCTGAATCAGCTGAATAAAGAAGCCGTCCGGATCGCGGAGCATGACCGAACGGGCTTTGCCCGTCGCCGCGGCAATCTCGACCGGCGCGCCGCCCGTGGTCACGATGGCCGCATTGGCCTTCTTGGCATTCGCCAGGGCTCCATCGATGTCGCGGACGTAGAATACGATGCTCGCCGCGCCGGGATCGGTGTACTTTGCCTGGGCCGGTTTGCGCTCCAGCCCCTTGAAGTGGGTCAGCTCAAATCGCATCCCGCCGGGCAGCGCGAGCATGGAAAGCCGCAACGTGACTCCCGGCGCATTCGTAAGCAGCGGTACAGCCGGGTTGGGAAAATCCTGCGGATTTCCGTTCAACCCGAACACGTTGCGATAGAACGCGAGCGTTGTGTCAAGATCGTCCACTGCATGGATGGCATGCGAAAAGGCCTTCGTCGGGGACGTAGATTGAGCCCCCACGTGCGTTACAGCCACCAGCGCGATCGCCGCTAAAGCCAGACTGAGTACGAGTGTCTTCATGGCGTTATTCTCTCAGATCGCCTATGGGACGCTGCCGCTTACGCAGGCCGATGCGCCTTGAGGAAGGAATGAATCTGGCGCACCGCCAGGGGGATTCGCTCCTTGGGCTCTTTCCAAGGGAAGATGCTCACTTCGGCCTTTGGCGCGAGCATCGCGCACTCCATGGCGACGGCGTAGGGGTGCGCGGGGACCTCGTCCGGCAGGACCAGGATCGGGTTTTGGCAGCTACGCATGAAATCGCGTGTCACGGTGAAGAGGAAGTCAGGGTTGGTTTCAAACATTTTGGTCACGAACTGGTCGGCCGTTTGCACCGTGATCTCGGGTCGCTTGGCGGTTATCTGTGCAGGCCAGCCGCTCCAAAATGCGCCCTGGTATTTTCGGTCGCGCATTTCCGGACGCCAGCCCACGGGCTGTGCAAGCACGGCGGCGACAACACGATTGGGTGCGCGCTTTAACAGACTCCCGATGAAGGGACCGCCGATGCAGAAACCCATCACCATAAACTTGTCGATCCCCAGGTGATCCATCAGGCCGAGCTGGTCGTCGGCATAGGATTCCCACGGCCGGTCGACTTCTACAGGGCCGGTGGACTGGCCGCTAGGGGCGTTGCGCAGGTCTGCCGTGATGCAGCGATATTCTCCCTTGAACTCGTCGATTGCGGGAAAGGGGTTGCCTCCCTTCAAGCCGGCGACAGTCGAGTTTAGCCCACCGCCGGGGAGCAGCATCAGCGGAACCCCGGAACCAGCCTCCTCATAGTAGATCCGGACCGGGCCGTTTTCATAAAACTTTCCGGTTCCCTGTGTTCCCGTCTGCTGAGAAAATACGCGCGGCACGGCGGCCGTTGCCGCTGCCGCAGCTCCCGCTGCTAATATGCTGCGTCTGGTCGAGCCCATAATCGGCGTCCTCCTTGATAATTTTAGTGCCGGATCTGGGACGAGGCATTCCCCAACTCGGGAACGCTGCAGTCGCCTCGCTCTGCGATAAGGCCCGCGTCCGGATTCGGGTTGCGCGTCACCGTTCGTGTCGGCAGCACCCACGGCTCCACCAGCACCTCGGGGTCTTCGACCGTAACGTCATACAGGAGTGCATCGCCTTGGCGCGTGAATCGCTCTACCACATGCATCTCGCCGGAGTGGAAGAAACCGCCGCGCCCCAGCCATGTCGCATCGGTGAACCCGACGGAGTCGAGAACCAGCGTGTCGCCCTCCCAGCGTCCCACGGTATCCCCCAAATAGGTGAACTCGAAATTCGGGTCTTTGCTGTGCTTGCGGCCGTCCGTCGGAATGATGCGATACTCGCCGTATCCACCGCCGGCGTCACCACCGGTATAGATAAAGATCACGTCTTTGTCCGTCTGGATGATGCGGCGGGGTGGACCCTCGCGCGGCACTCCCAGGGGCTGGCAGGTCATGACCGGGTCATACTTGTTGGTCCACATATCGAGCTGTTGAACTTTGTCCCAGTGCTGCGGCTTGTACACCGGACGACCCAAGCCGCCGAACCGCGAGGGCGAGTAGAGCTCGAAATCGTACGTCTGATTATCCTGCCGGGTGACGTCGGATTTCTGTGTCGGACCTCGCCGGCGTCCGCCGCCAGTCATGTAGTTCCCAATCCAGTCTGTATAGGTCCAGTTGCCCGTCAGATCCGGGTGCGCGCCCAACCGAGGCGTGGGCGTCGACTTGTCGATTGCCGGTTCCGTCTTGGCGATCACGCCCCGCGGGAGTTGCCCCGTGACCTTGATGGCTGCCTGCACGCTTGCGGGCACGGGCGCGACCACATACACGTTGCCGGTCTCCGTCTGTTCCGTCGTCAGGTCGCGGACCACCGCGCCGTTCCGGCGCTCGACGAGCTTCCCAGCGTAGAACACTTCGATCTTGTTCAGCGGGTTGTTCCAGTCCTGATAGTCACTGTAGGCGAACTCCGTCGTCGTTGTTTCTTGACGTGAACCCTGTTTGACCACCACTCGCTCGGTCATGTATTTCGCATCCAGGGTGGCTGTTGCGGTCGCCCCCGGAACGCCCGGAATCGGGAACGTCACGACCGGCTTACCGGCCTCCCACGACACGGACGTCTGGCCCACCTTCGCGGTGCCGCCGTCGAAAAGAGTGCCTGGGTTAGCTCCCAGCCAAAATGTCTCGATCGTCCCTGCCATTGCGGCCTTGGGCGCGCCCTGAGGACTCGCCCAAAAGCGGATGAGCCGCTCCTCGACGGCCGCCGGCATCGGCGTCGCCTTGCCCTTCGCCGGACCGTTCGTTGTTCCAATCTGGGCACCGGGCGTATCTTCGTTCCAGGCGTACAGCCCGCTGACCACCTCGATGTTCGAGTACGTCTGTCCGTTTGGCCGCGTGCAGGCGTACTGAATCCGCTGACTGAAGGTCTGGTAGTTGGTGCTCGCACGATACTTCGTCAACGTGCAGGGCTGTCCGTCGACCTGGATCGTGCCTTTGCCCTGATATTCGAGCGATGCGACCATGTCGCGTTCATCGTGGCCTTTGAGCATGCCTGTGCTCCACATCCACCTGAAGAGCACGGCCTTCAGGTCTTTGGCGTCCGGTGCGGGTGTGTAGGGTTCGGCAACCGCACCGCGACCACCCTGCGCATTGGCTGTCAACGACCCGCCGATCGTGAGAACGACTCCGATCGCGATCCGGGTCCAAACGATCCTTCGTCGAAACCCCATGATGGTCCCCCTTTGGGTCAAGTTCCCAACGGAGACCGAGTGTATCACCCCGACCACTCCGATTCAAACCATCTGATTCCGATAACGATTCAACCACGCCATTGCGGCATCGAATCTAATCCCAATATGCGATCAGTCTTCCCATAACAGACGGGGTGGTCCAGAGGTTCAACGAGAGAATCGCGGCGACTTTGGCTTTGGTGGGGATGACCATCGGCACAATTCTGGGCACAGTCCGATTTTGAACACGAGTTTGCAAATCGCAAACTTGCCCGTAAGTGGCTAACAATTTTGAGGTTAGTGGTGGCCCGGCATGACTCGAACACGCGAACCTTCTGGTTCGTCGTTAGGCATTCCGTCGTCCGCCTGATTCCACTGAGTATTGTTATGTTCAAGATACGGTCATGTTGCCGTGTCCGCATATCTCCACTGATTTCCGCCCGTTTGGCTGTCAAATTGGCTGTCAAACTTCGGAGATCCCGACGCGTCAAGCCCGGCCGTTAGGGCCGGATCTTGGGTTGATCGTCGACATAACGACAACACGTCCCTACCGAGCGTGGGAACCGGTCATCGCCCGCCACGAAGCGCAATTTTGGGACTACCGATCAGGCGAGCATGAACCTTGAAGTGGTATTTTTCTTGTGTGGACGAGGCTCAGCGGCTGTACGGAGTGGTCCTTGAATCGCTCGACGAAGAGCAGGATGCCCAGGGCCTCGCTCGCCGGGCTTATCGAAGCCGGACGCAGTTTTATCGGTTGTTCCGGGCAATGATCGAGGAGACGCCGGTTGCCATGCGCCGCAGGCTACTGTTGGAAAGAGCGGCATGGCAGTTGTCTCATACCCAACTCTCGGTAACAGACATCAGTCTGCACGCAAATTATGGCTCGCTCGAAGCCTTCGCCAGGGCCTTCCGAAAAGCGTTCCGCGTTTCACCGAGCCTATATCGCCGCATGGGGGCGACGTACAATCACCTGCACGCGACGAACGGGATTCATCACCATTCCGGTAAGGGTTACACGAAAGGAGTTGGTCAATTCATGGACCTCTTTGATATTTTCTCCGGCCAGGAGTCTTGGCACACCCGCCGTCTACTCGATCTGGCGAAGACGCTCACCGATGAGCAGCTGGACCGGCCGTTGAACAATCAGGTGAAGGTCTTTCCGTGGGATAGCCCGGACCAGAGTATGCGCCAGATTCTAGACCGCATAGTGGCGACTAAGGAAGTCTGGGCCGCGGCGATTACGGGCGGCAGCATGCCCGCAATGGATAGTGCTCCGCCGGCGGAGCGCACTCCTTCGGCCATGCTGGCACGCCTCGAGAGAGCTGACGCGGAGTTCCACGGGGTACTCAAGGATGTGCGCAACCGCAGTGCCTGGGACGACATGTTTGTCGATGCGCTGTGCGAACCGCCGGAGACTTTTACCTTTGGCGGCATGTTCGCGCACGTGATTACATTCAATTCCTACAGGCGGATGCTCGCAATGGACGCGCTGCGACGCCTGGGAGTCAAAGTGGAAGGTTTTGGCTGTCCCAGCGAGTATCTCGCGAACCTTGCGAGCGCGTGAGACCGTTCAGGACCCGAAGCGTCATGTCGAAGAACGACGGGATCATCGGGGTATCGGATCACGGCGGTTGGGCGGTGCTGGTGACGGTGACACGCGACGGGACGCTACTCGACCGTCGCCGCGTCGAACTGGTGGACGAGGACCTGCCGAAGATTCCGCACCACAGCGAAGGGCAGGCGCTTCCCCTTCATGAGGCCGTGGCGCTGGTGGAGCGCGTACGGGTGTCGGCGGAACGGCACGCTAAGCTCGCCCTGGACGCCGTCGCGATGACGGTGCCCGGGCGCATCCTCGGCGTCGCGCTTCGCCAGTGCCCCGCGCTGCCACCAACTATTGCCGAACGGATCAAGGACTACCGGTCACAGAACGTCGCCGACTGGGTGATGTATCGCAAGGCGCTAGCCGCCGCGGCCGAGGCGCGCGGTTGGGCCGTCCACTGGTACGACGCGAAGAAGGTGTTTGATGCAGCGAGCGAGGCGCTGCGCATCGAGGACCTCGATGCCCACTTCCTCCAGCTGAGGAGGTCCATCGGGTCGCCCTGGGGCAAGGATCACAAGGTCGCGATGGCAGCGGCGATCGTCGCGGCTAGGGCGCGCTAGAGGTAGGCAGCAGGCTCGACGGAAAAGCCCGGCAAGTAACGTGTCTTGGAAGGGATCGTGCCCGATAAGTCCCGTAGTGTAGATCTATGTTGCGCCGTTTTGTGCGATCTACGTCTTTTGACGGGGTCGCCGAATGTATGGAGCGCCTAGTCTCACCCCAGCCGAGCCCCCGGGCGTCAATTTCCTTGCGAGGACGGCCGCCGGAAGTCTCATCTTTCGCTCTTCGATATGCGGGCCTCCCTTGCCGGTTGCAGTTATTTCTATGAGAGCCAGAGCGCGGCGCGCGCTATGGCCCGCGCGACAAACCGACCTGATTTTCAACCGTTTTGCTGTCAAACCAGATGCTGAGATCATCAACTAGCAGCTAAGTGCTTTTAGATTGTGGTGCGCCCGGCATGACTCGAACATGCGACCTTCTGGTTCGTAGCCAGACGCTCTATCCAACTGAGCTACGGGCGCGCGCTTTCAATCACTTGCAGACCAGCGCTCAAATTTAGAGCATCTGGTTGTGGAACGTTGAAGCTCGTCGGTCGTGGTCTTCACGCTACTCGTCTGACCTCGTCCCACAGTGTCAGCCTATCACAGCCGTGGACCAATTCACAGAGTTCCTCAAGGAGCGACGCTATCTTCTGAACGTCTCACCAGCGACTATCGTGTACTACGAGTGCGCGTTCAAAGCGTGGCAGAAACACGGGAACGGAGATCCCAAGACCTGGATTGTCAACATGCGGCAGGCGGGCATTTCGCCCGTCTCGTGCAACACCTACATTTGCGCTCTTAACGCCTTTTGGAAGTGGGCCGGGGAGCCGCATCACCTGAGGTATCTCAAAGAGGAGGAAAAAGCGTTGGCGACCTTAAGCGCTGACCAAGTTCAACGCATTGTCCGCTTCAGGCCCAAGGGGTGCAACCTCTCACGAGCGCATCTACTGGCCCTCCTGCTGTTGGACACTGGCTTGCGCTTCGCAGAAGCTCTCAATCTGCGCTGGGAGGACATTGACCTTGAGAGCCTGCTGGTGAAGGTGGTCGGTAAGGGCGGGAAGCATCGTGTCGTACCAATTTCATTTGAGGGCCGGAAAGCGCTGTTCAAGTGGAAACAGCAGAGTAAATTCGATCATGTCTTTGCCACCAGGAACGGTACACTACCAACCCAGCGCAATGTTGGCCGGGACTTCGCGCTGCTGGGGGAGCGGGCAGGCATTCAGGGTGTGAGATTCTCACCCCACACGTTCAGGCACACCTTCGCCGTGAGCTACCTGCGGGCTGGCGGCAACGTGCTGTACCTCCAGCGCATCCTTGGCCACAGCACTCTAGAGATGACCAGCAGGTATACGCGCAGCTTAGGGACGGAGGACCTTCAGGCGGTACATGATCGGTTGTCGCTGTTGAGTAGGAGGTGCTGAGCCTTTCGCACGCTTCGTGGGGCATTTTCTCACCCGGCGGCCGCCCTCGAACATGGCGACAACCATTCCGCGAGGTTTTTCGGGGGCTGTCGATGTGGAAGACGCTGCGCGGAACAACCCCACGCCTCTCGCACTTGTGAGTCTGTGTTTGCGTGTCAAAGACTCAGCAGGATGTGCTGTGTTTTCAATGCGCGAAAAAAAAGGCGTCTGCGATTTAACGCGACACCCCGCCGATGTGCCTTGGATGTGCTTCATTTTATTGAGCGCGAGTTTGTGATTTCATGTCACAGACTCGACCAGCTAAGTGCTTTATGCACAATGAGTTAGACTTGACGCCGCAGGAACTTTCTGCTACGATGGTTTCATCGTTTTGATGTCAGGTGGCTCGACGGAGCATGCTGGCATCCCAGCCGGAAGAAGGCCTTTTTCCGGTCATTTGAGCCTGTCGCAATCTCCACGGTGGAGGTGTGCGCGTGCTCACCCCATAGACCCTAAAACCGAAAGACAGGAGTATACGTGTGCAACAAATTGCTATCGGAGTGAAGGAGGCGGCCGCGCGCCTTGGCGTAAGCCATTGGGCTGTTCGGCAGTGGATCAAACAGGGGAAGCTGCGCGCCGTGAGGCTCGGCAGGCGGGTCCTCATTGAGCCAGCGGAGTTGGAGCGCCTTGTGGAACAAGGCAGAACGGAGGTGAAGCAATGACGGCCTCCAATGAGAGCGCGATGGCGCTCATGACCGGCCTCGCCGAGCAAGGCTTCTGGGGTGTCTTGACCCTGAAGTTCCAGCGCGGCCAGATCGTGCACATCACGAAGGAAGAGAGTATTCAGCCAGTACCGAACAATCGGAGGAACCATGAACAACACGACAAGAGTAACTGAACCTGGGCTGCATAACACCCAAAATGTGGAGCGCGGGGAAACGACCGTCAGGCGGACCGTCGATCTGGTGGTAAATCGCTTCTATCCCAACCTCCTCGAACCCGTCCATGCGTGCTTGGCGGTGTTTGGCGCGATGTCACTGAAGGGCCGGACCAAGCCGCTATCGCTTATCTTCGAGACAGCTTCCGGCTACGGCAAGACGGCATGTTTGCAGATGGTGTTCCCGACACCGGGATCGCCAGTCAAGAATCACGTTTACCGGAGCGACAAGTTCTCGCCGAAGTCCTTTGTGACTCACGCGGCGGCCCTCGCATCCAACGAACTCGATGCGCGTGACCTCCTGCCCAGACTCGCAAACAAGGTGCTGGTGACTAAAGAGCTTGCGCCGATCTTCCGGGGACGCGAAGAAGAATTGCAGAGCAACTTCTCGGTCCTCATCTCCGTCCTCGACGGCAAGGGGTTCACATCCGACAGCGGAATGCGCGGCCAGCGGGGCTATGACACGCCAATTCTGTTTAACTGGCTGGGCGCAACCACGCCCCTACCCCCGACGACGCACCGTATGATGGCCCAGCTCGGCACGCGATTACTGTTCTACGAAGTTCCCGCCATTGAACCGACGGAAGAACAGCTCATGGACTACGCGGAGAAGGATGATGCCGGAGAAGCTGAGGTCGAATGCCAGAAAGCTGTTAACTCGTTTCTGGCGGACTTTTTCAGCCGCCACCCCGTCGGGAGCTACCCGGCGGACGACATGCCGATACCCGAGGAACTGTTGCGGCAAATCGTTCGATGGGCGAAACTCCTGGCCCACGGGCGCGCGGAGATCAAGTTCGAGAAGGTAGGCCCTGACTGGAGGCCCGTCGCCGTCGGTACGCCTGAAGGCCCGTTCAAGATCGTAAACTACCTGAAAGAAATTGCGAGGGGTCACGCCCTCATACACGACAGGACCGCCGTCAATGAGGCAGACCTGGGGCTCGTCGCCGAGGTTGCGCTGTCCTCGCTGCCAGGCCACCTTCGGCCTATCGTGCGGCTACTGCGAAAGCAGGGATTCGCCGAAACGGGGGAGTGCGCCAAACGCTGCCGCGTGAGCCCACCAACCGTGAGGAACTACTTCAAGGAGCTTGATCTCCTGGGGATCGCGGCCCTTACAGAAGGAAGCCCGGAGTCCAACCAACCCCACCGACTGGCCCTCAGCCACCAATACGGTTGGATGCGCAACCTTGAAAGCAATGTGTACGTGTCGGTAGGAGGGGAAGAAGTGAGCAGTTAGGGGGACGAACGCTGGGTGCACCCTGACAGGTGCACCCGGCTTTCAAGGTCCCCTTCGTATTGTTGGATGAGTTGGAGAGGGTGTCAGGGCTATTTCGGGGCAATTTCGGGCGATAATTCCCGCCAAGCGGTGCCACTCAATCCGACTCAGTGCACGTCGATGCGCCTGAGTGCTGGTGCGGGGGCGCGAACGGCGCGAAATAGGGCGCGAGCGGGCTCCAGGCACCAAAATCGACCTGTTGAGCGTCGGCTAGGCCGAACGGCCCTTCGGGCCTTCCGAAGCGTAAGCGGAGGAAGGTGGGTGCTCACTCCTTTCGCGCCAGGTCGGCCCAAGCCTGCCCCGGCATTCGTTGGCCTGCCGTGTCTCCAGGCCGGGACGGCCCCCGGCGCTTGCCGCACCCGCCCGACCAGCCGTTCCCGCGTGGGGATGGCCTCTTCGGGCCGCGCGCTCCCGTCACAGTTCCGCCATTCATCTTCGACAAGTCCATGTCCAGTGTGGACGCCGGGACGCGCGTTCTCTCCGCGCTCACGAGAAGCGTACAATGGCTACCGTCCCCTGCCGATGGGGCAGCTAATATGGTGCCCATTTTCCGCCGATTAGTGTTCAAATGCCTGAATGCACTAAGTGCTTCGCCGAGCATAAGGAACTTTTCCTTGGCTCCGTCTGCGCCGATTGCGTCGATAACCTTGACCGGCGATGGGCAGCTTGTACAGCGACGGATTGGGTGCTCATTTGCGGGTGGGGAGATCTCATTAGCTATCCGCCTTCGGTAGTCACCTTTTTGGGCGCGCTGCTCGAAATTCAGGGGTTTGGGGAACACGGTTCTTTTTGCGTCTTTGGGTCTTTTCCTCCTATCGATTCGTTACGCCTACCTAGCCCTGAAGCCGAGCGGTTCAGCGCAGAGCCGCGAGCGCGAGAAGTGCTCAGCCGCTACATCTACCGCAATACCACGTACGCAGAGATGAAGGCGCATTGGGCGACCATTCCCTTTGTTTCCGACCCGCCAAGTGACCGAGACATAGGGGGACCGTATCCCGATGATTTGCCACAAATGGGGATCACGACAGGTTGCGGAACGGTTACCGACATTGTTGATCGGATCATTCGACCAGCGAGGGCAGAGGAGATAACGCTAGCAGAGGCTCTGGAGCGGGACGCCCAGCGGCATCAGGAGAGCGCGAAAATCCTTGCAGGTTGGGGATTCAATGAGTACGGGAAGGTGCTCGATGTCGTCGTTGAGACACATGCGCAGCAACGGGCTGAGCGGGCTTGGGAAGAGACTAGAGCAAGGTTTGCACAGCTAGGCTTGCTCAAAGGATCGCTTTTCGACTACGAGAAAGAAATCCAGGCGTTCTATTCGGAAGACATCCGAGCGCTTCAGAGATTCAAACACGAACCCCACTATGTTCAACGCGCCGCCGCAATTCGGAGCCTGTGCGAATGGTCTAAGGAATACGCGGCCAGCGGTGGCCGAATCATGAGCCCGTTCGATGGGTACATTCGTGTCCCCGTCACTCACTTAGTACGATTCTCAAAGGTCGGTGATACGGACCCCAGTCCACCGCGCGGCCTATCGCAAGTCGCGGGAATGGCGGACCTGAAAGAACAGCTAGCACACGAAGTCATCGGGCCTTTCAAGGACCCCGAACTCTACCGCCGCTACCGTGTGTCGCTGCCGAACGGAATCCTCTTCTACGGCCCACCCGGCTGCGGCAAGACGTACATCGCACGGAGCTTGGCTGAAGAACTCGGCTGGTCCTTCCAGTACTGCCGTCCATCGGACGTGGCAAGCCCCTACATCCACGACACCGTAAGCAGAATCCGCGCCGTCTTCGCCGCCGCTACTGAGAAGGCTCCGTCAATCGTGTTCATTGATGAGTTCGAGGCATTCGTACCGGCGCGTTCGGAACTCGGCGGCCATCAGCAGTACAAGGCCGAGGAAGTGAATGAGTTTTTGGCGAACCTGGAGGGTTGCGCCGAACGTAAGGTCCTGGTGATCGCCGCAACGAACGAACCCGATAAGATCGATCCGGCTGTCCGCCGGAGCGGACGCTTTGACAAGCTGATTTTCATTGGGCCTCCCGACGCCGAGGCTCGCCGCGCCATGTTGGAGTTTCACCTTCACGACCGGCCAGTAGAGGCTTTGCTCGACGCCGCCGGTATCGCGACGGTTCTCGACGGCTATTCAGCAAGCGACATCAAACTGCTGGTGGATGAAGCCTCCCGCATGGCACTGAAACGGGCCGAGACCATCTCAACCAGCACCTTACTCGCGGCGCTGGAGCGCGTTCCCGCCTCCATCACTACAGACGACGTGCAGCGGTATTCCGCATTCCGCGCACGCGGCTAACCGCGACCGCCTACTAAGCGGCTTTCGCCTTCCGCGCCGCCCACTTCTTCCGCTGCGCCGCAGCCATACGCTTTCGCGTGGCGGCACTGAAGCGCCTCCCATTCGGAACAGTTGATGTAGCGAGGCTGGCGTGGTCAATTGTTGATGCCATTCCCACTTTGGTGGGCGGCCTCTGCGCTTGCCCATGATTCACGTAGACGGCGGGCAATGCGGACTCTGCACCCACTTCGGGGAGACGCATCTTGGAAGGCGATGATAACGCTCCGCGCATTGGGTTAGTTCAAGCCCGAGATGCGCGGCTTTGTGGGATCGACTTCCAGCTCGGCATTCACCGTGCGATCATCTCCCGCCGCCAGCTCGATTTTCCGCTCCCACGGTCTATAACCCGATTTCCTAACCGTGATCGTGTGCGTCCCGGCCTGTAACCGCTTTAGGTCAGCGGTTGGCGTGCTGCCCCAATAGTTGCCGTCCACGTCAATCTCGGCATTGGAAGGCGTCGAGGTGAAACGAACCGTAATGCCACTGACAGATGAGGAGGGGGAAACGATCTCAGGTTTGGCGATCACGACTTTCGCGTCCGTTGTTCGGGCGGCAGGCGTGGGTTTCGCAACCGCGACATCAGCGTCAGACCGCTCATTCTGTGCCTTAGAGGCTTTCGTCATCGCCCGAATTACCTCATCGGAAAGGCCGGTGTTCTTTAAGTCGATCATCGACTGGGTGTCGAGTCGGTACGAACCGCTTGAGGCCCCAATCCTCCAAAGGATCAGGTCATCGGAATAGCCTGCCTTTTTGAGGGCGATAATGTTTTCATTATTCAATGCTGCTCCTTGGTCATTCGACGTGGTTGCTTTTGCAGGTGTTGAGCTAGTCGTTACCCTCGGCGCTGCGCCCTTCAGTGCGTAGGCTCTATCGGTGAAAACATCAAACGCCATACCCTTGTTAAAAACGGTGTCCTTACCCTTCCGAAGCAGAACAAAAGGAGCTGCTGGCCAAAACACGACAGCGACGCCAGCGGTAATGATGCCGGTGCTAACCGCGTGGCTGCCGCCTTCCTTCTTCACTACCGAATACCGAACCGGTATTTTGCCGCCCTCCGGCAGCACTATGGTGTCAATGGAAAAATCGAGCTTACCCGTCCGACCCATACGTCGCTTGCCAACAGCCTGCACTACGGTGCCGTTCACGACAGCGTCATGCGGGATGACGACCACATCATCGATTCTCACATCGTCGCTGACGGCGAACTGCACAGGCTGGCCTTCCTCTGCGGTAGCTGAAGAAAGCTGCTGCTCAAGTCGCACTCGTACTTTCGTCGCCTCTGGAATATCCTGAGCCACGGTGACTTCCAGGATAGATATGACCGAAATCACACTTAAGCACCGTCGAACCATAAAGATTGTCCTCCACTTACCAAATAAATCGGCAGCGTTGCGCGGCGTCACTAGGTCTGCGCAACCACCTTTGCGTCGTGTTGGCCAAGGCGGGTAGAATAGTGTTCCAATGCGGCGTTGTGACCGTAGTACTAGCGGTTACATTGTTCTAAGTGTTTTCATCGCCCGTGCTCTGGGGATCGCTTATTTACGTGGTCGGAGCGTGCCCCAAGACTACAGAGTGGCCGCCGAATGGCTGCGCAAATCGGCCGACCAAGGCGACGAATTAGGAGAAAGTGGCATTGCGAGGGCGCAAGCACTGGTGTGCGGCCATACGGGACCACCGAAACGCCTCGGCGTAATCCTGAGGAACACCCTCCCCCGCAGCGTACAGTAGCCCAAGGTTGGCTTGTGCCTGTGGATGTCCTTGAAGCGCAGCCAGCCGGTACCACTTCGCGGCCCGCTCGTAATCTTGCTGGATTCCTTCGATGCCCCGGTCGTAGGCAAGACCTAATGTGAACTCCGCTTCGGCATCACCCGCTTGTACGCACTGTTGAACATGTTCATTCGAGTCCCAACAGTTGGCTGGCTTCTGCGCAACGCAAAACAGCGCACCGAAGAAGAACGCGACCACGACTTTCATCGCAGTTTGCCTTCCTTTCTCGCTGCCGCGTCCGCTACACATTCAGTCAGCCTGCGCCTGATAATGCCCGGTCTGCACCACGCGCAAGTCATCGTCCATCGAATACTCGTACACGTGGAACGTGGGACCAGAGATGTTTAGTTGCGCGTCTGCGTCCTTTTTCAGATCGGAAACGCTTTCGTAACTAGAACTCAACGGGTTGTATAGGCTACTCCGTACCACGACGAGGATCACAGTCGCCTGGCGCAACCGCACTTCGGATACCCCGAGTTTGCCGACAATGTCACGGGCCAGTTCGGCGGTGGAAATCGAAGGCGCAATGACGGCCAGTCCGGGACCCGTGGAGGTTCCCGGCGTGACCGGCGTTGTGCTCGCTGTGCTGCTCGCCCCTTGTCTCAGCAGGTCGAGCCGTTGACTCTCGATCTCTAAGCGCCGTCTCTCGAACTCAGCCTGCTGCTGGAGTTGCCTGTTGCGAAGTGCCTGTTCCTGGGCTTGCCGGTAGGCGTCCATAAACGCCTGCCCCGGATCTTGTGCCGGAAACGGGGCCGTACCCGTCGGGCATCCCCACACCCAACGCCCGTTCATCCCGTTCTGACCCGCCACACAAACTGGCGCTGCATTAGAACAGTAAAGTGATAGCGGCTTGAACGGTATCAGTTGTGTTGCGCAAGCAGGCGGCGTCTGCGCCACCAACGGATTAAGTGCGACACCGAAGAAGAACGCTAGCGCGACTTTACTCACATGGCTTCCTTTCACTTTGCTAAATTCTCCATCGGCAGAAGAACGTTCACGTTCTTCATCGCTGTACAGTCGGAATAGAGGTGAAGGCTGCGCCATCGAAGCGCAGACCGAGCACCGCCACGTTTCCGGTAAGTGCGTTGAAGTCGGCAGACCCTCGACTGCCCGCCATCGCGGCCAAGCCCGGCAGATCCCGCAGCGCGCCAGCCGCCTTACCATTGCCGGGTAGAAAAACGGCCGACGTTCCAATCACTGTGCCCAGGGAATCCCGAGCTGTGACGACAATCGTGCTGCTGACTGAACTCAAGTTGACGATGGCCGCCGCAGTGGTGAAGCCTGTGTCGTCCCAGACCATCGTGCTCATAGTGGAGGCCGCGCCAGCGAGCGGCACCACAGCCTCCTGGTCCGCACGTTGGGGCGCGCTCAGGCGGAACACGCCGTAGCCCGACACCCCACTCGGAAGCAGCACGGAGGCATAGCCCTGAGTCAGCGGTCCGGCGTTGGGTGCCTCTATCATGACCGTACCTCGCGGCGCTAGATTGACCGTGACCGAAGATCCACCCACCGATGGCACAATCATGGGTGCGCCATTGTCCCCGATGAAGTTCACTGGGAATGAGACTGCGCTGGTGCCCGTGTTGGTGAAATACAGCGCCGAGTACCAGCCTCCACCGAAAGCGAACTGCGGCAGAACTTGCTGAAGGGTAGACGATCCGCTCGTCAACGCCCCGACGGTGACAAGATCGAAACCAATACCGCTCGTGGCGGGGTTTCCCGTAACCATCTGGACAGTCACCGATTGAAATGGGCCAATGCCGGTAAGCTCGAATTTCTGACCATTGCTGGTTTCGACATATGACACCGAAGTGATTAGCAGCCCTCCCGCGCCATATGCGGACAACACGACAGTGTTTCCGCTGTTGCCTGCTCTGTCCCCAGAGATTGAAAAGTAATCTGTGGAGCCAGCGAACGTAAAGGTGATGGGCGCTCTGTAATCGATGGTGGAGTTCGTTCCAATCGGGGCGATTCCATAGATCCCGGATGTAGCGTGGCCTTGACCGAACGCCGCCAATGCCGCTCCGCTCATCACGACGTTCTGGTACTGATTGGTGATCCGGGCTCCTGAAGAAACGGGCGTCCCATTGATGTAGGAGTTCATCGGCTGTAAAGCTTGCGGGAACGGGGTCTCGAAATCTAATGTCGTTGTCGCCCCAGACGGTGTTTCAAGCCTCAGTTGGATGAGAATGTCTGAATCATTGTCATCCACGAGATAGGAGGCGGCATCATCCAGATGCATGACCCAAGTACTCGAACTGGTTTGCTCAATGATGTTGATGACACTTCCACCCTTACTGCCGAACGCTACTTTTGACGCCTGATCTATTCCGCTTGTAAACGCCCAGTACGTTTGCCCGCTCCACGTGGTGCGGATTCCGAACGATACGGCCTGTCCTGCGCTAACGGTTCCAGCGGGCACCTCGGCCGTTGGGCATGAACTAGGCAAATTGCTCAGGTATGGCACGAAGTCTACGGGAGACGTGCCCATGCCGAATTGACTGGTCGCACCAGCACTTCCGCCAATGCACTTGAGGAAGAGTTTGCCGCTGAACGGCGCAATAACATTTTCCGCGTTGGCTTCTCTTTGAGAAACACACCCAATCAGGACGAGCATCCAGATAAGCGCAACGTGGCTTCGCATTTGTGGTCCTCTTCTCATTAGATCGACAGGACCAGATGCGCCACGAAAGTGCCTAAGGACACTAATTTGGGTCCAACTTTGACCTAGTACCCTGGCATCTCTGGCCCAAAGGAGACCCTTTCAGTGAAAATAAGAGAGCTTTACCCAACAAATGCCAGTGAGGGGCGACGAAGGGGGGGTGAGTCTGCGGCGACGCACCTCTCCGGCTAGAATGGCTTGCGGGTCGCGATCAACCGCTGAAGGCTTGCTGGAGGAGCGAGGCGAAGAGGTGCTTGGCCTGACGCAACTTCTCGGCTTGCATTTTGAAATCGGCGCCATCGCGTCAACCCTAGCGGGGGCGGCAGGATCATCGGGGATTTTTACCGCTGCGGTTTCGGAGAAGCGGCTGCCCAATCAGCGCCGCCTAGCTCTCTCGATTTCCTGCACAGCATCCGGCGTGACCTGAAGGTCGCTGGCTGAGTGGGATCGGGAGCGGCAGAGCGCGAAGCTGACCAGCAGGACCGCAGCGACAATCAGCCACAGCAACGCGCGCTTCAGTCTTGCGATGCTACTCCATGTTGGTGTGCTCAGCGTGGGAGGCCGCAAGACACTGCACAGCGTTCCAAATCGCAGCCTTGCAGGCGACGCACAACCGGCTATCATTGCCCAGTCGGTATCGGCCCCATTGAAATTGCCGTAATACTAATGGTCGGCATCCTGCCAGTGATTGCCTTCTGGAAAATCTTCGCAAAGGCGGGCCATTCCGGTGCTCTAGGGTTATTGTTGTTAGTACCGCTGGTCAACGTTGTGATGTTTTTCTTCCTAGCGTTCAGCGAGTGGCCGATACTGAAGGAGCTGGAAGCTCTGCGCCACAAGTCGCCATCATCCTTGTAACAAAATCGAAGCCTTCTCAGCGCCCTTTGGAGCGTTCACCCGCCCTCCTGGCCGCAGCCCACCTCCTCTGCTGAGCCGCAGCCATCTTCTTGCCGGTGGCCAGACTGAAGACATTTTCTTCGGCCATTCTCCGGTGATGCTGCGCTGTTGGCCGGTGACATTCACGTGGGTGCCGGAATGCGGGGCCTGTGAGACACAGGCGGTGAGGCTGCCCTTCCGCCAACGGCCAATCGCTACGACATTAGATCAACAACGCATTTCACTTTGAGCGGCGTTTACCCACAGTACGTTTTGGAGCGGATGTGTGATCCGGCGCTTGAGTGAGTGCAGATCCGGCCACGCTCTTGGCGATTTTGGAGGCGGTCCTGCTCCGCAAAATCTTGCTGGCCTCAGTAGCCACTCGCTTCGATGTCTTCTCATTGTTTGCCATGTGGGGAAACTCCTCTGCAAACATGATTGCACCATTTTGTTGCGGTGGGAAAGGCCGGTCGCTGCCGCAGTGACGTGTGCGTACTCCTACCTCATCGTGTTTTGCAGCCTGACACGCAAGTCCGGTACAGGAGCAATTACGGAATACCCGCTGATCTATCTCCGGTCTGCCCGTCACCAAGTCTCCATCGGGCTACACTGGCCGTTGGAAGACGGAGGCCACGGACCATGAGCGACAAGAAGCCCAAATCAATCCCGATCAAGAACCTTCGGCAAGAGGAAGGGGCCAGCGAACTCGCAAGTTCGCCCGACATGGAGCCGTACCTGAAGCTGACGATGGCAGGAATGCAGCACGGAGCGGATATTAGTCCTCATATGGCAGAGATCGCCCAATTGCCTGTCGAGCGGCGTTATGTTTGGCGGGTTGCATCGGCGTTGAAGTGGGCCTTCGCTGACTTTGACAACGTCAATGTCACGGTGGATCGGCAGACGCTAAAGCAGGATGATATGGCCGAGGTGATGGAACTCTTGAAACATCGTCCACTTCAGTTCTGCATGTTCCTGAAGGCGCTCGTCGGGGCTGAGGGCATGGAGCGGCTCATGACTGAAGGCATCGCTATCGCCAAGCAGGTTGACTGAGGCCGCATCCGGCTAGTCAAGCGGCGGCGATTGGGGGTAGTGGGCTACTTTGAACCAGCTTTAGCGGAAAACCTGCCACCACCGGCGCTTCGCAAGCTTGAAGGTGACACAGGTTTTGAAGTTGTGGCTGATATTACAGCGCTCGCAGGAAACGACCATCGTACGCGCGGGGTCAATGTCTTCTTCGATGCGAGCCGCATTCCCGCATTTTCTGCAGTGGGCTTGAAGATGACCTGTTGGGCTCGCTCCAAACTTAAATTCAGTCGTCGGCTTCACGCGAGTAGATTATATCGCCGATCACTCTTTACGCCGCCCTTTCTAACCCCCGTTCAACAGACCGCCAAAATCCAACCCTCAAGGTCAGCAGTCTTCCTCTCCTCAGCGGTGAGCGGCGGATCAAAATATCGGGGGAGGAATCCTTGTGCGTCGCATTCACTCAGCCAGCGAGCAACAGCATACGCAGCCTGTTGGTCTGCCGTGCGGCTTGCGCCTGGATACCGTCTAGTGAACAGGGATGGATAGACCTCGGCGATCACCGACTTCCCTTCAGGTACAGACCAGCCATCGAACGGCCAGAAGTGGACCCTGCCTCCCACAGCTTGTTTGATTCGACGCAACCAAGGGATGCCTGCGTGGGTGGACTTCGCCACCTGGCCCTGAATATCAAACTGAAATACAGACTTCGCCGACGATGTCCACTTCTCGGTCAGCCGCAGCTCATTGGGGAATCCGGTGCGGGATGGCTTCTGATCGCGGATGAAGTCAACGTACGTGTGATCGTCGTCCGTTTTCCAATATTGGGAGAAGTCGTCCAGGAAGCTCGGCCAACTCTTCAGACCATGTCGGAGGAAGTAGCTCGCCGGGAACGAGAAGCCATGATCAAGCCCGGCGATGAATCTGGCTTTAGCGTTAGCCCGTTCAATTAGCCAGTTGGCGATCTCCTTACGCGACCAGTTCCAATTGCCCGCCGGAGGGCAGGCGGGAGTGCGAACTTGTTGAGGCTCCCCGCCATTGGAAGCGGCGTAGACCTGTAGCGCGGATGTCCGTGAGGCGGGAGTCTCCCTGCCCGAGTAGTCTATGCCGATATGGAGATCAAAGATCATCTTTCATCCGCCCGACTGTCCCTGGTCCCCGAGTTCCATATCCTCTGATCGGGGAGTCGACTCATCGCGCTGGAGAATAGGTCGAGGATCAAAAAAGCTCCTAACCTCTGCGATCAGCCCTCCTGAAATGCGGAACACCGAGCAGGCTGGCATCGTACCCCACACCGTGTGGGCTTTCCACAATGTCGCCACATACTCGCCATCCACCAAGTGCCGCTCAATTTCAACAGCGTTGAATCCAGGCATTACTGAGAGCATGTACTCGGTGACGTTCTGCTTGCCCACAATCTTCCTGGGCGACAGCGGGTATTGGAGCGAAACATCTGGTGCCAGCAACGCGCAGCCAGGATCTTTCAACTGGTATGCCGCTAAGTAGGTTTCCGCGATCTGCTCATTGGTCGGCATCATGGTGCCTGCATGCTATCGCGGCGTGGTTCAGAACGCAAACCGAACCTGAGTAAGTGGAATCCGCTTGCTAATGAGAACTCGGACCGGACCTTGGATCAGTCCGCTCTTGCCTGTCTTGAGAGCTGATGTCCCCGTTCGGCAACCGAATACGCTCTCTATTGTGGAGGTGTGCGTCCTTGCCTGCTCGGGAACGAAGGTCCGAAAGCGGTCCGGGCGCTAGGCGTAGGTCGTGCAAGTCCCTCGGTTTCGATCCTGCACGGCTTCACTCTTCCGTGTGCGTCTCAAGTATGAAGCGGCACTTCGCGCAGAGCACGTCATAGTCCGGCGGATCGTCAGAGCTAACAGCAGGATTGGGATCGGTGATCTCTTCGATCAGCTCTCCGCAGTTCTCGCAGCGAACTTCCATGGAGACCATTTTACCGTTGAGCGGTGACGGAGGCGCAAAAGTGCCTAACGTTCGTGTCTCCTGGTTCCGCCGCATTCGGGATGGCCGCAAAGGCAAACGATGTCCGAAGTCTTGGCCGCGCCCTCGCAGAAGGTGCTGCAATACTCCTCGCCATCCTTTACTAGGCAGAGACAACTCGGGTGAGCGCATTTCTCGGGGTGGGATACCATGCCTTGTTCCTTCCATCCGAGAAATCAATGAAGCGAGCTTACGGGCCTGGCCGGGGTGAACCATGATCACGGCGGGCCATGCCTCTCGAATTTTCCCGTCCCGGCCAGCCCCCAAGGGCTCTACTCCCTGTCAGGCGGCAACGCAAGGCCCTTCCCTTTGGCCCGCGCCTTCACTAGAATCCGCTATTTCCATATGGGGCCATCCAACGATCACGAACTAGCAATAGCCACGGAAGTAGACCGGCTGGATTCGCAAGACCAACTCAAAGCGGAAGCAGTGCCCGCGATACTGGCACTCCTGGACTTCAAGATTCCCGGCTAGGATGATGAGTTCTTAAAACGCTACATTCTATGGCGGATGGATAATCCGATTGTGAAGTAGGTAGACTCCCGTGCAAACGAGTCGACGAGCCCAAGCCGCGCGGCGGGGGGCACACGCGGGCGGCCTCGCAGAACCCCCAAAAGAGTAGTGGGTCAAAGTAATCCGACCCACTACCTCGAAGGAAAACCGAGACCGCTCGGAGGAAGACAGTCTGGGTTGGGGAACGTGCTCACCCCGGTCTTCTAAAATGGAACGTGAATACTATACCCGCAAAACCAGCGGAGTTCGACTAGGGTTTGCACGAAGAGAATCTGATTTCCACAGGCTTTCAACAGGTTTCTGCTTCGGACTTGCGGTTTAGAGGCGCGCGCCGGGCGATTCACAAACCCGCTTGTCCGTGGGGGACCAGCCCGCGCGGTGGCCGGACTCTATGCAGTTGCCATGCCCGAATCCTGGGCGTACTGTAGGGCGTGGCCGTGCAACCCAAAACTCATCTGCCGCCATGCGACGAGAAGCAACAGTTACGCATTCTCTATAAGGTGGCAGCGAAGAGCTACGCCACCACCGTCAATGACGTGCTCGCCAGTCGGGGCAATACGTCTAAGCAGGAACATGATCGCGTCCGGGCGCTTATGGCGGAGGCTAGGGACGCCCGCAGCGCAGCCCGCCTAGCACTTCGACAGCACAGTCAGGAACATGGCTGCTGAGCACTCTTGCTGCTGGCTGCTGCGCGAGCGCTGCTATCAGAGCCGGCCTCGCGCTGAGGCTTCGCTTTGAACTGCACCTCTGGAACCCAGCTCATAGAGGGGGCGTCTCTCCATCTCCTTCATCACCGTTTCGTTGTTAGCCAACATCACGGCCCGAAGTTCATCAAGGTGTTCGGGCTTCATCCTGGGGATGAACCGAGCGAGCGCGGCGTCCAGGGTCGAGATGCAGTCCGGGAAACTGAGTTCGCGGTGGAGCAATCGATTCACCGCTCTTGTGGTCTCGCGCTTGTAGACCTTCACGATACTAGAAGTATAGGTCCTGCTGACGGCGGGCTCGCCCCGGACCTGGGATCTAGGCCAGTGCTCTGCGCGGTCAGGCGCGCCATAGCCGTTGCTTGCGTACTTCTACAGATGGCGCGTTTACCAGCCAAGTGTCTTCCGGGCTGCGTTGCGCGTATATCCCGCACGGGCTACAATGGCGGCGTGCGAAGTAGCATTATCGTGCTTCTTGTCAGTGCGGCAGCGGTAATGGCTCAAATGATCGGACTTCCTCAGGCTGAAGTAATCCTTGCCGGGACACCCACTGCTCCAGTAGTCATCAACAACTCGTCTCATTGGATATTGGCGTACACGTTTGTTGATCAGGACGCGGCGGGACACGTGCGGCCACACACCTATGACATGATCGGCCAGCTCAGAAATAACCCGCGAGCCGGGATCGCCCCAGGCGTGAGTTCCTCAGAGGCTCAGTCGCTAGTGCGACCCCAGATCCGCGATGCCAGGGGTGCGCCGCCTCCTCCTCCGACCCAGGTTTTTCTCGATAGCGTCCTCTTTGACAATGGTGTTCTGGTCGGGCCGGATAGGACCAACAGCTTTGACGCCATCACCGCCCGCTTGCAAGCGCAAAAAGACGTCAACTTGGCAGTTGAGGCTGGAGCGTGGTCGAAGCTCCAGCAGATCGCTGACGGAGGGAGTGCTGGCGCACCTGCGCTGGCCGGTTCCGAAATTTACCAGCGTAACTATCGGCAACGGATTGTCATCGCCGCCACGGAAATGCTCCGCGTCCGCGAAAGAACTGGCGACGCAGGGGCGCTCAAGCTCGCCGCCTCTATGGCGGTGTATCCGACGATCACTCGGGGCCAAAACTAGCCGGGCGAGGGAGCGGTGTTTACGAGCCAATTGGATGTAACGTCGGCATCCCGGAGAACTGATCCGAACCGTTCCCGTGTGCTTCCCGTGCGACGATTCCCCTGGGTTCCCACGACACCAAGTAACTGAAGACTGCCCGCACCGTTGCAGCGTGGCAGTGGAAAACGGGAGAGACACGCGGGTAGCCGGATAAACTGACGGAAATCTTGCGTGGTGGCTACGTTGGATTTAAGAGATGTTCCAGCGCCTGAAGCAGTTCCGCATCGGTGGATCGACCTACACTGAGGGTTTTCTTGATTCCATCCTCGGAGTAACGCATATCCTCCGGTGGGTTCGAGTCCGTTCGTCCATTCCACACTTCACGGCCAGTCTCATCATCCACAATCCGAATGCGTGTTCCATTGCGTTCTACTTTTTTCGACATGCGCTCCCTCGATAACCCTTTGCTCCCGCTTGTGAATAGCAAGCCAGGCGACGGAGTACCGCCATCACTGGGCCACTACAGTGACGGTTTGTAGAGGCTTGCTGTCGTAACGATCGCATGCGCAACAATATCGAGCGTCCTTGCTCCGGAAGTCCTTGGGGGTGCGGGGATCTTTTCGATCACATTCCAGACATTTCCCGTGCCGCCGACTGCGGCCGGGAGGATAGTACTCGCAACGTTTCGTGGCGATCTTGCAGATATCGCAGTATTCTGAAGCGGCTGAAAAAAGTGCCATTAGGGGACTCCACTTTCATGAAAGAGGGTCCCAGGTTCCTGTGCGGCGGCTCTCGGTTTGTATATCGGCTGAACGGGGCGAAACCAACCTAGGGCAAATAAAATGCCGCAGAACGCAGAGAAGCGGGCCCTGTTGCAGTGTTGCAAGGGAAAACGGGAGAGACACACACTTTAGCCCTACGCGTCCGATAACTTTGACTGCTGTGCGTCCGCTAACGTTTAAAGTACCAGAGCCAATAACGCCGTTTTGCCGGCATTGATTTGATAACGCAGATCAAAACCGCAGCGGTAAGCCATCCCCGCAGCCTGCTCCGGGGAAAACCCCACTCCTACCCAAGTGTCATCGGGCCTCACGTTGGGAATAACACCGCCCTGTAACTGAAACTTGAACAAGGCGCCCGGGCGCAAAAGCCTGTAAACCTCCCGGACATAGTTCTCGATGATTTCATAGCTTGGAATGTGCTGGAAGACGTAATTCGAGTAAGCAAAATCAAATTGGAGTTGTGGCACAACGCTAAGATCCAAGCCGTTGTTTTGATAGATGTGCGCATTGGGAAAACTCTGCAAAGCCGCGCGCGCACACTCGACCATCGCTCCGCTAATGTCAACGGCATGAACTTCCCCGAAAACTCTGGCTAACGCCCTGGTGACCCGTCCGGCACCGCATCCGATCTCCAGGACGCGCAGTTCCCTAGGGTCCTTGCCTTGGCAAACATTACCCATATCGTTGAGGATGTCGCCGCCAATCGCCATCTCACCGGACGCAAAAAAGTCTTCATCCGTCCAGTGGTCTTTGCCCGTGGCTACATAATGGCGGGCGTTCTCGCGTGCGCGTGCGTCCCAATCGCGCCGCATTTTATCCAGTTGATCCGCGACGGTAATCTTCTCAGACACCACTTCAGTTTACTCGCGAAGCGCGTACAGGGAAGCCTCGCCGCGCAAGACTAGCTCCCCCGAAGTTGGTACCTAGGAGATCGACGCCATGCGGTTGACATTAGGGAGATTCCAGCCCCGAAGCGTGAATACCTGCGCCTCTCCCCAATCTGACTGCAACACTGCAGCACCTCCGGTGGTTGGCCCCGATGGTTCGTGACTGGCCAGTCCTGCACCTTTTCCAAATTTTTTCGGCGCGGGCCAATTCGCGGTACCGCCCGGCCCGCCAGAGCGCGATTGCTACTTCGATTCGACCCGCCCCCGGCCTTCGGCCTTAACGCTTCCGCGCTTTGGCTTCCCTCGCAAGGCGCGCAGCCATGCGTTTCTTTGCGGCAGCGAGCGAGGCCTTCTTTGCGCGCGCGGAGCGCTCTGCGGCCGTCATGTTCTGGGCCGCCGTCTGTCCGCCGATCTTGCCGTACCGCTTGCCCTCAGCGCTCAGGTATGCCAGTACTTCGGGCGGCATTCGCTTCGCCATGACTCATAGTACCTTAGACCCCTAAGAGCTGTCAGACTAGGTGCGGATTTCGCTTGCAGCCTAGGGGGGTAAGGTGTATTCTGAGCCTGCTCCTGGTGTTCGATTATTAGAACGAATCGCACACTAGGGCGAATCGGGACCGCGCAAGGCGCCAACCTGGCACGGCCCCTAAACAACGCGAAAGGTTAAGTTTCACGATGTCTACTTCTGACTCTACCGACAAACGGGACGTTTACGCTTGCGTGACCTCCCAAATCATCAACGCAATTGAGCGAGGCGTAGGAAACTGGCGGATGCCCTGGCATACCTCGGGGCGCTTCGCGTTCTCGCCGATCAATGTAACCAGCAAGAAGCCGTACAGGGGTATCAATACGGTTTGCTTGTGGGCCGCTGCGCAAGCCAAAGGATACGAGTCCGGGGAGTGGGCCACGTACCAACAATGGCAAGATCGGCGCGCGCAGGTTCGCAAGGGCGAGAAGGCCACGCTGGTCGTGTTCTGGAAGTTCGCGAACGATTCCGGCGAGTCCCAGAGCGATAGCGACACTCCCGCCAGCGGTTCCCGCCTCCTGTTCACAAAGGGCTATAGCGTTTTTAACGCCGCTCAGGTGGACGGCTATGCGCCGAAGGTGGACACGGATCGGCCGATGCCTGAGCGGATCGAGCAAGCGGAGGCGTTCTTTCGGGGCGCCGGGGCCGACGTACGCTACGGAGGGAATCAGGCGTTCTATTCGCCTTCTGGCGACTATGTGCAGATGCCGCCGTTTGCTGCGTTCCGCGATGCGGTCTCGTACTATTCGACGCTGGCGCATGAGCACACGCATTGGACAGCCAGCGCGGCGCGCTGCAATCGTGAGCTAGGCAAGCGGTTCGGCGACAATGCGTATGCCGCTGAAGAACTCATTGCGGAACTTGGGGCCGCCTTCACATGCGCACACCTTGGATTGAGCACGGAACCGCGCGAGGATCACGCCCAGTATCTTCAGTCCTGGTTGCGCGTTCTGAAGGCTGATAAGCGGGCTATCTTCACCGCCGCCAGTAAGGCGCAACAGGCAGCGGATTGGCTGACCGCGCGGGCCGCGCAAACGGCCCCCCAGCTGGAGGTGGCTGCATGACGCGCCCGGCTCTCGCGTCCGATCCGACGGCCCGGCCGGTGGCCGTGGTCTGCCTTGCTTGCGCTCAGGGCGATCATGAGCAAGCTCTGGTCAATGAGCGATGCCCATGTCCTTGCCACTCTTCGCCGAAGGCGGACAGTGAGGTAGCCTTATGACCGGCCGCTACAAGATCACGCTCAGCTCATGGCGCACGTGGGAGCCTGAGAAGCGCACCGTTAAGCGTTGGTCGCTGTTCGTCAATACATGCCGCCTACTCGCACGCGATGGCCTCGATTACCGCGTCACCCTCGCCCTGGACGGCGATGATCCCCACATACTGATAACCGCGTCCGGGACCGTCAAGCGCACGGCCAGGCAAACCAGCCTGCGTCACGGGATGATGCCGCCGGTGAAGCGCGAGCAATGCGCCGAGCGCGCTCTAGAGGCGGAGTGGTTTCTGCCTGAGAACGCCACCAAGCGGAACACCAATACGACGCACTGGCGACGGCGCGGCGCGCGCTATGCCGAGCTGAGCGCAATGGCCGAAGGCCATCTCCGGGCGGAGCTGGACTACTGGCGCGAGATGGAGCTGTTGAGCGGCCAGCGCCAGCACTTCAAGCCGGGCCTGACGGATGAGACGGCCTGGGCTGATGATGAGGTGGCGGCATGAATCCCGCCACCGATCTAACGCTGGTTCCCACGAACGGCAAGCGGGCGGACTTGGCTCCGCCCTCCCTCGACCGTGCACGCGAGTTCGCTCGGCAGAGTAAGGCCGAGAATACCCTGCGCGGCTACCGCGCTGACTGGCGGGACTTCTGCGCGTGGTGCGAGCTGAACGGCCAGCGTCCCCTTCCGGCTTCGCCGGAGGCAGTCGCAGCCTACATTGCGGGGTGCGCCGGGCGGCTGAAGGTCGGCAGCATTCAGCGGCGCCTGAACGCTATCGCGGAGGCGCACAAGGCCGTAGGCCTTGACTCGCCCACGGCGGCCGGAATCGTGAGGAATACCCTGAAGGGCATCCGGCGCACGCTTGGGACTGCGGCGGTTCAGAAGGCTCCGGCCTTGACGGCGGACATTCGCGCGATGGTGGAGCGTGCGGACGCGGGCCTGATCGGCGCGCGCGACCGCGCAATAGTACTGCTCGGATTCGCGGGCGCATTCCGACGCGCGGAGATCGTAGGTCTCGACGCTGCGGACCTGGGGTTCGGGCGCGACGGCCTGACGGTCACGCTGCAGCGGTCGAAGACCGACCAGGAGGGAGCGGGGCGCAACGTCGGCATACCGTACGGATCGAATCCTGACACGTGCCCAGTGCGGACTCTTCAGACGTGGCTAGAGCAGGCCGGGATTGCCGACGGCGCGGTGTTCCGTTCACTCAATCGCCACGGACGGGTGCAGCCGGGCCGCCTCTCACCGGCCGACGTGGCGCGCGTGGTGAAGAAACTGGCGCAACGCGCAGGGCTGGACGCTGCTAGGTACGCGGGCCACAGTTTGCGCGCCGGGCATGCCACGAGTGCGGCAGCTTCCGGCGCGTCTGAGCGCTCGATCATGAATCAAACCGGCCATCGGTCAGTGCAGATGGTCCGGCGATACATACGGGAAGGCAATCTGTTCAGGGAGAATAGTGGAGGCAGGTTAGGTTTGTAGACGCGCGGGCAACGGTAAAGGCCGCACGAGTCGGAGAGCGTGTTTTTGAGCCTCTGGGTGGAGAGATTGACTTATACTCTTTGAAGTATAAATCGTTTATAATCAATAAGAAAGGAGAATGGCTTTCTTTTGTGGTTCGTAGCCAGACGCTCTATCCAACTGAGCTACGGGCGCGCGCGGTGAGACTCTTTGAACTTACCACAGCTTCCGCTCGCCCACCAATCATGATCACCAATATGAAAGCGGCTCCGGCAGTTTCCTCCCGCAGGAGCACGTTCCAGCGCTCCGCTCATGATCCGCCATGCGATGGCACGCAGCGCACCGCACCCAGCGCGTATTGACCCGGTCCGGCACCCACACGCTGGTGAATCCTCCCGCAGCGAGCTCCGTCCCGAAAAACTTCTTCATCGCATCCGCATGCCTGCCGCCGGTGAGCAGTTGCCTCGGATCCTTGGCGCTCTCCCAGGCGCTGATCGTCATCAGCCTCTTTCCCACCGTGACGCCGACGAATCCGAGGAATCCGTTCATCGCGAGCATCTCTTCCACGATCCCTTGCGACTGCCGCTCCACCGCCTGAGTCTCCTCAGGTGATCGACCCTCCAGAACTGTAATACTAAACGCGCCCGGCTTAACGTTTTTGCCGCCCCAACACCGGGCCGCGTTGCCGAACGAAAATGGACCGATCTCCTTGGGCTGCACCAGGACCTGCAACCCGAGCTGGTCCGGAACGGCCCGCGAGTCGAAATATCCATCCACCGTTTGAATCTTGCCGCCATTGACGCGGATGAAATCGGCGCCCGAAACTGTGACGGATTTCCCGGTGGGTGGCAGCCCCATCATGGATCCGGTGTTGGTGCCGCGCATGATCCACTGCGCGGCCACCAGATCCGGACCCGCGGCACCGGCGCTCGCGATCTCAAAGGAAAGATCCGGGAACGCGGCCCATAGACCGCGCATGTAACCGGCGAGAGCTTCGCTGCCCAGGCGGCCGCCGCTCGCAGGATCGCAGTACGTTCCATCCGCGGCGAATGTCGCCAGAACCGCGGCTGCATCCCGGCGGTTCCAGGCATCGAAATACTGCTGAGCGATTTCCAAAGGATTCATAGTGAGACTTGTCTCTCATGTTACACTTGGATTTCCCTCTATGCGATTCGGCGTCGTCGTGTTTCCGGGAAGCAATTGCGACCACGACGCGTGGTACGCGCTCTCGCATAATCTGGGCCATCCGACCGAATTTATCTGGCACGATTCCAACTCGGTCGGCAACGCGGATGCGGTGATTCTGCCGGGCGGATTCTCCTACGGCGATTACCTGCGCTGCGGCGCCATTGCGAAATTTTCGCCGGTCATGGCCGCGGTGAAGAAATTCGCGCAGGAGGGCGGACTCGTTCTGGGCATCTGCAACGGATTCCAGATTTTGGTAGAAAGCGGCCTGCTTCCCGGCGCCTTGCTGCGTAACCGCAATCTCCGCTTCGTGTGCCGTCCTGTCACCATCCGCGTGGAAACCACCAATACTCCGTTCACGTGTGCCGCGACCAGGGGACAACTGATCAAGGCGCCGGTCGCCCATGGCGAGGGATGTTACTTCGCGGATCAACGCACGCTCGACGCGCTCGAAGCCGAGGATCGGGTCGTGTTCCGGTACATGGATAACCCCAACGGCTCACTGCGCGACATCGCCGGCATCTGCAGCGAGGGCCGCAATGTGATGGGCATGATGCCGCATCCCGAGCGCGCGGCCGATCCCTTATTAGGACCTACCGATGGACGAGTCGTCCTCGAATCGATGGTCCGGTCAATGGTCGCGGCACACGCATGAGTGATCTGGCTCCCTCCGAGCTCGCGAAAGTCCGCGGGATCCTCGGCCGCGAGCCGAATCAAACCGAAACCGGCATCTTCACAGTGATGTGGAGCGAGCATTGCTCGTACAAAAGCTCGCGCCTGCACCTGAAGAAGCTCCCGACCAAGAGCGAGCGCGTGCTCGTGGGTCCCGGAGAAAACGCCGGCATTATCGATATCGGGCCCAATGAAAAAGGCGAGCGCTACGCGATCGCGTTCAAGATCGAATCCCACAACCACCCCAGCTTCATCGAGCCGTTCCAGGGTGCGGCCACCGGCGTCGGCGGCATTCTGCGCGACATCTTCACCATGGGCGCGCGCCCGATCGCGGTGCTGGACGCCATCCGGTTCGGCCCCTTGGACGATCCCGAGTGCGGCGACCGCAACCGGCGGATTCTGGAAGGCGTGGTCGAAGGCATCGCGCACTACGGCAACTGTTTTGGTGTGCCGACAGTCGGCGGCGAGACTGTCTTCGAGCGGTGTTACAACGGCAATCCGCTGGTGAACGTGTTCGCGTTGGGCGTATTTCGCCACGATGAAATCTTCTTCGGCCGCGCTTCCGGCATCGGCAACCCGGTGATCTACGTAGGCGCCAAGACGGGCCGCGACGGGATTCATGGCGCGTCCATGGCTTCCGCCGAATTCACCGAGGAGTCCAAGCAGAAGCGTCCGAACGTGCAGGTGGGCGATCCGTTCATGGAAAAGCTCCTGCTCGAAGCCTGCCTGGAGGCGATGCACACGGGCGCGGTGGTCGGCATCCAGGATATGGGCGCCGCCGGCCTCACCTGCTCCACGTGCGAAATGGGGAGCCGAGCGGGAACCGGAGTCGAGATCGATCTGGCACGCGTGCCTCAGCGCGAATCCGGCATGACGCCGTACGAAATCATGCTGTCCGAATCGCAGGAGCGGATGCTGCTGGTCGCGGAAAAGGGACGCGAAGAAGAAGTGTTCGCCGTCTTCCGCAAGTGGGGCTTGGACGCGGTGACCATCGGAGAAGTGACCGGCGACGGCAAATTGCGCGTAAAGGATCACGGTGTGGTGGTCGCGGAGATTCCCAACCGCGAACTGGCCGACGAAGCGCCTGTATATGACCGGCCGCACGGCGTTGCACCCTATCGCCCCGCGCCGATGGAGGCGCCGGAAATTCCGCGCAGTCGCGATCTGAACTCCGATCTTCTCGAGTTGCTCGGCTCGGGCGATCTGTGTTCCAAGCGCTGGATCTGGCAGCAGTATGACCAGTCGGTGCGAACCAACACGCTGCAGGGTCCGGGCGGCGACGCGGCCATTGTCCGCATCAAGGAAACCGGAACCAGCGTGGCCATGTCGGTGGACGGAAACGGCCGCTATTGTGCGTTATCCCCGCGCGAAGGAGCGCGCTTGTTGGTGGCCGAATGCTGCCGCAACCTGTCCGCGGTGGGCGCGCTGCCAGTGGCGGCGACCAACAATCTGAATTTCGGTAATCCCGAGCGTCCGGAGATCATGGCGCAATTGGTGGAAGCGATCGAGGGAATCACCGAGGCTTGCAAGCACTTCGAAACTCCTATTACCGGCGGTAACGTGAGCCTGTATAACGAAACCCTGGGCGAAGCCATCTGGCCGACGCCGGTGATGGGCATCGTGGGTCTGATGAAGACCGCGCCTCCGGTCACCATTCCCTTTAAAGAGGGAGCCCGCAGCGTGATGTTGCTCGGTGGGCTCGGTACGGTGGACGCGACGCGTTTCGGCGGCACGCAGTACGCCAAGGTGGTCTTGAATAAGATGTGGGGACTGCCCCCGGCCCTCGACATGGATTACGAAAAACGCGTCCACACCGCGGTCCGCGAGGTGATCGCACAGGGGCTGGCGGAATCTTCGCACGATGTGGGTGAAGGCGGCCTGGCGGTGGCTTTGGCCGACTGTTGCGCGGAAGGCATCGGGGCCTCCATTTCCCTCGATACCGGCCTGCTGCCGGAATTCGCGCTGTTTCACGAAGGGCCGTCCCGGATCCTGCTATCCACAAGCCAGCCTGAGGCCGTCGAGAAGATCGCGCGCGAAAACAATGTCGAGTGCCTGCGTTTGGGCGTTACAATGAAAGAGCGGTTACAAATCAGTAACAGTTCGGAAACGCCGGCCGAAAAATGGATCGATTGCCGCGTCGATCGCCTGCGCGAAGTTTGGGAAAACGCTTTGGAGAGTCTGCTGAATCCGGTTCCAGTCGGGTAAGGAGATCATGTTCGACAAGCTCCATGAAGAGTGCGGGGTCTTCGCGATCTACGGGCATCCCGAGGCCGCGAATCTTGCCTACCTGGGACTCTACGCCCTGCAACATCGCGGGCAGGAAAGCGCAGGGATCGCATCGAGCGATGGCCGCGCACTCCACACTCATCGCGGCATGGGCCACGTAGCGGATCTGTTCACACCCGAAGTGCTGGGCGGTCTGCCCGGTGAGATGGCCATCGGCCACACCCGGTATGCCACCGCGGGCGATGGCGGGATGCTCAACGCGCAGCCGTTCACTGTCACCTGCAACAAGGGCCGGATCGCCGTGGCCCACAACGGTAACATCACCAACGCCGCCGAGCTGCGCCGCGAGCTGGAACGCGAAGGCTCCATCTTCCAAGCCAACAGCGATACGGAAGTGATCCTGCATTTAGTGGCCCGGTCGCGTGAAAAGACGCTGCCCGCCGCATTGCGCGAGGCACTGCTGCAACTGGAAGGTGCGTTTTCTCTAGTGTTTTTAGCCGAGGATCGGATTCTGGTGGCGCGCGATCCGCATGGTTTCCGCCCGCTCGCTTTCGGCGAGATGGAACTTTCCGGCGGCCGCACCTGTAACGTATTCGCGTCGGAAACCTGCGCCTTCGACCTGATCAATGCCGCGTATCTGAACGATGTGGAACCCGGCGAAATGGTCATCGTAGGCCCCGAGGGCCTGACCCGCGAGCGCTATGCTCCGGTCCGCGACCACGCGCATTGCGTTTTCGAGCACGTGTATTTTTCGCGGCCGGATTCGGTCGTGTTTGGGCGTCCCGTGCAGCAATCCCGCGAGATGCTGGGCCGATTGCTCGCACGCGAACATGCGGTGGACGCGGACGTCGTAGTTCCGGTTCCCGATTCGGGCGTCGCTGCCGCGATTGGTTACGCCTCCGAAGCTGGCATACCGTTCCGGCATGCGCTGATCCGCAATCATTACGTGGGCCGGACCTTTATTGAGCCCTCGCAGGCTATCCGCGATTTCGGCGTCAAGCTCAAACTCAACCCCGTGAGGCATCTGCTCGAAGGGAAGCGCGTGATCCTGGTGGATGACTCGCTGGTTCGCGGGACCACTTCACGCAAGATCGTCCGCATGGTGCGAGGCGCCGGTGCGCGCGAAGTCCACATGCGTATCTCTTGCCCGCCCACCGTTTCGCCGTGCTTCTACGGAGTCGATACCCCCAGCCTGGGTGAGCTGATCGCGGCCAATCATTCCGTCGAAGAGATCCGCCGATTTGTGGAGGCCGATTCGCTGGGGTATCTTTCGCTTGGGTCCTTGCGCGACGCCGTCCAGGACGATCGGCAGGATTACTGCTACGCCTGCTACACCGGCAACTATCCCACCGAGCTGATCAACATCGAAGAGCTGATGACGTCCCGCGATCGCCGCATTTAACGTGTTAAGCTACGTTCCGAGGTAGCCATGACGTTCAAAAGGCTTAGTTTGCTGGCAATTTTCGCAGTCGTATTCGCTTCGGTCTATTTCACCCTCACTTTGTCCGCGCAAGCACCCGCTGCGGGACAAGGAAAGGGGAAACAAGGTGGGGCGCCACGGTTGTACAACACAGCCAAGCAGAAGCTCCTGGAAGGTAAGCAAATCGTAGGCGTCACCATCTTCTCGCCCGATCAGAACATTTATTGTGCCGCGGCTAACTCCGGTTACGACTTCACCTGGATCGAGATGCAGCACAGCCCGCTGACGTACGGGGACGTGGCGAAAATGATTTATGCCTGCCGCGGGGCATCGGCCATGCCGTTTATCCGCGTGCCGGACGCGACGGAGAGCGATATTCAGAAGGCCACCGACATCGGCGCTATGGGAATCATCGTTCCGACCGTGGACACCGTGGAGAAGGCCGAAGCGGCGGTCAAGTGGTCCCGCTATCCCCCGCAAGGGCGCCGCAGCCAAGGCAACGGCCAATACGGCGCGCTGTGGGGAAATGATTACCGCCAGACTGCGAACGACAACATGGTCGTAGTGGTGATGATCGAGACTCCTATCGGCGTGGCCAATGCGGAAAAGATCGCCTCGGTCCCCGGAATCGACGTGATCTTCGCCGCCAGCACGGACTTGGGCAATTTTTCCAACACGCGCCAAGGCCAGCCCGAATACGAAGCCATGGTCACCAAGATTCATGACGTAGTGCTGGCCCACCACATCGCTCTGGGCGGGCCGCAGGCCTGGAAGGATCGTCCGGAACGCCCGGGGTTCACGTTCTTCCAAGGCCCGGGCGAAACCAACCTGATTCAGCAAGGCGCCCGCGTAAACTTGGGAACTGCGCCGGCAGCCGGGCGCGGGGCAGGCGGACGTGGTACCGGAGTTGCGCCGGTCGAAGGCCAGGAAGGCCGATAACGGCTCTTAAGCAGCGATGGGAACCGCGGAAGTCGTAACTTCCACATCGATCCGTGGAGGATTCAGCAGAGTATTGTGGATCAGGCAGGCGTGGACTGCGCGCACGATGCCGTCGCGGTGACGTTGGTCCAGTTCCGTTAGGAATTCCAGCTCAATACGAAAGTCAGTCAAACGCGCCGGTGCTTTGGCCTTGTCCGCGGTGGTTCGAATGCGCAAGCCTTCCATGGGCAGTTTCCAAGCCTTCATGTATTGAACCGCGTAGTATCCGGCGCATGTCCCCAACGAGGCCAGCAGAAACTCAGCCGGCGTCATACCTTCATCGAATCCTCCGTTTTCCATCGGCTGGTCGCAGATAATTGAATGGCTCCGGGCTTTCACCTCGAATTGAACTTCCCCCAGATGATCCACTAGCACTTCAGTTCTCATAATGATGCAGTCTGGGGCAGTTGGTGACAGCCTGTCACCAAAGGCTTGAATCAGCATCCTCTAGGATGAATGTGGTGGGTCACAAAGCTAACGCAGCGCAGGCGGATATCCAGCTCGCGCGGGACTTGCTGGCTGGGAAGCTGGAAGCGTTTGACCATTTTGTCACGGCTTACCACGACAAGATCTTTCGATACGGCTATGCGATGTGCGGACAGCGCGAGGATGCCGAAGAAATTGCCCAGGAGACGCTCATGAAGGTCTTCGAAAATCTGGGTCAGCTCCGCGAGCCCGAACGGCTGAAACCGTGGGTATTCCGGATCGCGAAGAACGCTTGTTTGATGAAGCGGCGCAAAAGTGTTTTTGCCCCCCATGCGGAGGTATCGCTCGATCAGTTGATGCCCTCGAAGAGCGGCGACGGTGACGGCGCCAGACTGGAAATCGCCGATTGGTCGGGTTTGCCGGACCATCTCGCCATGGACGCGGAATTGCGCGAAAGACTGCGGATCGGCGTCCACGCGCTGCCGGAGACGTATCGTGCCGTGTTCCTGCTGCGGGACGTCGAGGGATTATCCACCGAAGAAGCCGCCGAGGTTCTGGGCGTCAGCACGGATGTGATAAAACAGCGTCTGCATCGCGGCCGCCTGATCCTGCGTAAAGAACTGGACGATTATCTCCGTGCCGCCAAAGGAACGTTAAAACACCCATGAAAGACCAGGACTGCGAAGTTGTTTTTGCCCGTTTGTCAGAATACCTGGATCAGGAGCTTCCTGCAGCTACCTGCGAAGAGTTGGTGCGTCATATTCAGGACTGCGCACCGTGCGTGGAGTTTGTAGACAGTCTGAGGAAGAGCGTCGGCTTGCATCGCTCCTACCGGCCGACGGATGATCTACCGGCGATTTCGCCCACGGTCAAACAGTCCCTGCGCGAAACGTACCGGCGGATGCTGGAAGCCCGTGCCTCCGGACGTACCGACTAGCGCGCATTATCGCGCTTCCAGATATTCGTTTCCTTGCCATCGGCGCCAATCGCTACAGCGTCCTCGCCGTTCCTGGAACGAATGCGCAGAACGGCGCCATTGCTATCGCCGACGCCTTCGCTCATGCCGACATCGATCAGAAAAATCAATCCGTGCCACTGGAAAATCTGGCCGGTTTTGCGCTGTTGCCCATCGTCGAAGAGAATCCTTTGATGTTGATGGCCCTGGACCAGGTGCGTCACGCCCAAAGCGGCCGTGTAGCGGGCCAGGAGTTGCTCAGCGCTTCGCAGGGGAGTCTCTACTTCAAACCAGGATTTCACCAGGTCCTTCCTCGCCGATCCGAGCCTCGAGCATGGAGTTCGCGTCAATAAGCTGCGGGGTACCGAAGCCATCCTTGTCGACGCCCTTTTGGAAATCGGCAATCAGCTGCGAAATGGTCCGCCCGCCGGTGTTGCCTCCGTGCGAGAAGAACCAATCGCGCACCCGGACGCCGAAAGGCAGTGAGCACAGGAGCTGCCCCACGTCTTCACGACATGCCGCGACATCTGTGGGCATGAGGCCCGCGCCGCGAAGATCCTGCGCGAAATCCCGCACCTTCTTTTCCGTGGGATCCGCGAGGAACTCCGCTTCATGGTTGCCCATCAGGGTGATCACCTGACCGCCACTCGCGGCGGCCGCTTTGCGCAGAGAGGCAGCCAGTCTGACGACCTGGAGCGAATGCGGCCCCTTATCGATCAGATCGCCCGTGAACACCAGGACCGCTTTCCCGGCGATCCACCTGACTGTTTCCGGGTTTGCGGGACGTTCGACGATCTTCGCGGCTACCAGTAGTTTCAGCAGGCGGTGATAATCAGCGTGTACATCCCCGATGGCGAAAATATCCTCGCCCGTGTCGATCTGCACGACGGCCGGATATTTCGCCCAGTCGCGGACGACTTTACTCCCGGCGAGCGTGTTCCGGGTCCCGACGCAAAGCAGCAGGACCAGTGGCACACAGCGGAGCCGCAAGGCTTATCTCTTGGGAGCGAAACCGACCGTCAAGGTGGCCATGACGCTGCGTCCGGGAAGCAGATAGAGAAGGTCGCCGCCGCTGGGTGTGAAAGGCACGTCCGATGTCGCCTTAATGGCCGGCGCGATGCTGGTAATGGCGTGGTTATCGAACAGATTGTTGACAGCCAGTCCAAGCTTGCTTCCTCTCAGGAACGAAGAATTCTTCACTGTGTAGTTGAGGAACACATTAGACACGCTCCAGGGAGCGATTGGAACGGCTTGATTCACACTGCCGTTGTCGTTGTACATCTTGCCGATGCGCTTACTCAGGAAGCCCAGGTCCCAGTTCTTTTCCTGCCAAGTCAGGCCCGCGGTTCCCGTGTAGCCCGGAGTGCTATCCACCCATAGACCCGTATCGGAGTACCTCGCGGAGCCCAGGGTTCCGTTTAGGTACAGGCTGAGTCCGCGACGAATGAAGATCGTGCTCTCCGCTTCAATTCCCTTGGTATTCGAGGGGCCGGTAAGCACATAGATGAGCTCCGTTTGGCTGGTCGGATCGTTGATCGCCGCATAGGGGTTTTCGAAATGAATGAAGTACCCGTTCACGTCCAGAGTCCACCGGTTGAACTTCAATACGGAACCGATCTGGAAGGTCCTTGCCAAAGTCTGATTAGGCGGTGTCTTTACGCTACCGGCGGGCACATCGAATACGTTGGTGGGCGGAATTTGACTGCCTTCACCGTACTGGGCATAGACCGACCAGTTGTTTCGTACCCGGTAGCGCGCCGCGACCGACGGCAGCCAGCGGTCGTATTGGACACTGTGCGGGTAGAATTGTACGCCGCCGATGCAGGTCTTGGTTTTGTCGAGGACGCCGCCCAGGCAGCCGGCCTTACCAGTGTCTTGATATTGCTCGAAGTGCTGGTCGTAACGAGCGTCCTTTACGCCGCCGGTGACAATGAGCCGCGACGTTGCTCTCCATTCATACTCAGCGAACGGCTGGTAGATTTGGGTGATGAAGTGTTCGTGAAAGTTGGGGGTGGTGACGTTCGCCCAGGTAAAGGGAGAGGACGCGTACTGATAGCGGTCTGTATAGGACCAGTCGTACCAAATGCCCGTACGGAAGGTCCCCCAACGAGACTCCTGACTCAGCGAAATAATGTCACCGATATGGTTCGCTCCGTTCAGCTTATCGACGCCGCTAGTCGAAGAGAGCTTCTTCAAATCCTTCTCCAGGTTTTGCTTATTCCAATACCGGTAGGTGTTGGCCTTGTTATCCAGCCGCCACCCGTGGCCCAGGTCCGTATTGAGACCGATGTATCCGAAGTCCGTCTGTATGTGGTAGAAACTATAGCCGTAGTAGAAGGGGCTGGTCGGATCGCCATTCAACAGGAAGTTGTCTCCAAACTGCGCCACCTGGTCGCGACTCGGCTGGTTGGTGTCAGGGGTATTATTCCAAAGGTCGATCAGCCCGAAGAACACCGTGAAGACGGTTTTGTCGCTGAGCTTGTACTGATACTTCGTCGACCCGGCGACCCGCTTCTGGTAGTTGTAGGTCTGATATCCATCGGACAACAACTGATGAAGGTCGATCCAAAGGCTCGACTTTTTGTCTTTTCTCAAGCCAAACTGTCCGGAATCCAAGCTCAGATCAAACATGCGGGTGTTAAAGGAACCGTAGGAAGCTGTCGCCCTGATACCCGGGCTCGATTGCAAGTCCGGGGATAGCAGGTGGATCGATCCGCCGAAGTTCGCCGGACCAACCGAAGAGGCTCCCCCTGGGCTGCGGTCGAAGTCCGTTCCGCCAATCCACAGGCCGGGGAAAAACGCCCACGAGTGGTGCGAGGGGTCGTTCGTATCCTGGAACGGAATGCCGTCGTAGCTTATCGTGTATTGTTTGTCCGCGAATCCACGGAAAAACGTCTTGCCTTGACCGAGCCCCACTCCATTCGAGTTGACGCTGAACGTGCCAGGAGCCATCTGGACCACTTCATTAAAGTCGGCCAGCGGTGACGTAAAGTTCTTGATGAATTGCCCGCTGATCTCCGTTTTGGCGGAAGTTGCGTCCAGCGTGTTTCCGGACGGCGCGAGTTCCGCGGCGAGGGAAGCAACCGCCTCGACAGTGATCGTCTGGGTCACGTTTCCAACGCTCAACGGAATGGTGATGTCCTCCGCTGCGCTCTCGGCAATTTGCTGCGCAGCCCGATGGGAAGTGGCGAATCCTGGTGCGGACGCGTCAATCGAATAACTCCCGGCAGACAAGCCCGCAGCCGAAAATCGACCGTCCTGATCGGTTGTTAGAGTGCGAACGGTTCCGGTTGACTCGTTTTTCACGGCCACGGTTGCATTCGGGACGGCTTTCCCCGCCTGATCAAACACAGTTCCAGCAAGGGACGCGGCACGTGATTGCTCAGGTAACCCAAAGGCACAGAGAAGTACAGCTAATGCAGATAGACACGACGAGTGGACGAATCGCATTATAAAGACTCCTAGAATTGGACTGGATGAAGGCGATGATAGCGGCTGGACGTTACAGGGAGCTTACAGCCGAGTGAAAGAGGCGTGAACGAGGCGTTAAGAGCTGTTATTGCTGCGGTGCGTAGTATCCCTTGCGATATTGAACGCGCACGCCGGCATCCGCGGGATCCGCAAGATCAAGCTTGACGCCCCTGTAGCGCCCGTCGCGTGATGCGTTCGTGGGGTTATATCCGAGCAGGTACCGGTTCCTCAGCAGTTGGCCGATTCGGGTGCTAACCTCGGGCAACGTCCCCAAATTCAACACTGGGAAATGCCGGCCACCAGTGATTTCCGCCAGGTGATCGAGAACTTGCGGGCCTTCGGCCTCCTCACGCGAACCCTGCGAAGCACCCTCGGGATCGAAGATCCCCATCGCGTAGAGTTGAACGTCGGCTTCCAGCACATCGCCTTTGATCGCGGTGAAGGTGTGGCGGCTGCGATTGTCGCCGCCATCGGAAACGATCACCAGCGCCTTCCGCTCGTGGCGAGCCTGCTTCATCACGCCCAGCGCCATGTGAATCGCGTCGAACAGGGACGTCCGTCCGTAAGGCCGGGCGTGGCTGATCTCGTGATACAGCAGGTCGGTGTCCTTAGTGAACGGAACCGCCAGTTTGGGACGTTCGTCGAACTCGATCAGGAAAAACTCGTCCTCCGAATTCGCGGTCTTGAAGAACGCTGCCGCGGCCTCGGATGACTTCTGCTTCTTGTTCCTCATGCTGCCGCTGGAGTCCAGCAGCAAGCCGATGGAAACCGGGGCATCGTCCTTCGCGAAATAGGTGATCTCCTGCTCCGCGCCGTCCTCGTAGATCCGGAAATCCTTCCGCTTGAGATCCATAAGGGGCGATCCCTCGCGAGTGGTAACCTGCGCCGGAATCAGCACGAGCGAACTATCGACGCGAAGGGTCGACTCCGGAATAGCGAGGTCGCCCGGAGGACGATTCTCTGGCGGGGACGTACTTCGACTGCGAATCAGTATGTTCGGACTATTCAGGTCGGACTGGAATGTTAAGGCAGGGAACAGCGGTAGGACGAACAACAACGAAGCTCGCAGGCACCTCACAAGCATTTCGTAATCCCGCTAGATTGTGACCAAGTATCATAGCACTTCTCACGTCACTTTAAAGAGCATTTTGAATCCATAGTCCATATGGAGTTGTTGGTGGCAATGAAAAAGTACTAGTCCCTCCATCGTGGGCGTGAAGTCTGCGTCGATCTTCTTAAATCCCTTGAGCGTCACGACGTCCTTCACCACGCCTCCCGTGGCTTTGCCGTGCACATTCGTCAACTCAAAGCTGTTCCGGTGCAGATGGACCGGATGCGCATCGTCGGTCTGATTGTCGAATGCCAGGCGGTATCGTTTCCCCTTGTGCAGGATCTTGGGCTCCGCCTTTTCATCGTAGACCTTGCCGTTGAGGGTCCACTGATTGAAACCACCGGTTCCGCCGTTAATCTTCCCGATCGCGATGGGAATCACTTCATCGGGCGCGGGAGCCGTCCGATTGTCGCCGAATAGTGTGTAATCCCAAACCTTCTTGGCCGGCTTGATCCAGCGCGGCTGGCCGGTCTTGTTGGCGTACTCGATCACGATCCCCATGCCATCGCGGCGGTCGTCGTCCTTGGGGGTCCCCAGAATCCACACGCCCGGATTCTTCATTTCCACCACGGCATCGATCCGTTCGGCGGTTCCCAGATCGAGCGCTTCCATCGCCTGCGGGCGCGGAACCGGATTCCCATCGAGCGCGACAACCTGGAACATGTGGCCGGGTAGCGCGAGCTGAATATTCTCCGTTGCGCTCGCGTTCAAAAAGTGAAACAGGACGCGCTGTCCTTGCTTCACACGAACAGGCTCGCCGAAACCGAGACATTTGCCGTTGATAGTGAAACGCTGGTAGCCGATTTCCCACCCATTCAGCTTTTCGTCTTTTTTTTGCGCGGCCATTCTGGCTTTCTGTTCCGCATCCATCTCCTCACCTTCTTCCGCGGACGTGTAGAAGGGCTCCCATTCGTGCGTCGCCAGGAAGATTTCCTGATCGTAGGCACCGGGCTCACTTTTGGGCTCGACGTAGACGAATCCGAACTGGCCGGTGTAAGTTCCGCGGCTCAAATCCGACATCGCCATCACGTGAGAGTGAACCCACCGCGCGCCGGCGGGCTGGGGAGTCAGCCGGTATCGCAAATGCCCGTTCGCCGGCACCACCAGACTCTTTTCCTCGGCCGCGCCATCGACGTCGGCCGGAATGATCTGGCCGTGCCAATGGACCAGCTCCGGCGCATCCGTGTCGTTGAACAGATCCACGGTGATCGGCACGCCTTCGCGCATCCGGATCAGCGGACCTGGAACGCTGCCGTTATATCCGATGGTGCTGATGGTATGGTCCTTGGCGATATCGACTAGCACCGGACCGATCCGGAGTGTAACATCGGCCGGGCCCGAGTCGGGCGTCGCGATGGTGTCGTGGACGACTCGATTGCAGCTTCCCAGGAGCAGGCCCATGCCCGCTGAGAGTCCGGAAACGAAACCGCGGCGTGTTTGAGGCGTTGTATAGATCACGGTTTTATTGTCGCGCCCCGCGCTATACTTGCCAACGGTATCGAGGGAGTCCATCCATGAAAACGCGTGTCTGCATTTGGACGTTTTCCGTCGGCTTGATGCTGGTTCTTGCCTCCATCGCCGGCCGCGCGCAACAGCCAGCGGCAGCGAAAGGTAAGGGAAAAGCTCCCACCGCGCCGCCCGGGATCAATTGGCCGTCACCGCCCCTCGCCGATGGGCCGATCGTTCTCGACACCGGCATCCAGCATCAGATCCGCCTGATCGTGACCAAAGGGCTGAACCAGCCCTGGAGCATGGCGTTCCTTCCCGACGGCGGCATCCTGATCACCGAGCGCCCGGGACGCCTGCGCATCGTCCGGAATGGAGTGCTCGATCCCAACCCGGTCGCCGGCGTGCCGCAGGTTCAGGCGCAAGGCCTGGCCGGCCTGATGGACCTGGCGCTGCACCCGCGCTTCAGCGAGAACCAGCTGATCTACTTCACGTATCACAAGCCGGCCGGGGCTGCAGCAGCCCCTGGTAATAACGCCGGGATCATCACGCTCGCCCGCGCGCGATGGAACGGCGCCGCTTTGACGGATGTTCGCGATATCTTCTCCGCGGCTCAGAACGGCAACGCATCGCGGATCGTCTTTGGACGCGACGGGATGGTGTACATGACGGTGGGCGTCGGGGATCCGCCGGCCGCGGCCGCCGCGCAGGATCCGAATAATCTCGCGGGCAAGGTACTGCGGTTGCGGGACGACGGGACCGTCCCGCCGGACAATCCCTTTGTCGGCCGCGCGGGCTATCGCCCGGAGATCTACACGCTGGGCCATCGCAATCCGTTGGGACTCGCGGTTCAGCCCGATACAGGCGCGATCTGGGAATGCGAAAACGGCCCCAATGGCGGTGACGAGATAAACATTCTGCAACCCGGAAAGAATTACGGATGGCCCGTGGTGAGCTACGGCCGCTTCTATCTCGGACCACGCGTCTCGGAAAATCCGTGGAAGGAGGGAATGGAATTGCCGGTGGTGTTCTGGGTCCCGGCCATCGCCACTTCCGGGATGACCTTCTACACCGGCGACAAGTTCCCCAACTGGAAGAACAACGTCTTCGTGGGCGGCATGCGCCAAGGCGAGGTTCCGCGCTCCGGCCACCTCGAGCGCATTGATTTTAATGAAAAGTGGGAGGAACTCCACCGCGAGGGCATGCTCCGCGAGCTCCAGCAACGTATTCGGGATGTTCGGCAGGATCCCGATGGCTTCCTGTACTTGTTGACAGCCGAAAATAACGGCGCGCTCATGCGTGTCGAACCCTTCACGGAGAAATAGTCATGAGACGAGCACTACTGTTTGCGATTGCTATCGTAATGACTGGTTCTATTGCGCTGGCGCAAGCGAAGGGCGGCCCGCCGCCACCCCCTCTGATGGAATGCGGTGTCCATGGCGACATCGACATCATCTGCGGCACGCGATCGCCAGAAGATCTGGAGCTGACTCCGGACGGAAAGTCGCTGATTGTGAGCCAATTTGTGGGCGGCCCGGCAGGTGCGGGGGTCGCCGGCCTGGTGCTGTTCGATCCCGCTAAGAAAACCTTCAGCAAACTGGCGGTCAGCGCCGATCCTCGCAAGGATTGGGGCGATCCCGCCTGTCCTGGTGCCCTGGCCGCTGACGCACTCCGGCCACACGGAATCTCGCTGCTGAAGCGCAAGGACGGCGCCGTGGAGGTCTTCGTCGTCAATCACGGTGTCCGCGAGTCCATCGAAATGTACGAGCTGAAACAATCCGGGGAAACATCCAGTCTGGTATGGCACGGCTGCGTGGTCTCGATGCAGGCTTTTAACGATGTGGCCGCGCAACCCGACGGCGGATTCATCGCGACGCATCCCACCGCGCTGCAGCCTCCTGCCCCTCCAGGTGGTCAGGGAAAAGGCGCGCCAACGTTTAACCTTTTCAGCGGTCAGGCCAGCGGCTACGTCTCACGCTGGATTCCGGGAAAGGGCGAAAGCGAACTGCCCGGTACGCGCGCCGGATATCCGAACGGCGTGCTGGTGAGCTCCGACGGGCGGTACATGTACTTCAATGCGTGGACCGCCAAGGAGGTCCACAAGTACGACCTCAAGGAAGGCAAGGAAACCGCCATGGTTAAGCTGGATTTCATGCCCGACAACATTTCCTGGACGAGCAAGCGCACGATGCTGGCCGCAGGCGTGAAGGGCGCGGGCGGCGATTGTCCGGCGGGCAGCGGCACGCCCTGTATCCAGGGGTTCGGCGTAGCCGAAATCGATCCCGGAAAATTCGCGGCGAAGACGGTTTTCGATTCCGCGGGCAAAGGCGCACTGATTTCGGGGGTGTCCGAGGCGCTCCAGGTCGGCAACTCGATCTACATCGGCGCGTTCCAGGGCGACCGGATCGTCAAGATTCCCGGCAAGAAGTGACTCCGGGGCTGAAAGGCTGCCCCCGTGGCATCAATTTGGGATTCGTGGGAACATCTTTTAGAAGATCCCAAGGAGTTTCAGTATGCTTCGACAAGCGTTTCTGGCGGCTGCGTTGGCCATCACGGCGATCGCCCAGACCACCGGACCGGCAACCTGGCAAAACGATCTCACGCCAATCAGTCCTGCGGATTGGAATTACGATTTCGCCGCGCACTTGCTTGAGCGGGCTGGATTCGGCGGCACACCGCAGGAAATCCAGGCGCTTGCCAAAATGACTCCGGCGCAGGCGATCGCCCACCTGGTCCGCTTCGAGGGCACCGATATCAGCAAGTTGCCTCCCTTCGATCATTCCGGGATTCATGATCCTGGATTAGAGCCGTTTCCGCCCACCCGGCCCGCCGTGACCGACCTGGCCAAGGAAAAGGGCGAGGCGCTCGGCATCAAGGTTAAACCTACGGGAAATCGCCGGCTCCAGCCCGTGGTCAATGAATTCTTCTACTGGCTCCGCGCCAGCGTCCTCGAAACCAATCGGGTGTCCTACTGGTGGGCCAACCGGATGCTCACCAGCCCGCGGCCGCTCCAGGAAAAAATGGCCTTGTTCTGGCATGGCCATTTCGCGTCCAACGAAGCCAAGGTTCGCGACTATCGTAAGCTCCTCGGGCAGTTAGAGCTGTTCCAGAAACAAGGGATGGGCAATTTCCGCGATCTCACTGTCGCCGTGGCCCAGGATCCCGCCATGCTTTCGTTCCTGGACGCGGGCGTGAACGTCAAGGGCGCTTCTAACGAGAATTTCGCCCGCGAAATCATGGAAATCTTCACCATGGGCGTCGGCCACTACACCGAGACGGATATCCGCGAGGCTGCGCGGGCATTCACCGGATGGAACTTCGTCGACACGAAATTCGTGGTGAACAAAGACCAGCACGACGATGGCGAGAAGACGTTCCTGGGACACACTGGCCGCCTGGATGGCGTCGACGTGATCGACATCATTATGCAGCAGCCGGCTACGGCCGACTACATCGCCGGGAAAATCTATCGCTACTTCGTCCGGCAGGATCTCTCCCCCGAGCTTCAAAAGAAACTGGGCACAATCCTGCGCCAGAACAAGTACGAAATCACGCCGCTGCTCGAAACCATCTTCTGGTCGCGCGATTTCTACAGCCCCGCCTCAGTAGGCACGCAGATCAAAAGCCCGGTACAACTGGCTGTAGAAACCTACAAGAGACTTGGCCAGACGAATATTCCCGGTGTCCCGGACTTCAACCTAGCCACTTCGGCGCTGGGGCAACAACTGTTCTCGCCGCCGACCGTCGCCGGATGGGCCGGTGGCCAGAGCTGGATTACACCGGGACTTCTGCTGGAGCGCGGAAATTTGGCCCGCGACATCCTTTTCCCCGACATCAGCTTCCTGCCGCCGGATCGCTATACCGGTGGCGGAGAGGTTCGAAGGGTCGCCGAACGCATCCGGCAAGGAATGGACATCACCACCGCCACGATGGATGACACCAAGAGCGGCGACCGGGCCGAGTCGAATAAGAATGCCGACCGCGACGAGGATTTCAACACCCGGTATGGCAGTTTCCGCGGTTCCCAGATGGCTATCCAGAGAGTCAAGCCCATACCGCGCGATACGGCGCAAATCAATCTGTCACGCATGATTTTGAGCCAAGACCTGAAGAACACTACGCAGGTCGTCGACTACCTGATTCATCGATTCATGCGCGTCCCGCCCAGCGACGAGGCGCGTCAGAAACTGATTGCCTTCCTGAACAACGAGCTAGGAACCTCCGATATTGCCGTCGCGCAAACCTACCTAGAGGACCCGTTGCGATTGGTCCTGCACTTGATCATGAGCCAACCCGAGTACCAGTTGGATTAAGGAGCCTATGTCATGACCAGAAATCATTTTTCATTTTCGAAACTCTCTCGGCGGGATCTCCTGCGCGCCGGCATGTACGGCGTCGGCGTCACTGCTGGCGCTCTCCCGCTGCCCTTGTTCGCACAGGCGGGCGCGGCGCTCGCCGCCCAAGGCAAGCACGATGGGAAGATACTCGTCGTCCTCGAGCTGTCCGGCGGCAACGACGGACTCAACACGCTGGTTCCCTACGGCGACGACGCCTACTATAAGCACCGGCCGCATATTGGCGTCGCCAAGAAGGAACTCCGGCCCATCGACGACTACTTCGGTTTCAGCGGGGGCATGGCCGGGTTCGAACGTTTATATAAGGACGGAAAGCTGGCCATCGTCCACGGCTGCGGATACGAGAATCCCTCGTTTTCGCACTTCACATCCATGGCGTACTGGCACACCGCGGCTCCCAACAGTGGCGAGGAGTATGGATGGGTCGGCCGTCTGGCGGATTCGATGGCTCCCGATGCGCCTCCGAACTTCCTGGTGAATATCGCCGCGCGGCAGTCGCTGGCCGTTCGCAGCCGCCGCCATGTCCCTGTGGTCTTCGACGACCCCAACAAATTCACGCAAGAGAAATTCTATGAGGAGCGGGAGATCCTCGAGGCTTCTTCGTCAAACAAGCCGGCCAGCAAACCGGTTGACAACCCCTCGCGGCGATTCCTTCTGGATACGGCGCAGAGCGCCAAGGACGCCTCGGTTCTGGTTCGGGAAGCCTGGGCGAAATATCAGTCGCCGGTGGATTACGGAATCACGGGGCTCGATCTGCCCAAGGTCGCGTCGCTGATCGCCGCGGGCATGCCCACGCGCCTTTATTACACCTCCTACCGCAACAACGCGTTCGACACCCATGTCTACCAAAACGACACGCACAAGCGCCTGCTGACTTACGCTTCTGATGCTGTTTCCGCGTTCCTGAGGGATCTGGAGCGGATCGGACGCGCGGATGACGTGGTGGTCATGATCTTCTCGGAATTCGGACGCCGCGTTCCCGAAAACGTCAATCTCGGCACGGACCACGGCGCGGCCAACCTCATGTTCGTCGCTGGAAAGGACGTCAAGGGTGGGCAATACGGCGCCGTCCCCAGCCTGACCAAGCTCGACCCGGGCGGCAACCTGATCCACACCACCGACTTTCGCAGAGTCTACGCCACCATGATCGACGGCTGGCTGGGCCTCCACGACACGCGCCAGTTGCTGAATGGCGATTTCGAAACGTTCAAGATGTTTCAAGGCTAAGAATGTACCGAACATCTCTCCTGATTGCGGCGTTCGGGACACTGCTCTCGGCTTCGCTGTTAGCCCAAGGTGTTCAGCCACCACCGGCACCGTGGCGAGGTGCGGGGCCCACACCGTGCGTCGGATCCGACGGCGGCGTTTTTCAATGCCCTCCGGCAGCGCGCGTAATCGCCGTCCGCGCCGGCCGGATGTTCAACAGCAAGACCGGCCAGATGCTCACGAAGCAAGTGGTGGTTCTTGCCGGCGAGCGCATCTCCGAGGTCGGACCAGAGAGTCAAGTCAAAATTCCCGCTGGTTCTCAGATAATCGACCTTGGCCAGGCGACATTGCTGCCCGGTCTGATCGACGCGCACACGCACATGTTCAACAACCGTGGCCCGAAAGGGACCACGGAAGCGTCCATGCTGATCGCTGTCCAGAACGCGCAAGCCGACCTGCGCGCGGGTTTCACAACGGCCCGGGACATGAGCTCGCACGGCAATGGATACGGCGACATCGCCATCCGAGACGCCATTAATCAGGGCCGCTTCGACGGCCCCCGCTATCAAGTCTCGACGCTGGGCATCGTCTGGGGAGCCGCGCCTCCGAACCCATCAGCTCCCGACAACCCGCTGGCCAGCACCGTGATTCGCTCGGCCGAGGAAGGGCGCGCCGCCGTCCGCGAGCAAATCGCGCACGGTGCGGACTGGATCAAGCTGTTCCCCACAGGCGCATACTCCTTCAACGCCACCGGCCAGGCCCAGTACGTAGTGACCTATCCGTTACCTGTCCTACAAGCTCTGATCGACGAGACCCATCGCCTCGGCAAGAAGACTGCCTGCCACGTCCTCGGCGGCGAAGGGCAAAAGAACGCCATCGTCGCTGGTTGCGACACCATCGAGCACGCCTACGGGTTGGATCAGGAGCAAGCCAACATGATGGTCGCCAAGGGGCTGTTCTACGATCCCACGCTCCAGCGCTACATCGAGCCGTACATGGACGATAACGACGCCAAGAGCACGGGCGGCAAGTATCGCATGATCCCCATTTTTGAGCACGCCGTGGCGATGGCCGCGGCCACCAAGGGCATGAAGATTATGGTGGGCAGTGGAGCCGACGGCTCGACCTATGCGCATGGGACCCAGGCGCTCGACTTCGAGATGCTGGTGAAGCACGGCGGCTTGACACCGGTCCGTGCCCTACAGGGCGGGACCATCATTAACGCCGAGGCGCTGGGTTGGCAGGACCAGATCGGATCCATTGACAAAGGCAAGTACGCGGACTTGGTCGCCGTCTCGGGCGACCCGCTCACCGACATCACCGAGCTCGAACGCGTCAAGTTCGTGATGAAGGCCGGGAAAGTCATCAAGAACGACTTGAAGTAAATGGTTCGGCATAAGTTCTTGGTCCGCGCCACGCACTGGATCAACTTTCTCAGCTTTCTGGCGCTGGCCGTGAGCGGCGTCGCGATTCTGCTGGCCCATCCCCGCTTTTACTGGGGCGAGACTGGTTACTTCGACACGGCAGCCGCGTTCGAACTCCCCCTGACGGTGGATCTCGACCAAACCGGCTGGGGCCGCAGCCTGCATTTTCTGGCTGCCTGGATCGCAGTGATCAACGGGTTCATTTACGTCGCCTGGGGGTTGCTCTCGCGCCATTTTCGGTACGCCAGCTATAACTTCTTTCAGCGGCTCGCCTATCTGGGCGTCGTATTCGGGCTGCTGCCTGTGACCATCTTGACCGGTCTCACCATGTCGCCGGCAGTCACGGCGGCGTATCCGGTGCTGTTCGCAATGTTCGGCGGAAGACAGTCTGCCCGCACCATCCACTTTTTCGCCGCGGATCTGCTCATGCTCTTCTTGCTGATTCACTTGTTCATGACAATCCGTGGAGGGTTGGTGCGCTCCATGATTATGGGGGAGCGATGATCTCGCGAAGAAAGTTGATTGCTGGGATTCCGGCTGCCGGCAGCTTGCTGCTGACCGCCTGCAAGGACGCTCTGCCTCCCACCTACGGCAGTCTGTTTGACGCGAGCGACGCGCTGACGTTTGCCTCGCAGCGGCTGCTGTTGCGCAACCAGCCGCTGGTCCGCGAATTCGCTCGCGACAGGATCACGAAGAATTTTCCGGCCATCAATGAGACCAATCCCCAGAGCGATCGCTACCAGCACCTGCTGGCCGGAGGCTTCGCCGAATGGCGATTACCGGTCGAGGGTCTGATTTCGAAGCCCACAGAGCTGTCGCTGGAAATGCTGAAGCGCCTCCCGTCGCGGACGCAAGTGACACAGCATGATTGCGAACAAGGCTGGTCCGCCATCGCCGAGTGGACCGGTGTTCCGCTCGGACGCGTGCTCCAGGAAGTTGGAATGCTGCCGCAGGCTCGCTATGTCGTGTTTCACACGGTCGACGGGTGGTGGGACAGCCTGGACATGTTTGACGCGTTCCATCCCCAGACGCTGCTGGCGTATGGGATGAACGGCCGCGACCTTCCGGTCCCGCATGGCGCTCCGGTGCGGCTTCGCGTGGAGCGCCAGCTCGGCTACAAAAGCCTGAAATACTTGAGCCGGATCGACGTCACGGATCGCCTTGACGACGTCGAAGATGGTACTGGAGCTGTAGGCGCGGTTTATGGGTATTCCTGGTACGCAGGGATATAGAATGAGAGGCTGGCCTATGATTCGTCGAACTTGCCTCGGCGCGCTGATCTGGACGGTTTCTGCCGCCGCCCAGTGGATCGACTATCCCACTCCCGGGATACCGCGTCTGCCCAACGGCAAGGTCAACCTCACCGCTCCGGTTCCCAAAGCGGCGGACGGCAAACCGGACCTTACGGGATTATGGCAGCGTGCGCGAGGGACAAACCGGCCGACTCAGCGCACCGGTGCGGCGGGCCTGGCCATGGGTCCCAACCTGGCGGATTTCATGCGGCCTGGGGAAACCATACCGCCCATGCTTCCTGCCGCCGAAGCGCTTCATAAGCAGCGCCAGGCAAATTTTATGGCCGACCGGCCCTCAGCGCGTTGTCTGCCCCACGGCATCCCCGACCAGATGCTGATTGGCGTGCCCCTGAAAATCGTACAGAACCCGGGCGTCACTTTCATTCTGTATGAGGAGTTCGCGCGCTTCCGGCAGATCTTCACGGATGGCCGCGGTCCTGCTCCAGTGGCATCTCCCGCATGGCTGGGCTATTCCATCGGCAAGTGGGACGGCGACTCTTTCATTGTGGACACCCGCGGCTTCAACGATAAGAGCTGGCTCGACGACAGCGGCCGTCCGCATACCGAGGCTCTTCACACCATCGAACGCTTCCGACGGACGGACTTTGGTCACATGGATGTCGAAATCACCATTGACGATCCCGGGGCTTACACCAAGCCCTGGTCGTTTCCCCTGAAGTTCGAATTCCTCGCCGATACCGACTTCATCGAGGACGTCTGCGATAACGAGCGAGACTCGGCTCACTCCGTCGGCAAATAGCCTCCCACACGGGATCGCAGTATTCCGGATACACTCGTCAAAGAGGCATGTATATGAAGACCCCTGTCAGGTTCAGCTCGCTCGCGCTTCTGGCGTTAGCCACCATCGTTTCCGGCCAGCAAAAGGTCCCCTTTCAGAACGGCATTCCGGTGGCCCCGGATGGTCTCGCGCATCGGCCGTTGCCGAAGCTGCCCATGGAGTTCGATACAGGGGAAGGGCAGCGGATCCGCGTCGTCGCGGTCGCCCGTGGCCTGGAGTCGCCCTTCAGCGCAGCGTTTCTTCCCGACGGCAGCATGCTGGTGACCACGCGCACGGGTCAACTCAGGATCATCCGCAAGGGCGTGCTCGATCCCAAACCTGTCGCGGGAACCCCGGCCTCGTATTGGGCTGTCGAATCCGGACTGCCGGGCGCGGTCCACGGCTACATGGATATCGCTCTCCATCCCCAGTTCGCTCAAAACGGATTCGTGTATCTCACCTATACCAAGCCGCTCGACGAGAAACGGCGGGTCGCTGCACTGGCCCGCGGGAAGTGGGATGGCAATGCGATCACCGGGATGAAGGACATCTTCGTCACGGATGTGGCCGGCGCCTCGCGCCTTGCGTTCGGGCGCGACGGCACGCTTTACATGAGCTTGACCGGCAACGATCCCCAGGATCCCAATACGCTGGGCGGCAAAGTTTTGCGACTGAAGGACGACGGCACCGTGCCGCCGGATAATCCGTTCGTCGGACAGGCTGGCAAGAGGCCTGAGGTATTCACGCTGGGCCATCGCGGAACGCTGGGCCTGGCCATGCATCCCGGCACCGGCGACATCTGGCAGAACGAAAACGGTCCGAACGGTGGCGACGAGATCAACATTCTGAAGCCCGGCCGCAACTACGGCTGGCCCATTGTGAGCTATGGACGCGACTACCCCGGTCCCTGGCACAACGAAGTTCCTGGGCACATTGGCTTCGAAGCACCGGTCGTGCTTTGGATCCCCGCGATCGCGGTATCCGGCATGACCTTCTACACCGGCGACAAACTACCCAAGTGGAAGGGTGACGTCTTCGTGGGCTCTCTTCGCACCGGTGAGATCCCCGGGACCGGCCACCTGGAGCGGATCCTGTTCAACGAGAAGATGCAGGAACTGCGCCGCGAATCGCTGCTCACCGAGCTGCGGCAGCGCATTCGCGACGTCCGGCAGGGGCCGGATGGACTCTTGTACGTCCTGACCGATGAGAAGGACGGCGCGGTTCTACGCATCGAGCCCGCACCCTAATCCTCGGTCCGATTGATTAAGAACGTCGCCATCGCCGCGAAGAACTCTCGCAAGAGCCGCTGCGCTTCGTCGGGAAGTAGCGCTTCGTCCAGCGCGCGATTCATCAACTGAACCCAGCGGTCGCGGGCGCGTTCTCCAATAGGGAACGGCGCATGACGCATCCGCAGCCGGGGATGCCCTCGCTGTTCGATGTATAACGGCGGTCCGCCGAATCGATAAATCAGGAAATCCCGGAGCCGTTGTTCCGCACCGTGGAGATCCTGAGCCGGATACATCGGGCCCAGCAGGTCATCGCCGGGGACCTGCCGGTAGAACGCGGCTACCAGTCGTTCAAATCCCTCATTACCGATTACGGAATAGACCTCGTGTTCTTCCATTCAGCCTAGTTTGTCCGGCTTGGTTACCTCGGCGACGGGTTGGTCTTTCCAATACCGCGCGTAGTTCTCATGCGTACACAGCGATCGCGAGCTCATGCGGTCCACGTAGAGTACGCCGCCCAAGTGATCGATCTCATGTTGCAGGATTCGCGCATACCAGCCTTCCGCGTCAATCGTCACAGGCGCCGCCTTCTCATTCAGGCACTCCACGCGTACTTTTTTGGCGCGAGGCACAACAGCGGTAAAACCGGCCACGCTGAGACAGCCCTCAAAAAACTGGGCGGATTCGGTAATCAAAAGTGTCAGTTTCGGGTTGACCAGAACATGGAACGGTACCGGTTTGCGCTCCCGCTCGGCGACCTGCTCCGCGGGGAGCTTCTGAATAAACTCCAGCTGGTCTTCGATCACCACGAGCTGCAGAGGAAACCCCACCTGAGGCGCCGCCAAACCCACACCAGGAGCATCGTGCATGGTTTCACGCATGGACTCTATAAGCTCTTGCGTGGACCGATCCAGAATCTCGTCGATAGAAAGCGGGCGGGCTTTCTGCCGCAGCACTGGTTCGCCAACTTGGCGGATCTTGAGTATCATTCCCAAACGGTACTATTCAGCTCGGGCTCCTACTGTTGGTGTGGATCCGCCGAAGCAGGTGCGGGCGCGGCCCCGGGCTTGGGCAACTCCGCCTTGCCGTCGAGACCGAATACCAGCAACTGGGGTTTGGACCGTGTGGTGATCGCTCCCGGGTTGGTCACGCCTTGACTCTGCGTACCACCCGAGCCGCCCATCAGCGCGATGTACTGCTTCCCGTCGATGGCGAAGGTGATCGGCGGGCCCATGCCGTTATGCAGCCCGGTAGGCAGCTCCATGAGAACGTCTCCCTTGTCCGCCGAGTAGGCGATCAGGCGGCCATCCGGCGCGACTTGGAACAACAGATTCGTCGCCGTGCTGAGCGTGCCGCCGAACCTGCTGTTGCCCACCGGCACGCGCCAGCGGATATCTTGCTTGATCGGGTCATATGCGACTAGCGTGCTGACGTTGCCGCCTTCGAGCGGCTCCGGACCAATGGCGGGTCCCGCCGGCTTCCGGGTCATTCCAGCCGTGTTGGTATTCAGACCTGTCAGCCCGACGCCGCTCAAGGTTTCCGGCTTGAAGTCATAATTGACGGCGTAGGTGAACGTGTCCCAACCCCGGCTCGGAATATATACGAGGCCGGTTTGAGGATTGTAGGACATGGGTGACCAGCTGTGCGCGCCGCCGCCACCGGGCGATACCGGCGTCGGGTCCTTGCCGTACTTCACCTCGGTGTTGATGATGGGTCGTCCTGTCTTCGGATCAATCCCCTTCGCCCAGGTGACTCGCGAGAACGGCTGCGCGGAGATGAACTCGCCCGTAAGGCGGTCGAGCACATAGAAGAAGCCGTTCTTGTTGGCCTGCATGATGACCTTGCGCGTTTTGCCGTTGATGTTCAGATCCGCAAGGATCATCTGTTGCACGCTGTCGTAATCCCACTCGTCGCCGGGGACCATTTGGTAGTGCCACTTGAGTATGCCCGTATCCACATTCACGGCCACGATGGAGGCGACGTACAGGTTGTCGCGGCCGGTGCTCGTGTCCTTGGTGCGAAGCGCAGAGGGCCACGGCTCGGCATTGCCTGTGCCGACGTACACCAGTTCGCTTTCGGGGTCGTAGGATATCCCGTCCCATACCGCGCCGCCACCGCCGAGCTTCCACCACTGGCCCTCCCAAGTTGAGGCGGCCTTGCGCATCGCCTCCGACTCAAAGCCCTTGGCGGGATCGCCGGGGACGGCGTAAAACTTCCAGACCTGGAGCCCGGTATCCGCGTCGTAGGCGGCAAAAAAGCAGCGCGTGGGGCGGTCGCCGCCAGCTGTGCCGACGATCACTTTCCCTTTGGCGATGCGAGGGGCGATGGTCAGCGTGTGTTCGTCCTGCGTGTAAGAAACGCGAGTTTCCCAAACGGGCTTGCCGGTGTCCGCGTCCAGCGCCACCAGACGCCCATCGTTCACAGGAACATAAACCTTGTTGTGATATAGCGCCAGCCCGCGGTTCACCACGCCGCAGCACAATCTGTCGCCGGTCGCCTTGCGGTTGACCTCGGGATCCCAGCGCCATTTCTGCTTGCCCGTGCGCGCGTCAACAGCGAACACGATGCTCCAGTTGGTGACGCCAAAAATGGTGTTATTCCAGACCAGCGGCGTAGCCTCCTGGTCACCTCCTCCGTCGCCAACTTCGTAGGACCACATGAGGCCGAGGCGCTTCACGTTAGACGCGTCGATCTGCGTAAGCGGACTATAGCGCGTCTCGCCCGGTGTGAGGCCGTAGGTCAGCCAGTCGCCGTCCGACGCCGATTTCGCGGCGTTCTTGAGCAGCGCATCGTCGACACGCCTGGATTGTCCGAGCAAACTCAGAGACAGGGTAATTGCAATCAGAAAACGCATAAGAGACTCCAACGGGCAAGTGCGAGTTTAGCATGTGACGCAGGTGGCGGCAGGATATCCGTTTGTGGGCCCTGCTGCGTGCATCCCGCGGGCACCCACGCCGCTTGCACGCAGCTCGAGGATCGAGCGGCTTTAAAAATCGGAGACTCGGCACATACCCCGGTGTGTTGTTTACCACTCCCCTATTTCTCCTCGGTCCGGGCCGCGTTTGACAATACTTCGCCGAAACCACGGGCCTGTCAGAGCCCGCCTGCATTGGTGTATGCTTTAGCCGAATGCCGTACCTGTTTCTTTCTCGACGCTCCAACCCGGAGCTGGAAATACGTCGACGTTACGAAGTATTTGTCACCGTCGCTTTCCCGAAAGCGCGCACAACGGAACGCCGCGGCAGCGGTTTCTTCGCGCACTGTGGACGCCGCGGCGTCCTGTGCGCTCTTGTCGTTCTGGGTGCGACCCTAACGTCGACTCATTTGGCCGCACAGTGGGTGAAGTATCCCACCGCGGGCGTGCCGCGAAAGGCCGATGGCAAGGTGGACATGTCGGCCCCCTCGCCCCGGCTGGCGGATGGCAAACCCGATTTTTCCGGAATCTGGATGACGGGAGAACCCAATTTGCCCCGACCGGGGGGCTTGTCGAGTCCCAAGGAGGCGGCAAGTCCCAGGCAACCGCAGAATCCCAGCGACAGCCCTGGTGACCAGAGTAACATCAGGGCCTCGCGCCAGATGGCGAATATCGGTGTCGATCTTCCGGGAGGGCTGCCTTATCAACCTTGGCTTGTGCCCATCGTCAAGGAGCGCACCGACAACCTGGCGAAAGACGACCCACACATCCGGTGCTTGCCCGACAACTTTATTCGCGCCTATGGGATGCCGCATTTGCTGAAGTTTGTCCACACGCCCAATCTCTTGGTGGTACTCAGTGAATTGAACGCCGGATACCGCCAGGTATTCACGGATGCACGGCCGTTGCCCCAAGATCCGAACCCCTCGTGGCAAGGATATTCGTCGGGGAAATGGTCTGGCGATACCCTGGTGATCGACACGATCGGAGTGCGCGACGATACTTGGATCGATTGGAATGGAAGTGTGCTGACCCCGTCAGCCAAAGTGCGCGAGCAGATCCGGCGCCCGGACTTCGGGCACCTTGAAGTCCAGGTCACCGTCGATGATCCCAAGGCTTATACCAAGCCGTGGACTGTCACATTGAGGCAGGTCATCGTTGTCGACACGGACTTGATCGACGAGATCTGTTTGGAGAATGAGCAGTCCCTCCAGCACATGAAGTGATTTCCTCTCCGGCTCTATAGATTGGCTCTTGAATGTGCGTTCAGATGGTCTCACCGCACACGATTCTGTGGCCGTCCGGTGTCCGCAGACCCTCTCGCTACAAGCTCCCGGTACAGGTCATCCACGCCTTCAACATTCCAGTACGCGAAGTAGGAGTGATTTCCCAGTTCACCCGCTGGTCGCTCGTCCACGCACTCACCGAGCATGATCCGGAAACTATCACGCGTCAGGAAGCTCCAGCCCGCGGCGTTGATCGGATCCTTTCGGAATCCAAGGATGTCTACGTAGTAACGAGTCGACACCTCAAGATCGCGGACCGCCAATGCGCACCGGGAATTTACAATTTGCGCCACGCTTTGTCGTCTCCGCCTTGAGGATACAACGGCGAAAGACGCCCTTGACAGAGACCCTCACGCTCAGCGATTCTGATGGCACATCCTTCACCGCGGGAGTACGCCATGGCCCAACAGGCAAGTGTCGAGATGATCACGGGGTTGTCGCGGCGCGCCTTCTTGGCGATGGCTGGAGCTGTGCCTATCGCGCAAAGCACGCGCGCTCGTGCCGCCATCGTGAAGACCGATTTTTCGAAGCTTCCGCCATACGGTAATGACACCATCCCCGCCAGTATCCGTTCGCGCCAAATCGCCAACGTGAACGGCATGACCGTTCACATTCTGGAGGCAGGTTACGAAACACCGAGTCGGCCCGCAGTCTTGCTCTTGCATGGCTTCCCGGAGCTCGCCTATAGCTGGCGCAAGGTGATGCCCTCTCTGGCGTCCGCCGGCT
>JAIQFI010000030.1 GCA_020073345.1 Terriglobia bacterium
GCCGGCGCTCGCCACCCGAGAGCACGTAACCCTTGCTGTTACGGACCTGCTCCAGGCCAAGATCGGTGATCAGGCGGTTGGCCCGGTCGCGCCGATCGCGCCGCGAGAGCGGAAGCGTTTCCAGAATTGCCATCAGATTGTCTTCCACCGAGAGCTTCCGGAACACGGAAGCCTCCTGGGGAAGGTAACTGATGCCGCTCCGGGCGCGCTGATACATCGGCTGAGAAGTAATGTCCTGGTCACCCAGGAGCACCCGGCCGGAATCGGGAAGAATCAGCCCGACGATCACATAAAATGACGTGGTCTTGCCAGCGCCGTTGGGGCCGAGCAGGCCTACGACTTCGCCCTGCTGGACCTTGATGGAAACGTTATCGACGACCTTGCGACCACGATACGCTTTGGTGATTTCCGCTGTCTGAAGGGCTTTCACGACTTCTACTTTTTGCGGATGGTGCTCTTGGCTGGCTTGCTGGGCACGCCGTCAACCAGCAGCCTATCATTGTTGGCCCACCAGGTCAATTGCTCCCCCGAGGCATCGCCTTGCACGTTATCCACTAGTAGCGGCTGGCCTTTTTGCAGGATTACTTTCTGCTCGTCGGCATAGTATTCGGCATGCTCGGACGTCCCGATCCGGGTGCGTGCAGGCTTAACAGTGGCCACAATGCTGACAATCTTCACCGCGCCCTCGGCGAAGGCTTTATCGAGCGAAGAATCCGAGTCGGCCGGTTTCAAGAAGGCTTGCAGCTCCCGCGAATTCACCGTGAGTCCTGGCCGGGTGAGAACGGTACCGCCCTGATAGACTGCGACACGCGTTTCCTCGGTGTACACCAGGTCCGTGGCGCGAACCACGGTAAACACAGGCGCTGCCGGAGCTTTCGCTTTAGAACTCTTTTCCTGACCTTTCGCCTCTCCGCTTTTGTCCTGGTTTTTGTCTGAGGACTTGTCCGCGAACTGGCTGACGACCTTGCCGTGCGCTTCCATGACGCGCCGGTCACGGTCGATTTCGATCCGGTCCGCATCCACTCTGTTAGCTCCCTGCCAGACTCGCGCGTTGCCTTCATAGCGGATGTGCTTGTTGTCCCCAGTGGAGATCATCCGGTCGGCCACAGCCTGCATGACTTCGTCGTTAGAAAGCATGGCGGAGGATGCTCCCTTGCGGTCCGGCTGGCGCGTAGACGATACATGACCCTCCGCGGTGTAATCGCCCGACTTCTGATTCAGCAGAATGCGATTCGCATTCACCGAACCGGTGGGATCCCAGGTGCGCGCCGAGCCATCCAGCGTCATCAGATCCTTGGACTGATCGAGCGTAGCTTTGTCGCCGCGGGCGCGCCGGTCGCCCTCTTCGTATTGGAAGTTCGTGGTTTGTTCCAGGCGGACCATCTCGCCCGTGTTCGGATCGAACGTGGCCAGGATGTCTTTGCTCTGCGTGTGCGTCAGGGTCGGCGTCGACCCCTGCCTTGTCCCAGGCGCCTTTGGCGGGCGCTCCGTAAGCGTGGTTGCGTTGATGGACCGAACCGATTGGATGCGGTTCTCTTTGCCGTAGGCCACCCAAATGCGATCTCCCTGCATGGACCGTTTCGGCTGGTCAGGATGGTTGGGAAGAATTTCGAACTTGCCGGGACCGTCTGTTTCCACGCGGTCGATTTCCTTGCCGCCGGGCTTCATCGCGAGTCGAACCACATCGCTGCGCAGAACGCGCGAATCTCCTGTCTGTGTCCCGGGGCGCGGGACGGGATTGGCCTCCACCACGCTTTTCCCGGTCGCGACAGCGGTTCTGAGCGTACTCTCTTTCCCGGAAGTCTCGAAATCCAGGTTCAGATGGTCCGAATTCACCGTGGTTCGCGCGGTGTCGGACGTCGAAATTAATTTCGCGTGATCATGACCCTCGATCGTGCGAATCACCATGCCGTCGTCAAAGTTGATGTTGAGCTCGTCGGCGGCATACTCCACCTTGCGGCCTGGATCGTCGTGGACGCCGCGGGCCATCTGGATTTTGGCGGAACGAATGACGCCTCTATCCAGCTGTACATCGCTCCGGCCCCCGTCCATGTGCAGCGTATCGCGTATGAGTTTCGAGCTGGGGAACAGGACCACTTTCGAATCGCGTTCGGTATAGATGGCCTGGTCAGCTTCGGCGTGCATGGGCTTGGCGTCGGGAGTTTTGCCGCGCCATTCGAGGACAACCTTGTTGTGCAACTGCAGCTCGCGAGTGCTGGGGTCGTATTCCGCGCCCACGGCCGAACCGTTGCCGCGATCGAAGCTAAATGCCACCGGGCGGTCCGTGGTCGCCTTGCCTGTGTCGCTCGCAAACCGCATTCCGGAGCCGTGGATGCGCAGCAAGCGGCCGGTGGGCGGCTGATCCGCTGGCACGCCCATGGTGATATCGACATCGCCGTCGGAATAAAGGATTTTTGCGGCGGTATCGAACTGAGCCTTCTCGGAGCGAATCAGGTCCGACTTTTCGCCGTTCTCGTGGAAGAGCTGCAGCTCGACTCCCTCGAGTTCCATCAGGGAGGGTTCTTTTTGTTCGCGAATGTTCCGGGCGCGAATTGTGAAATGCTTCTGGTCACCCTTGAATACCGTATGCTGCCAGTCATTGGCGCGGCCATCGATTCCTGTTTCGAGCGGCTTGGGCTGAACGGGAGTCTCTTTTTCGAGCATGTCCCTGCGTTTGATGTAAGTGGCGCCAACCATGAAAACAATGGCAACAATGGCGGCGAGGAAAAGCCACCGGGTAGGGCGCATACAGGTATATCCATGGTAGCGCGCACACAAGAGCCGCGCGCTCGAAAATCGGGGGTTACAGCGCGGCCACCAGTTTCGCCAGCAGGGCCGTCCGGTCTGCGATCCGGTTGATCAAGATGCTTTCGTGAGGCGCGTGCGCGCCTTCACCCACCGCGCCCAAACCATCGAGGGTCGGCACACCCAGCGCAGCCGTGAAATTGCCGTCCGATCCGCCGCCGCTCGAGGATTCTTCGAGAACCACGCCTAGCTCCGCCCCCAGCGCACGGGCCGTCTGGAACAATCGCCGGGCGCCGGCCGAGCGTTCCATGGGAGGCCGGTTCAAGCCTCCAATCACTTCAAGTTTGCAGCGTTTGTCGAATGGCTTCAGCGAGGCAAAGCAGCGCTCCAGGTATCGAGCATCCACGGCGCGCGGCGCACGAATATCGATATCCACGCGACACTCGGCGGGTACGACGTTGCTGCGTGTGCCGCCCTGGATCACGCCCGGGCTGACGGTGATTCCGCGATTCAGTCGCGTGAAGCCGGCGATGCGCTCGAGCTGCCGGGCCATCTCGAGCACGGCGTTCGCACCTTTTTCGAAATCGAGACCCGCGTGCGCGGCACGCCCCCAAACGGTGATGTGGTAGTCGCCGACTCCCTTGCGGGCGGTCTTCAGTCTTCCGTCGAGCCCCGTGCCAGGTTCAAGGACCAAGACCGCGGCGCTTTGTCTTGCTGCGTCCTCTGTAAGCAGTCGGGATGACGGGCTGCCCACCTCCTCGTCGGAATTCACTTGCAGGACGACCTTCCTTCGCACCGGCACATCGAGCTCACGCAAAATACGTATCGCGAAGATGAAGAACACCAGACCGGCCTTCATGTCGAGCACGCCGGGTCCCCACAAACGCCCGCGGGCTTGGCTAAACGGCATGGTCCTGAGCGTTCCGAGCGGCCAAACAGTATCGGAATGTCCAAGGGCAAGAATCTGGCCTTGTTTCTTCGAGCCCGGTAGCCCGAACTCGCATCGCATGTGCCCGCGTGGATAAAGCCGGACCCGAGCAATGTCGTTCACCATCCCGCTGAACACTTTTACAAATTCATTGATGCCAGGTGGATGGTCGTTGGGGGATTCGCATTCCACCAGCTCCTGAATGCACGAAATCATGTCTTTTTGTTTTGCGCGCGCTGCGCGAAGGAACGAATCCACGCTTGCTATAATAGCGGGACCCACATGCCAGCTCTGGACATCCAGGCCATCCGCGACATTCTTCCTCACCGCTTTCCGATGCTGTTGGTGGACCGCATCGAGGAGCTGGAAGCAGACCGCGTGGTGGGCATCAAGAACGTCACCGCCAACGAGCCGTTTTTCATGGGGCATTTTCCCGATTTTCCGGTGATGCCGGGCGTCCTGATCGTGGAAGCCATGGCGCAGGTGGCCGGTGTGCTGGTGCTGAGCAGCATTCCCGATCGCCATAAGAAGCTGGTGTTGCTGGCGTCCGTGGAACAGGCCAAATTCCGCAAACCCGTGCGCCCCGGCGACCAGCTTCGTATCGAGATGAAGGTCAGCAAGCGCAAAGAGACCGTCGCCAAGATGTACGGCACCGCCACGGTGAACGGGGCGGTGGTGGCCGAAGCCGAAATGCTGTGCAAGCTGGCCGACCGGCCGTAGGTGTAAGCGGATGGCAATTCATCCGACGGCAATCGTCGATTCAGGCGCGCGCATAGATCCCTCCGCTGAGATTGGCCCCTATTCGGTGATCGGCGCGGACGTCCACATCGGCCCGCGCACGGTGCTCAAGGGCCACGTTTTCATCGAGGGTCCGATCGAGGTCGGTGAAGACAATCTCTTCTTTCCCTATTCGACCGTGGGCGTGGCGCCGCAGGACCTGAAATACAAAGGCGAGCGCTCTTCGACACGGATCGGGCACCGCAATAAGATTCGCGAATTCGTCACCATTCACCGCGGCACCGAAGGCGGCGGCATGTTGACTTCGGTCGGCGATGACAACTTATTGATGGCGTACGTCCACGTGGCGCACGATGTGCGCCTCGGCCATCATTGCGTGCTATCGAATGCGGCGACGCTCGGCGGCCACGTCAGTGTCGGCGACTGGGCTTGGATCGGCGCTTCGAGCGGAGTGCATCAGTTCTGCCGGGTGGGAAGGCACGCGATCATCGGCGGCTACAGCGTGATCACTCAGGACGTGCTGCCGTTCTCTAACACCGTGACAGAGCGGGAAGCCAAAGTGTTCGGAGCGAACAAAGTCGGCCTCGAACGCCGTGGGTTCAACGCTGAGACGGTCGACGCATTGCATAAGGCGTTCCGGCTTCTGACGCGTTCCGGACTCAACACCACGCAGGCGGTGGAATGCATCCGCCAGGAGATTCCTGGCTCGGCCGAAGTAGACGAGCTGCTGGAGTTCATCGCAACGTCGCAGCGCGGATTCATAAAGTAGCTTTATGCCCCTCGGAATGATCGCCGGCAACGGACGCTTTCCGGTGCTCGCGCTGGAAGCTGCCCGCAAGGCGGGCATGGAAGTGGTGGCCATCGCGATCAAGGAAGAAGCTTCACCCGAAATCGAATCGCTCGCGGCCCGGTGCCACTGGATCTCGCTGGGCGCGTTGAGCAAGCTGATCGAGATCTGCAAGAAGGAAGGCATCCGCCAGGTGATGATGTGTGGGCAGGTGAAGCACGTCAAGATTTTTTCGTCCATCGTGCCGGACTGGCGCTTGGTAAAACTGCTGACGTCGCTGGAGGCGAAAAACACCGACGCATTGATCGGCGGCGTAGCCAAGATTCTGGCGGACGAAGGGATCACACTCACCGACTCAACACTGCTGCTGAAGGATCTTCTCGCCCCCGAAGGAGTCCTGACAGGCCGCAAGCCGTCGTCCGATGAGGAGCGCGATATCACTTATGGCCGTCGCATCGCTGCCGCGCTTTCCGACCACGATATCGGGCAAAGCGTCGCGATCGCCGAGCGGGCTTGCGTGGCCGTCGAAGCCATGGAAGGCACCGATGCGATGCTTCGCCGTGCAGCCTCGCTAGCGGACGGCAAGCCGCTGCGGTTGGTGAAAGGGTCGCGGCGCCGCCAGCATCTGCTGTTTGATGTGCCCGTAGTAGGGCCTCAAACTATCGATGTGATGACAGAGACCGGAACCACCGCGCTGGCCATTGATGCTGGGAAAACGCTGCTGCTCGACCGCCATGAGCTGCTTGCGCGCGCGAACGCGGCCGGGATCACCATCGTCGCCGAGTAAATTACGGATATTACCCTACGACGCCCTAAGGGGTTCGTCGTAAGTCAGTACAGTCGCTATCCGACCTGGTCGATCTTTAATGAGACAAGGAGGCCGTATGGGTACTTTCTCCCGTTCCTGGGACATGATTGGCGAAAGCTTCGCGGTCCTTCGCAAGGACAAAAAGCTGGTTCTTTTCCCGATCTTGAGCGGCCTCTCCACGCTGGCGATTGCGGCCATGTACTTCCTTCCGCTGTTCCACATGGGCGTGCTCGAGCAGTACAAGGCGTATCGCACGGTTGATTCCACGGTCTACGCATGGCTCTTCCTGTGGTACTGCACCAACTATTTCGTGATGATCTTCTTCAACTGCGCTCTGGCTGCCTGCGCGCAAATCCGCTTTGGCGGCGGCGAACCGACGCTGGGCGCTGGTTTGGCCCAGGCAGGCTGGAAAATTCCCAGCATTCTGATGTGGGCGGTGGTGGCAAGCACGGTCGGCATCATCCTTCATGCCATTGAGGAGCGCTCGTCCTGGCTCGGCAAGATCGTCAGCGCCGTAATTGGCATCGCATGGGCCATGGCAACCTACCTGATAGTTCCAGTGTTGATCTTCGAAGACGACGGCGTGTTCGGATCCATTCAGCGCTCCAGCGCGCTGCTGCGGGAGACCTGGGGAGAACAGATCGTGAGCGGCTTCGGGTTTGGCCTGCCCTCGCTGCTGCTGGCGATTCCCGGAATCTTGCTCGGACTGGTGGGATATAGAATGCACCCGCTCGGATTCCTGATCGCAGTGCCCTACTTCCTCTTGCTGAGCGCGGTGATGAGCGCCGTGCGCGGCATTTTCACGGTTGCTCTGTATCGCTACGCCACTGCGGGAGAAGCGCCCAGGGGATTCTCCACTGGGAATTTCAAGGACGCGTTTGTAAACAAGTCGAATCGGTACTAAGTCTTCCCGGTAGCGTTTTTCTCGATCCAGCCGTCGGCGATCTGGATCACCCGTTTCCCATAGGAAGCATTCGACTCCGAATGCGTCACCTGAATGATCGTGGTGCCGGATTCGTTTAGCTTCCTGAACACCTCCATAATCTCCTTGGCCTGACTAGAGTGGAGATTGCCCGTAGGCTCGTCGGCCAGAATCACTTTGGGATTCGCGATGATCGCGCGCGCGACACCCACCAGCTGCTGCTGGCCGCCGGATAACTGGTTCGGGAACAGATCCTTCTTGCCGACCATCTGAAACCGGTCCAGCACATCGCACACCGCCGCGTCGCGCTCGGATTTACGGACGTTCCGGTAGGAAAGCGGGATTTCCAGATTCTCGTACACGGTCAGCGAATCCAGCAGGTGATAGCTCTGGAACACGAACCCAAAGTATTTCTTGTACACCTCATCGCGATCTTTCTTCTTCATCGCGTGGATCGGGTAATCCAGAAAGTGGTACTCGCCGGTCCAACTGCTGTCGTGCATTCCGATCAGGTGCAGCAGCGTGGATTTGCCCGCGCCGGAGGGGCCCATGATGGAGACAAAGTCGCCCTCCTGAATGTCTACATCGATGCGACGCAGGACGAACGTCTTCGTTGGGCCGTGTTGAAAGAACTTCTCTACGTTACGGAGCCGGATCATCTCGATTCGCTAAAGCTTTTCCTTGAGTAGCTTCGTCACCGCCGCCGGATCGGCCTGGCCGCGGCTGGCTTTCATCACCTGACCCAGGAAGAAATTCATCACCGCGGTTTTGCCGCTTCGGTACTGTTCAAGCTGCTTGGGATTCGCGGCAATAACTTCGTCGATGATCTTGCCAAGCGCGCCTTCATCACTGATCTGGGTGAGATTTTCCTCCGCCATGATCGCTTCCGGTGTCTTCCCCGATGCGAACATTTTCGGAAAAACTTCTTTGGCCAGCTTGCCGCTGATCTTTCCCTGTGCAATCAACGCCACCAGACGCCCCAGGTTTGCCGCCCTTACCGGCGACTCCTCGATTTCCTTGCCGTCGGCCTTGAGCAGACCGGCCAGATCGCCCATCACCCAGTTCGCCGCCGCCCGCGGATCGCCGGACGCCGCGGCGACTTTCTCGAAGTAGTCGCTCATGGCGCGCGTGGCCGTCAATACCTGCGCATCGTACTCGCGCAGCCCGAACGATTCGATAAAACGCGCGCGCCGGGCCGCGGGAAGCTCCGGCATCTTGGCGCGGATATCGCTCAGCCAGGTCTCACTTATTCGCAGAGGAACCAGATCGGGCTCGGGGAAATAGCGATAGTCGTGGGCGTGTTCCTTGCTGCGCATGCCGACGGTCTCGCCCGTCTCGACGTTGAAAAGGCGTGTTTCCTGCAGCACTCGTCCGCCGCTTTCAAGGATCCCAACCTGCCGCTCGATCTCCTGATCCACAGCCAATTTCAGGAATCGGAACGAGTTCAGATTCTTGACCTCGGCCTTGGTGCCGAACTTTTCCGCGCCCTTCAGGCGGACGCTGACGTTGGCGTCGCAGCGGAGGTGGCCCTTTTCCATGTCGCAACTGGATACTTCCACGTACTGTAATACTTGCTTAATCGCCGTTAGATACGCATGAGCCTCATCGGCGCTGCGAATATCCGGATCGCTCACGATCTCGATCAAGGGCGTCCCGGAGCGATTCAGATCCACATAGGTATAGCGATCCGAATCCTTGAAGCCCTCGTGGATGCTCTTGCCGGCGTCGTCTTCCATATGGACGCGCGTGATCCCGATCCGCTTTTGAACCCCGCCGACTTCGATGTCCACATAGCCGTGCTCGGCCAGCGGTTGATCGTACTGGGAGATCTGGTAACCCTTAGGCAAATCCGGATAGAAGTAGTTCTTGCGGGCGAAGATGGAGCGGGAATTGACCCGGCAATTCAACGCCAGCGCAGCCTCGATCGCCAGTTCCACTGCCTGGCGGCTCAGTACCGGCAGAGCGCCCGGCAAACCCAGGCAAACCGGGCAGACGTTGGTATTGGGCGGGGCGCCGAAACTGGTCGGGCAGCCGCAGAAGATCTTGGTGCGGGTGGCGAGCTGGACGTGCACCTCCAGGCCGATCACCGGCTCATAGCGGGCGATCGCCTCGGAAGACACGGCGGTTGTCATGCTCGACGCCATGAGACTCATTATAGCGGCCGGGTGAATCGAGTCCTTCGCAGCAGTAGTACTTGCCAATGCCCCGATCTAAACGCCTGAATTTTCCACTTTAATCCCCGGAGGGGACTATTGTGTTAGCCCCTATCCACCGATTACCTGCGGGAGGGCATGTTGAAGCCAAAACACCATTCGTTAGTGGGGGTTGCCAGCAGTGCCTTGCTCGGGATTGTACTGTTGCTGTCCTCCCCGTCCCGCTTATTCGGGTACGCCGACCCAGGCACCGGTGCGTTCCTCTATCAGGCGGCGTATGCCGCATTCATCGGCGGCGCATTCTATTTCCGAAAATTTCTGAACCGCATCTTTCGCAAGCGCCAGTAGCGGAATTTGGACTTGGCCCCATGATCGCCACGCCCGCAGCGAAGATGCCGACGTTCCGTGATCCGGCCGGATCGGTCTTTCGCTTCAGCGACCGAATTCTCCGCGTTGTGCATCCGGACTTCAACGTGGAGCTGGAAGCCTTTCTGACGACTCGCACCGCACGCGAGGCGGTCGAATCCGGAAGACTGATCTCATCTGAGCGGCTTTCCCCAAACGCGCTGCCCAACCTGGATCTGACCGGGGCGGTTTACGAGCACGAGCGTGTTCCGTTCCCGAGCTATCCCTATGAGTGGCCCGCCGAGATGCTGCACACCGCCGGAGTTTTGACTCTGGACCTCGCTCTCAACACCCTGGACGAAGGATATGGTCTGAAGGACGCGACCCCATACAACGTCTTATTCCGCGGTCCGCGGCCGGTTTTTGTGGACGTGCTTTCTTTCGAACGCCGCGAGCCGCGCAATCCTGCCTGGACTGCCTACGCACAGTTCGTACGGACGTTTCTGCTGCCCTTGCTGGCCAACCGGGATCTAGGATGGCCACTCCAGCAAACCTTATCCGGCCGCCGCGAAGGCCTGGAGCCTGAAGCGGTGTATCGGTCGACGGGAGCCTTAAGGCGGCTGACTCCGCCTTACCTTACTTTGGCGTCGTTGCCCACATGGCTGGCCTCCAGTCGCCGCGAAGAGGCTTCGCTCTATCACCCCAAACCGGCGGCGTCACCCGAACAGGCCGGCTACATCCTCCGAAGCCTGCTGAATGGTTGCCGGAGGCAATTGAATGCCGTAGGCCCTGGTTCCGGAGGCGATTCCACCTGGAGCCAGTATTTGGATCGCAAGTCCCTGTATTCGCCGCAGCAACTGGCGGAGAAAGAGGCGTTTGTGCGGGAGGCGCTGGAACTGACACGGCCCGCCACGGTGTTGGACGCCGGCGCGAATGAGGGCCACTTCAGCCTGCTGGCGGCTCGAACTGGTGCGGCGGTCGTCGCCATTGATACGGATCCGGTGGTGGTGGGATCCATCTGGCGTCGGGCGTATTCGGAGAATCTCGACATCCAACCGCTGGTGGTGGATCTCACGCGGCCTACCCCTGCCTGCGGCTGGCGCAATCAGGAGTGCGCGTCCTTCTTGGATCGCGCTGCCGGCGCTTTTGACCTGGTGCTCATGCTCGCACTCATGCACCACGTCGTGGTGACTGAGCGGGTCCCGTTGGAGGAACTACTGGCATTGGCCGCGGAAATCTCCCGCGAATACATGTTGATCGAATTTGTGGCTCCCGAGGATCCCATGTTCCAACGGATCGTTCGTGGCCGCGAGGCGCTTTATTCTCACTTAACCAGGGAACGCTTCGAGACCGCCGCCCAGGCTCACTGGGAACTGGTGCGATCCAAGCGGATCACGGGACTACATCGATGGCTCTATCTCTATCGCCTGCGGCGCGCGAGAACCTGAAGGACATCTTCGTCTGCTTCTCGCTGGGCAACCTGATTTTTGTCCGGCGGTGGTATGACCTGGAGATCCTGCAGGAAACCGGCCTGGATTATCTTCGGCCGGGTCCGGCCAGCTCCACTCTGTTGATGTCGACGCTGCTAGCGGGACTCCTGCTGGGAACGATCTTCTGGATCGGCTGGCAATGGGCGCGCCAGCGCGGCGGCCTCTGGATCAAGTTTGCACACGGCTGCTTTCTGATGGCGCTGGTCTTCCCTCTGGAATCGGTTCGGCGCTACTGGAATGCCGAGCTGGGGCACGCCGATCTCGCCACCAACATGGCGCTCTTGAGCATCGAAGCTTTGCTTTTCATCGGGCTGATCCTGGCGCTGCGCGGAAATCCCCGCGTGGTCCGTGCCGGGCGGCATGTGGCGCTGATCATGACCTTCATGTTCCCGGCGCTCATGATCGATTTCTTCAGCAGCCATCTTAATGCCGAGCCGGATTCAGCGTTTCAACCCAAACCTCCGACGGCGGTCCAAGCCGTTCGCGCTAATGCGCCGCGCTTCATCTGGATCATCTTCGACGAAATGGATCAGGGGATCGCCTTCAACCACCGCCCTGCCTCCCTGCAACTGCCAGAACTGGATCGCCTGCGCAATGAGTCCCTGGAGGCCGACCGCGCGACCCAAACGGCCAGATATACGGGAATCGCGATGCCCATTCTCGTTTCCGGGCGCCCCTACCGCCAAACCGAGGTCAAAGGCGCATCCAGGCTTGACGTTTTCCCGGAGGATTCCTCGGAACCGGTCCATTGGAAAGACGAGCACACGGTATTTCATCGCGCTCGCGAACTGGGCGTAAATGCCGCCCTGGCCGGCTGGTATCACCCCTACTGCCGAATCTTCGGGGACCAGATGGTGGATTGTTTTGCCACGTCCACCAGCCAGGCGGGGAGGGCTCTGTTGCGCGAAAGGAACGCCGCTCAAGAAGGCGTTTTGGGCATGACCGCCTTCCTGTACCGGCTGCAAATCGAGAACATCAAAGATATGTACCGCTTCGATGGTGTTTCCGGTTCCGAGAGACTGAAGGAGATCTATCTGCAGGGCCTGCAACAGCAGGAATACTTCCAGATTCGCGATCATGCTTACGCGTACGCGGTAGATCCCCGGATCGGTTTCCTGATGCTCCACTTTCCGGCCCCGCACATGTATGCGATCTACAATCGTTCGCGGCGGGACTTTACACTGGATTCGACCATCGATTACCTCGACAACCTCGCCCTGGTCGACCGGACCGTCGGCGAGCTTCGCGCCAAGCTTGAAGCTGCCGGGCTGTGGGACCGAACAAGTATCCTGATCACTGCCGATCATGGGCTGCGTCCGGAGTTGTGGCAAGGCCACTACGGCTGGAACCAGAACATGGAGCGGATCTCCAGCCAGAGTGCGAGTCAACTGGTTCCATTCATTCTCAAGCTGGGGGGAAAAACCGGGCACCGCATCGTGGAGCGGCCATTTTCGAATATTGTCTCGTCCGACTTGGCCATCGCAGTGCTTGGCGGCCAGATCTCGACGGCCGACCAAGCGGCCGATTGGATTGAGCGGCGCACAGCCGACAGCGTGAGCAGCTCGAACCATCCCGCCTCCCCCGGACCATCCGGGTCGCGTTGACTTGGCTCGCTGAGACCCCGGCGATCCACCCGGAGCGAGTACAATGCTATAAATTCAGGGGAACATTCCAGCCGGAGACGGCGTATGGGACAGACAGGGGCTGCCATGTTGGTAAAACGAACCTTGCTGATCGCCGGAATCGCCACACTCGCGGGATGCGGGACCGGTGTCCGCTTAGGACCGATGGAGCATGAGACCAAGGTCCTCGAACTCGATAAATCCGAGATGACCCGCGTGGAGCTCAAGATAGGCGCGGGTACATTGCGCGTCGAGGGCGCCTCACCCAAGCTCATGGAAGGAAATTTCGACTATAACGATCCGGGCTCGAAGCCACAGGTGGAATATCACTCCACCGGCGTGCGAAGCGATATTGAAGTCCATCCCTCAGGAACAGTCCAGCATGGGGATAGCAAATGGGACATTCGCCTCAATGACTCCGTGGGGATGGATCTGGTGGTCAAAATGGGCGCCGGCGAAGCGCACCTGAACCTGGGCAGCCTGAACCTTCGCAGCGTCGCCTTCGACCTTGGAGCCGGGGAAGTGGACGCGGATTTGCGCGGTAATCCCAAGCGCAGTTACGACGTGCAGATCAACGGCGGCGTCGGACAGGCAACCGTTCATTTGCCGAGGAGCGTCGGGATCTCGGCGACGGCAGTCGGTGGTATCGGCCAGGTCAACGTGAGTGGGCTGGAGAAGCGCAACGGCCGCTGGATTAATCCGGGCCACGAGAACGCGCCGGTGACCATCCGCCTGGACGTGAAGGGCGGCGTCGGTCAGATAGACCTGGTAGCCGAGTAACTGTTCGCGCTACTCTAACAAAGTAGTGAGCGCCAGCGCCGCAGAATCGATCCGGATTTCCATACCCAAATGCGATCCCGGCATCGGGCATGTGATCCGCACTCCGGATTCGACCGACCTGATTGAGGGCGTGGTGGTGCGTCCGTTTGACTTGTGGCCCGACGACCGGGGCTACTTCCTGGAAGTCGCGCGGATGGGCCAGGGCCTGGCAGAAGGTTTTCCCGCCGAGAGCACGCAGGTTTCCTCCGCACTAAGCTACCCAGGCACCATCAAGGCCTTTCACTATCATCTGCAGCAGACCGACCTTTGGGTTCCGGCCATGGGCATGTTTCAGGTTACGTTGGTGGATTTGCGTCCGGAATCCCGCACGTTCGGGTGGAAGAACACGATGTACGCCGGTGCACTGAAGCCGTGCCAGCTCCTGATTCCCCCGGGCGTGGGGCACGGCTATAAAGTCATCGGCGAACAGCCCGCGATCCTGATCTACGTCACCAATCGCTTGTATAATCCCAAGGACGAGGGCCGCATCGCTTATAACGATCCCTCCATCGCCTACGATTGGGAGCTCCAGCACAAATAATGAAGTTCCTGGTTACCGGGGGCGCGGGATTCATCGCGAGCGCATTCGTCCGTCAGCTCCTTGATCAGGAGCATGACGCGGATCGTTCCCGCCGCGTGGTGAACCTGGACAAGTTGACCTACGCGGGAAACCTCGAGAACCTCGCGACCATAGCCGACGATTCGCGTTACCGCTTCGTCCACGGCGATATCTGCGACACCACACTGGTGAACTCGCTGGTAGCCGAAGAGAAGCCGGATGTGATCGTAAATTTCGCCGCCGAGTCGCACGTCGACCGTAGCATCCTGTCTCCGGCGCCGGTGTTCGAGACCAACCTGCGCGGGACGTTCACAATGCTAGAGGCCGCGCGAACTCACCAGACTCCGCGCTACGTGCAGGTTTCAACCGACGAAGTGTACGGCAGCATCGATCCGCCGCACGAGGCCGACGAGGATTATCCGCTGCGCGCCAGTAGCCCTTACTCGGCGTCGAAGGCGGGCGCGGATCTTCTGGCTCTGTCTTATTTCGTCACTTATAAAATGCCGGTGACGGTGACGCGCGCGTCGAACAATTACGGCCCCTACCAATTTCCCGAGAAGCTTATCCCCCTGATGATTTCGAATGCCCTGGAGGACAAGCCTTTGCCGATTTACGGCGACGGCCAGCAGGTGCGCGACTGGCTGTACGTGGACGACCACGCCCGGGCCATCCTGGCGGTGATCGAGCGCGGCCGAGCCGGGGAAATCTACAATATCGGCGGCAGCCGCGCGCTGCCGAATCTCGACGTTGTGCGCAAGATTCTGGCTGCAGTCGGAAAGCCGGAAAGCCTGATGCAGACGGTGAAGGATCGCCCCGGGCACGACCGCCGGTACGCTCTCTCCAGTGAGAAGCTGATGCGTGAAACCGGCTGGCAAGCTCGCGTTCCGTTCGAAGACGGCCTGCGCGCGACCATCGACTGGTACCGGTCGAATGCGGCCTGGACGGCGCGCGTCAAGAGCGGGGAATACCAGAATTATTACGCAAGTAATTACGGCGGCCGGGCACTTTAGGAGCGCATAGCGCGTCTAAATCATTCGTAATATCATGACTTAGGAAGGAATCTGCATGCGCTGGTTCCCGATAGCCCTACTTTTCGGCGCGTCGTTCGCCGTGGCGCAAGTGCAAGTACTGCCGCCACCGCCGCCTCCACCGCCGTCGTTTCAACCGTCCTCCCAGGCTTCGGCTCCGCGCGCAACCGGCGAGAAGCCGGCGCATCTGGAAGGGACCATCCTCAGCCTGAATGGCGACCTGGTTCGGAAGGCCACCGTGCACCTGCAGGGGACCTTAGGTCAGCCCGGCCAGCCGCCGACAGGTTATAGCGAAACTACGGACAATGCGGGCAAGTTCGTCTTTGATGACGTAGCTCCGGGCCGCTATACGCTGTCGGCCGAAAAGCCAGGTTTCGTAGCCACCCGATACGGCGCCCGCTCCAACGCATCCCCCGGCACGCAACTCAATCTCACCGCCGGAATGGAGATGAGGGACCTGGCCATCAAGATGACTCCGCAAGGCGTGATTGCCGGAAGAGTGCTGGATCAGGATGGCGACCCTGTGGTTTCGGTGCAAGTACAAGCGATGCGCTTCGCGTACAACGGTGGACGAAAGCAGCTGCAACCAACTGGCGGTGCGTCGACTAACGACCTGGGCGAGTATCGCCTGATCAATCTCGCACCAGGGCGCTATTACGTCAGCGCAACGGACCGTCGCGTGGTTCAGAATTTCATTCAAGAACGGCCTGGCCGCGCCGGGACAGTGCAGGAAGGAAATATCACCACTTACTATCCGAATGGAGCGGATGTTTCCAGCGCCGTTGCGGTGGAGGTCGCGGCGGGCGCCGAGATGCGAGGCACGGACATCCGGTTACTCCAGGCGAAAGTGTACACCGTTCGCGGCAAAGCGGTGGATGCATCCGGAATCCCACCATCGGCATTCCTGTCGCTAACGCGCAAGGAAAACGACGGCAACCTGCCCGGCGTCCTGAACGGCGGCGGAACGACGCAGTTGCGGCCGGATGGAACTTTCGAATTCCGCAGTATCGTTCCTGGAACCTATGTCCTGCAGTTAGCGCAAGTGATCTCGCTTAACGGTAATCCGCCCGCCGACGTGACTGGACGTTTGGAAGTGACGGTCGGCGACTCGAACATCGACGACCTGGCGTTTCCGCTTATCCCTCGCCCGGAAATTACGGGGACGGTGACGCTGGAAGACGGTGACATCGCAACTCTGTTCAAACCGGCGCAGAATACGCCTGGAGTGGCTGTGGCCGGAAATGCCGTGCGCCCACAACCGGGCCGCTTGGCGCTGGTCCTCAATCAAACCGAAAGCGGGCCCGGCGGTGGTGCTTCCAACGCTCCGGTGAAGGAAGATGGCACGTTTCGGGTCAGCGGCGTCGGTCTTAGCAAGTATGCTCTGAACTTAGTTTCGCTGCCGCAAGGAATCTACTTGAAATCGGCTCGCTTCGGCGGGCAAGATGTCACGCACACGCTCATCGACACGACCTCCGGTACAGGCGGAACACTGGATCTGGTGCTGTCTTCGAAAAGCGCCGAAGTCACTGGATCGGTCCAGAACGAAAAAGGCGAAGTCGCAGCGGGCATGATGGTAACGTTGTGGCCCAAAACCCCCGATGCGAGCCGCACTGGAGGAGTCCGTCCGGCCATGACCGATCAGAACGGCGGATTCCAATTCAAGGGCCTCGCCCCGGGCGACTACTACGTCGCAGCATGGGAGGAACTGGACCTAGGACTGGCACTAGGCGCCGATTTCCTGAGCCATTTCACCAGTGAGGCGAGCGCGGTCAAACTGTCCGAAAGCGGACACGAGAGCAAGGACCTCAAACTGATACCGGCCGACAAAGTCGCGCTCGAAATTGCCAAGCTGCCTTAGCGAAAAAGGGCATATTCACTGAGGTGTGATACCGTGCTGAGGTGAGCCCCGCCCAGGCCGCCGAACGCCGCGCATCGCACCAGCGCGTCTTCACCAACGCGGCCCTGGTGGGCGTTCTGTCCACCGCCGCCAAGCTGGCGGGAGCCGCCAAAGTAGTGGTGACCGCGCACTTTTTCGGCGCAGGCGACCAACTGGACGCGTTCGTGATTGCGTTTCTCTTGCCCGCCTTCTTCACCGAAATTGTGGCTGGAGCCTTCAGCTCGAGCTTCATTCCTGCGTTCATCCAGGTGCGATCGAACCAGGGAGAGGCTGCGGCACGCATGTTCGCGCGAACGGGATTAGCGCTGGTTCTGGGCGCGATGCTGGCGGTAAGCCTTCTGCTGGCTGCCAGCGGACGGTGGCTGTTACCGCTGTTGGGCTCCAGCTTCTCTTCGGAAAAACTGCGGCTCACTACCAGCCTGCTCCTGGTCTTGATCCTGTGGCTTCCGCTGAGCGCGTGCATCGCGGTTTGGCGCGCGGTATTGAACGCGCACAACGCATTCGCTCTCGCTGCCGCGGTGCCGTTGACCACGCCTCTGGCCACTGTTGTTTTTCTGTACGCCGGAGCGAATCGATGGAATGTTTACACTCTGTGTTGGGGAACCCTGGCGGGAGTCGCAGTTGAAACCCTGATCCTGGGATGGGCTGTGCGCCGATTGGGGATCCCGATCCTTCCGGGCTGGCGCGGCTGGACTGCAGAGATGTCCGCGATCCGGCGTCAATACATTCCGCTTCTGGCGGGAACGATGTTCGCGGCCCTGTGCCCTCTGATCGACCAGGCCGTGGCGGGATCTCTTGGATCCGGAAGCGTGTCAGTGCTGGCGTACGGGACCAAACTGGGCGCGGTATTGGCGGCTGTCAGCGCTACCGCTATCGCTACCGCCGTTCTGCCAGAGTTCTCCCGGCTGGCCGCGCAACACGATTGGAGCCACCTTCGAAATTCGGTGCGCGTGCATGCGGCCGTGATTGCGCTTCTAGCCGTGCCGGGCGTAGCCGCGATGATCTGGCTCTCCACCCCCATCGTGCGAACGTTTTTCGAGGGCGGCGCTTTTGACGCTTCGGCCACGCGGGTGGTGAGCACCGTGCAGCAGTTTGCTCTGCTGGAAGTGCCCTTCGCTATTCTGTTTGTCTTCGTGGGACGGCTCGCCGTTGCGGTTTCTGCGACGGATGTGTTGATTCGCGCATCCCTGGTCGCGGTGGCCGCAACGGCTGTCGGCGACCTGGTTTTGGCCCGCATGATGGGTATTGCCGGAATCCCCTTGGCCGGCGCTCTAGCCCAAGCGATGGCCCTCGCGTGCCTGATCTACTTTCTGTACCGCCGTGAGCCACGCTTGTTCCTCCTTACTGACCAACCGTTAGGATGATGTAGGGCATCGGCATGTCCAACCCAGCGTCAACACCACCATCGGGCCTACCATCAGGCACTGCGCCCAAGGAATCGCGGCGTTGGCTCAAGCCGCGTGTGCCGAAGGAGCAGTTATACCGGCTGTCCCCGCGACGTCCCAAACCGAAGCGGTTGGGGCGCCTGGAACGCTGGGATTGGGTTCGCCGCGCGATCCGCACCTGGTGGATCTGGCTGGCAGTGGCGATCGCCGCGCTCTTCGCCGGCTATTGGGTCGCGACCGCCATTACCGCCGCGCTGTCGTTCTTCTTCTACCACATCACTCCGGAATCGCATGCCGCCGTTTATGCCCTTGAAACCGACCTGGACGTAGAATCCCCGGAGTTCCCCATCACCATGGCAGGGATGACCGGTATGCCCCTGGTGCCGGGCAATCAGGTGGCTCTGTTCAATAACGGCGACGAATTCTTCCCGGCGATGCTGGAGGCAGTGGAATCGGCCGAACATTCGGTCACCATGGAACAGTACATTTTCTGGGACGGGCGCATAGGGCGCCGTTTCGCCGAGGCCTTCGCCGAAAAAGCCCGCAGCGGGGTTCCGGTGAAGCTGCTGCTGGATGCCGTGGGCTCTTCCACGCTGGGTGAACCGGTGCTCAAAATCCTGGAGGCGGGCGGATGCCAGCTTGCCTGGTTCCGGCCGATCCATTGGTACACGATCGTTCGAGGTAACCACCGGAATCATCGGAAGGCTCTCATCATAGACGGCAAGACAGCTTTCACCGGCGGCGCAGGATTGGGAGATCACTGGCTGGGGAAAGCCAAGACCGTGCGCTCCTGGCGCGACATCATGATCCGCGTGGAGGGTCCCGCGGCGTCGGTCCAGCAGAGCGGTTTTGCGCAGAACTGGCTGCAATCCACCGGCGAGATACTCACCGGCCATGATTACTTCCCAGTTCCCGCTGCCGCTGGCGACATCAACGTGCAGACCATCTTGAGTTCGCCGTTTGAAGGAACCGGGGCGGCCGGCACCATGCACCTGATCGCAATACAGTGCGCGCGACGCCATCTGCATATCGCCAACCCTTATTTCATTCCGGACGCGCGCGTGATCGACATGCTGGGCCATGCCTGCCGTCGGGGAGTCGCGGTCAAGCTCATGGTCGCGGGCGAACATAACGACACCTGGTGGGCGCGCCAGAATAGCCTGCGGCTCTACGGCAAGCTCCTCGAAGCCGGCGTCGAAATCTTCGAGTATCTGCCCACCATGCTGCACCAGAAGATCATCATTGTGGACGACGCCTGGGCATCGGTTGGCACGGCCAATTTCGACAACCGGTCGCTCGCCCTCAATGAAGAGACCAGCGTTTGTTTTCATGATCGGGCGCTGGTCAACCAGCTGCACGAGACCTTTCTCGCCGATTTGGAGCGCTGCCGTAAAGTGCAACTGGCCCGCTGGAAGCGCCGCGGCTTCTGGCAGCGCGCGGGTGAGCAGTTCGCGTCCCTGATGGAAGATCAAACCTAGCAGGGATCCATGCACCGCTTCCGAATCGCAACTTACAACATCCACAAGTGCCGGGGCGTGGACGGGCGCGTCCACCCGGAGCGTGTCGCGCGGGTACTTGAAGAAGTGAATGCCGATATCGTCTCACTGCAGGAAGTGGTGAGCCACGAAGGTGCCGCGATCGCGGATCACCAGGCCGATTACCTGGCCGGCCGCCTGGGCCTATTTGGCGCGATGGGAGAGACCCGCAAGCACCACGGTGGGGCTTATGGAAACCTGACCCTCAGCCGCTGGGACTTCAAGCTGGTCCGTCCGATCGACATCACCATCGCCGGACGCGAGCAACGCGTGGCGTTGCGGACCGATATCCGGCTCGGCGGCCACATCCTGCACATGTTTAACGTGCACTTGGGGACGGCCGTGCGCGAGCGCCGCCAGCAGGCGATTCGCCTGGTCGATCGCGATCTGCTGCGGGCCATCGATATTTCCGGGCCGCGCATCGTGCTGGGAGATTTCAATGAATGGGTGCGCGGGCTGGTCACGCGAACGCTGGTAGCCGAATTTCACCTTACGGACTTGCGCGCGCATCTTCCCCGGGCGCGCAGCTACCCAGCGTTGCTGCCCTTTCTGAATCTGGATCACATCTATTTCGACCATCACCTCCGCGTCGAAAAAGCGTTCTTCCATCGCAGCCGCCGGTCGCTGATCGCTTCCGATCACTTGCCTCTGGTGGCGGATCTGGTTCTGACTGACTAAGAGACTTATGCAGACATTTCGCTTGACGCTTGAATATGATGGCTCGCGCTTCTCGGGCTGGCAGGAGCAGATCAACGCCCGGACGGTGCAGGGCGAGCTGAAGCAAGCCGCTCAGGATCTCTTCCGAACCGATCTGGAACTGCAGGGCGCGGGGCGTACCGATGCCGGTGTGCACGCTGTAGGGCAGGTCGCGCATTTGAAGATTCGCGGTAAGGCTCCCGCGCTCGCGGCTTCCGAGATCCTGCGCGAGCTGAATGACCGGTTACCCGCCAGCATCGCGGTTTTAGAAGTAACCGAGGCTCCGCCGCGCTTCCACGCGCGCCACGACGCCAAGTCGCGGGCCTACTTCTACCAGATCTCGACACGCAAAGCAGCGCTTTCCAAGCGCTTCGTCTGGTGGGTGAAAGACCCGCTGGATGTCCCACGGATGCAGCAGGCTGCGGCGCTGATTACTGGGCGGCACGATTTCGTGGCATTCCGCGCGGCGGATCCATCCAAACCAGGCGAATCGACGATCGTGGTCGTGGAATCGGCCGAGGTGTCCGTCGACGACAACCTGATCGTGTTCCGCATCGAGGCGTCACACTTCATCTGGAAAATGGTCCGGCGGTTGACGGGAACGCTGGTGAAAGTGGGGCGGGGCGAAGTGTCCGTGGAAGAGTTTCGGGATCTGCTCAACGGGAAGAAGAATCCGAAGCTCGATATCGCGGCCTGGACGGCTCCGGCATCGGGACTGTTTTTGGAAGGCGTTCGTTATTGATTATTCGCGGCAGATGCCGCGTTTGCTCGACCGGATGAATGCGACCAAGTGCCGAATATGCTCGGTGGGTACTTCCGTTTCAATCCGCCGCAGCGCATCCTCGAGCTTCAATCCCGACCGATACAGGAGCCGGTACGCCGTCTTCAGTGCTTTAATATCGTCTTCTCCGAACCCGGCGCGCTTCAGCCCCACCAGATTCAGGCCGTGCGCCGCCACGTTGAAATCGGTATAGAGAAAGAACGGCGGAAGATCGCTGTTGACGCGCGTGTTTCCGCCGATCATTGCCAGCCGGCCGATCCGCGAAAACTGATGGATCACCACGCCGCCGGAGATAAAGGCCTGATCCTCCACATCCACGTAGCCGGCCACTAACGCGCAACTCGCGATCACGGTACGGTTCCCGATCCGGCAGTTGTGGGCAATGTGGCCGGAGGTCATGATGTAGTTCTCGTCGCCGATGACGGTCTCCGACTCAGGCTCCGTGCCGCGGGAAATCGTGTAATGCTCTCGGATGATGTTCCCGTTCCCGATCTTGAGGAAACTGCGAGCGCCGCTAAAGCCCTTATCCAGCGGATCCGTGCCGAGCACCGTGCCGGCCGAAATCTGGTTGCGCTCGCCCAAGGTGGTCCAGCGCTTGACGTACACGTACGGTTCCAGCCGCGAACCTGCGCCGATGATCACGTCGTCTTCGATCATGGCGAAGTCCCCGATGATGACTCCAGGACCAATTACAGCGCCAGGATGCACACGAGCTGTGGGAGCCACTTGCGCGGAGGGATCAATCGGCATTCGGTGAGGATTCAGGATATCAGGAGAATGACGAACAGCGCGATCCACAGCACTCCCAGAAAGTGCCAGTAGAAGGCCACGGTATCCACGGTTTCGCGCCTGGTTCCCCGGCCCAGCACCACGATGAACAGCGCAATCAATCCGCCGATCAGATGCGCTGCGTGGAGTCCTGTGAACATATAGAAAAACGAGCTGTAGGGATTCTGCGCCAGGTAATAGCCGCGCTGCACCAGGTTCCGCCAGGCCGCCAGCTGGGACGCCAGAAATGCCGCGCCCAGGCAGGCAGTCACCACCAGCAGGCGTGCCGCCACCGGATGCAGGCCGCGGCGGTATGCGCGCCGGGCGGCCTCGAAAGTGACGCTGCTCACCAGGATGATCGCAGTGGACAGCCACAGGGTGTGAGGTAAGGCGACCGGCACCCAAAATGGCGGCGTGCGCGAGCGCCAGTAGAACGCGACCACCAGCGCCGCGAAAAACGCCAGGATCGAACCGCAGGCGATCAGCAGGCCCAGGCGGTACATCCCGGGAGGCGACTTGGAGGGATCTTCGAGCGAAGCGGGAAGTAAGACTACCCGGGACGTTTTCCCGGCCCGATCACTCAGTAGCGCCATATCTTTATTTTACGCCCCTGATGAAACAGACCGGTTTCTGTCAACGTAGTAACTAGCGTGAGTCATTTGGTCCGCACTGTCATCGGCGTTGGCCTGCTGATCCTGGGCGTGATCGGCAGTCTGTTGCCGGTGGTGCCCGGGTTCGTGTTCTTCGCGGCCGGAATCGCGGTGCTCGGCACGGACCACGTGATCGTGCGCCGTTTCCAGCCGCTGGTCCGCCGCGTGCGGGCCTGGCTCGAGAGGCGGGGCATCCTGAAACCCCGCAACCCCTAGCCCTTCGGCCGCTTGTAGCGTTGCGCCGCGCGGATGGACCCCCACCGGATCAGTCCGCCAGGCAGCAGCCTGAGCATCCACACGAGCAGCTTGTAGCGCCACCCGGGGACCACGAACAGAGAGCGGCGATCGAAGCTGCGCAGGCTCTCTTCGACTACAAAATCCGCGGTCATCCACAGCGATGCTGGAATCACGGAGCGATCCAAGCCCGCCGCATCGTGAAATTCAGTCAGAATGAATCCCGGGCACAGCGCCTGCACGGTCACGGGCGACGATTTTACGGCCAGCTCGATCGCCAAGCCCTCGGTAAAGCGGTTCATCCATGTCTTGGTGGCGCCGTAGCTGACACTTTGCGGTGATGGGGCAAACGCCGCCACCGAAGAAACGTTGATGATGCCGGACCCTGCCATAGCGCGAGGAACCAAATTGGCCAATGCCGCATGCGACAGCCGCATGGTGGCGAGCACGTGCAAGCGGTGCATTTTCGCCTGCACATCGGGGTCGGCATCAAAGAAGTAGCCCAATGTCCCGAATCCGGCGTTGTTGACCAGCAGCCCCAAGTCGGCCGCGTCACGGATTCGAGCGGCGACGGCGGCCAGCGTGGCATCGTCGGTCAAATCGGCCACCAGGATCTCCGCGCGGGCGTGATACTGTTCGGCGATCTCGCGGGCAATCGATTGCAACCGGTCCTCGCGGCGGGCGATCAGCAATAAGTCATAACCGCGAGCGGCCAGCTTCCGAGCGAACACCACGCCCAGACCGCTGGAGGCTCCTGTGATCACGGCAAGCATATTTTAGACCTCGTCACGGCGATGCCCGCGAGCGGCCCATTCCGCTCCCGCCAGCACCAGCATCGAGGCAAGGAAGCTCAGGAACAGAATCGTCGCGGAGTAGCGAAATACGCCGTACTCCCTCTGGATGCGGGCGTCCACCCAAGGCCAGATCAGCACGTTCAGGTACTTCAAAGCTTCCAGCAGGAGCCCGGCGCCGATCGCCGCCGCAATCACGCGAGAAAGAGGCGGCCGTCCATTGGGGAGATAGCGGTAGATCAGAAACAGGCTCAGCGAGGTCAGCGGCACGGCAGCCAGCTTGAAGAATACGACCGAGGTCCACAGCTCAATCCGCAAACCGCTCGAGGATCCGACGCGGAGCTCGGTGATGCCAAGCGAAAGCAGGGCCAGACTGCCGCAAGAGAAGATCAGCGCCAGACTCACCACCTGATTGTGCAGATAACTGCGGTTCTTGCGGATGCCCCAGATCTTGTTGAACGCCACCTCCAGGGGTTCGAAAATTCCGTTCGACGAAAACAGCAGGAGCAGAATCGCCACCCAATCGGTGACGGGCCGCTGGGGAAGATTGTTGCTCAGAAAGGAACCGAGCGCGTCGGGAAAATAGTCGCGTAGCGCAAAATCGATGGCCGCCACGGTGGTTTGCCGGCTGAAAAATAGCCGCGAAAGCGACACACTGACGATCAGGAACGGAAAGAATCCCAGCAGCACATTGGCGGCGACGGAAAATGCGAGTGCGTGCACCTCCGTTTCAGTCCAGTAGCGCAGCGTCGGGAGAATCGCGTCCCAGATGGATTTCGGAAACCCCCGGCGCGGCCGCATCCCATTAGGTTAGTGGAAACCTGGTCGGTGAACAGACCTGCGAGTACACTAGGGACAAGCGTAAGAAACCGTGAACGTTGTTCTCATCTCCACCTACGAGCTCGGCCACCAGCCGTTCGGGCTGAGCTCGCCCGCCGCTTGGCTCGTTCGCGCAGGCCACGATGTCGTGTGCCTGGACCTGGCCGTGGCTCGTCTCGAGGAAGCTGCCGTTCGGGCCGCGGACCTGGTCGCCTTCTATTTGCCGATGCACACCGCGACACGTTTGGCGATGCCGGTGGTCGAGCGGGTGAAGCAGCTGAACCCCGGCGCGCGCCTGGCTTGCTATGGTCTGTACGCTCCCCTGAATCGCGACCTGCTGCGCGGACTCGGAGTCGAAACCGTGATCGGGGGGGAGTTTGAGCCCACACTGGTCGCACTAGCGAATCGGAATCGTCCGCCGGAGCACACGAACAGCATGCAGCGGCTGACCTTCCTGACACCCGACCGCCGAGGTCTGCCCGGTCTGGAGTTGTATTCTCATCTACGGCAGAACGGGAATAAGACGACCGCCGGGTACACCGAGGCCAGCCGCGGTTGCAAGCATCTGTGCCGGCACTGCCCCGTGGTTCCGGTGTACGAAGGACAATTTCGCGTCGTGCAGCGCGAGGTGGTCCTTGCGGACATCCGGCAGCAGGTAGCGGCGGGCGCGCGCCACATCACCTTCGGCGATCCCGATTTCTTCAACGGCCCGGCGCACGCCCTGCGAATCGTGGAGGCGTTCCACGCCGAGTTTCCCGAAATCACCTATGACGCGACGATCAAAATCGAGCATCTCAAGCAGCATCGCGAGCTGCTTCCGGCGCTGAAGGGCACGGGCTGCCTGTTTGTCACCAGCGCCGTCGAATCCATTGACGACGCCGTGCTGGCGCGTTTGGAAAAAGGTCACACGCGCCAGGATTTCTACCAGGTTGCCACGTTGCTGCGCCAGATCGGGCTAGCGCTCCAGCCCACGTTTATCGCCTTCATGCCTTGGACCACTATGGAGGGATATGGCGCCTTGCTGCGGGCACTCGTGGAATTGGAGCTGGTAGAGAACACTGCGCCGGTACAGCTCGCCTTGCGCCTGCTGGTCACGCAGAACTCGCGGCTGCTGGACCTGCCCGACATCCAGGCAGTGCTCGGCCCGTTTGACGAAAAGGGCCTCGTATACCCCTGGAAGCATCCTGATCGGGACGTAGACACGTTGGGCAACCTGGTGTTCCAACTCGTGAGCCGGCGCCAGGAGCAGAACAAGACGCGCACTGAGATCTTCGGCGAAATCTGGGAACTGGTTTTGCGCACTCCGGCCCCGTCCCTTCGGCCGCAGCACGCGGTTGCCCATCTCGACGAGCCTTGGTATTGCTGCGCCGAGCCTGCCCCGCAAGTCTAGGTCATGAAGCGAGTATTATTGGTCGCGGCGACCACCGGCTATCAAGTCCGCGAGTTCGCCGAGGCCGCCCGTTCGCTCGACGTGGAACTGGTGCTGGCGACGGACCGCTGCCACATCCTCGACAACCCTTGGGGGGACGATGCGGCGCCCGTTCGCTTCCAGGATCCCGAGCCCGGTATAGAAGGTCTGGCTGCGCGCGGGCCGTTTGATGGAATCCTTGCCGTGGGCGACCGGCCGGCATGCGTGGCCGCGCAGGCGGCGGAGCGGCTGGGACTGCCCTTTCATCCTGCCGAAGCGGCGCGGGCGGCGGCCAACAAACTGCTGGCGCGGGAACATTTTCGCAGGGCCGGAATGCCGGTGCCGGAGTTTCGCCGAATGTCGCTCGTCGAGGCACGCTCCGACGCCTCTGCCGCAGGCGTCCGGTTCCCCTGCGTATTGAAGCCGCTCGATTCCTCCGCCAGCCGGGGAGTCATCCGCACCAACAACCCGAAAGAGTTCCGCGCGGCCGCCGAGCGCATTGCCCGCATGCAAGAGGGTGACATTCTCGTCGAAGACTACATTCCAGGCCGCGAATTCGCCCTCGAAGGCTTGGTCACTGCGGGGAAGCTCCAAACGCTAGCGTTGTTCGACAAGCCCGACCCTCTGGAAGGCCCCTATTTCGAAGAGACCATCTACGTCACGCCTTCCCGGGAGCCGAATCGGGAGCCCAATGACGTCCAGCGTCGAATCCGCGAAACCGCGCAGGCGGCGGTGACCGCCCTGGGCTTGACGGACGGCCCCGTACACGCGGAAATGCGTGTAAATGAGCATGGGGTGTGGATCCTGGAGGCGGCGGCCCGGCCTATTGGAGGGCTATGCGCGCGCGTGCTCCGGTTCGGCACTCCGTATTGCACCCTGGAGCAGCTCCTGCTGCGCCATGCATTGGGCGGAAATGTTTCGAGCGCGACCCTGGCTCCAGGAAGCCACGGAGTGATGATGATCCCCATCCCGCATGCGGGGGTATACCGGGGAGTCCAGGGGCTGGAGGAGGCCCGCCGGGTCCCAGGGGTAGAGGATATCGTCATAACAGCCAAAGAAGGCCAGGAAATGCTTCCGTTACCAGAGGGATCCACGTATTTGGGCTTCCTGTTCTTTCGGGGCCCCTCTGTCGATCTAGTACTAGATTGTCTGCGGGAAGCGCATCGGTACTTAAGGTTTATACTCTCCACCCCACTGCCGGTCGTAAAATAGGAGCTTCATGAACGTTGCAATCCTTGGTACTGGTTATGTAGGACTGACCACGGGGGCCTGTCTTGCTTACCTGGGTCATCAAGTCACGTGTGTGGATCCGGATGAGCACAAAATCGGCGCGCTGCAACGCGGCGAGGTTCCCTTCCACGAACCGCATCTGGAGGACCTGCTGGTGCAGGCCCGGCCGAACTTGAAGTTCACCATGGACTACTCCGAGGCGATCCCCGACGCTCAGGTGGTGTTCATTGCCGTGGGCACGCCCCCTGGTGTGGGAGGCGCGCCTGATCTCCGCCATCTGCAAGCTGCCGCCGAAGGCGTCGGCGAACGACTGGGCCCGCATTTCACGGTGATCGTGAACAAATCCACGGTACCCATCGGCAGCGGTAATTGGGTGGGCGCGCTGGTGCGCGACGCAGCGGAGCGGCGGGGGCGCGGCAAAGATTGTTTCGCCGTGGCTTCGAATCCCGAATTTCTTCGCGAAGGCAGCGCGCTGCTCGACAGCCTGTATCCGGATCGCGTGGTGATCGGCGCCGATGAGCCTCAGACAGCGGAAGTGCTCTACACGCTGTATCGCCCGATACTGGATCAGACCTTTCAGGCCCCCACGTTCCTGCCCCGCCCGGAAAGGGTGGGCGGCGTTCCGCTCATCTCCACCGATCTCGCTTCGGCCGAACTAATCAAGTACGCGGCGAACGCATTCCTGGCGCTCAAGATCAGCTACATCAACGAAATTGGAGGGTTGGCGGAAAAAGTAGGTGCGGACATCTCGCAGGTGGCGCGCGGCATCGGTCTGGATGCCCGCATCGGCACTCGCTTTTTGCAGGCCGGTATCGGATGGGGCGGATCGTGCTTCGGCAAGGACACCGCCGCGCTGGTATCCACGGCATCGGAATACGGGCTCGAAATGTCCATTGTGAAGGCAGCCCGCCACGTCAACCAGCACCAACGGGAACGCGTGGTAGAGAAGCTGCTCGGGGAGCTGAAAATTCTCAAAGGCCGTACCGTCGGCCTGCTGGGCTTGGCCTTCAAGCCTCACACCGACGATCTGCGAGAGGCCCCGGCGCTGGATGTCGCGCGTCATCTCCTGGAACGCGGAGCGCGCGTGAAAGTCCACGATCCTGTCGCCATGAGCCGCTTCAAGAAGGAACATGCCGGCATGGACGTCGTCCTGGCAGCCGATGCGCACGAAGTGGCTCGCGACGCCGATGCACTGGTCCTGGTCACCGAGTGGCCGCAGTATTTGGACCTGGATTGGGAATCGCTGGCGTCTGTGATGCGAACCCCCATCCTTTTGGACACTCGGCACGCGCTGGATCGCGCGCGCATCACGCGGGCCGGATTCCGCTACCTGACTCTTGCTGGTTGATGACAGGCTGGCTGAAACGACAGGGCGGATACAATAGGGGCAGGTGAACCATCTGCACGAGATACTGGCGGAGGCGACTCCCCGGGTCCGCATGGACCGCGCGGCGCTGGACCTGGCCAGTATCCACTTCCCGAATCTCGAGCCGGAGCCGTTCCTGGACCGGCTGAACGACCTCGCCGCGTCACTCGGGGACCGCCTCCGTAACTTCAATGATGGACGCGACTTCGTCGAAAAAGCCAGCAGCTACCTGTTCGGCGAGCTGGGTTTCCACGGCAACGAGACCGATTTTTTCGACCCCCTGAACAGTTGTCTGAACCAGGTATTGGAGCGCCGGACCGGCATCCCCATTACCCTGGCCGTGATGTACATGGAGATCGCGCGGCGCCTGCATATGCCAGTGTTCGGCATCGGGCTGCCGCGCCATTTTATTCTCGAATTCAACGACGGAAATTTCGCCGCTTATATCGATCCGTTTAACGGCGGCCGCACGATTACCGCGCAGGAATGTTTCGCGCTGGCCGGGGCCAAGGTCGCCGATCCAATCCTTCTGCAGCGGGCGACCCCCAAACAGATCGCCATGCGGATGCTGCAGAACCTTCACGGAGTGTATCTGCGGGCCGCGGATCATGAAAAAGCCATCGCCACGCTTGATTTGCTGCTTCTGGGAGCGCCCGAAATCGGTCCGTGGTACAAGCGCCGAGGGATGCTTTCGCTGGAATTAAAGCGCTACCACGCGGCCCGGCGGGATCTGCTGAAATACCTGGAATTAGAGCCGGAAGCCACCGATCGCGAGGCGATTCAGAAGCAGCTCCAGGCGATTCATTTGTGGCTGGCGCAGGTGAGTTGAGCGTTCCCGCTGTGATAACATTGCCATCGAACTCCTAGTTACGATGCACGAATCCCTTCCCGATAGCGACGCGGTACTTGCCCAGTTCAACCGCCTGATTCAGGAATTGTTGCGTGGCAGCATAAACCGCAACACGTTCCGTCCCTGGGAAGTCGAACTGCTGGTGGATATTGAAGGCTGCAACCTCCGCGATTCCTCGCGCCGGGAGACCCTGCGCCGGTACCAGCGCGCGGTGCAGCGGCACATGGAAAAAGGCGCCCGCTTGCCCTTGAAACTGTCCGAATACCTGGAAGCGGTGAAGGCTAAGAAAGCCAAACCTTAGGCGCATCCGCCACATCAACCTTGGATCTTCCACACCGCGCTATCCTGAAGTCGAGAGGAACCACGAATGGGTTGCGGCAGCGGTATGTCAGGACCTCGCATCGAAGAGGCCAACCAAAGCGGACGTAAAGTGTTTTGCGTCAAGTTCCAACGTGAGATGCCGGGCCTGGACGAGACGCCTTTCGACAATCCCCTGGGCCAGCGCATCTTCGAGAACGTATCGAAGGAAGCCTGGAAAATGTGGATGGAGCAGATGAAGATGATCATGAACGAGTACCGCCTCAACCTGGGCACGCAAGAGGCGCAGGAGTTCCTACTCAAGCAGATGGAAGATTATTTCTTCGGGGAGGGAGCCGCACTCCCGCCCGGCTTTGTCCCGCCTAAGGCGAAAAACTAGCCGCGCGGCCTATACGCCACGCAGTCGATCTCAACCAGCATTTCCACCTGATGAAATTTTGCTTCGATCGTGGTCCGCGCGGGTTTGTGTTCCCCAAAGAACTCCGCATACACGCGGTTCATCTTCGGGAAATCCGCGATGTCGCGCAGAAACACCGAGCACTTGACGACGTCGGTTATGGCCGCGCCGGCGGCGTCGAGGATTCGCCGGATGTTCGAGAGCGTCAAGCGCGTTTGAAATTCGACGTCGCCCGCGGCCAGTTTGTCCGTAACCGGATCAATGGGGCCCTGGCCGCTTACGTAAACGAAATCTCCGGCCCGCAAGGCCGGGGTGTAGTGTCCCCGGGGAGACGCTCCGCCGGCGGGGACAATTCTCTCGATACTCATTAGCTGCCGGGCTTTTTCCGGCCGCGTGGACGGCGGCCTGCGCCTCCGCCGCCGGGTCCGGCGGGTTTCGGCGAGCGCCGGCGTACGGAGGGGGCCCTCTTGGGTTTGGCGGGCGGCGGATTCGGCTCGAAGATGGTGGGCTGGCCTTCCACGTAAGGCTGCGGCTCCTCTACCTCTTCTTCGACTTCCGCGGCGGCCTGGGGCTCGGGCGCGGGCGGCTCGGCGGGCGGATAGAACTCCGCACCCAGATACACCATCATCACGCCCTGCTCCTCATGCGGCTCGAGGCGGACCACAGTCTTGTCCTGCGCGTAATTCAGAAACTCGCTGAACTGCTGGAATCCGTAAGCCGTGGTATCGAGGCTGGGATGCTCCTCTTTAAACCACTGCGCAAGATCTTCGACCGGCACGCCGTTTTCGATCTCCAGACGGTGGTTCTCGAGCACATCACGCAACGCCGGCAGTAGATCTTCGGGTTTGAGTGTGGCCCGCTCGGGCTGTGACGAACCCTTGCGTTCGATGATGTAGCGCCCGCCGGTTCCGCTCACGTTCACCAGATCCTCGCGCTTGAGCTTTTCCACGAAATCCGAGAAGCTTGAACCACCATAAGCGCGTTCGTTGAACGCCGGATCCAGCTGGAGCATGGTGGACTTGAGCAAGCCCAGCTGTGGCTGCACGCCACGGCGTTCCAGAACCTGGAGGGCGCGTTCCACCAGAGGCATGGCTTGCGCCAATTCGAGTGGAGCCGGCCGCTGGCGCCGGTCACCGCCGCGATCCGGTCCGCGGTCGGGACGGTCGGTGCGTTCCGGCCGATCGCTTAAGGGACGATCGCCTCGCGGCCGCGCGGCCCGGGTCTCACCCGGGAGGACGATACTGGCCGGCACATCCGATAACAGCGATTCAAAGCTGATGAACTCGTGGCAATTCTGCTGGAGGATGGTGGAGGTGAACGCCTTGCCACCCACCACAAACACCGTCTTGCCGTACTCTTTCAATTTGTTGACCAGCGGAATGAAATCGCTGTCGCCGCTGACGATGGCGAAGGCGTTCACATGCGTGTGCGTAAACGCCATCTCCAGCGCATCCAGCGCGAGGTTGATATCCGCTCCGTTCTTATCGCCGCGCGGCGAAGGGATCCGCTGCACCATCTGGACGGCGTTTTCCGCCATTTGGCGCGTGGCTCCATCCTGGCGTCCCCAGTTGGCGTAAGCGAACTTGGCGACCAGGTCGCCGCGCTCCTTGAGCGCGTCCAGCGCGAGCGATACGTCGAACTCGCGACGCAATGTCGACTTGAGCCCGATCTCGATGTTGTCGTAATCGACGAACACCGCGATGTTTAACTTATCTTGCATTTTCAGATTCTTCTCCAATCTCTAGTCAAACTGTCTGTTTGACTGAGCTTCGGATGAATTCCACAATTTCCTGGAGGGAGGCTCCGGGTTGAAAAACCGCGGCCACTCCCAGCCGTTTCAATTGCGCGGCATCTTCATCCGGTACGATGCCGCCGACGATGACCAATACATCGGTCATCTTTTGTTGTTTAAGTAGCTCCATCACGCGAGGCACGATGGCGTTATGCGCTCCGGAAAGAATGGACAGGCCGATAACCTGCACATCTTCCTGCAGCGCGGTATTGACGATCATTTCCGGGGTTTGCCGGAGACCGGTATAGATAACTTCCATACCAGCATCCCGCAGCGCGCGCGCTATTACCTTCGCGCCCCGGTCGTGTCCGTCGAGGCCGGGCTTGGCGACCAACACCCGGATTCTATGATCCATAAAAGACTGCGATTGAGACTCCGATACGCCCCTGTTGCCTACCCGGCATCAGCGGTGCATCCTCGACTTGAGGATATCATGGACGGTGGGGACGGAAAGCTAGCTTGTTCCCACGGACCGACGATATTCCCCCGGCGCGACTCCCAGGACCCGCTTGAAGGCCTTATGGAAGGCCCCATCCGAGTCATAGCCAACCGCTTGCGCCACATCCGCCAGCTTCCGGTCGCTCTCGCGCAGCAGGTCGCTTCCCCGGTACATCCGCCAGCGTGTCAAATACTCGAGCGGGGACTCGCTCATGAGTTCTTTGAAGCGTTGCGCAAAAGCCGAGCGGGACATCCCGGCTTCCGAGGCCAGGCTGGCGACCGTCCACGGATGCTCGATTCGCTTGTGCATCGAATTCAGCGCCGCGCCGATTTGCGCGTCGGAGAGTGCATGCAGCCAGCCGGTCCGTTCACTCTCGACACTCTCAGTGGCGGCGATGTGCGCACGCAACGCCTGTATCAACAGCAGGTCGGCCAGGCGGCGAACCGCCAATTCGGAACCGGGCTCCGAACTGGACTTGGAAGCGTCCACTTCCGAGGCCAGCAGCTCTAGCGTCCTCTGCAGCGGAAGCATGTGCGGCTGGCCGCCGCGAATCAGAATCAGGGACGGAAGAAGACCGGTGAACTGGCGGCCATAGGTCTCGTCAAAGCTAAACCTCCCGCCGATGACTGCAGCGGGCGCGCTGCCTCCGCCGGTTGACAGCAGAAATTCCCGGCCCGGGGCGAGAAGAAAGAAATCGCCGTGCGAGAGATGGATGCGTTCAGCTATATCCGGCAAGTCAATCCAAGCCTCGCCATACGAAATCAAACCAAATCCGGCTTGCGCTCCCGCGTCGAGTCGCGGAGCCCACGAATCGGTTACCTGAATACGTCCATAACAGACCCCTTGGACATGAACAGCGCTCAGAAAATCAGTAATGGCATCCACCTGCGTACGACCTACCTTGCACGTTCGATCGAACAGCTTTGGACGATCGGACAGAATCTACGGACTAGCGATCAATACCGGTTGTGGCCCCTGTACATCCATAGCTGTATAGATGCAAATGAAGGCCGGCTGGTTGCCGGCAAAGGAGAGACTCGCATATGTTCGGAAATAAAGGTGTTGTTGCACTCATGCTAGGGGCGTCGGTACTGGGGCTGCCGGCCTTTGCACAGAGTGAGGAGTACAAGTCTGACGTGACCGTTCAAGCGTTGGGCAGTTTCGTAAAGGACACGACCGATAACGGTGTGACTCATTCCGCCTCCAACAGCGGCGGCGTTTTGGGGACCTATCGTTATTATTTCAGCCGGCACAACGGCGTGGAGTTCAATTACGGCTACACGCTCAATTCGCAGCGGTACGCGCTGGACGGCAACATCGCCAGCACCAAGGCGTATTCGCATGAAGCGACCGCGGCCTATGTGTGGCGCCTGCCGCTCCACCGGATTACTCCGTTTGCGCTAGCCGGAACGGGCAGCCTGATCTTCGATCCGAAAGATATCGGCGGCGATGCCCTGGCTCGTCCGACGTTCGTCTATGGCGCCGGGGCGGATTTCGATCTTGGCAGCCGTTTCTTCCTGCGGGCTCAGTATCGCGGGCTGGTTTACAACAGTCCGACGCTGGCCGTATCCACGCTGAACGCGGAACTGCTGACGCATCGTGCTGAACCGTCGGTCGGATTCGGATTCCGGTTCTAGTCTGCTGTGCCAATCGCTGCGCTCGTGGTTCGGTGCAAGGCAGTTTGCCCCGAACCGCGAACGTCAGTGAGCGGCTGTGATCACCGCTGCCCGCGTTCCCGCCTCAAGCAACTTGAAGTCCGCCAAAGTTTCCGTTTCCTGATAATTCTCTCGCAGGAACGTCTCTATCCCGGTCATTTGCAGCCGTCGTCGGTCGCTCGCGGGCCAGATGCGCAAATACGCTTCCGGTGACATGTATGAATAGAAAACCAATCGCGGAGGATGCGCGCGCAACTCGCTCAGCGCTTCCGCCTCCTCTTTATCGGAAAACATTCCTGGCTGCAAGAAAGAATATCGCGTGGGATTGTGCGCCCCAGTGACGAAGTAGAGCAACGGCCGGTACGGAAAGACGAACAGGGTGTCGGATGGCTTAACCCGCGCCTGGACCGTCGCCAGGACGTCAAGATCCTCCGGCCGGCCGTGAACGTTCCCCACGCTGGTGACCCGCGCGGCCTCATGGAGACGCTGCTGGACACTCATCGCTACGCACGCGCCCGCGACCACCAAGGCAATCACTGCCAGGGGTTTTCGAAGCACTGAAACCATCTTGGACGAAGAGCGGGCGATCAACCCCGCCGCGAGCGCGTAGAACGGCGCCGAGACCCACGTCAAATGATTGAGGTCCCACCGGGGATAAGTGGACAGAATCAATGCGAAGCCCAACGTGAGCAAGATGACCACGGTCCTGGAAGGGCGCTTCCATAGCCACGTCGCGCTAAACAACGGCAGGGTCGCCGGCAAGGTGAAAAACGCCAGCAACAGGATGGTATTCGCGGCCTCGCCGGCGGACGTGCCGCGCAGAAGATTGGCATAACCGTCCGTCACCGACCCGTACCAAGTCCGGTTGGCGCCCAAATAGTTGGACGAGCTCCATAGAAGTGAATCGAGCATCGCGCGAAGGGCCCCTGTGCGGATGATCCAGATCGCCCCCGCCGCGAACGCCACAGCCACGCCACTTGCGTACATTACGAACAGGCGTCTCGTGGCGTGGTAGATGACCAGACACGCGCCCAGCGCCGCGACCGCTAATGCCACCGGGGGCGTGCACCATGCGGCGATTCCGGCTGCAATTCCCGCTCCAAAGCCGGTCGCGCCGGAGAACCTTGCCGATGGAGTCCCGGCCGAGGAATTCTTGGAAGCGGCCTCGGAAGCAGCCTCGGTGGCAACAATGATCAGCGTGCCCGCCAGAATGGCCCATGCGCCCGAGTCCCACCGGTGATTGGCGACCACCGCCGTTTCCACGGGGGTCGAGAAGGTGACATAAATGAACGCGGCGAGGGCCGCGGTCATCGAGTTGCTCAACTTCGCCGCGAGCCAAAATAGGCACGCCGTGATGATCCCGATATCCCACACCACTGGGATCCTTGCGGCCAGGATGGTGGTGCCGAACACACGGAAGCTGGCGGCTATCAGCGCGAATGTTCCCGGCCCGGTAATCGTAAAGAAATCCCGGTAAGGCATTTCGCCGCGCAGAAGGCGGAGTCCGCCGTCGAGATAGATGCCTTCGTCGTTCATAACCAGTACGAATCGCGAGGCCGCCAGCCACCCCAGGTACGCAATGGTGCACAGAAACACCAAGCCGGTGCGCCGGGTCAGGGACATGTCTATCTATCGGACGTGCAGGCTGTTGCTTTAGCGTGGCTACAGGAAGCTGGTTTCCGTGTAGCCGCCGAATACGTCCTTCAGGGCCCCGCAAATCTCTCCCACCGTGGCATAGGCGCGAACCGCGTCCAGGATGTAGGGCATGGTGTTCTGGGTGCCTTCCGCCGCGCGCCGCAAGGCTCCTAGAGTCTTCGCGACCTCGCCGGCGGTTCTTCGCTTCTTAACGGAATCGAGTCGCTCAATCTGCTTCCGCGCCGCCGTTTCGTCGATCTGTAGTACCTCGATTTTCTGTACATCGGCGGGCTGCTCGCCTTCTTCGGTGAACTTGTTCACGCCCACGATCACTTGTTCGCCCTGCTCGATTTCGCGCTGGTATTCGTAGCTGGCCTGGGCGATCTCGGATTGGGGGAACCCGCGTTCGATGGCCGGGATCATTCCGCCCAGGTCGTCGATGCGCCGGATGTAGCCGTTCGCGGCTGCCTCCACGTCAAGCGTCAAGCGTTCGAGGAAATAGCTGCCGCCCAGCGGATCGGGCTCAGCCGTCACCCCTGTTTCGTAGGCGATCACCTGCTGGGTGCGCAGCGCCAGAGTGACGGCATCCTCCGACGGCAGCGCGTACGCCTCATCGAGCGAATTGGTGTGCAGCGACTGGCATCCGCCCAGCACAGCCGCCATCGCCTGAATCGAGGTCCGCACGATGTTGTTGCGCGGCTGCTGCCACGTCAGCGAGCAACCCGCGGTCTGGGCGTGGAACCGCAGCTTCCAGCTGCTCTGGCTCGCCGCGTGAAACCGGTCGCGCATCACGTAGGCCCAGATCTTCCGGGCCGCGCGATACTTGGCGATTTCCTCGAAGAAATCATTGTGCGCGTTGAAAAAGAAACTCAGGCGCGGCGCGAACGAATCGACGGGCAGTCCGCGATCCAGAGCGTGCTCCACATACTCGATGCCGTCCCGCAGTGTGAAGGCCAGCTCCTGCACGGCCGTCGATCCGGCTTCGCGGATGTGATAACCGGAAACTGAGATTGGGTTGAATCGCGGCACCCGCTCGGTAGCGAACTCGATGGAATCTGTCACCAGGCGCATGGACGGCCGCGGAGGATAGATGTACTCCTTCTGCGCGATGTATTCCTTGAGGATGTCGTTCTGAAGCGTACCCGACAGCCGCGCCCAGTCGACGCCTTGCTTCTCCGCGACTGCCAGGTACATCGCCCACAGGACCGACGCCGGGGAATTGATCGTCATCGAAACGGTGACGTCGCCCAGCGGGATTCCCTGGAACAGCGTCTCCATATCGGCCAGCGAAGAAATCGCCACGCCGCACTTCCCGACTTCGCCCAGGGCGGTGGGATGGTCCGGATCGACGCCCATCAACGTCGGCAAATCGAACGCTACCGACAATCCCGTTTGGCCCTGCTCCAGCAGATAGCGAAAGCGGGCGTTGGTTTCCTCGGCGGTGGCGAATCCCGCGAACTGGCGCATGGTCCAAAGGCGGCCGCGGTACATCGATTCATGGATTCCACGGGTGTATGGAAACTGCCCGGGTGCGCCTGGTTTGCCAAGATCGTCCACACTCTGCGTGTAGACCGGATCAAGCGGCAATCCGCTCAGGGTGCGGCACGACGTGTTAGCAGTCGGGGGAGCCGCCACGTCTTCATTGTAGGCCGTAACGTTTTTGCCGGGCTAAGCATCTCCCAAAACTTAGCCGCCGTAGTAGCATTGTTAAAGCAGTTCAAACAAGGAGGCGCCCCGAGATGTGGAATCGGCGCAAAGAAGAAGAGCAACCGCCAGCACCCAAGCCGGTCGCGGCCCAGCCGCCAGCAGCCCAACCTGCCCGGCCGCAACCCGCCAAGGAGGGAATCCCGATGTCGACCGTTCCGAGTCGCCCCACTGAGTCCTTTGATGCGCCACGCACTGGCAATGCCGTGCTTGGAAAGTCGGTCATCGTGAAAGGACAGATCCTGAGCCGCGAGGATTTGACCATCGACGGCGAAGTGGAAGGCACCATAGAGATGCAGGAACACCGCCTCACCGTCGGTCCGAACGGTAAGGTCCGGGCCAGCGTGAAAGCGCGCGAGGTCATCGTCCTGGGCACCTTGCACGGAAACGTGGAGACCGGCGACCGGATTGATATCCGCAAGGAAGCCAAGCTGGTGGGCGATATTCGAACCGCGCGCATCGTGATCGAAGACGGAGCGTATTTCAAGGGCAACGTCGATATCGTTCGCGCCGAAGTTCCCAAGCCGGCGGCTACGGCAGCGACCACGTCCGCATCGGCTCCCCGGCCCCAGACGCCAGCCACTTCGCCTGCTGTTTCTCCCGCCTCGGCCGGTCCCGCCATGGCCGCCGGCGTTGGCGAAATCAAGCGTTAGGCCAGGTTGGAAACCCGCAGCAGCAGCGGTCTGGATCAATTCTGCTCTTTGCTGGTGGAGCGGCCCGGGCTGACTCTCTTGGATCTGGCTGGCGCCAGCCAGAGTACCGTCGCGTTCATCACCAACCTGGGCCATCGTATTTATTCCGACGATCTCCTGTTGCAGATGGACCGCTGTTTCGGCGACGGCGATTTTTACGAAAACCAATCGGACTCGCAAAAAGTGGCCCAGTTCCTGGATACGGCGCTGGATTATCCCGCCCAGCATTTCGACGGAGCGCTGGTCTGGGACACACTGGAGTTCTTGAGCGGGCCGCTGCTGGAAACGGTGGTCCGGCGCTTGAACCACATGCTCCGCCCGGGCAGCTACCTGCTGGCGTTATTTCACGCCGAAGAGCGCGCGGAGACCATCCCGACGTATTCCTACCGGATCCTGGATCGCAAAGCGATCACACTGGCTCCCCGCGGAAGGCGCCGTCCGGCGCAGTTCTTCAATAACCGCAGTTTGGAAAAATTGTTTAGCGATTTCGAGTCGGTGAAGTTCTTTCTGACACGCGACCATCTGCGGGAAGTGATCGTGCGGCGGTAGTTCTAGTTTGGCCACTCACTGGCGTTCGTGGTTCTGTGAAGGGGAGACGAACCGCGACCGGCAGGAAGCAGCCTAGCTATGAATAGATACCTGGTACACGTACAATTGAAGCAGGCATTCCTAGTGGCAGTGAAGAAGTCGACGGAAACGGCACACCTCCTGCGTTCCCCCCGAAACGCGCGACGCTTGTTTGCCGCGTTACGGCGCGCCCATAGGGCAGCGGATCGCGCAGTTCGACAGAAGCTGTCTGGCAACGCCTCTGGCCGAAAGCGCGCTTGATGTGTGGCGCGCGTCCTTTATACTCCATCTAAGGAGTTCCATTCTTGTCCCTGGAAGACGATCTGTTCGCTCAGCGCCTCCGCCGCACCGCCGAAATCGAGGCTCTGGGCTTCCATGCTTACGGCCAGCGATTCGACTCGAGTCATACCATCCCACAGATTCTGGCCGCGTACGGAACCAAGACCGCCGAGGAACTTGCGGATCAGCCGCGAGTGCGCATCGCCGGGCGCATTCAAACCGTCCGCCGCATGGGCAAGGCCGGCTTCATGCACCTGATGCAATCCGGCGAGCGCCTGCAGGTGTACATCCGCAAAGACGCGGTTCCGGAAGCGGACTACTCGCTTTACGAGGGACTCGATCTGGGGGATATCGTGGGCGTGGACGGCTACCTGTTCCGCACCCGGACCGGTGAGCTGTCCGTACATGCCGAGAAGCTGACGTTTCTCTCCAAGATTCTGCTGGCGATGCCTGAAAAATGGCACGGTTTGGAGGATGTCGAGATCCGCTATCGCCAACGCTACCTGGATCTGATCGCGAATCCGGAATCGCAGAAAATTTTCATCACGCGCGCGAAAATCATTTCGTCGCTGCGGCGCCAGCTCGAGGAGCGCGGCTTCGTGGAAGTCGAGACGCCCATGATGCAGGCGATCTACGGAGGCGCCACGGCGCGCCCCTTTGTGACCCATCACAACACTCTGGACATGGATCTCTACCTGCGTATTGCGCCGGAGCTGTATCTCAAGCGCCTTATCGTGGGCGGGCTGGAGCGCGTGTACGAGATCAACCGCAATTTTCGCAACGAAGGCTTGGGCTGGAAATACAATCCCGAGTTCACTATGCTCGAGTTCTATCAGGCTTATACGGATTACAACGGGCTGATGGACTTGACCGTGGACCTGATCAAGCAGACCGCCATCGACGCCACGGGATCCACCGTGGTCGAATACCAGGGAACCAAGCTCGACTTCGGCAATATCCGGCGACTTTCGATGCAGGAAGCCGTAGGCAATACGTCCCTGCGAGGACACGCGCTAGTGGAGGCGTTCGAACGCCAGGTGGAGCCAAACTTGTTCGAGCCCACCATCATTTACGACTATCCAGTGGAGGTTTCGCCGCTCTCCAAGCACAAGCGCGACGATCCGGCCTTCGTCGAGCGTTTCGAGATTTACGCCGCCGGCATGGAAATCGGCAACGCCTACACCGAGTTGAACGATCCCAAAGAGCAGTGCCGCCGCTTCGAGATGCAATTGGAGCTGAAAGCTGCGGGTGACGAAGAGGCGCACCAGATGGACGAAGACTATCTTCGCGCCATGTCCTATGGGATGCCCCCCACGGGCGGCGAAGGCATCGGCATCGACCGTCTGACGATGATTCTGACGAATTCGAAAACCATCCGCGATGTGATTTTGTTCCCGCTGTTGCGGCCGGAAGGCGAGATCGGGATCGCGGAGAAATTACGCGGCGGCGATGTTTGAACTGTTCGTAGCCAGGCGCTACCTGCGTGCGAAACGGAAACAGGTGGTGATTTCCGTGATCACGGCGATCTCCGTGATCGGCGTGGCCGCGGGCGTCATGGCGCTCGTGATCGGGCTCGCGATCAACACTGGATTCCGGAGCACTCTGGAACGTAATCTCTTAGGTCTGACCGCCCATGTTTCGATTCAGGAAAAGGAGCGCGTTGAAGGGATTGCGAACTGGGAGCAGCTCACCGCGCAACTCGCGCGGCTGCCGCACGTCAAAAGCGCCTCACCCGCGCTCTATGACGTCGGGTTTCTCTCCGGACCCGTCAACGGCGACGGCGCCTCGATCAAGGGCATCTCGATCGCAAGCGGCGCACCGATACCGGAGGCGCTGTCGCACTTGAAGGCAGGCTCGATCGAGAAGCTCCGAAGTGTAGAAGGCGAGCGCCCGGGGATCATTCTCGGCGTTCGTCTGGCCGAACGGATCGGGGCCGTGGTCGGGAAACCGGTCACGCTGACCATCTCTAACGGCCACATCACTCCGTACGGTATACGCCCCAGCAACGTACCGCTGCGCGTCGTAGGCGTGTTTGAATCCGGCTTCTTCGAGTTCGACAATGCCTTTGGCTTCATGGATCTCGCCCCGATGCAGAAGATTTTCGACGTAGGGGACGTTCTTAACAGCATCGAGCTGTATCTGGATGACGTCGACGCCGCGCCGGAAGTTGCTGCCGCGGCTGAGACGTTGATCGGGCCCAAGCTCGCCGCCACCACCTGGCAGGAGCAGAACCGGCAAATACTAAACGCCTTGAAAATGGAGCGCGTGGTCACGGTGGTGAGCATCGGGCTGATTCAAGTAGTGGCGGCGCTGAATATCCTGATCGCCCTTGTGATGATGGTGATGGAGAAGCATCGCGACATCGCGATCCTGATGTCGATGGGCGCGCGCGCGCGCCAGATTCGGCGGATCTTCGTGTGGGAAGGCGCGATGATCGGCGCCGTCGGGACCGTCATCGGCCTGACCGCGGGCTATACCATCTGCTACTTCGCGGACAAATACCAATGGTTGCGGCTGGACGAACAGGTGTACGCCATTTCGTTCGTCCCGTTCACGACGCGTTGGGTAGATGGCATCTGGATCGCCGCCGCCGCCATGGCCGTCAGCCTGATCGCGACGCTGTATCCGGCGCGCAGCGCTACGAAAATCGCGCCAGTCGAATCACTGCGTTATGAGTAGCCAAAACAAGGTGATATGCTCGATCTGAATATGCGACCTCTCCTCGTATCCGCGTGCTTGTTTTTCGCCGCACTCGCGCCCGGCCAAACCGCCGCTCCCAATGCCGTCAAGTTGACGAAATATATCCTGGGTGTCGCCGATTTGGACAAGAGTTATGCCTTTTATCACGCGCTTGGACTGGATCTCCAGAACAATGCGCCTGCGCTGACCGCCAAGCCCAACGCGCTGAACGACGCACTTCGGGGCTTGGTGGACGTGCCGCCGAGCACCAAGTTCCGCAACATGATGCTCAAGATCCCCGGCGCAGAGTTCCCGCTGGAGGTCACCGAGTTCACCAGCATGGACGTGCGTCCAGCGAAGCCGCGCATCCAGGATCCTGGGTCGTCGCTCTTGGTCCTGAACGTGGACGATATCGATGCCGCGCTGGCAGCCGCGAAAAAGGCGGGTGGGGACGTAGTCTCCACGGGCGGTGCACCGGTCAAGAGGGCCAGCGGCCCCGGCCGCGTGGTCACTTTGAAAGATCCTGACGGCTACTATGTGGAGCTGGCGCTGACCACCGCCGCGGCATCGGGCAGCGGCAAGGTGATTGGCGCCGGGTTTGGCTCCATGGTGGTTCAGAACGCTGAAAAAGCGGCCGCATTCTATCGCGATCACTTCGGCCTCGCAGCCAAGACCAACGCGCCCACCTCGAATTTCAACGCCAACCTGGGAAGTCCCGGCGCCCAAGTCCTGACGTCGGAAGTGTCGGTTCCCGGTACGACGCTCTCATGGCGATTCATGGAATTCCAAGGCCTGGACCGCAAGCCTTACACGCCTCGCATCCCCGACCCTGGCGCACCGGCAATCGGGCTTCAGGTGCGCGACATAGACGCAGCCATCGCCGCGGTGAAAGCCGCGGGAGGCGCTTCCGTCACCCAGGGCGGAAGCGTCAAGCTGGGCAACGGCAAGGTCGGCTTCGTGCGCGACCCCAGTGGCATTCTAGTAGAACTCGCGCAAAACTAACTCTTACGGCATGCCTGAACTCATCGCTGGACCCCAACTGATCCCAGTCCCGGGAAACAAGATCATCGAAGAATACGTCGGCCGCGTCAACAACCGCGAATCGCAGGTCAGCATTGCCCGCATGCGCAGCCCGGCGGGGTGGTCCGAGCCCGGCCAGCGACCGGATTTCGACGAATTCACGGTGGTACTAAACGGCGCGCTGCACGTCGAACATGACAAGGGAGTGTTGGAGGTCCGCGCCGGCCAGGCTGTGGTCGCCCGGAAAGGCGAGTGGGTCCGCTACAGCACCCCGCAGGGAGCTGAATATGTGGCCATTTGCGTTCCGGCTTTCGCCCCGGATACCGTCCATCGGGACGCTTGAAAAACCCTTGCGGGTGAACAACATCCCAAACCGGCCGGATTGACAGTTTAGGGCCTCTCCCTCTATGATATGTAGGGTTTTGGCGTTCTCGAAACACATTCTCCACTCGTCCTGAGTTAACTCTTATGATCAAAGTCGAAGGGCTTACTAAGCGATACGCCCGGAACGTTGCCGTCGATCACATTTCGTTTGAAGTAGAAAAGGGCCAGATCGTGGGTTTTCTGGGCCCGAATGGCGCGGGGAAAACCACGACCATGCGCATGCTGACGTGCTTCATGCCGCCCACCGAGGGCTCGGCGCAGGTGGCGGGTTTCGATGTGCGCGAGAACCCCATGGAAGTCAAGCGGCGCATCGGTTACCTTCCGGAGACGCCGCCCGTCTACCCCGAAATGGAGGTTATCGAGTACCTGGAATTCGTGGGGCGAATTAAAGGCGTACCCAAGGCCAATCTGCGCAGCCGGATCGACGAGGTGATGCAGAAAACCGCCATCACCGACGTCCGCACCAAGGAAATCGGCAAGCTGTCGAAAGGCTACCGCCAGCGCGTGGGCCTGGCGCAGGCGATTGTGCACAATCCCGACGTGCTGATTCTTGACGAGCCCACCTCCGGGCTCGACCCGCACCAGATCATCGAAACGCGCGATCTGATCAAGGGACTGGCCGGGGATCACACCATTATTCTTTCCACCCACATCCTGCCGGAAGTGGAGGCGACCTGCCAGCGGGTCATGATCATCAACCGCGGCAAGCTGGTGGCCACCGACACGATGGAGAATCTGAGCAGCCGCCTCCATGGAGCCGAAACAGTGGCGGTGGAGGTGCTGTCCCGCGACGGAACGCTTTCTCCCGAATGGGTGCGGAGTGTTCACGAGAAGCTGGAGAAGGTGGCTGGTGTTAGCCGCGTAATCGCGAAGGATGCCAAGGACGCCCGGGCGCGCTTTACTGTGGAAAGCCAGAAAGGCAGCCATGTGCGGCCCGAACTGGCCCGAGCTGTGATTGAAGCCGGCTGGCAGCTCAATGAGCTGCACGGCATGGGCCTGAGTTTGGAAGAGATCTTCCTGGAATTGACGGCTTCGAAGGACGAAGCGATATCCGAGCCCGCGCCGCAAGCCGCGGCGGAGGAGGCAAAATGAATACCTTTACGATTGCCCGCAAGGAACTGAGCAGCTATTTCCGCTCGCCCATCGCCTACGGCGTGATGTGTTTCTTCGCTTTGATAACCGGATTCTTCTTTTACTCGGCGGTTCGCTTCTTCCTGCAGCAAAGCCTGCAGGCCACGATGATGGGCCAGTCGGTGCCGCTCAACGTGAATGAATGGGTGGTGCGGAACGTGCTTTCGAACATGAGCGTGGTGGGGCTGTTCATTATCCCCATGATCACCATGCGCCTATTCGCCGAAGAAAAGCGCACCGGGACCATCGAACTGCTGGTGACGTCTCCTCTGCGCGATGGCGAGATTATCCTGGGCAAGTGGCTGGCGGCGTTCATCCTGTATCTGGCGATTCTGGGACTCTCGGTGCTGAACATGCTGGTTCTGTTCGCGTATGGAAACCCGGACTGGCGGCCGATGGCGGTGGGCTATCTCGGCCTGATCCTGCAGGGAGGATGCCTGCTGGCGATCGGGACCTTCATTTCGACAGCCACCCGCAACCAGATTGTCGCCGGCGTGGCGACGTTCGGCGTTTGCCTGCTGCTGTGGGTACTGGACTGGGTGTCGTCGTTTGAGTCGACTCCCCTTTTCAAGGTGATCAGCTATCTTTCCGTGACGTCTCATTTCGAATCTTTCGCGCGCGGGGTGCTGGACTCTAAAGACGCGGTCTACTACCTGAGCATGATCGTGTTCGGCCTGTTCATGACGGCGCGTTCGATGGAATCGATCCGGTGGAGGGCGTAATGGCGACCACGAAAACACATCGCGCCGCGAACTTCGCCCAGGCGGCCGTCTACACCGTGATCATTGTGGCGATTCTGGGCGTCCTGAATTTCCTGGCTCAGCGCTACAACAAGAGCTTCGACGCCACGGCCAACAAGAAATACACGCTTTCCGACCAGACCGCCAAAGTCGTCAAGAATATGAAGGGCGACCTCACCATCACGTATTGGGACCGGCCCAACGGCTTCCCCAACGCGGAGGATCTGTTCAACCGGTACAAAGGACTATCGCCGAAAGTCACGGTGGAGTATCAGGACGTCGACAAAAAGCGCACCGAGGCGATCGCGGCCGGCGTGAAGAGCGTTCCGACGATTTTGGTCAAGGTCGGCAATAAAACGGAGACCGCTAAGAGCTTGACCGAGGAGGAAGTCTCGGGCGCGATGGTCCGCGCGCTCAAGGGCGGCGACCGTACGGCGTGCTTCATCAGCGGCTTCGGCGAAGGGTCGACCACCGATACCACAGCCGGAGAAGGACTTGGCAACGCCAAGGATCTAACCGAGAAGAACAACTATAAGACCCAGGTGGTCCCGCTGATTCCAAAAGCGGAGATTCCCACCGACTGCACCATCCTGATCGTTGCCGGGCCCAAACGCAATTACCTCCAGCCGGCGGTCGATGCAATCAAGAATTACGTCGAGAATGGCGGACGCGCGCTGATCATGCTGGATCCGCCCTTGAAATTCAAAACCGAGATTGACGACAACGACGGATTGGTTGCGGTGCTGGATAGCTGGGGCGTGAAGATGCACAAGGACCTGGTCCTGGATCTAAGCGGCGTCGGACAACTGTTCGGGCTGGGCCCCGAGTTTCCCATCGTGACCAAGTACGAAGACCACGCCATCGTGCGCGAGATGAAGGATCTTCCGACGGGCTTCCCGATCACGCGCTCGCTAGAGGTCGCCAAGGGTGACAAGACGATGGTATCGGCCTTGTTTTCGACAACCGAAGACGCCGTGGCCACGGATGATCTGAAGAATCCGCAGGTCAACGTGAAATCCGCCAAGCGCGGCCCCTGGACGCTCGGCGCCGCCGGAACCTACACCACCGGCAAAGAAAACGGCAATGGACGTTTTGTCGTGGTCGGCACGTCGCGGTGGATCGGCAACGGGTTTCTCAGCTTCAACGGAAACCGCGATTTGTACTTGAACATGCTCAACTGGCTTAGCTCGGACGAGGACCTGATCTCCATCCGGCCCAAGGATCCCGAGGATCGGCGGCTCAACATGAACCCTCGCCAGGCGACCATGCTGTTCTACGGCAGCGTGGTGGTGATCCCGCTGGCGATCATTTTCGCGGGCGTGGGTGTGTGGTGGAAGCGCAGGTAGGATAGCCATGAAGTTCGCGCGTTTGTTGATCGCAGCCGCCGTGCTCGCCGGGCTCGTCGGCTTGTGGTACTGGTCGAATCGGTCTGAGGAAGCGAAAGCGGGAAAGCCCGACCCTAAAGCGCCTCCGAAAATCCTCGAGCTGAAAGAAGCCGACATCAAGCAAATCGAAATCCGGCATCGTGACGGTGAGAGCACCGTCGTCAAGCGGGATGATGCAGGCAAGTGGTCCATCACCGCGCCCCAGCCTCTGGCCGCCGACCAGAGTGCGGTGGCCTCGATTACTTCAGCCGTCAGCTCACTCTCGTCCGATCGTATGGTCGACGAAAACGCGAGCAATCTTTCGTCCTATGGCCTGGACCCGCCACGCATCGGCATCACGCTGACCATGGCGGACGGGAAGACTCGCGTGCTCCGCATCGGCGAGGATACGCCCACGGAAGGCAACACCTACGCGATGCTCGACGGCGACAAGCGCCTGTTCACCATCGCCAGTTCCGGCAAGAGCGCGCTCGACAAGCAATCCAAGAATCTGCGCGAAAAGCACCTGCTGGCGTTCGATCAGGACAAGCTCAGCCGCGTGGAGCTGGATACCGGGAAAACGTCCCTGGAATTCGGGCGTGCCGGCACCGATTGGCAGATCCTGAAGCCCAAACCGATGCGCGCCGACGGCTTCCAAGTGGACGAACTGCTTCGCAAACTGAAGGACGCGGCAATGGACACGGAGAAGGATACCGATCCGAAGGCCGCGGCATCCGCATTCGCCGGCGGCCAGAAAACCGCGATCGCCAAGATCACCGGCGCCGAAGGTACGCTGACCTTCGAAGTCCGCAAGGCCAAAGACGACTACTACGCCAAGTCCAGCACCATGGACGGCGTCTACAAAATCACCAAGGAAATCGGCGACGGACTTAACAAGTCGCTGGAAGATTTCCGCAACAAGAAAGTCTTCGACTTCGGCTTCAGCGATCCGACGCGCATCGAGATCAAAGACGGCGGCCAGAGCAAGGTGATCGAAAAGTCCGGCGAAAACTGGACCTCGGACGGCAAAACCATGGATTCGATTTCGGTCCAGAACCTCATCGATAAGTTGAGGGATCTGGCTGCCGCGAAGTTCGCCGACAGCGGATTCACCGCGCCCAGTCTGGAGTTGACGGTAGTCTCGAACGACGGCAAGCGGACAGAGAAGGTCCAGATCGCGGCCGCGGGCGCTAACTTCCTGGCTCGCCGGGAAAACGACAGTTCGCTCTACCAGCTCGATGCGAACGCCGTAACCGGTGTGCGCGAGGCAGCCTTCGACGTCAAGGAACCACCGCCGCCGGCTCCCGCCAAAGACGGAAAGAAGAAGTAGTGCCGGAGCCCGACCAACCCAAGTTTGGCGCGGCTCTCAACACGGATTTTTACGAACTCACCATGGCGGCGGGCTACTTCGAGGCCGGCAAGGCCCAGGACCGCGCCACATTCGAGTTGTTCGTGCGGCGTCTGCCGTGGAATCGCAACTTTGTCCTCGCGGCTGGATTGACTCAGGCGGTCGATTATCTCCTGAATCTCAAATTCACAGGCGCGGAGATCGCGTATCTAAAGACGCTGCCACAGTTCGAGCACACGCGTCCCGAGTTCTTCGACATGCTCGCCGGGTTGCGGTTCACGGGCGACCTGTTTGCCGTGCGCGAGGGTACGCCGCTGTTTGCGGGAGAGCCGTTTCTGACCGTCCGGGCGCCTTTGATCGAAGCGCAACTGATCGAGACGTATCTGCTGGCTACCATCGGATTTCAATCGACCATCGCCACCAAAGCCGCACGCGTGGTGAGGGCCGCCCTGGGACATGCAGTCGTCGAGTTCGGTACGCGCCGCGCGCACTCTCCAGAAGCCGGCGTGCTGGCGGCGCGCGCGGCCTATATCGGCGGCTGCGCGGGCACCAGCAATGCCGAGACAGGGTTTCGCTATGGCATTCCCGTATTCGGCACCGCAGCGCACTCCTGGGTGATGTCGTTTCCCAGCGAGCTGGCGGCTTTCGAGCGGCTGCAACAACTGTTGGGCGAGAGCACCATTTACCTGATCGATACCTACGATACGCTCGAAGGCGCCCGCCGCGCCGCATCGCTCGGGCGCCCGTTATGGGGAGTAAGGTTAGACAGCGGCAACCTGGGTGAACTCGCGAGCGCCGTTCGGCGGATTCTGAACGAAGCCGGCCTGGAAGATTCCAAGATCATGGCCACAGGCGATCTGAACGAGTACAAGATTCAGGAGCTGATGGCCGCTCGCGCGCCTATTGACGTTTTTGGAGTGGGTACAGAGTTGGCCACGTCGGCCGATGCGCCATCGCTGGGCGTGGTGTACAAGCTGGTGGAACTGGAAGAAGCCGGCGGCCGCCGTTATCCCGTGAAACTTAGTCATGACAAACAGACGCTGCCGGGAGCCAAGCAAATCTTCCGGTATGCCGACCACGACGTGCTGGCGCGCTCCAGCGAATGCTACTCCTGCGGAGAGGGCGGAGCCGTGTGCGAGGCACTGCAGCGTCCGGTGATGATCGGAGGCGGGCTGGCGGAATCGCTTCCGACGGTCGTCGAGGCCCGGCGATTTGCTTCGGAATCGTTGGGCCGGCTGCCCGCCACTTGCCTGAGCCTGTTCACCGGTGAACCCGCTTGGCGCGTGGACATCAGTCCCGAGCTCACGACGTTGTATGAGACCGTCAGTAAAGGCGCGGCAGTATGAAAACCGTCTTCTTCGACGTGGACACGCAGCTGGATTTTCTGTATCCCGCCGGTGCGTTGTATGTTCCGGGCGCGGAATCCATCGTCTCTCACGTGGCCGCGCTCCACCGATACGCCGCCGACCACGGCATTCCGGTGGTCTCGACCATAGATGCGCACACGGAAAACGATCCTGAGTTTCGGGACTGGCCCCCGCACTGCGTCACCGGAACCGCCGGACAGCAGAAACCCGCCGCTACGTTGCTCGAGCCGCGCACGACGCTTCGCAGCGCGCGCCAAGATTTTGATCTTAAAGACGCCCGGCAGATTCTGCTCGAGAAACAGTCCGTCGATTGCTTCACCAACGCGAACCTGCCGGCATTGCTCGACCGCCTGCGCGCGGAACAGTGCGTGATCTATGGAGTGGTCACCGAGATTTGCGTGAAAAATGCGGCTCTGGGCTTGCTCAAATCGGGCCGGCGGGTGGAGTTAGTAACCGATGCGGTACGCAGCCTGGACGACGCAAAGTGCTCGCAATTCTTCCAGGAGTTCGCGGCGGCCGGCGGGGAGACTACGACTGTGCAACAGGTAACAGGGTTCTCCCTAGGCGTCTGACATCGTTTCGCCTGAGAGATTTCGACTCGACTCCCCACTAACAGACCGGATGGACGAATTGTCCTCCGAACCGTGGATTAGGCGTCCTGCCCGAGTCGCTCACCCTGTTGGGCCCAATCGGGTGGGGCGCCTATTTTCATTCACCCCCCTAAATCGAATACTCTTTAAATTACAGGAGCCCAAAGGCTTGCGCGTCAAGGAACTGGCCACCTGGCTGGAAGCGCCCTGGGAGGGCGAAGGAGACCGTGAAATCCGCCGCGTCGCGCCGCTCGAAGACGCTGGCGATGAGGACCTGTCGTTCGTCTCCAACGGCCGCTCCGTCAAACTGGCCAGCCTCTCCCGCGCCGCGTGCCTTCTGGTTCCCGACGACTTCATAAACGATCCTCGCCGCACAGTCATTCGCACCCACGACCCCCGGGCCGCCGTTGCTCGCGCCATTCCAATTCTGCATCCTCATCCAGAGCCGGCTCCGGGCGTCCATCCGACTGCCGTATTGGGCCCGGGCGCGGTGATCGGCAAAGGCGCTTCGATCGGGCCCTTGGTGAGCGTGGGCGCCGGGGTACATATCGGCGAAGGCACCTCCATCGGAGCCGGGTCGGTCATCGGGGACTATGCCCGCATCGGCGCGCACTGCGTATTGCACCCGCGCGTCACTCTGTATCACGAAGTGACCTTGGGGAATCACGTCATCTTGCACTCGGGTTGTGTCATCGGAGCCGACGGTTTCGGCTTTGTGCTTACCAACGGAGCCTACGAAAAATTCCCGCAAGTGGGCCATGTGATGATCGGCGACGACGTGGAGATCGGCGCCAATTCCTGCGTGGACCGGGCCGCCCTGGGCGTCACTTCCATCGGCGAGGGCGCCAAGCTCGACAACCTGGTGCACATCGCCCATAACTGCCGCATCGGCCGCCATGTCGTGATCGCGGCGCAGACGGGACTCTCCGGCGGCGTCGTGGTGGAGGACTACGCCGTGATCGGCGGGCAGGTCGGGATCGGCGATAAAGCGCGGATCGAATCGCACGCCGTGCTGGGTTCCGGAAGCGGCGTCCTCACCTCGAAGATCGTACGTGCGGGGCAGGTCATGTGGGGCACGCCGGCCCGGCCCTTGAAGCAATACCTGGAGCAGCTGGCGGTGCTATCTCGCTTGGCGAAAAAACGCCGCCGCGAAAACTAGCGCGGCCACTCCAGCGCTTCAGTCAGACTCAATCCCGAGTCGAGGTAAACCACCAGCCGAAAGCGAACCTTGCCGGATGTGTTTCTGTAAACGAAGTTTCCATTGCTCAGATTGTCGCGGTCGAGCGGCACGCGCTTGGTTTCGCCGCCATCGTCGATCTCCAGCACACCGCTGCTCGCGGAGAGTACCGCTCGCGCTTTGGGATTCCACCGAATCGTGAGGTTCTCGCCGGTGTGCTCCACCGCGAGCGAAAGGGTGAAATCGGAAGCGCCGCGCAGCGGTGCGGTGATCCGCGAGGCTTCATAGCCCAACAGCACTCCCAGTAACAGGAAGACGAAGCTCGCCACCAACCACATGCCGGTACGCGATTTGGGCGCGCGCCGCCCGTTCGGCTCCGGCGGCTCCGGCTGCGGGGATTGCGAAGCGGCGTCGATGGGTTCGCGCGGTGGGGAGGAAGCCGGGGCTTCATCCGAAGCCGGCTCTGTGTCCGTTCGCATTCGTTCTTGCATGGGCGGGCGCCGGGGCGGCTCTTCCCCGGTCATCTCCCAGCGGCGGAACGGGAATTCCAGCCGTGTCGCAGAGGGGAACACTCCCTTTTCCCGAACGAAGAAACCGCCCACGCTAGGCTTGGTCGCGAACGGTTTCACCAGCAGCGCGACCTGAGCCGGCGAAGGGAAATTCCCGTCAAGCAACTGGATGTCTTCCGGCTGAAGAGCGAGCCCGTCGCGAGTGTGACTGCGATAATATCCAACGATTTCCGCACTCCGGCGCCGGCACGCCTCGCCGAATACGATCCTCTCGGATTCGGTCAGCAGGAAGGAGGGTCCGCGAGTGTATGTGCAGGGAATCGGCTCGAAGTCCTCGATCTGGACGGTACTAACAGGACCCGGCTGAATGGCCCCTGTCAGGATACCGCCGACTTCGGCGCCGCGCTTGGGCACAGCTCCAAATCCGCGCATGATTTCCGCTGCCATGCGGTCGACCACGTCGAGGCGCAGATGGATCACCACCGGCTGTCCTGGAACTTCCCACACGAAGTAACCAGGGACGCCTTGTATCGCTGGCTCCATTTCAGTTAAGGTTCATGGTACTACGATGCCTGGTTCGCTCTACGTTGTCGCAACGCCGGTCGGCAATCTGGAAGACCTCACGCTGCGCGCCCTGCGCGTGCTGCGCGAGGCCGATCTGATCGCTTGCGAAGACACGCGGCAGACCGGCAAACTGCTGGCACACTTTGGCGTCGATAAGCCCATGGTCAGCTATCACGAGCATAATGAAGCTGGGCGGACACCGGAGCTGGTGGCGAAGCTCGAAGCCGGCGCGAACATTGCATTGGTCTCGGATGCGGGCACGCCGCTAGTCTCCGATCCGGGATACAGGCTGGTGGCCGCCGCGATCGGCGCGGGGATCCCCGTGGTCCCCATTCCCGGCGCATCGGCGGTGCTGGGTGCGCTGGCTGCGGCTGGCCTACCCACCGACGCATTTCGCTTCGGCGGCTTTCTGCCCGCCAAAACAGGTCAACGCAAGAAAGCCCTGGAACGGCTTCGGGACGAAGACTGCACCATGATCTTTTACGAAGCGCCGCACCGGATTCTGGACGCGTTGTCGGACGTGTCCGCCGTGTACGGCGAGCGCCCGGTGGTGGTGGCGCGCGAGCTGACCAAACTGCACGAAGAATTCCTGCGCGGTACCGCGGAGGAGGTTCGCACGCAGCTCGCCGCGCGGCCTTCCGTCAAGGGGGAGATCACGCTGCTGATTGGGAAGGGCGCGCCTGTGGCCGCGGACACGCCCGTGGACGAAGCGGTTCGAGAGCTGGAACAGAAGGGTGTGCCGCGCATGGATGCGATCAAGCGGGTGGCTCGCGAGCGCGGGCTTTCCAAACGGGACGTTTATAAACAACTTACCCAGTAGGTCCGGCCTTCAGGCCGGACGCCGCTGGCCGGCGAGGAGCAGCGCAACACCCTTCCGCGCACGGCGCGTGATCCTGCTCGACGAGCTCGGCAATCATCTCGATCATCGCCGGGTGCGTCCCCACGGTCCCCGCGCGGACCATCTTCACGCCCAGTTCGACGCACAAGGCCCGTGCTTCCGTGTCGAGGTCGTAGAGCACTTCCATGTGATCGGAAAGGAACCCGATCGGCACGACCACCACATCGGAGCGGATGTCGCGCAGGTAATCGCCGATATCGGGTTCGAGCCAGGGCTGTCCAGGCGGCCCGCTACGGCTCTGGTAGACCAGCTTCCAGTCATTTCTCCCGATGCGCCCGACGCCTTGGGCCACCGCCGCGCAAGCCTGCTCCAATTCGCGGACATACGGACTGGATTCCGCCATGGACAAAGGCACGCTATGGGCCGTGAACACCAGCCGTTCTTGCGGAAGCTCCGCCAGCGCCGTTCGCACGCGATCGGTCATCGCTTCGATGAACTTCGGGTGCGCGGAGAATGGCCGAATTTTGTCGATCCTCAGTTGTCCGCGGGCGTTTTCGATGTCTTCGATGTACTGCCGACATCCGGAGTACGATCCGAAGGCCGAGGTCACGAAAGCCACGACCCGCTTTATCCCGTCGTCACGCATCTGGCGCGTAGTGTCCGCGAGCAACGGATGCCAATTGCGATTGCCCCAATAAATAGGGATTTTCACCACCGCGCGAAGTGCCTCAATCAAGGCGCGATTCTGATCGTTGATGGGGCTGCGTCCGTCGAAGTGGTAATAATGCTCGGCGACTTCGAGCATGCGCTCGCGGGGAACATTTCGCCCGCGCAGGACGTTCTCGAGAAACGGGATCACGTCTTCGCGTTTTTCAGGACCGCCGAAGGAAACGATCAGCAGAGCGTCGTAGTGGCTCACTTCTTCAGTGTAGACGTCCAGTTCAGCACGACCTTGTACGGCGAAGTCGCGCTCTGCGGCACCGGGATCAGGAATTTTTGCCCATCCCGCGTCACGTTCCAAAAGGCTACTCCCGGCGGCCCCTTGAACAGGGGCTTCGGAATTCCCGCATGAAACCCCGCACCGGTCGTCACCTGCACCGACATGATCGTCCCGTCGGGCGCTGCATAAAACAACTCCTTGCCGTTGCCGTTCCAATGCGGGCTGATACCACCGCCCTTGGAAACCGTCACTACTTCTCCATGGGACGACATCGACGCCGGGTCGAAAGGCCGGACGTAGGCTTCATCCTTGCCGGTGTCGTCGGACGTATAGCTGAACCATCGGCCATCGGGTGAGAATTGGCCGCCGCGTTCATTGAACATGGTCTTCACCAACGGAACGGCCTTGCGGTCTCCAGCGGATCCGCTCATCGAAAGCACCCAGATGTCGGCTTTGCCTCCGGCCACGGCGGTATACACCAGAAACCGCCCATCGCGCGACCAGGCTGTGGGAAGCGCGGATGCGCCAGTCAACCCAGGCTTGAAGAATAGTTCCTCGGCACTGCCTCCGTTGGCGGCGCGGCGGTAGAGATTCCATTCCTGGTTGCGCTGAGAAGCGAACACGATCTCGCTACCATCCGGGGACCAGACCGGCGAAAAATCGAGGGCTGGGTCGGATGTGAACCGGGTGGGCACTCCTCGAGCAAGGTCGAGAATCCAGATGTCAACATTCTCGCCGCCGTGCGCCGCCGCCATACGCGTACCATCTGGCGAGAGTGGGATTCCCAGGACATAAATGTCGGGATTACCCACCGTCCCCAGAACCTTGCCCTGGCGATCGAACCAAGTCAACTGACCCGGAGTGGCCGGTCCCCCGCCCGTCGGCAGGGACGTCTGGCCCGCGCGGTATACCAGACTCGTCCGGGAAGCCGTAAAACCGACGTTTGCTACCTTATCGGCAATGGGAAACACCTCGCCTTCCAGCTGGAGCGTTTTGGTGTTGAACGCCTGTGCCACCAGTGTTCCCGGATCCGCGTCGCTGGTAGTCCGGACAAACAGGAGGTATCCGCCGCTGCCTTCAGGCGAACCCACGAAATTCACCAGCGAACGGTAAGGGAGCAGCTTGGTGGGGTGTTGCTCGCCGGGCTTGGCATCCAGCGCGCCAAGAAAAATGCCGCTGTCCGTCCCTGCGGCCATGCCGAAGTGCTCATATACAAAATGCCTTCCGTCCGGCAAGAGCACGGGCGAAATATCGAAGCCGGTGTCAACGCTGGTCAAGGCCGTCGCAGCTCCTCCCGTGGCGGGTACCTCGAACAGGCCGTTGCCGGGTCCCGATAAACCAAAGACAATCCGGTTGTCAGAGGTCCAGAAGCCTCCCCAGACTTGGTTAGGCACCGTTGAAAGTGTTTGCGCGGGCCCGCCCGAAACTTCGATCCTCTTCAGTTTGTCCGAGGTTCCGAACACGATATTGCGGCTGTCGGGCGACCAGAAGGGGGCACCGTTGGCGCCGTCGGTACCGTCCAGAGGCCGTGCCTCCAGCGTTTCCAGAGACCGGACCCATAACTGCGAGACGCCGGCCGCGCCCGTCGCGATGAACGCGAGCGTCCTTCCATCCGGTGAGACGCTGACCAGGCTGCTGAAGTTGACCTGATCGGGCTGGACGATCTCAAAACGAACCGCTTCGGCCGCGGCCGGTTTCCGGCGCAGATACAGGAAGGCGATTACTCCGGCCGTAATCACTGCGAAGACCGCGACCACCCACACGACGGTCGACCTGGCGCTTCTCGCCTGGTTTGATGTTGCCCCCTCCGCTCGGATCGGGTGGGTGAGCGCCGCTTCAATTTGAATCCGCAGGTCGCCGATATCCCGCAACCGGCGGGAGGAATCCTTCTGCAAGCACCGCTCCAGTAATCCCTGAACTCCAGGCGGCAACGGCGGCAATCTCGACCAGTCGGGTTCCTGCTCGAGCACGTGCACGATGATGTGAGAGACATCCCTGCCCTGAAACGCCCTGCGGCCGCTGAGCATTTCGAACAGGACCACGCCAAAGGACCAGATATCCGTGCGCTTATCGACGGGCTTGCCCTGGGCCTGTTCGGAAGTCACGGGGGCCATTGAAAACACGCAACTTGCTGATTTTAGGAACCTCCAGAGAATCCAAAAGGCCCAGAAGATCGCCCTACACACACGTAAACACACACGCGAGCCGTCCAAGCCCGCCGTCGGCTCCGGCTTGGGGGCGGTGCCGCAAGGTGAACTTGCACGGCATCGGTGTGTTCAAACATCGGTCGGCGTGGAGCGGCGCGTCCACGGAAAGAATCGACCGGGCCCATCTCATCGCCTCCTTCCACGGTTGTCGTAATTGTACGTTGCGGCGACCAACCGGGTGGACGTCATGAACGGGGCGATCTTAACTCCGCGAGCCGCTGCGCTTGGGAGGATCAAAGCCCTGGTCCTCGACACTCTCCCCTCCCCTGAGAGTAAGCGGGCTTATGGTCAGGCCCTCGATGATTTCTTCCGCTGGTGTGGTGCGGAAGTGGTCGGCGGATTCACCAAGGCCACTGTCAATGCCTATCGAGCAGACCTCGAAACACGGCGTCTCTCGTCTTCCACCATTAACCAGCGACTCTCTGCCATCCGCAAGCTCGCTATGGAGGCTGCCGACAACGGCTTCATGCCACCCGAGCAAGCCTCGGCGATTTCGCGGGTGAAGGGACCCAAACAATCCGGCATCCGTACCGGCCAGTGGCTAACTCGCGAACAGGCCGAACGCCTCATCTCGATTCCCAATCCGGCAACGCTGAAGGGCGCGCGAGACCGGGCCCTACTGGCCGTCTTGATCGGCTGCGGCCTGCGACGCCGGGAAGCTACAACCCTTTCCGTCGAGCATATTCAGTTGCGTGACGCTCGTTGGGTAATCGTAGACCTGATCGGCAAGGGCGCGAGAGTCCGTACTGTGCCGATGCCAAGTTGGACTAAACACGCCATCGACGCGTGGATGGCAGGGTCAGGGATTGGTAGCGGCTTGGTCTTCCGCAGCGTGAACAAAGCCGGGCGCGTCATCGGAAAGAGCATGACGGCGCGCAGCGTCTTCGAAATCGTCCACTGCGCTGGCGCCACGATCGGCGTCCCCAATCTTGCTCCTCATGATCTTCGGCGCACATTTGCCAAGCTGGCGCACAAAGGTAAGGCCGCGTTAGAGCAGATCCAACTGAGTCTGGGACACGCATCCGTCACGACCACGGAACGGTATCTGGGCGTCAGACAGGATCTCTCGGACGCACCGTGCGACCACCTGGGGTTGACGATTGAGGTGCCTCGGTGATGCCGCCCGAGACCGCTACGAAAAATCCAGTAGGCCGTCCTCGCGTGAGCGTCACGCCGCAGCAGGTGCAGCAACTGCGGGGTCAAGGTGCTTCCTGGCGTCAAACCGCAAAGGCGCTGGGGATCGGCACTGCGACCGCTATGCGCCTGAACCTATCAAGGATGATGGAGTCCCGTCCCAATATCCAAGAGACGAGTCCCCGATTTCTCGGGGACGGCACTTAATCCTAGGAGTTGCGGGAACCAGGAAGCGGCGACGCCAGAACGGCCGAGCGGTTCTGCATCGCCTCCGCTACTGCGGATTAACGGTCTCCCCACTGCCCGCTTCAACGGCGACTAGGCTCACTTCTTCCAGCGTGTGAAAAATCGCCATTGCGTCTTCGATCTCGATGGACGCATCCTGGACGTCCTTCCAGAACTCCTTCCGTCAACGCGGCGGGCGACGGCAAGTCGTTAGCGGTGCTTTCGGGTCAGATATGTTGCTAACGTGGCAGCCACTCCTACGAGCAATTCAGCTTCATCTCGATTAGGTTCGCGCCCCTCTTCGACGTGTCGGGCTTCGTTGGAGGCGAACCCCCAGAGCATCGGGAGAGCGTCCCCGAGTGGTTTAGGTAGAAATTCGGGGTGCTGTTTCAACACTTGTCCGAGCGTCGCTTTCGGATTGCCGACAAGGTCTCGGGCTACGCATTCCAGCGCACCCATTCCGTGCATTACCGCCCCCCGGTAGTTAGGTTCCGGGCGTCTAGAAAGCGCCAAGAGAGCCTCGTGAATCTGACCCGCCGCCGTAGGACGCTCGTCTTCGAGAAGCTCGGATCGCGCGGTCTCCATCGCGTCTTCAAAAGCCTCGGGGCCTCGCATCACGATCTTCCCATTTGTGAGCTTCCAGCCAATTCCTGCGTCGGAGAAGAACTCATTCATTGAATCTGCGAAGCGCTTCGCGATATCAGTTCGTTCTTCCGCGTCATGTTTCGCGAAGCAGGCGTGAAACGCCTCGATAATGTCATAGACTCGAAACCATTTACACTCGTTGACTAGATCCTGCACCTCGCCCCAAACATTTGGAAATTCACTCCAGTTGTCTTTGTTGGGAGCTTTGCGAAGCAACCGACAGATGATGTCTCTCAACCCGGACGGGCCGCAATACTTGGCGAACGGTGGATCGACATTCCAGCCCAGCTTCTCGAATCCTAAATCCTTTACTGTATCGAGAACGCAGTAACGAAGATTCTCCGGGGCTTCCTCACGGATCGTAATTTCCGGAGGCTCACTGGAGTATTTTTCGCGTCTTGAGAAGGACTCGTCAGAGGACATGGGTTGAGCCTATCAATTTGCAGTCTTAGGTGCTCTTGACGGTTCCGTCTTCTGCAACGAACGGCAAGAAATCGGCTGGGAATTCGTTCTTCAGCATGCGCCGTACGATGCACTTGGTTAAAGGGAGCCATTTCATAATCTTCTGGATATCCAGCCCCTCGTCTGCCACTAGCGTCGGTTCCCCAGAATCGAGAATTGCGTGAGCTACCTTTACGCGCAATGGCCGCAGATGCGACTCAACAACGCGAGAGATTTTGTTGCCGACCACTTCACGAGGAAAAATCTCTTCCAACGACATCTGATCCCAATCGGGCCGCCCATAGAAGATTGCTTTGAGCCATCCCTCGCAAGCAGCGGTATCAGATGGCAGGCGCTCAATTATACGTCTCGGCTCTCGGTTTTCTTCGCGCGCTGCTGCGTTAAGGCGGCCTCTCCTGGCCTGGATACCTTCAATCATTTTGAAAAAGCATAGGAATTGATAGGCGGCTGAGTTACTGGACAGAGCCTCGCGATAGAAGCTCGCATATGGTCGGAATTCGTCGGTCATGGTGCCGCTGCCGGGGACAGCCCATGCCGCTTCAAGATATGGATTCACCAGACTGGTGCGCGAGTTGCCTGTAGCGATTTCGGTGCTGTCTGTTTGCGAGATGTGCATCGGCACATCCCGCTGCAATGACCAGTTACTGAGCGATGGGGCCAAGGCACGGTAGGCGTTCAACTCTGCGTCGTCGAATCCCTGGGCGTCGATGGATTCCAGTACGATCTTACCCAGGAATCCTCTTTCATTGGGATAGCCATCAAAGATGAGTTGTCCATCAGATGTTTGAGCCCTGATCCTTATCTGCGTTGAGTTTTTGTTCTCAGGCGTGACGAACGCGGGAGGCAGAATTGCGAGGTGCGAATCCCCTTTCAAGTCTTTTGAAAACGCCATCCGATTTTCCGGCGAGAGTGGGTAACCCGGCCTGCTGAACACGAACACCACTTTGTATCGGCCCGGCTGACCGGCGGGTCCGCTCGCATTTCGGGGATCATTGGGATCAGCGAACTGGGCGACTACTATGATGTGGTGGCTCTGTCCCGGCATGCCCATTGGTGGGAGTTGGAACTCTGGTTTGGCCATTGCAGCCGGTAGGGGCTTCACTTTGTCGACACTGCTTCCCGCGCCGTGACATTGCTTGTATTTCTTGCCGCTCCCGCATGGGCAGGGCGCGTTCCTGCCAATCTTGGCCACGGCAGCGATTCTATCATCCGGTCACTACGATAATGACGCGAAGTGGACGAGAGGCCAACCGTTGAAGTCGCCGCCGCTCGTGTTCCTCCCGTGCGATTCTTCCCCAGGGTTCCCACGACTCCCTGTAACTGAGGACCGCCGGTAACCGCGTACAAAACGGCACAGTGACTCCCCGTGACTGCCGCCGAGACAGTCTATGAGTCCGCTCCTCTGGCGTTCGATTGGCCGCTTGCGCGCCACCTCAGGTCAGTCTGATTCGGAAGCACTGGCCACCCACGGTTTTCTTAGGTCCTCATAGTGGGCCTTAGCGGAAGTTACCTGTGCGGAAAGCATTTTCATACGCTTTCGTTACGCCTCTATTCCCTTCGTTCGTCAGATGATAACCGCACTATTGCGCTCGGCGGGGCGAAATACAGATCCTTCCGGCACACCCGTAGCCGACGCCCAGGTGCGCCGAACGGTCCTGGACGAGACATGGAATTGGGATTCTGTACAAGTTGCGCTGAGTCGTCCCACGAGAGAACTGGGCGGTGGGGGAACGATATAACTCTTGCCTATGGCAATCGGTCCTCCGAAGAATGACACGAACACCCCCCTGGCGTCGACGCCGTACGTAGTCCTGAACTGGCCTTCACTTCTGGGGAAATGATTCTAGGGAACCTGGAAGTTATCGCCCGAGCGCCCAATTCGGGAAAGTAGTAATGTCCGGATGCGCAGTCACCCGGGCGCTATTTACTCCCGATCGGCTAAACTTAGCTCTGACTAGCAGATGCCGATTTCTCCCGGCGAAAAACTCGGAAGACGAGAAGGCAGCGGAGTGGCTCGGCAAAGCCATCGAGCAACGCCATCCTTTGGTGCTGATTATGCTGAATGGCGGCAGTAAGGCACACTGGCGCGCGAATCGTTACTTGCCCGCCCTGCTGCGCAAAGTGCATCTGCCCGAGACGATCTAAAATTGGTTGACGATGAACCCCAACACGCGAACTGCGATGGGGATCGATTCTCAGCGGCGTTCGGGCACGCAGTGCGTCCCGGCTCTGAAACTCCCGCGCCGGAGATTCCCGAATCTCCGCGTGCACACAGGGTGTGGCACTTGAGCCTGGTTCCGCAGTGTGGGTTGTTCCCGTTTGGTTGGTCATCCGGAAATTAGTTTTTTCAACAAAACCTTCCGGGTGCGCCGTCAGATACAGGAGCTATCCGCTAAACTAAGCTGAATCCTGAAGATGTCTTTTTCTGTAGGCGAAAAACTCGGCCCGTACGAAATCCTCTCGCCCATTGGGGCGGGTGGCATGGGCGAGGTATGGAAAGCTCGTGACACACGTCTCGACCGGGTCGTCGCCATCAAGCAGCTCAAGGGCCAGCACAGTGCGCGCTTTCAACAGGAAGCCCGCGCCATTGCCGCGTTGAATCATCCTCACATTTGCCAGATTTACGACGTCGGGCCGGACTATCTAGTACTTGAGTATGTGGAGGGTGCGCCGGTTCAGGGCCCCATCGCACCGCCCGAAGCCGTGCGCGTAGCGCTGCAAATTACCAGCGCCCTGGAAGCCGCGCACCGGAAGAAGATTCTCCATCGAGACTTGAAACCGGGCAACATTCTGATGTCGGCGGCGGGAGCGAAGCTGCTGGATTTCGGCCTCGCTAAGTTAGTCGCCGACGAGGATGTGACCCAGACCATCGGGGTCTCCGGAACGCCCCTATACATGTCGCCGGAACAGGCGGAAGGCAAGCCCTTGGATGCGCGTTCGGATGTTTTCAGCTTCGGCGCGGTGCTCTATGAACTTCTCGCTGGGCGTCGCGGGTTCGACAGTCTGGCCGCAGTGCTGCGCGACGATCCGCCACCCTTGGGATCCGCCGTACCAGCCGGCTTGCAGACCATCGTGGCGCGCTGCCTGCGCAAGAATCCGGCGGAGCGTTTCGCCAGTGTCGCCGAGCTGAGATCCACGCTGGAAGGTGTGGCGACTCAACCTGTCGTGCAGCAGCCGTCTATCGCCGTGCTGCCCTTTGCCAACATGAGCCGCGACGCCGACGACGAGTATTTCTCCGACGGCCTGGCGGAAGAAATCATCAACCTGTTGGCACAGGTTTCGGGACTCAACGTGATCGCACGCACCTCGGCCTTCGCGTTTAAAGGGCAGAATACGGACATTCGCAAGATCGCCGAGACACTTGGGGTGACCAATGTGCTGGAAGGCAGTGTGCGGCGCGCGGGCACCCGACTCCGAGTCACCGCACAGCTCATCCGTGCCAGTGACGGAATGCATCTTTGGTCGCAGCGCTACGATCGTGAAATGACGGATGTGTTTGCGGTGCAGGATGAGATCTCGGCGGCTATCGCCGAAGCGCTGCAGCCCAAGCTGTCGCCGCAGGCCGCCGCGAAGCCACGCTACACTCCAAAGCTTCCGGCCTACGAAGCCCTCCTGAAGGCACGACATTTCCATTGGAAGGTAACCGCGGAGTCGATGGACCAAGCCAAGAAGTTCTACGAGCAGTCCATCTCGCTCGATCCGCAATTCGCATTGGCCCAGGCCCTCTACGCCGACTATCTTTTTGGCCGAACCACAATCGGCATGACGCCCCTTCGCGAGATTGCTCCGGTCGCCCGCGCGTTGGCACAAAGGGCACTGGAACTGGAGCCTTCGCTCCCGGAGGCACACTCGATCCTGGGTGTTCTCGCCGCAACCTATGACTACAACTGGCAAGAGGCCGCGCGCCGGTTCAAGCTGGCGATGGCTGACGGCTCCGCTTCTCCGCACTGTTACATGACCAGCGGGGATTGTTACCTTTTAGGATCGGGGCGCCTGAAGGAAGCAGTGGAGCAACTTGAGCTCGCCGTTCAGGGAGACCCGCTCCACCTAATGATACGGACCATCATGGCGATCTGCCTCGGTGCAGTTGGCCGATATGCGGAGGCGGAGGAGCACCTTCGTCAGGCCCTGGCTCTCGATCCAAACTTCTTCTGGGCCTACCACTACCTTGCTGAACACTGCGCTGCACGCCAGATGTTTGCGGAAGCGCTTCCTTTCGCTGAAAAGGCATTCTCTCTGGCCCCCTGGTACACGCCGAGCGTCGGCGTTTACGCGGGGCTGTCAGTTCGAATGGGCGAGCCAGATCGAGGAAGACAGATAGTCCAGCGGCTGGGCTCCGGTGAGGCCTATGGAGCATCGACAGGCTTGGCGATCTTCCACATCTGCTGCGGCGAAATAGATCTAGCCGCAGACTGGTTCGAGAAGGCGATCGAAGAACGATACTCCATTGTCGGGACGATTCTGCAAAGTGCGATCGGCGAACCCGTGCGCGGCAGCCCGCGCTGGCAGAAGCTAGCGGCGCTGATGAATCTGCCCGAGGCAGGGTAATAGCATCTGGGTGATCGGTATCGAGATTCGGACCGTCCATGGATAATCTCCGGAGATCGGCCATGCGGAGACTATCCCACCTGAGATGTCCTGTGTTACAAGCATGAGGTTCCAGCACGCCTTCCGCCGGGCAAAGACAGGACTGTCGAATTGGTCGATTGCTCGATCGCCAGTAGCCATTTCGACACACCGCTTCTCCGAAAACCAACTAGCGCGGGAATGGTTTTGCCAAACACTGCTGAATCCTCACGCGGGTCATGCTCTGGATTGCAGCCGTCCGACGAGCCAGGCACGGGCTACCTTCCAATCGCGCTTCACCGTAATGATGGACACGCCGAGCACCTCGGCGATCTCCTCTTCTTGCAAGCCGCCGAAGAATCGCAGCTCCACCACTCTCGCCGCCCGCGCATCGGCCTTTTCGAGCTTCGAGAGAGCCTGATCCAAGGCGATCACATCCTCGCTCTGCGCCACAGGGTTCCATCCCTCGATCGCCGTCAGTCTGATCCGCTCCAGCTCGCCGCCGCGCTTGCCGGCGATCCGCGCCCGGGCGTGATCGATCAAAATACGCCGCATGGTCTGGGCCGCGATCGCGTAAAAGTGCGCACGATCCTGGTAGGCGAGAGGCTCCGAGCCCATGAGACGAAGGTAGAGTTCATTGACTAGCGCGTTCGGCTCCAGCGTGTGGCCGTTGCGCTCGTTATGGAGGAATCGCGAGGCAATCTGGCGAAGTTGGGGGTGAACGGCCGCAAACAGGCGCTCCTGTGCTCCCGGATCGCCGCCGCGCCAGTTCGCGAGCCACACCGTGATCTGCTGGGAAACAGACGACTTTTCTTCCACGGTATTGTTATGATACTCAGACCGCACCGTTTCCGCTATCACGGTTGAGGGCTCCCGGGTATGAACGATCCGGCAGATCAAAACACAGTCACCACGGACACCTTCCGCCGGATCCGGCGGATCTTCGAGGAGGCGTTGGAACGGCCGGCAGGTAAACGGCGGGCGTTTGTAGAAAACGCCTGCGCTGGTGACGCGGCGATTCTGCGCGAAGTGAATCGGATGCTGGACGCGGAAGGTCAGGCCGATCCGCTGCTGGACGGCATGCCTTCCGCACCGCCTTCATCGAGCGCACCCGAGGAGGGCCGCTTTCCGGCGGGCACTGTGCTCGCTGGGCGCTACCGGATTCTGGGCCTGCTGGGAACCGGAGGTATGGGAGAGGTGTACAAGGCCTTCGACCTGATCCTCAACCAGACCGTCGCGTTGAAGTTCTTGAACCCCGCACACATCAGCGAAGCCGCGCTGATCCGTTTCCGTAACGAGGTCCGCATCGCCCGGCAAGTCTCGCATCCCAACGTCTGCCGCGTGTACGATCTCGGGATGGTCGAAGGCCTGCACTTTTTGTCGATGGAGTACATCGATGGCGAGGATCTGGCTTCGCTGCTGCGCCGCATTGGACGGTTGCCTCAGGACAAAGCCATCGAATTCACGCGTAAGATCTGCGCCGGACTCTCCGCCGCGCACGAACGGGGCGTGCTGCATCGGGATCTGAAGCCGGCTAATATCATGATCGACGCGCGGGGCCAGGTGCGCATCACTGACTTTGGCCTCGCAGCGCTGGCGCAAGAGATTCCTCTGAGCGATCTACGCAGCGGCACGCCAGCCTATATGTCGCCGGAGCAGAAAGCGGGCAAGGAAGTCACCACCCGTAGCGACATCTACTCGCTTGGCTTGGTTCTGCACGAGATGTTCACCGGCAAGGCGCGCAAGGACACGCAGTCGAGCCCGAGCGAACTTGTCAAAGATCTGGACCCCGCTATCGAGCGCCTCATCCTTCGGTGCCTCGAAGACGAACCCCGGCGTCGTCCGCAAACGCCTCTCAACGTCGCCATAGCGCTGCCGGGAGCCGACCCCATTGCCGCCGCGCTGGCGGCGGGCGAGACTCCGTCGCCCGAAATGGTCGCGGCGTCCGGAGAAAAGGAGGGCTTTCGTCCCCGAACGGCGGTACTCTGCCTGGTCGCTGTAGTGCTTTCATTGATCGTCGGCATTCCTCTTGCGCAGAAGACATCCTTATTGGGCCGGGCTCCGCTCAAAATCCCGCCTGAGGTCCTCGCTTATCGTGCTCAAGAGATTCTGAACACCATAGGCTACACCCAACAGCCCCGGTCCACGGCCTACGGGTTTGAGTGTTGCGACCAACAGGCCATCGACAATCTTGAGCGCTACGGTTCTTCGCGGCGTGACGAGATTCTGGTGAGTCATCAACCTCCGATCATCTCCTTCTGGTACCGCCAGCACCAAAGAGAATTCGACTCGGTCGCTCCGTTTCAAAGAGTCGGCGCAATCGGTCCGGACACTCCGCCCAACTCCGAACCCGAGATGATTCGAGTGCTACTCGATGCCAAAGGGCGGCTGGTGCGGCTTGAGGTCCGGCCTTGGGAGACTGTCGCTGAAACACGCGAGCCCGGCTGGCCTTCGTTGTTCTCCGCGGCCGGCTTAGACCCAGCGCGATTCAAGCCCGCCGCACCGGAACATATCCCGCCTATGTCGTCCGACGCCAGAACGGCCTGGATAGGGACCTACGCAGACAACCGCTCGGACGAGGTTCGCGTGGAAGCTGCGTCTTGGCAAAACCGGCCCGTCTTCTTCGAGGTCCGAGGGCTGTCCACACAGAGCCAGCCAAGGATCGCCTCAGCCCCGAATGTGCAAAACACCGTGTTCCTCGGTCTGCTGGTCATTTGCCTGGCCGCGGCTGCGCTGACCGCCCGCCGCAACCTCCGCCAGGGTCGCGGCGACCGGCGAGGTGCAGCCGTTTTTGCGAGCGCGGCCTTCGTGATCGCGATGACTGTGTGGGCCCTCGGGGCCGGGCACGTTGCCAGCATCTGGGAAATCGGTCTTCTGATTATGGGTCTCAGTTGGAGCGGATTCGCGTCAGGTGGCCTGTGGCTCTTCTATCTGGCGATCGAGCCACACGCGCGCCGCCACTGGCCCGATTCCCTCATTTCCTGGACCCGGCTCTACAATGGACAGCTGCATAACCCTCTAGTCGCCTCGCACATTCTGGCCGGGATCACAGCGGCCGAGGTCTACGAACTATGGGTTTATCCCGGAGCGCTTAATCTCTTTTCGACGATCGAGTGGGTTCGAGACTCACTGTTCGCAGGCGGCCTCGAGTCCACCGCTCACACGATCGCCGGCATGTTTTCTCTGGCGCAAATCGGCATGGCGTTAGGGTTGGGACTGCTGCTAATGGTTGTGCTCTTGCGCTTGGTGATTCCGAAACTGTGGGTCGCCGACCTCTTGGGCGCATTCTTACTCAGTCTCGCCGCAGCTGAGCTTTTTGGAAGCGGGATCTGGCGTGCCGCGGCGGGAGTGGCGTTTACGACTGCGGTGACTTCGGTCTGGATTTGGCTGCTTAGGCGCTTTGGGTTTTTGGCCATGCTCGTTGCGTGGTTGGCCTCGTCCATGTCTTACTCCACGCCGCTGGTGATCGCTGGGTGGCTTGCAGGCCGCACTCTGGCGCTTAATCTGATACCGGCGGCGATTGCAAGCTGGGCGGTGTGGGTCATCGTCGCCACCCATCGGCCGGCATCCAGCGAAGGGGCGGAGTAAACGCTTATGCATCAGCCACAGGATCGGGGCACGATCACCCAGGGCGTGTCGCTCAGCGGCGCTTCGCCCAGAGTGGGGGCGATCTTCGAAGCTGCGCTGGAACGTTCCGCGAGTGACTGGCGCACCTAGGCCGCGGGTGCGAGCGCCGGCGACGCGGGATTACTCCGCACGGTGGATGGGATGCTGACGGTGGGGGGTAAGCCCGAATCGCTGTTGGATGGCCCTCCTTCGGCCAGTGCACCGCAGGAAAGGCGCTCCCCCAGGGGCACGGTGCTGGCCGCACGCTATAGAATTCCCGGGGTTCTTGGAAAGGAACTGCCCCGATTGAAACAACTGAATGATACGCCCCTCCAGAATCTGCCGCTATCACATTTGGAGGGTGCTGCTACTCAAAACCGCACCACCAAAGGATGGAAGCGATGCGAACAGGAAATACTACGGCGTGCCAGCTGGCCTTCACCAGTCTGCCGCCGGCGACTCTCTCCGCGCAGTGGCTGCACTATCCCGCTGCCGGCGCCCCGACACTGCCCAATGGGAAACCGAACTTGAACGCTCCAGCGCCGCGAACCTACGGCGGACGCCCCGATCCCTCGGGAATAGCTCTGTGGATTGAGCTTTTCACAATGACTGTCAATAAGGTCATGGTGTTTTTTCGAAATCGAGTACCGTTCGTTGTATTTCCGCTCCTCGCGATCACGCTTCAGGCTCAGTGGTTGAATTTTCCGACGCCCGGAACGCCACGAACGCCGGACGGTAAACCCAACCTAACTGCACCTGCGCCCAGGACTTCCGACCGCAAGCCAGACCTCTCCGGCGTTTGGATGCATGAACCCACCCCGTTGGCTGAAGCGAGGCGCTTGTTCGGCCAATTCGTCGATGAATTCGCTGCAGTAGACGTACCTGGAATGGAGGCCGCCATACAGATCAAGTATGGCCTGGATATTCTGGTGGACTTTAGGCCCGAAGAAGCACTCATTCGGCCCGCAGCGGTGGAACAAATGCGCCGCAACCAGGTTCTCTTCAACTCAGGTACCGTTACCGGATGCTCGGCTGGTTACATCGTGGGCTTCCCGCAGGCGGGTCTCGTGTCGGAACCCATCAAGATCGTTCAAGCACCTCGACTCACGATGATCTTGTATGAAGCCGGGAGCTTGGGGAACATGTATCGACAGATCTATACCGACGGACGCGCGCTTCCCACTGAGTATTCGTTGCCAGCCTACTTGGGCTATTCGGTTGGCCATTGGGAGGGCGATACCTTCGTCGTAGAAACGGCTGGCTTCAACGATAAAACGACTCTCGATGCACTTGGCCATCCCCATAGCGACGCTCTGCGCGTCACCGAGCGTTTTCACCGGCGCGATTTCGGCCACCTGGATGTCGAAATGACTTTCGACGATCCCAAGATGTACACAAAGCCCTTCACGGTCAAGATTCCTCACAACCTTGTGGCCGACGGCGACATCTTCGAAATGTTCTGCGAGAACGAAAAGGACGTTGCGCACTTGCCAAAGCCCTAAGAGAAGCGCCCCGAAGAGAGCCAGATCAGCGGATTAGCGATCCCTGGGCTAAACTCATACTGAATCAGCTTTATGCCGCTTAGCGTCGGTGACAAACTCGGTCACTACGAAGTCATCTCCCTACTGGGCAACGGGGGCATGGGCGAGGTCTATCGCGCGCGAGACACGACACTCAAGCGTGATGTAGCGCTAAAAGTCCTGCCTGCGACGTTCCTCGCCGATCCCGACCGAATGGCTCGATTTCAACGCGAAGCCCAAGTGTTGGCTTCGCTGGATCATCCCAACATCGGACCCATTTACGGAATTGCGGACTCCGCAGACTCGCGCGGCTTGGTGTTGGCGCTCATCGAAGGGCCGACGCTGGCCGATCGCATTGCGGCTGGAGCATTGCCTCCAGAGGAGGCGTTCCATGTGGCTAAGCAGATCATCGAAGCTTTGGAATACGCGCACGACCGTGGCGTGATCCACCGCGACCTGAAACCGGCCAACGTCAAGATCACGCCCGAGGGCGTCGTCAAGGTTCTCGACTTCGGCTTGGCCAAGGTACTTGAAGACGAGCCGCCGCCATCGTCGCTTACCAACTCGCCAACGCTTACGGTGGGACACACACGGGCTGGGGTGATCCTGGGCACGGCGGCTTACATGTCGCCCGAACAAGCGGTCGGCCGCCCCGTGGACCGGCGAAGCGATATTTTCTCCTTCGGCGCGGTGTTGTATGAGATGCTCACGAGCAAGCGCGCATTTACGGGAGCGGCTACGCCGGATGTACTGGAGGCGGTCGTTAAGAGCGATCCGGACTGGGCAGCGCTGCCGGCGGGGACTCCCGAGCCGATCTGGACGCTGCTGCGGCGGTGCCTCACCAAGGATCGTAAGCAGCGCCTGCAAGCCATCGGTGAAGCAAGGATCGTGCTGGAGAATCCGGGGAGCGAGGCTGAAGCCTCGCGCGGGCTGAAGCCCGCCCCCCAGTGGGGATTGGTGGCCGCACTGGCGGCGATGACCCTGATCACGGGCGTCGCCCTATGGGGCTGGCTCAAGCCCATGCCGCCCGAGCCTCACCTGGTGACCCGCTTCACCACGGCCTCTCAAGCAAAAAGTCCTTTCCCGCTTCCGGTCCTTTCTCGCGACGGATCGCGGATCGCCCAAACCGGCGGAGCTGCGGGCATCTCCGTCCGCAGCCTGGATGAGTTCGAAACCAAGCTCATTCCAGGCACGGAGGGTAACATTACTTCTCCCTGTTTTTCTCCGGATGGCCAGTGGATCGTCTTTAGCATCGCGGGCGGGGCCCAATTGAAGAAAGTCCCGGTCGCGGGCGGCGCAGCCGTGACACTCGCGGAAGGGCTGAGCAACGGTTCTAATTGCGACTGGGGCGAGGATGACCAGATCTATTTCGTCGTTAGCCAGGGAATCCTGCGGGTAGCATCTTCCGGAGGAAAGCCGGAAACCATCGCCACACCGGATGCCAAGAAGAATGAGAACGCCTACTTCTTCCCGCAACTGCTGCCGGGTGGCAAGCAGCTCTTGTTCGCCGTAAGCTCCCCGCAAGGGGTGATTCAAGCCGCGACCGTTAACCTCCAGACCAAGGAAAAGAAGATCCTGCAAGGCGAGGGACTCGCCTGGTACGCCCCCTCAGGACCCGATCCATCCGTCGGGCACCTGGTCTTTGGACGCAATGGCTCTCTCTTCGCCGCGCCCTTCGACGTGAAACGTCTCCAGGAGGGATCGGCGGTGACGGTGCTGGAAGGAGTCGTCAATTTCGGTCCGATTGCGATGTTCGGCCTTTCCGATTCCGGCACGCTCGCCTATGTCGCGGGAGGCGCCACGACCACAAGCTCGGCCACGCTGGTCTGGGTGGATCGCCAAGGTGCGGAACAATCGATCCCCACGCCCCCGCGCAACTATAACTTCGCGAAGTTGTCTCCAGAGGGCGGCCGTGTGGCCGTTTCGATCCAGGACCTTCAGACGCTCGATTCCGATATCTGGATCTCCGACCTGGCTCGCGGCTCGTTGGAACGCCGCACGTACGGAGGAAGCAATTCATTCCCCGTTTGGACTCCGGATGGCAAGCGGCTGGTCTATTGGTCCAGCGCCGGCGTAGGGGGCTTTGGGCCCGGCGCGTTGAGCACCATACCGGCCGACGGAAGCGGCGCGCCTACTTCCCTCCTCGCCCGCGATCCGCCGCCTTACTCCCCGACTTCGGTTTCGGTGGATGGTAAGACGCTCATGGGAGACCGGGGCGGCCGCGACGGGAATGGCGTGTGGGTGCTGCCTCTGGCGGAGGGAGCTTCCGTCGAAGCAAAACCGAGGTACTTCCTCGAATCGAAGTTCAACGAGCAAAGCGCACATTTTTCCCCGGACAGCCACTGGGTGGCCTACACATCTAATGAGTCTGGGTCCAACCAGATCTACGTCGTGCCCTATCCCGGTCCGGGAGGAAAATCGCAGGTTTCGCTCGACGGCGGCACAGACGCGCGTTGGAATCGCAACGGACGCGAGCTGTTCTTCCGCAACGGCAATAAGATGATGGTGGTGGACGTCCAGACCAGCCCGACGTTTCACGCCGGCACACCCAAAATGCTATTCGAGACCGCGAATATCGGATTCGACGTCTCGCCGGACGGCCGGCGGTTCCTGATGGTCAAGCCGGGCGCGGCTTCACAGGGACAGCAAACTGAGATGCGCGTGGTGTTGAACTGGTTCGAAGAGCTCCGCCGCCGCGTTCCGCTGCCGAAATGACTGTTCGCTCCCAATAACGATAAAGACTATCGCTACCAGCAGCTCTATGCTACTGCCCGGCAGGATAGCTCCCGTATGCCCATACTTCCATCACCCTTTTTGATCGCCCGGCGAAACCCCCAATCAAAAAACGAATGTACAAGTACGACGTAATACATTCCCTATCTGCTTCTTGATCGAGTAAGCTTAGTTAAATCAGGCGTATGCCTCTTTCAGTCGGTGACAAACTCGGTCACTACGAAGTCATTTCCCTGCTGGGAAACGGCGGCATGGGCGAGGTCTACCGCGCGCGCGACACGACACTCAAGCGCGATGTTGCGCTAAAAGTCCTGCCTGCGACATTCCTCAGCGATCCCGACCGAATGGCTCGATTTCAACGCGAAGCCCAAGTGTTGGCGTCGCTAGATCATCCCAACATCGGACCCATTTACGGAATCGCGGACTCCGCAGACTCGCGCGGGTTGGTGTTGGCGCTGATCGAAGGACCGACACTGGCGGATCGCATTGCGGCTGGAGCATTGCCTCCGGAGGAGGCGTTCCATGTGGCTAAGCAGATCATCGAAGCCCTGGAATACGCGCACGACCGTGGCGTGATCCATCGCGACCTGAAACCTGCCAACGTGAAGATCACGCCCGAGGGCGTCGTCAAAGTGCTCGACTTCGGCTTGGCCAAGGTGCTCGAAGACGAGCCGCCGGCATCGTCGCTTACTAATTCGCCGACGCTCACGGTGGGGCATACGCGCGCTGGGGTGATACTCGGCACGGCAGCCTACATGTCGCCCGAACAAGCCGTCGGCCGCCCCGTGGACCGGCGCAGCGATATTTTCTCCTTCGGCGCGGTGCTGTATGAGATGCTCACCGGCCAGCGCGCCTTTACGGGAGCAACCACGCCGGATGTGCTGGAAGCTGTGGTTAAGAACGATCCGGATTGGTCGAAGTTGCCCGCGGGGGTCTCCGGCACAGTGCGGCAACTGCTGCGGCGGTGCCTGGTAAAGGATCGTAAGCAGCGCCTCCAGGCCATCGGCGAAGCTCGGATCATACTGGAGAATCCGGGGAGCGAGGCTGAAGCCTCGCGCGGGCTGAAGCCCGCCCTCCCATGGTCTTGGATCGCGGCGGCTGTGCTCGGCGTCACCACGGCGGTTGCGCTATGGGCGCCTTGGCGATCTCAGAAGCCGGTGGACCGGCCCCTGGTGCGGCTCGACGTCGATCTGGGATCAGACGTTGCATTATATCCAGTCAACGTTCCCAATCCCACACTCACCGTAGCTATCTCGCCCGACGGAATGCGACTGGTGTATTTGGCGAGCGTTTCCGGCGGGCCGCCCCGGCTCTTCACGCGACGGCTGGATCAACCCAAGGCCACCGAGCTACCCGGCACGGCCGGGGCCGTGGGACCATTCTTCTCGCCGGACGGCAACTGGGTCGGATTCTCCGTGGGAGACAAGCTCAGCAAGGTCTCTGTGGATGGCGGCTCCGTGGTTCCCCTGGCGGATGGGCCCCCCACCCTCAGTGCGAGCTGGGGCGAGGACGGCAACATCATTCTCGGCAGGCTAGGCTCGGGACTGCAGAGAATTCCTTCCGGTGGAGGGTCACCGGCGGACGTGCTCCCGCTCGCTAGCGGAGAACTATTCCACGTAGTTCAGCAGATTCTTCCCGGAGGCAAAGCGGTATTGTTCATCGCCGCCACCAAGCTTGATCCCAGCGGTTATCACGTCGACGTCGTCACCTTAGCGGATGGACGCAGGAAGACGATTGTCCAAGGCACGGGGGCGCTGTACCTGCCGACCTCCAACGGGTCCGGCCATCTGGTTTACACCAACAATGGAACGCTGTTCGGGGTTCCATTCGACCTGGAACGTCTGGAGACACGAGGGACCGCGGTTCCGATCTTGGACGATGTCGCATATACCACCGTGTCCGGGACTGCTCAGTTTGATGTATCGCGGAGCGGAACGCTGGTTTACCGCAGAGGCGGCGGCGCTTCAGCGTCGGGGACGATGACTCTTCAATGGGTCGACGCCAACGGAAGAAAGGAGCCGCTAAGAGCCAGGCTCGGCGACTATTCTGCCCCGAGCATCTCGCCGGACGGTAAGCAGATCGCCATGGTCATCCGGGGATCGAGCTCCGATGTGTGGGTCTACGATACGCAAAGGGATGCCATGCGCCGGCTGACGTTCGGTGGAGGACCGTATACTCATCCGGTCTGGAGTCCGGACGGGAAATACGTCTTCGCTGGCTCCGTGGGCAATGGCGCGGTCTGGACCCGCTCCGACGGAGCCGGCCAGCCGCAGCCGCTCACCCAAGCGAAGTTGGTCCATGTGCCGTGGTCCCTGACTCCCGATGGCAAACGGTTGGGGTACCTTGATCCGTCCTTGGGCGCTCCCCAACTCTGGACAGTGCCGCTGGAAGAGACGGGCGGCCAGATCAAAGCTGGCAAGCCGGAGCAGTTTCTGAAGAGCCAGTTCCAGGACGTGGGACCAGCGTTCTCGCCTGACGGCAAATGGCTGGCATATAGTTCGAACGCGACGGGGAGCGGCGAAGTTTACGTGCGTGCGTTTCCTCCGCCGGCCTCCGGACAGGGCGGCCAATGGCAGGTGTCGAACAGCCGCGGATTTAGCCCCGTCTGGTCGCGGAACGGGCATGACTTGCTGTACCAGTCCGGGGACCAGATCATGGCCGTGAGTTATACAGTGAAGGGCGATACCTTCGAGGCCGGGAAACCTCGGGTGTGGCTGGCGAAGCTCGGAGGGACCGAATGGGATCTGGCTCCGGACGGCAAGCGCGTGGTGGTGCTGACGCCGGTGGATACTCCGGAAGCTCCCAAACTGGACCACGAAGTGGTCTTCGTGTTCAACTTCTTCGACGAGCTGCGGCGCAGAGCGCCCGCCGGCAAATAACGGATATCTCAGATAACCGGTTCTATCGGAAACATTCCTATCTGCTTCTTGATCGAGTAAGCTTAGGTAAATCACGCGTATGCCTCTTTCAGTAGGTGACAAACTCGGTCACTACGAAGTCATTTCCCTGCTGGGAAACGGCGGCATGGGCGAGGTGTACCGCGCCCGAGACACGACACTCAAGCGTGATGTAGCGCTGAAAGTTCTGCCTGCGACATTCCTCGGCGATCCCGACCGAATGGCTCGATTTCAACGCGAAGCCCAGGTGTTGGCGTCGCTGGACCATCCCAATATCGGACCCATTTACGGAATCGCGGACTCCGCGGACTCGCGCGGTTTGGTCCTCGCGCTGATCGAAGGGCCGACGCTGGCGGACCGCATTGCGGCTGGAGCACTGCCTCCGGAGGAGGCGTTCCATGTGGCGAAGCAGATCATCGAAGCTTTGGAATACGCGCACGACCGTGGCGTGATCCATCGCGACCTGAAACCTGCCAACGTGAAAATCACGCCCGAGGGCGTCGTCAAGGTACTCGACTTCGGCTTGGCCAAGGTGCTCGAAGACGAGCCGCCGGCATCTTCGCTTACCAATTCGCCAACGCTTACGGTGGGGCACACCCGCGCTGGGGTGATACTCGGCACGGCGGCGTACATGTCGCCGGAGCAAGCGGTCGGCCGCCCCGTGGACCGGCGTAGCGATATCTTTTCCTTCGGTGCGGTGCTGTATGAGATGCTCACCGGCCAGCGTGCTTTCGCGGGAGCAACCACGCCGGATGTGCTGGAAGCTGTGGTCAAGAATGATCCGGATTGGTCCAAGCTGCCTGCGGGGGTCTCCGGCACAGTGCGGCAACTGCTGCGGCGGTGCCTGGTAAAGGATCGTAAGCAGCGCCTCCAGGCCATCGGCGAAGCGCGGATCATGCTGGACAATCCGGGGAGCGAGGCTGAAGCCTCGCGCGGGCTGAAGCCCGCCCTCCCGTGGTCTTGGATCGCAGTGACCGCACTTGCGACCGGTGTCGCCCTGTGGGGCTGGCTCAAGCCGACAACTCCCGAGCCGCGCCAGGTGACCCACTTCATCACCTCCACTCCGAAGGGCCCGGGATCCGGATATGCTGTCAGTCGCGACGGATCGCGCATTGCATTCGGAACCGCTGGCGGGTCAATTTACCTCCGCGCTATGGACGACCCCGTGGCCAAACCGATTCCCGGCACCGAGGGCGGCACTTTCCCAACCTTTTCCCCGGATGGCCAGTGGCTTGCGTTTTTCTTTGGAAAGGCGCCGCCGTTTCAAGTGAAGAAAGTTCCCATCACCGGCGGCGCCGCGCTGACGCTGGCAACCGGGCTTGGTACGTCGTCTCCGATGGGCTGGGGAGACGACGGAAGCATCCTGCTCGGCGGCGGTCCCATCCTGCGGATCTCCGATGCAGGGGGCGAACCAGTGGCGATCGCCAAGCCGGAAGCAGCCAAGGGAGAGCTCGCGTTTCTACAGCCGCATTATTTGCCGGGCGGCAAATACGTTCTTGCCAGCGTGATTACCTCCAAGGGACTGGCGGATTTTACTCTGGCGGCCATTAACGTACAAACCGGGGAACGGAAGGCTCTGCTGGAGGGTGTGGGAACGGGCTACTACGCAGCCACGGGCACTCAGCCAGGAGTTGGCCATCTGGTTTACGGCCGTAACGGCTCCATATTCGCGGCTACGTTCAACGTGAACACTCTTCAAGTCGGATCGCCCGCGCCAGTTCTGGAGGGCGTGCTTGGAGTAAGCGGCTTTACTGCTTACAGCTTTTCGCAATCTGGCACCCTGGCCTATGTGGCCGGAGGCCTCCTTGCTCTAATCCCCGAGTCGACTCTCATCTGGGTAGACCGGCAGGGCGTCGCGCAACCGCTCGCGGTTCCGTCACGTTCGTACAGCTTCCCCAGGATTTCACCAGACGGCGGGCGTATCGCTTTCCAGGTTTTCGACCTGGCGTTTAGCCCCGATATCCAGGTCTGGGTACACGACGTGGCGCGGAGAACTACCCGCAAGATAACGTTTGACCAAACCAGCGGAGCTGCGGTGTGGACCCCGGACGGCAAGCGGTTAATCTACGTGTCGTCCAATCTCGGACAGTCAAATGGAATTGTCGCTTCGGTGGCAGCGGACGGGAGTGGCCCGCCGGTGACGCTGATGGGCGAAGGATTGTCACCTTCTCCAACTTCGGTATCCGCGGACGGCAAGCTGGTGATCGGGGTCCGCGCTGATTCGGCCCCTGGCGCGCCCGGTGATAAGGACGGTAAAGAGGCCTGGGTCCTGCCTCTAGACCGCGCGAATAAAGAGGCCAAACCGCAGCCGTTTCTGGACACGCGATTTACGCGCGGCTATTTCCAGTTTTCGCCGGACGGCAAGTGGGTGGCCTACGAATCCAACGAGACCGGCCGCAACGAGATTTACGTGGTGCCCTACCCGGGTCCGGGCGGCAAGTCTCAGGTGTCGATCGAGGGCGGAACGCAGCCGCGCTGGAATCGGAATGGCCGCGAGATGTTTTTCCGCAGCGGCGACAAAATGATGGCAGTGGACGTCGAAACCGGCGCGGCGTTCCGCGCGGGATCTCCGAAGATACTGTTCATGAAAGCAAGCCCGGATTACGACGTAGCTCCGGATGGCAAGCGCTTCATCATGCTGAAACCCGTCGCCGCTCCAGAGGGCGCGCCGAGCGAGCTGCACGTGATCCTGAACTGGTTCGATGAGCTACGCCGGCGTGTGCCGGGGGGCAAGTGATCACAGGCTCACCTGGATCGGTGTGGCCTGATTGTTTCCGAGTGGTCGGGCATATTCCATAGACAATGCTAATGGAAGTTTGGCCCGGTATTTATGCCAGCCATCGCTCGATTAAAGCCAAACAACGAGGAAGTTGGCCGGATTGGTAACGCCTTCTCGGAAGCGGACCGATATCGGGCAATAACGGAAGGTTTCCACGGTAGGTGGCACCTGTCGGTTCGCCGTAAACCAGGGCGGAGCGATCTCCCTGAGGTAGAATCGATCAAACTCCATGGCTCTCCCCTGCGGGCGATGGGGTCCGTTCCTACGAAAATCCTTTGCCTGACGAAAGTGCATCCTTTGCGGCGTCGAAGTATATTGGTGTCGACGTAATTCCCAGGAGCAGTAATGATGAACTACACACTTCGTTCAAGCTGGTGTCGAGTCCTCCCCGCGATGATGTTCGCGATTCTTGCCATCGCGCCTTCGGCGGTGGCGCAACAACGTAGGGCTCAGCCGCCGAAGTCGGTCCGCCTGTACGTGTTTGATTGTGGCAGTTTGAACATCCCCGACACGTCGCCCTACCAACTCAAACCGGAAGAATTGGGTACGACTTATATGTCCGTTGCGTGCTACTTGGTAGCCCATCCGAAGGGAACCATGATTTGGGACGCGGGCGCAGTTCCTGATAGTGCCTTTAAGCCCGGTGGCGGCCCGGCAACGCTGCGATACGCGACTGCCACCAAGCCCCTGAAGGCCCAATTGGCCGAGATCGGCTACGTTCCGGCCGATATCAATTATCTGGCGCTCTCGCACTTTCAGTGGGACCATGTTGGGAATGCCAATGTCTTCGCGGGCTCCACCTGGCTGGTGCGAAAGCTGGAACGCGACATCATGTTCGCCGAGCCTCCCTCTCCTCGCACCGAGCCGGCCAACTACAGCGCGCTCAAGAACAGCGCGACCAAGATCGTTACGAAGGCCGATTATGATGTATTCGGCGATGGAACGGTTGTTCTCAAGTCCGCCTCTGGACACTCGCCAGACCACCAAGTGTTGTTCTTGAAACTGGCGAAGGCCGGCCCGGTCGTGATCAGCGGCGACCTTTACCACTATTCGGAAGAGCGCAAGCTGAATCGCGTCCCCACTACGGAATTCAACGCAGCGCAAACCGTCGCGTCCAGAGCTGCGGTCGAGGCGTTTCTGAAGAAAACCGGCGCGCAGCTGTGGATTCAGCACGACTTCACGGCCAATGCCAAGCTCAAGAAGGCGCCCGAGTTTTATGAGTAGATCCCGGCGCAGAATAACCCTGGGGAGGGAACCATGAGCATCTTTCAAATCGCCGGGTTGGCGACGACCGTGATCCTCGGACTCAACGGCCAGACCGACTGGCCGGCTTATGGCCACGATCAGGGAGGCCAACGCTACTCGCCGCTCACGCAGATCAACACGAAGAATGTCTCGAGGCTCAAACCTGCCTGGCAGTACGGCATCGACCCTGGCAAGATTGATCTGAATTCCGCAACCCGCAGCCTGACCGCAACCGAGGCCGTCCCGATCATGGTCGACGGACTCCTGTACACTCCTACCGTTCAGCACAGCATCGTGGCGTTGGACCCCGAGACCGGCAAGGAAGTTTGGAAATACGACTTGGGCAACACCGTGGGCGCGCCGCTCCGTGGGGTGACCTATTGGGCTGGTGATAAGGATCACCGGCCAAGGATCTTGGCGGGACTGAGCGATGGACGGCTGATTGCGCTCGACGCCAAGACGGGCAAGCTCGTTCCGGGCTTTGGAAAGGAAGGCACCCTGGATCTTCGTGCTGGAGTCACGGAAAAGTTTCTCACCGCGCCGTATCATTTGAGCTCACCGGCCGCGATCTATCGAAACCTCTTCATCACCGGAGCGCAGGGCAAAGAAGACGACCCTGACGGACCGGCCATGGATGTGCGGGGATGGGAACTCAGCACGGGCAAGCTGGTCTGGACCTTCCACACGATTCCGCATCCAGGCGAACCGGGCTATGAAACGTGGCCTGCGGACAACTGGAAGACGGCCGGATCGCCCGCTAACTGGGGCGCCGCGACCGTGGACGCGCAGCGCGGCTTGATATTCCTGCCGGTCGGTCAGCCCGCCGCCCAATACTATGGTGGCGCGCGGCACGGGCAGAATTTGTATTCGTCCTCGATCGTTGCACTGGATGCGAGTACGGGAAAGATAAAGTGGCATTTCCAGTTGACGCATCACGATGTTTGGGACTACGATGCGGAGGCCGCCCCGACGCTGATGGAAGTGACTCGCGACGGAAAGAAAATTCCGGTGGTGGTAGCGGTCTCCAAGCCGGGCCTGATGTTTTTCCTGGATCGCGAAACGGGCAAGTCCGTGTATCCGGTGGAAGAGCGCCCCGTACCGCAAAGCGACGTTCCGGGCGAGCAGACTTCGCCGACCCAGCCGTTTCCCGCGAAGCCTCCGGCGCTGGCACGCACCAGCATGAGGCCTGATGAGATCTTCACGGGCGAGCCCGAACACGGAAAATTCTGCCAAGACTTAGCGGCGAAAATCGGCGGCCTTCACAATCTGGGGCCGTACACTCCTTACAGCAGTACGGAATTCCGGCTCATTTTCCCGGGCCAGCAGGGCGGACCCAACTACGGTGGCGTTTCGGTGGATCCCAAGCTGGGATATGTGTTCGTAAATTCGCGCAACGTGGCCGGCATTGGCCGCCTGTGACCTGCCTCGATTGTTTCAGCCAGTCATAACTGAGGATTTCAAGATTTCGGCGAACTCATTTGGCGTTCGGTAGCCCAGGCTGCTGTGGGGCCGTTCGCCATTGTACTCATCCCGCCAGGCTGTGATCTTCGCCCGAGCATCCATCAGATTGCGAAACCAGTTGGCGTTTAAGCACTCGTCGCGCAATCGACCGTTGAAACTCTCCACATGGCCGTTTTGCATCGG
>JAIQFI010000078.1 GCA_020073345.1 Terriglobia bacterium
GGCGCTCGGCCTGGAGCACCCGCGCGGACGCGCAACCACTGTGCCGCCCAAGCAGCCGTTTGACGCGCAGTACTTGCCGGAAGAGGGGCCGGAATGGAAAGCCACCCTGCAGCAGGTCCAAGATCATCCCAAGCTCCTCGCCTTCACGCTGCTGATGCGAAGAGCGGGGTTGAGGATCTCTGACGCCGTCACCTTTCACCCCAACCGTCTGATGGCGGACGGCAGCATCCTGCTGTACATGAGCAAGACGCAGGAGCCAGTCAGCGTGCCGGTGCATCCGCAATTGCGGTCGGCGCTGGACGCCATCGAACCCAATGCCGCTGGATACTACTTCTGGAGCGGCGAGAGCGCCATTGCGACGGCGACCGATAACTGGCGTCGCCGCCTGAGTCAGGTTTTCAAGAACGCGGGAATCGAAGGCGGTCATCCCCATCGGTTCCGGGACACCTTTGCTGTGGACCTGCTGCTTCGGGGTGTTCCCCTGGACCAAGTCTCGATCCTGCTGGGCCATTCCTCGGTCAAAGTCACCGAGCGCCATTACCTTGCTTTCGTGGCGGCACGCCGGGAGCAGATCGCCAACTCGGTCCGCCGGGCCTGGGCGAGCGGAACGGCGGCGTAGGATCGGTCGGCAGGATGGAAAGAACATCATCTCCCCGCTTTCATTTTGTGCTGATCCGGGACGTGCACGAAACTGGGGCGCGTGCAGCGCCGATATACCCGCTCGGCGACGCTGGAGGGAATGCGGAGGGTCACATAGTCCCGCCGATGTCCCCTTTTCTCCTTACCGAAACGCAGCACGCCTGGCTCGTCGCGAAAGAGGCGCCGGATCGCTGCCGGGGAGAGTCCCCACATTTCAGCGAGCTCTTTAGTGCTGTAATGGTGTTCGGTGAGCGCGGCGAGTGGTGTTGTCGTCGAAGACATTCTCTGCTTGCTGCAACCTCAACATGCGGCGATCTGAGCCGCAGGTCCCTCTATGAAAACGATGACCCACTCGCGCGCCATTTGCACGGAAATCGGTGTAAGCTAAGCGCACGTGCGATTTGATCAAGACGATCTGCCATATTTTGTCCCGTTCGTCCTGTTGGACGAAGCGACCCGGTCCCCCTCCGGTAAGCGGCAAACCATGCCGATGAAGGGTTTCTGGATGGAGCGCCCCGGCACGACAGGGATGCGGGAGTCCGACGGTCGGCTTCGGAGAAACGTCTGCATCGACGCGCTCCGGGAATTCGGAGGGAAGCCGGTCGACAAGGCAGCATCCGAGGTTGCCACGATCCTGGGGAGGCGAACCGCCGCCTGTGTCAGTAGGATTCGCGTTGACTATTATCAGCGCCGACCCGAGCGCGCCGTTCGAGATATCTTCTTTTCCCAGTTCCTCTCCTGGAGAGAGTGGGTATTCGAATCCAGCGAAGAAAGGCTCGAATTCATTCTGCGCTCCTACGGGCAGGAGTTCGGCCAAAACCGCCTTCGGCGGCTTTCCGAGCTGATGGAGAAGATTCGGCGAGACCCGGAGCAGAAGGCTCGCAACCGCAGGCGGCTCCTAGAGCCAGGGGAGTTGCAGAGAGCTCGGATCGACTCCAACTATTTTGATCCAGGAATAGATTGGCAATTTCTCGCGACCGACCTGTGGACTCTGGGACGCCTCTATGCTCGAATAGGCGAAATGGTTGAGGCAGAAACACTGCTAGAGCGGGCGCTAGAGATCTGGAAGACACACGGACACCACTTGCCTCACGTGCAAACGGAAGCCATTCCGGCCCTGGAACACGAAATTACTAAGCTCAGTGAAGACCCAAAAACGCAGACCCATTGACGGACAGCCTGAATTGGAGGAGGCTTCGGAGTTTCAGCCCGTATGGATGCGGACCGTTCTCCTTGGCGTGGTTGCTGTGAAAATTCGGTGGACGGTCGCTCGATCGTGGCACAACTGATCTGCTCCCTACTCGAATCCGATTTCTCTGCGGTTCAGTACCTCTCTTCCCGCATGCGCGGGGGCATTTTTTCGCAGAAACCTGGTGTAGGGTTTATGGCGCTGATTCACAGGGGCTTACGTGGCCTCTGCGCTTGCGCGCGCGAGTATAGTTAAATTACTAACTATGGTGGGCGCGTTGGCCGAAGGGCAATTTCATCCGTTTTCTTAACCGCTTCTTGTGCGAATGCGCGGAGACAAGCGTGGCAAGAAAGCTGCCAGCCCTGCGGATCCAGCTTGGTTGCGCACCGAAGTCGACCGTTACGCCCAAAGACAGAGGCGGGATTCCGTCGGTACGGGGATCTGGTGCACCGTGCCGAGCGCAGAGTGCGTCCCAATATTCAAGGAAGGCGTCCTAAAACTCTCAGAACGTCGGGACCGAGGGTAACTGTATTGGGACCGACAAAGACTTCCAGGGCGCTGTACACAAAGCGAGGGCCGGATACGCTTGCTTTGTGGCCTGGGCTTGGGATCGGTTGGGCGTATGGCAGCGGCAAACCGAAAGCCATGGGTGACGCGACAGACCCGCCCGCGGGCAGTGGTCTTTCCGGCGGATAAGAACCCCTTCGGGATTCCCGAAACGACTCCGTTTTCGTACTCGCTTTTTGTCTCAATTCTCCCAGAACCACTCTATACACTAACCCTCTGATTCATAAGTGTTGTTTCCACACCTTGCGCTCGCGCGCGCGAGTATATTAAACATTAACTTGGGAATGGCGAGCGCGAACCCGTTGCTCAAACCCAAAACGCGTCCCGGCCCGACTCTTAGAAGACCGAACTACGCGCGCCTCCTCCGGCGTCGGGATTGTCCCCAGGGAGCTGGAGCGGCGCTTGCCATACGCGGACATCGTCCCAAAAATGTTTGGGGGGCCTCAGGGCACGACGGACGAAGCTAGGCAGGCATCAGGACGATTCGGTTTCCTAAATCGCGTGCGAGGCGCGCGGGCACGTCCCAAAAACCTAGCTCCCGTCCGATTTCTCATTTGCAGAAACGATAGATCGCCCAACGTACAGGACCGCTATTGGGCCTTAGCGGAAGCTACCTGTGCGGAAAGGCATGTCAAACGCTTTCGTTACGTTCTTCATCCACTTCATTCACCAGATGATAACTCCACCACGGGCATGCCGGGCCGGAAGGAAACCTTTTCCACACACAGCACCGAGGCAGATATGGTGAACGCTCATTGGACAAGTACAACCCGCTACTGCGGACGAATCGTCGCAACCTCGAGAGTACCATCAGTACCAGAACAGTTTGCCTGACGCATACTATCGATTCTTCTTCAGGTTCGGTGGAAAAGTTAATGCTGGTCTGTCGTCTGCGTGGTTGCTTTTGCTTCGCGATATAGCGTGAGACAAGGGACGGGTGTTTCTCCCGCACAAGGCAAAAAGGAAGAGGTCATTGTCACGATGGGGGCTCCAAGTCCCCTGGACGTAGCGCAGTTTTCTTCGAGAATGGATGCTTTTCTCTTTACTGAAAACAGCACCTGCCGTACAATCGAAATGCTCGACTAGAGGATAGGGTAACGCAGGGATGCGACCCGAGCGCCGACTCAAGCCCGGAATAGATGGCCTCACGGCCGCCGTATTGGTCAGCCCACTGCCCCTCTGAAGGACTGGCTAAATTTTGTCCCAACGATTTGCGTCCAGCTCAGACTTTGAGGTTTTTGCAACAGGGAGATCCAATATGAGAATCGATCGCGTCCTACCCATTGTCGTTTTCTTGGCAGCACAGATTGCAGCCGCGAAGCCATTGACCGTCATCATAACCAAGGTCCAATGTGTGGACGCTTGCGACGCAACGGGATTGGAGGCTTTCGGGGAAAGCAAGCCCGATTTTTACGCCAAGATCACGATCAACGGCAATACTCTCGTGACTCCCCGGGCGCCGGACGACCAGGACTATGTGGAGCCATTCTGGAACCACTCTGTGAATATCCCGGATGGGCAGCTCAACGCCCCTGTGAGCATCCAGATCTGGGACTACGATATCTCGTCCGGGGATGATCTGGCGGACATCAGTCCTCTGGGCGGCGATAACAATTTGGATTTCAACGTGGACATGACCAACGGACGTTGGTCCGGCGATGTGAGTTTTCCGCAGAGTTGCGTCCAGGGTGGTGGCGGCGACGAGCCTTCGGTCCGCATTTGCTTCGTCATTAGCACACTCTCCACGTCCGGGGACGCCGATGGAGACGGCTTGCTGGATTCCTGGGAAACGGGCGGCCTGGATTTCGACGGCGATGGGGTGATCGACGTGGACCTCCCCGCCATGGGCGCCGATCCCAACCACAAGGACCTCTTCCTGGAACTGGATTATGTGGCGGGTCAGTCTCCAAATCGCGCCGCGATTCAGGCCATGAAGCTGGCCTTCGCGAACGCGCCCGTGAACGCGGGCGGCAATCCGAATCCTGACGGAAAACCCGGCATTAATATTCATGTCGATACAGGTACGCTCTTCGATCCAACCGCATCGGAAGGACCGGGACAACCGGCGAATTCCTGCAACGATGGCCTGGACAATAACGGCGACGGCAAAATTGACGCAGCCGATCCGGCGTGTTTGGTGGGCGACAGTCTCATTAATGGCACGCTGGGATTGGGAGGCGGCAACGCCGTTCCAGGCTACAATACCTGCGGACTCGATTCGGGTTTTTACAATACGAAGGGCGCAAACTTCAACCAGAACCGCAAATGGGTGTTCAGGTATGCGGTGAGCGCGCAGCTCGGTGCTTCTTGCAAGCCCAACGGCGGCCAAGGCGAGATCGGCGGCAACGATTTCACCGAGTTCAATCACGACGGCGGCACCGTCATGCATGAGTTGGGCCACACCCTCAACCTTCACCACGGCGGCAACGAGGACCACAACTGTAAACCGAACTATGTAAGCGTCATGAATTACGACAACCAGTTCGGGATCAATGTGGTGGGGGGAGGCATCATTTTAGATTACTCACCTCCCCGCTTTTCCAATACCGCGCCCGGTTCCGCTCCCCCGCGCGGCAACGCCCCGCTTGGACAACTTGACGAAAACAGTTTGGTGGAAAGCACGATTCTGGATCCGTCCGACAACGTAAACCGTTTCGTCTTCGTGGACATTAACGGCGCGAAGGTACAGGCGGCGCTCAACCAGCAAATCAATTGGGATTCGGCTATCAACCTGCCCAACCCGGCTCCGCCGCAAACGTTCAACATCGACATCCAGGGACTCAACGGAGGCCCGAAAGCTTGCGCCAGTAATACTGCGTTGTCACAGATGAACGGTTTCAACGATTGGAATGTTATATCCGTTCCGTTCCGGCAGTTCGGAGACTCATCCAGCGGAGCAATCAACGCTACTCAGGATCCGGAAATCACTCTCGACGAGTTGCAGGCGCTCAAGACGGCTCTCAACACAACCGACCTCGCAGTCACTAAGACGGACAACCCGGATCCGGTTGCCGCGGGAACGAATCTGGCCTACACGATCAAAGTGACGGACAACGGTCCCAATCCGGCCAGCAAGCCCCACGTAGTGGATACACTGCCTGCGGGCGTTGCGCACGTTAGCAATTCGGCTAATTGCGCCGCCGCTGCGAACATCCTAACCTGCGATTTGATGGAACTGCAGTCCAACGCCGCCCAGAACATCACGGCCACAGTCCTCGTGGCGCACGACTTGGTGTACAACGCGGGAGCGCCGGTCAACCTTGAAAATAACGTGGTTGTCTCAAACCTAGTTGGCCCGGATTCGAGTGCGGGAAACGACAGTGCCAGCCAAAGCACCAAAGTGATCGCCGTGGGCGATCTGAAAATCGTGAACTTCGCGGCGTATAATCCGCCGAGCGAGATCATTGTGGGACAGGCGGCGAATCTCACGATGCGAAAGACGATCACCAATCTGGGGCCTTCTTGGCCCATGGACGCAAAGCTGACTAGGACCGCGACGGCCCCGCCTGATGCGGTGATCACGCCCACAAGTTCCACGGCGAACGAACTCGCGCTGGCACTAAACGAACAGCGTGTCGTGGACGAAGCCTTTAGTGTGACGTGCAATGGCTACAGCCACCACTTGTTCTCGTTCACCAACGAAATCCAGCCGCTGCGGCCCGATGATACAGACCCCGACCAAAGCAATAATAAGGCCAACGCGACGGTCGACATTGAATGCGTCGTGCCGGTCCGGATCAACATCAAGCCCGGTAGCTACCCCAATGCGTACAACATGAACGGCACCGTCCCCGTGAGCGTACTTACGACGAGCGCCGGCCAATACGGGTTGCCGCTGGCGTTTGATGCCACGCGAATTGATCCGCTATCTGTCCGTTTCGGTCCGCCAAGCGTGTTCTCGAGCGGCACCGGCGGTACGGAAATCCATAACAGGGGACACATCGAGGACTCGATTGAACCGGACGACCGGACTAAAGATGGCGATTTGGACATGGTCTTGCACTTCGATCCTGCCCAATCGGGTCTTGGTCCCAGCAACACAACGGCATGCGTCAAGGGCACTTGGCTGGATGCCCAGAGTAAACCTCATAAGTTCTTCGGCTGCGACTCAATCGTTCTCGCGCCCAAGTAACTGTCACGGCACCGGCCTGCTCAAGATTGTGCCAGATCCGATACCTTTTTCTGGTGGAGTAAGCCTCGCAAAGTTGGTTGGTTACGCTCGCTTTCGAACCGTTGAGCAATTTGCCAAACGCAGTGAGTGGTCCGCCACTCAGAATGTATGGCCCGCCGCCGTGTTGTCGGCAAATCGGACAACGGCGCGTCGAAATGGTTTCTGACGGCAGTGGTGTGAACGACTGATTCGGGGTCCCGTTCTTTGCCCGGCGAAGCTGTGCGAAAACCTCATGGTTGTGAGAGAACTCAGGGGTCGAGCCATGGTACTAGAACGAAACTTGATTTGGACTGAGTACCTACGGAACCTGATCCAACGAAAGCGTGGGTGGATTCATTGTTTGGCGATACACTGTCTGCTTGATGAGCGAAGATCGCGATCCCTCCGACTACGAACCAGGGGATTACAGTCAATCTGATTACGAGCCGCCTGACTATGAGCCAGACTTCGCGGCGTACGAACCACCAGACCCCTCTGACTACGCGCCTGATCCTTCCGACTACGAACCGGATCCAGCTGATTATCAGCCCGATCCTTCGGATTACGAACGGGACCATGATGACCAAGCGCCTGACGAGCCGGATGAGCTGGATTTCGAAGTTTACCACCAGCAGATTTACGACGATGCCGTTGAACACTTTACAGAGGAACGGCTGCAATCTTACTACTTGGCGAATCCGAAATTAGCCGAACCCGCTCTCAATGCTCTTTCCTATGCCCAGTCTCTGCTCGCTACGCAGCCGTTGGCTGCACTAGTGTTTGCCACTACGTCTACGGAGCTTTCGATCAAGGCCGTTCTTCTAAGACCCATCGTATCGGGTCTCGTGCACAACCAAGGGTTGGCTGCGTTCATCACAGACCTCGCCACTCAACATACGGGCATGGATCGGTTTCGAGAGTTGCTGACTGAGATTCTTGCCCAGTTTGGCGGCGTGGACCTACGGACGTACACGCGTTCCAGTTCCAAGAAGACACTCTGGCAGGAGATTGATGATATTCAGAAGGCTCGGAATAGCGTAATTCACCGAGGAGAAGAGCCAAAGGATTGGGCAGCACCTTTGGCCGTGGCAGTCGCTGCGACACTCCTGACGAAGATCTTCCCTCTAATCTTGGCCAAACTGAAGCTTCATACCCATGCACCGATGACAGTCTGCGCTGAAGACCATCCTGAAACACAACAAAATGACGTGAACTCAGAACGCTGAAGGCCAACCTTTCCCAATAGAAGTCGAGCACAATGGAAGCGATGTCTAATGAGGACCAGGGCCCCCAATCCGATTTCGTTCGGGGAAAGCTTAAGGAGCTAGAATCGAGCATCGGATTTCTCGATCGCGCTGATGCTTTAGCACGCGAGCTCCAAAGTCAAATACCAGTCGCTAATACTTATGTCGCCGTGTCAGGCGTTCCTGCAACCGTGCCGCCGTTCACGGCAGCCTCGGGGATATTTGTCTTCCGTGCGGTCACCAACCCGCCAGGAGCCGTTAGTGTGGCGGCCGCCGCTGCTCCGATGGCGGATTGGATGGGTGTAGCCCGCTACTCGCACGCGGTTGTCGCCGAGCTTGCGGTCGTGGATGCCCGAAAGGATAGCAAGCCTGAATCCTTGCTCGGTATCGCTTGGCACTTCCTAGCGCTCCTTAAGCTTCGTGGCCATGATCTCCTGTATTGCCCCGCAGCGGCGACTTGCTCATGGGATCTCGTTTGCTTGAAAAGAGATCGGAGTGTTGAGTTCACCGTTTTGGACGATACGCCGCGACAGCTCACTTTAGGCCAAACGCTCCCGGTGACCCTTGCGGATCTTGAGTGGGTAGCTCGATACTATGACGCGGCGCTGCGCATGCGGGATTTTCAGACGTCTCGTCGGTTTGGGCTCGCGTTCAACCTCGCATACTCTTTCAACCACACGGCGGACGCTCGCGTAGCGATAGCCTCCGTCTGGGCTGGACTGGACGCACTCTTTGGCCAGCGTGCAGATAGACCAGTAGCCGCGGCTCTCGCAAGACGCGCGGCCGACTGGCTCGGTGATGTTACGCCGCGGACAATCATGAATCTGTACACACTCCGGTGCGATGCTGTTCATGGCCGATGGCTAGCGTCGGATGCTGGCGTTATGCACGCGTTACGCTCTTCCGTCAGTCTCCTGCGGCGTGCACTCGTCAAAGCCGTGGAGACTGAACGCGCTACCCTTGCCGACTGGCTCTGATAGTATCACTCGTTTTCTATCGGACTGAGCTGGGCGGAGGCTCCCGCGAAAGGCTCGATTCGCGAGGATCGACTCGGTGACAACAGCACAACGGAAACTCGCGTTCGGGACTTTGCCGAAAGAAGGCCTCTCCCGTGTCTCAACCATGCGCTTTTGACACGGCCCATTAAGCCATAGAAAAGCGCTCTACACGGAGCGTCCGACCGCGAAGCTTTCGCAGACTCCTTTCGATACACTCCCAGATTGCGACCATTTGGGCAAAAACGGGTAGCAGCCGCAGCGGCACCCGTGGGCGTGAGCAGCCAGTTTTCCGAAGTTCGCCGCCACCAGCCCGTCCGACTGTCAACCACTAATAGACGGCTTCGACGAGGATGCCGGGCGGCTACGGAAAACATCGACCGACGACAGGTTGGGGATTACATTTCGAAAGCGCCGCGGGAAGGCCTTGACAAGGATGCTGTTCAGTTATAACATTGCCGACCGAGCGACAGGTCGGGAAATGATAGCGAGGCTCCGCCCTGCTATTCGATGGTCCACGTATATCGATCTCGCTTGTTCAACAGGTTTCCAGGTAGAAAATCTGGTCGAAAGGGGTTAAAGGGGATGACAAAGTCTAGGCTAGTTTCGTATCTTGCGGCGGCACTGCTTTTGTTGTTGCCGCGGTTGGCCTCAGCTCAGAGCAGCATTGCCGGGGTTGTAAGAGACCCCTCCGGCGCAATCATGCCGGACGTGACCGTCACAGCATCCAGTCCGGCGCTGATTGAAAGGTCGCGCACCGTCACTACGGACGGATCGGGACGGTACTCGATCGTGGACCTGCGGCCAGGCACCTACGCTGTCACGGCCACGCTATCTGGATTCAAGACTTTCAAACAGGAAGGGATCGAGGTGCCGTCCAACACCTCCGTCCCGCTCTACGTCGAAATGGGGATCGGCTCGGTCGGCGAGACCGTGGAGGTAAAAGATGTCGTCTCGGTAGTGGACGTCGAGCACGCCGCGAACACGCAGGTCCTGTCCCGCGAACTGATGGACGCAGTGCCCAGTTCGCGGACCTTCCAGCAACTGGGCGGGCTGGTCCCGGGCATCCGGCTGACGACTCCGGATGTGGGCGGCTCCCAGCAGATGGAGCAGACCTACATTTACGGAAAAGGCAGCAGCGCTTACAACACCACCGTTACGCTGGACGGCATGAACGTCAACTCCAATTACTTGGACAGCTTGATCCAGAACTATATCGACGACGCACTGCTCCAGGAGACCACCTATCAGACCAGCGGCATTACCGCGGAAACAGCGGCGGGAGGCACGCTGGTCAATATGATTCCCAAGGACGGCGGGAACCAGTTTCATGGACAGCTTTTCGGCGGCGGTACTGGCCAGAACGGGATATGGCAGGCCTCGAACGTGACCCCGGGCTTGGTTGCACGCGGTTTGTCGGGTGCGCAGCTCATCGAGCATATCCAGAACTTCGACGGTTCACTCGGTGGGCCGATCAAGAAAGATAAATTGTGGTTTCTTGCATCGAGCCGCTACAACAGTACCTACGATTCGCCGCCGGGTGTTTTCTATCCCAAGGCCGACGGCACTCCTGACCTGAGCCGGCCCGGAATCGAAGAGCAGTGGGTCGCCAGCGGTACCCTCCGCCTCAGTTGGCAGATGAATTCCAAAATGAAGTTCTCGGGCACCTACGAACGGAACATCAAGCATAAGGGGCACGAGCTGACCGGGTTGGCTTTCAAGCCGCTCGACCCATCGGTGGCGGCGCAGCGCCGGGGAGGAACGCTGTACTACGTCGCACAAGGCAAGTGGAGCTACACGGTCACGCCGCGGCTGCTGTTGGACGCCGGATTCTCCACCAACATCATCCATTACTCGGTGGTATACCAGCCCGGTCAGGAGCAGGACCCATTCACTCCAGAATGGTATGCCGGCGCTTCGCACACCGATAGCGTCCTGGGTACGCGCACGAACGCGCCAGGAGTTCAGAGCTTCTTTCTACCGGACCGGAGAGGTATATCGACTTCGATTTCATATATCACCGGATCGCATTCGATTAAAGTGGGCCTGCAGGATTCCTGGGGTAAGAACGACCAGGTGTCGTCGGTCAACGCCGACCTTGTCCAGCAATACCAGAATGGCATTCCTGTATCGGTCCAGGTCCAAAACACGCCCATCGCGTCCAGGCCGCGCGTGAACGCCGACCTAGCCTTGTATGCCATGGACACGTGGCACGTCAAGAGGCTGGCGGTGACGGCCGGATTGCGGTTCGAGTACGAGAAGTCATCCATCCAGCCCGAGGGGGCGTCCGCGGGGCGCTTCGTACCTGCCCGCTCATTCCCACTTGTTGATTGCACCACCATCGCTGGGCTGGGGTGCTGGAAAACCTTGTCTCCGAGGCTGGGAGTCACCTACGATCTGTTTGGCAACGGGAAAACCGCGGTGAAAGCCAGCTTTGGCAAATACAACCTGCCTGCGGACACCGGGTATCTGGTGCCCTTCAATCTGATGGCCCTGTCGACGGACACACGGGTCTGGAAGGACTGTCCGTACCCTCAGACGACCTGTGCGCCCGGTGGCACCAATGGCGACGGCATTGCCCAGGACAGCGAAATTGGGCCCAGCACCAATCCGAGCTTCGGGAAGATCACCAGCCGGACCCTGGATCCCAATTACAAGCGCGATTACAACATCCAACTCAGCGCCGGCGTCCAGCACCAGATCGCGCGCGGAATGTCGGTGAGCTTCAACTGGCTTCGCCGCACCGAGCACAATCGCCCCAAGACCATCAATCGTGCTGTTGATCCCGTAAACGACTGGACACCATTCTCCATCGTGAACCCGCTCGACGGCGAACATATAACCGTCTATAACCTGAATTCGAACAAGTTTGGAGTCACTCCCGACTTCTATCAAACCAACGGCAACCAATCCACCAACCGGAACGTTTACAACGGATTTGAGTTCGGCCTCAACGCGCGGCTGAAGCGCGCGGTGTTCTTCGCGGGATATACGATCGACCGCGTCGTCGACACTGCCTGCGATGCGGGCGGCACTCCATCGGCCACGGCATCGGGCGCCGGTGTCGTTCTAGTGGGAACCAGTCCCGGCGGGCTAACGAACAGCGTAAACGACCCGAATAATTTCCGTTTCTGCGATCAATCCGGGTCGCTATTTCAAAACCTCGGCCAGAACGTGCAGGTCCCCTTCCGCCAGGAGTTCAAGCTCGCAGGAAATGTGCCGGTATGGAAAGGTATCGAGTTGAGCGCGGCGCTGCAGAGCGCCCCCGAGCTGTCCAAGGCCGTCAATTGGGGCATCACCAACACGACCCGGTACCCGTTCGATTGCAGCGTTCCGGGTTGCACGCCGGGTGCGCTGGTACTTCCAGCGGGAGTGAAACTGACGAACCCATCGGAGACGATACCTTTGGTTGCGCCGGGATCCAGGTATTTGGATCGTCTGTTACAGCTGGATCTGGGCGTCCGCAAGGTGGTCCGCCTCGGCGAGCATATGACGTTGTCACCCCAGATTGACGTGTTCAACGTGAACAATTCGCATGCGGTGCTGACGGAGACGCAGTCTCTAGGCACATCGGGGACAAATACGTTCACAGGCCTGGTCAGCACGTTCCGGAACGGCGGGCCCGGCGGAACGCCGCAGACCCTTTTAACGCCTCGGCTACTTCGAGTGTCGGTACAAGCCAAGTTCTGAAGGCGGCAAGAAACCTATATTCCTGGTTTTTCTTCAGCGCACAGGTTGACGGCACTCGCGGTGCGGAAAGGATTCCTTTCCGCACGTGCCCCAAATTCCACCGTCGAATGTAATAGATCTGGGCGTGACGAAACCATCTCCGACACCTTTTTGTCACCGCAGCAGCCTCATCCGTGAAAGACAAAAACGAATGACGGGAACCGCAATGGACCAGGCAGTACGGCGCCAAAGGCAGGAAAGATCGACAAGAGTAGAATCCTGTTATCCACTGTGCACCGATCAACAGCCCCGGCCTTTATGCAGCTTTCGGTTGAGCCACTCAACTCAAACGAATCAAGTAAAGGAGGTTGCTGGAATGGCTGGAGTTCCAGGATCTCAAGGCGGATCGCCTAGGGTGTGGCGCTTGACAAGAACAAGTAGGCAATGAGCCCGAGCGATACGATCAACCCCGCCGCAACGAGCAGCGGGAAAGAACTCCATGCCTTTGCATGCCCCGGAGCTGGATCGCCACACTGGTAACAGACTTCCTCATCCTTCGTGAGAATTCCGTCGCAAGACTGGCAGCGAATCACATCTTAATTAAACCGAACAAGCGGCTCTCCGTCTATCGCCCTTACGTACCATTGATCCTTCGGGTCATAGTCGGAGTACCCCCTATGCGGCGCGTAGCAGTACTCCGATGGTCCGCGTACCCCGCAACGCGGACACCTTCGAGGCCAAAGGTACCGTTGTGGAGCAATATCGGAAGGCTACCGCGCGGGACCTAGATGGAGATAGCTAATGGGATGGTCCGCCGCCTCGCTGCTCGGGGACTCACCACCGGGAAACGAGGTCGTCTCGTGCCCAGCTACACCGCCCGTCGCCCTATTGGGCGAGCGACGGGCGGCTCCGCCGGGACGAGACTCAGAGGAGACTTTTGCCACTCTTTCTGGCACAAAGAAAGGTGGCGAAACATCACAAGGAGGCATCTCATGAAGATTCACACGATCGGCATTGATTTAGGTAAGACGAAGTTTCATGTAGTAGGTCTGAGCGAGCGTGGCGAGGTAGTCGTACGCAAACAGTTCTCGCGAGCGCAGTTGCTACGTTTCACCGCGAACCGGAAAGTCCATGTGATTGGCATGGAAGCCTGCGGAGGCTCGCATTTCCTGGGCCGTTTACTGCAAAGACAGGGACACGAGGTCCGTCTGATGCCTGCCCAGTACGTGAAGCCGTACGTGAAGACCAACAAGAGTGACTACATCGATGCGGAGGCGATCGCGGAGGCCGTGGGCCGGCCGACGATGCGCTTCGTGCCGATCAAGAGCGACGACCAACTGGATCTGCAGTCGCTACATCGAGTGCGCGAACGTTGGGTGTCACGTCGCACGGCGGTGATTAACCAGATGCGTGGCTTGCTGCTCGAACGCGGAATCACGGTACGCAAGGGACGGCGCTATATAGAAGCTGCGTTGCCTGGGATCCTGGAAGACGCGGATGCAAAACTGTCGGGAGCAGCGCGCTTACTGCTGGCGCAACTGAAGTTGGAGCTGGACCAGATGGCCAAACGCTTGGAGGAGGCCGAAGCGCTGATCGAGCGGACTGCGCTTGAGAACGAAGACTGCCGACGACTGGTGAAGGTCCCGGGACTCGGGCCGGTGACAGCCACCGCAGTGATCGCGGCGATCGGCAACGGGGCTGCGTTTCGTAAGGGACGAGAGTTCGCAGCCTGGATGGGAGTGGTTCCACGAGAACACTCCACTGGTGGCAAACAAAAACTACTGGGCGTCAGCAAACGCGGGAACCGCTATTTGCGAAAACTCTTCGTGCAATGTGCGCGGGCCGTGTTGCAGCAGAAGACCAAGCAGACTCCTGGCCTGAGAGCATGGCTGGAAAAGCTTACAGCACGCACCCATCGCCACGTGGCTGGTGTGGCGGTAGCGAATAAATTGGCGCGCATCGCTTGGGCGGTACTGGCTACCGGGGAAGCCTATCGGGCTTCCACAGTCGCCGCTGCTTGAGTTCGACTACAACCAAGGAGTTTATGATTTCCTGCCAGGTTTGCTGGTGAACAATGAGATGGCACAACGGTCAAAACCGGCGCTCTCTAAACCCGAATCCGGTAGCGGTCTTCCAAGACTGCGTAGCTAAATGGGAAGAGAGCGCAGCGCATTCCATCCTGGCCCGGAGTACTCTTACTCCACAAAAGGCCGTATACATTTGCGCAAACCAACCCTGTCCCTCTCATTTTTCGCTTGCATCCAGGCGGCGGACCATACAT
>JAIQFI010000031.1 GCA_020073345.1 Terriglobia bacterium
GATACACTGGTATCACTGGATGCCACCGGAATCCACCGATACCGCTCCGCCGCCGGCCCCGCTTCCTGTAGCGCCGCTAGCGACGCCTCCTCCGTCGGTCGAGACCCTTTACCGCGGCCTCGAAGCACATCTGCGGGAAACCCGCCCCAAAGAGGATCTGGCCCCTCTGGAACGCGCCTATCGTTTCGCTTCCGAACGCCACCTCGGCCAGATGCGGGTCTCAGGCGAGCCCTACATGACCCATCCGCTTCTGGTCACCCGCCAGCTCGCCGACATGAACATGGACATGGTCTGCCTCCAGACCGGGCTCCTGCACGATGTGGTCGAAGACACCTCCGCGACTCTGGAAGAGGTCCGCAAGGAGTTCGGCGACGAGGTGGCCCGCTGCGTCGACGGGGTCACCAAGCTGAGCAAGCTCGACCTGGCCTCGCGCGAAGAACGCCAGGCCGAAAGCGTCCGCAAGATGCTGCTGGCCATGGTCAACGATATCCGGGTCATCCTGGTCAAGCTGGCCGACCGCCTGCATAATATGCGCACGCTGGGTTCGCTGCCGGAAGAAAAGCGGCTCCGCATTGCCCAGGAAACCATGGATATCTACGCGCCCATCGCCCACCGCCTCGGCATGGGGAAGATCCGCAGCGAACTGGAGGATCTGGCGTTCCGGTACCTGGAGCCCGAAGCTTCCGAAGGCCTGCTGCGCGAATTTGAAGCAGCCCGCCCCGGTAATGAAGCGTTTCTAAACCAGGTGAAGCATATCGTCGAGGTCAACCTGGCCCGCGAAGGGATTCCCGCACGCGTCGACACTCGCGTGAAGCGCGCCTACTCCGTATTCCAAAAGCTCAAGCGTCAGAAAATCGTCCTGGACCAGGTCTACGATCTTCTCGCTGTGCGGATCATTACCGATTCTGTCAAGAACTGTTACGCGGCTCTGGGTGTGATCCACAATGAGTGGCATCCCATCCCCGGCCGGATCAAGGATTTTATCGCCATCCCGAGGCCAAATTTATACCAGTCCCTGCACACCTCCGTCATGGGTCCCGAAGGCCGCCATTTCGAGGTCCAGATCCGTACCGACGAGATGCATCGTATCGCCGAAGAGGGCATCGCGGCGCACTGGAAGTACAAAGAGGGCCGCCGCGGTCCCGCCGATGACGATCAGCGCATCTCCTGGCTTCGCCAGCTGGTCGAATGGCAGCGCGACATGCGCGATTCCGCCGAATTCATGTCCACCCTTAAAGTGGATCTGTATCCGGAGGAAGTGTACTGCTTCACTCCTAAAGGCCGGGTGATCGCATTGCCGCGCGGCGCCACCCCCATCGATTTCGCGTACGCCATCCATTCCGACGTCGGCAACACCTGCGTGGGCGGCAAGGTTAACGGGCGCATCGTGCAGCTCAAGCACCCGCTGCGCAACGGCGACGTAGTCGAGATCCTGACCCAGACCGGCCACCTACCCAGCAAGGACTGGCTGGCGGTGGTGAAAACCTCGCGCGCGCGCAACAAGATCAGGCACGTCATCAATACCACCGAGCGCGCCAAGGCCATCGAAATCGGGGAGAAGTCCCTGGAGCGCGAAGCGCGCCGCCTAGGTGTCCAGCTCGGACGCGTATCCAGGAACCAGCTCGACGCCGTGGCGTCGGATTATGGGTGTTCCAAGATGGAGGATCTCCACGCGGCTCTGGGGTACGGAAAATACTCCGCGCGCCAAGTCCTGCAGAAACTTGCGCCGGAACTGGTGCCCGCGGAACCTTCCGAACCCGCCGCGCCGGCTCTGGAACGTCCGGCCGCCGCGCGCGTCGGTGACGACCGGGATCTGGTCGTCCAGGTGAAAGGTATCGACGACCTGATGACCTATCGCGCCAAGTGTTGCAACCCTATCCGCGGCGAGCCCATCGTGGGCTATGTGACGCGCGGGAAGGGCATCGCGGTGCATTCGGTCAACTGCAGCAATGTCCAGAACCTGATGTACGACGCGGAGCGCAAGATCGAGGTCGAGTGGGCGCGCGCCGAAACCCGCGCCTTCCCGGTGAAGCTTCTGGTCCGAACCGAGGATCGCCCGGGTATGCTGAGCCAGATCACCACCGCTTTGTTCAACGAGCAGACCAACATCCTGAGCCTGGAAACCCACGGCGGCGAGAGCGACGGCGGCGCCGTAATCGACATGACCCTGGAAGTCAAGGACAAACGGCAGCTGGAACGGGTGGTCTCGGCGATCCGCCGCATCTCCGGCGTCCGCGACATCGAACGAGTGAATGAACGCACCTGAACCCGAGCACATCGCCATTTCCAAGTCGAAGGGCATCAAGATCGATTGGAAAGATGGCCATCATAGCGATTACGAACTGGGTTACCTGCGCGACGAGTGCCCCTGCGCCACTTGCACCGGCGCGCACGGCACCGCGCCGCAGAAGACCAACTATGCCGCGCCTAAGCCCGCCGACCCCTTCAAGATGTTCACACCTACGCTCAAGATGCTGAACGTGGAGCCGGTGGGTGGCTACGCCATCCGCATCGATTGGAGCGACGGACACGGCTCGGGGATCTATTCGTTCGACTATCTGCGGTCGATCTGCTCGTGCGCGACGTGTAGAGGTGGCGCAGGTTTGTAGTCCTCAGAAACACCATGGCCAAATACGAAGTATGGGGACGTAAGGAGTTTGCTAAGGGCAAGCGACAAAAACTGGCTTACGGAATAGGGAGCGAGGCTGAAGTCAAGCGAGTTCGACAGGAGTTCATTGATAAAGGGTTCCTGGACTGTATCTGTGTTCGAGCGCGAGATTCTTTTCTTGCTGGTAGAGGAATAGGGAAACGTCGAACTCCGAAGCGAAAGCCCTAGATCCAACTGGCTCATGACTTTGGGCACCTGTGGGGCGGGCTTTCAGCCTGCGCGGGGCTTTTAGCCCCGCTTCCCCGCAAGAGGCGCAAACGTCGATTTCTTGGTGTGAATCGCTGGACCGTCTGCTACTTTTTCCGTTACGGCTTCTGCGACGAACTTCTTCAGAGAGATCCCCAACTCAGCGGCTCGAATGCGTGCCCTTTCAAGCACCGCATCTGGAATGTCTACCGTAGTCCTCATATTCAGGCCCGCCACACTACTTCGCCCGCCACCACCGTCGCCACGGGACCACCTTTGAACTTCTTCCCATCGAACGGAGAATTCCGGCTCTTGGAAAACGACTTGTTCACATCGTAGGTCCATTCGCGATCCGTGGAGAAGACCGTCACGTCGGCCGGTCCGCCCGCCGCCAGCGTCCCGCGATCGATCCCCAGAATCCGCGCCGGCCCGGTCGTGAACAGCTCGACTAACCTACCGATACCGATCTTCCCAGGATGCACCAGCTGCTCCAACGAGACGCCGATGGCCGTTTCCAGGCCCAGAATCCCGAACGGACAGCTCTCGAACTCCTGCATCTTCTCGCTGCCCGGATGAGGCGCGTGATCGGTGGCGATCGCGTCTATCGCGCCGTTCACGATGCCCTCGAGCACCGCCGTGACGTCGCACGATCCGCGCAGCGGCGGCTTCATCTTATAGTTGCTGTCGTAAGGCTTCATGTCACGATCGGCCAGCGCCAGATGATGCGGCGTCGCCTCGGCCGTCACCGCCAGGCCCTTCGATTTGGCGAATTGCACCATCTCCACCGAGTGTCGCGAGGAAATATGCGCCACGTGATAGCGCGCGCCGGTCACCTCCGTTAGCAGAATGTCGCGCGCCACCATCACGTCTTCCGAACATCCGGGAATACCCCGCAGGCCCAGGCGCACCGACTCGGCCCCCTCATGCATGTCCCCGCCCGCGCTCAGGTGCAGATCCTCGCAGTGGTTGATCACCGGGATTCCCAGGCTGCATGCAAACTCCATCGCCCTTCGCATTACGCGCGCGTTCATCACCGGACGCCCGTCGTCGGAAATGGCCACCGCGCCGGCCTGCTTCATGGACCCGATGGCGGCTAATTCCTCGCCCGCACTGCCCTTGGTGATCGCGCCGATCGGGAACACGTTGACCACCGCGTGCCTCCGTGCCTTCTCGATCATGTAGCTGGTGACGGTGGCGTTATCGTTCACCGGCTTGGTGTTGGGCATGGGACATACCGAGGTGAACCCGCCCGCGGCCGCCGCGCGCGATCCGGTCTCGATCGTTTCGGCATGTTCGAAGCCTGGCTCGCGCAGGTGCACGTGCATGTCGATGAAGCCCGGCGCCACGATCAGACCGGTCGCGTCGAACACATCTGAGCCTGCCGCCTGCAGGCCTGCGCCGACGCCCTTGATGACGCCGTCCTCGATCCACACATCCGCCACGCTGTCGTGACGCGACGCCGGATCGATCACCCGGCCGTTCTTAATGAGCAGTCGCGCCATCGGTTTTCTTTCCCGCCATCACGCGCTCCAGCACGGCCATCCGCACCGCGATCCCGTTTTCCACCTGGTTCAGAATCACCGACCGCTGTGAATCCGCCGCCTCTGAGGAAATCTCGCGTCCGCGGTTGATCGGACCAGGATGCATCACAATGGCGTCCGGCCGGGCCAATTTCAGGTGCTCCAGGCGCAGCCCGTAGAACTGAAAGTATTCGCTCGCCGAAAACCCCGGCTCGTGTTGCCGTTCCAGTTGGACGCGCAGCATCATGATGACGTCGGCGTCCCGGATCGCCTGGTCCATGCTGGTGGTCAGCGTCACGCCCGGGGCGATCTGCTTCAAGGCTTCGGGCAACAGCGAGGCCGGACCGCACAGCACGATATCGGCCCCGAACTTGGACAGCAGGTACACGTTCGACCGGGCCACGCGGCTATGCGCGATGTCTCCGATGATCGCCACGCGCAAGCCTTCGAGCTTCGCGCCCCGATCTAGAATGGTCCGGGCATCCAATAGCGCCTGGGTCGGATGCTCGTGCGTCCCGTCGCCGGCGTTGATGATCGGAATCCCCAAGTGGCGCTGCAGAAAATGCGGCGCACCCGACGCCGCGTGCCGCATGATGATGGCGTTCGGACGCATCGCCGCAAGGGTATTCAGCGTGTCCACCAGGGACTCACCCTTGGAGACGCTGGATGCCTGCGCTGTAATCGAAACCGAATCGGCTCCCAGGCGCTTGGCCGCAATCTCGAAGCTAGTGCGCGTGCGCGTAGATGCTTCGAAGAACAGGTTCACCACCATCCGGTCGCGCAGCAGGTCATACTTCCGAAAGCTCTGCCCATTGCGCGGCTGAAAATCCTTGGCCCGGTCCAAAATCGCTTGGATCTCCTCGCGCGATAGTGCTTCGATCCCTAGCAGCCCTTGGCCCACGTCAGCCCGCCTTTTCCGTTAGCAGAACCTTTTCCATCCCGTCAATTTCTTGAAACTTGACCTCGATAATCTCGTTCGCCGCCGTTTGGATCGTGCGCCCGATGTAGCGCGCCTCGATCGGGAGCTCGCGATGGCCGCGGTCGATCAGCACCAGCAACTGTACGCGTGCCGGCCGGCCGTGATCGAACAGCGCGTCCAGCGCCGACCGCGTTGTGCGTCCGGTGTACAGGACGTCGTCCGTCAGGATCACGTCTTTGCCTGCTACGGGGAACGGGATATCCGTGGCGCTCACCACCGGTTGGTTCCCGACCGTCGACAGATCGTCCCGGTAGAGTTGGATGTCCAAAATCCCGACGGGCACCTTGCGTCCCTCGATCGCTTCAATCTTGGCAGCCAGCCTCTGCGCCAGAGGCACACCCCGCCGGCGGACGCCGATGAACACCAAATCATCGTGATTCTTGGTCTTTTCCAGGATTTCGTGGGCCAGCCGGACCAGCGTCCGGTCAATTTCGGAGGCGCTCATCAACTGGCTTTTCTCGCGGGTGGGACTCATAGGGTAAACGTTTCAGCGTAACACGTGGAGCTAATTGCGGCGTAACCGTTGCCGGATATCCTTCGAAAGCTTCTCGACGTCATCCAGTTTCTTCAAGGTCTTCGTGGAAACCAAATAACGATCGCCCTTTTCCAAGTCGTCTTTGATCTCCTCCGCCAGGCGCGCCAGGTCCCCGGCGTCCTTCAGGTTCCGCTCGTAATCCACCCGGATGATTTCATCCTTCTGCGATTTCCCGTTGGGCAGCTTCACGTCGGGCTCGTCTTTCGGGAGAGATCGCTGCCCCAGCAGGATACAGACTGTGAGCAAAAACAGGCTCAGATACCTCATACTTACTAATGTTACATGCTCCGTTTAGTAGTCTTGATAACATTCGCTGCGCAGGCGTTTCCCGCCGATCTCGAGATCCACTACTCCGCGCTGGAGCGCATGGTGGCCGCGCAAATGTTTACGCAGGAAGGCCGCCGCTACGTTCGGGGCAACCAATCCGCGAAGTGCCAGTACGCTTATCTGGAAGCGCCGAAATTGAGTCCGGCGGCAGGGCGTCTCCAGGTGGCCGCCCGTTTCAGCGGGCGTTCCGCGATGGACCTGTTCAGCCGCTGCGTCGGCGTGGGCGATTCGTTCGATCTCACCATCACCGCCGTACCCGTGCCGCGCAAGGGCGCTATCGCGTTTCAGGACACGCAGGTGAGCACGCCCAAGGACTCTTACTACATCCGCCGCGTCCGCTCGGCCATGATGCGCAGCTTCGACCAGGATTTTAAGATCGACATCCGCGACCAGGCTCGCCGTCTTCTCGAGCAGCCCGCTTCCTCGGGCGCCGTGTACCAGCAAGAACTCAAGGATCTGGACCTGACCGGGATCCGCGTCACCCCCGAGTCCCTCGTGTTGGTGGTCGACTTCAAGCTGGTCATCAAATAGGTGTGTGAAGCAGCGGCGCGTTGTGAGCGATCATAGAGTTTCAACCTCTAATGCAGCCCGTCAACATAGGCATCATCGGTCTCGGAAACGTCGGCCTCGGGACCTTGGACGTCCTCGCGGAAAACCACGAGTTGATCGCACAGAAGCTCGGTTTCCCGCTCTCTGTCGTTGCCATTTGCAGCCGCGGCGTGGCCCAGCGGCATGTTCCCGCGGCGTTTGCCTCCGCCCACCGCACCACCCACTGGAGTGAAGTGGTGAAGCATCCTGATGTACACATCGTCGCCGAACTGGTGGGCGGGACCGGCGTCGCGCGCGAGATCATCGAGACCGCCATCGCCCATAAGAAGTCGGTGGTTACCGCCAACAAAGAGCTGATGGCCCTGGCCGGCTCCGGCCTCTGGGATCAGGCCATCGCCGCCGGCGTGAATATCGCCATGGAAGCCAGCGTCGCAGGCGGTATCCCTATCCATAGCGTCTTGCGCGAGGGCATCGCCGCCGATCGCATCATGACGCTTTACGGCATCCTCAACGGCACCTGCAACTATATCCTTACCGCCATTGAGCAGCACGGCTCCAGCTTTGAGCAAGTCTTGGCGGAAGCCCAGCGCGCCGGTTATGCCGAAGCCGATCCCTCCGCCGACGTCGACGGCTTCGATGCCCGCTCCAAGCTCGCCATCCTTGCGGCGTTGGCCTTCGGCGAGCGCATCGTTCCTTCCGATATCTTCACTGAAGGCATCCGGCGCATCACCCCCATCGATTTCGAATACGCCCACCAGTTGCATCACACCATCCGTCTGATCTGTGCCGCCCGCCAGACGCCCAACGGTGTGATTCTCTCGGTGCGGCCTTCGCTGATCCCGCAATCGACCATTCTCGCCAGCGTCCGCGGAGCCTATAACGCAGTTTGGGTGAGAGGGAAATTTGGCGCGGATACGTTCTACTATGGCCGTGGAGCCGGACCCCATCCCACCGGCGTCGCAGTGGCCAGCGACCTGATGCGGGTAGCGCGCGAAATCCGCTATGGCGGTCCGCAGCGCGTCTCACCGTTCGCGCATGCCCGCCTCGGCGAATATACGCCGATTTCGGTAACGCTGCACGAATCTGCCTACTTCTTGCGCTTCCGCGTGCACGATCGCCCCGGAATCATCGCGCAGCTTGCCGCGGCTCTGGCTGCTGAGAATGTTTCGATTGACGCCGTGCTTCAGTTGCCCCACTCCAACTGGCGCGATCTGCCCTTCGTGATCACCGTTCAGCCGACTACGGAAGCCTCCATCCGCGCCGCCATCGCGCGCATGGCCGAACTCAACTTCCTGATTGAGCCCCCGCTCGCCATGCCCATGGAACTGGCCCTTACTTCTGAAAAAAATCCACCGGCTCCAGCGACGTGATTTTCCACTTCTTCCCCTGCTTCTCGACATGGCACTTCACGATCTGTCGTCGGGGCTTCTCATTGTCGATTTTCAGCAGCCAGTCCAGCTCCAGGGCCCGTTTCTGCTCGCTGCCTTCATCGGTAATGACATCGACCGTCGATCCGATCTCCTGCGTCAGCCCGAACAAGTCCTGGATTTCGTCACGCAGCTTTTCGTATTGCGGCATTTGCCGGTCGAACTGATCGAGGAACGCATCGGCATCGCGATTCGCCAAGGCCTCCGATACCGCGCGAAAAACCTCCATCTGCTCCGGCGGCCGATTCTGTCCGGCTGCCGTCAGCGACGCGGCGAGGAGGGAACCAACCAGCAGCTTATATATCAAGTCCTGTAACTCGCATTAATCCGGATGTACTCTTCCGTCAGATCGCAGGTCCAGAATCGCGCCCGCCCCTTGCCTCCGCCGCGAATCACGAACCGGATCAGACACTCGCTCTCGTCCAGCTTTCGCGTCAATTCCGCTTCCGAAAAAGCCGCGGCGAGCCCGCCCCGGCACACCGCCATCCCCTGCATGAAGATGTCCGTCTTTCGTGGATCGAACCTCACCCCCGAGTACCCCGCTGCAGCGAGCACGCGTCCCCAGTTCGGATCCGACCCGGCGATCGCCGTCTTCACCAGCGGCGAATTGGCGATCGTCCGCGCAATGGTTTCGGCTTCGCGCTCCGTTGCGGTCCCTTCTACATCGATGGTCACCAGTTTCCGCGCGCCCTCGCCGTCGCGCGCGATTTGCTTCGCCAGCGATTCCAGTACTTCGGTAAGCCCCCCTTCGAGAGCCCGCGCTCCCGGCTTGAATCCCGACGCGCCGTTGGCCAGCACGGCGACGACGTCGTTGGTCGAAGTGTCTCCGTCCACCGATATGCGATTGAACGACACTCCGATCGCCTTCTTCAGCGCCGCGCGCAGCTCCGCCGGCGATGCGACCGCGTCCGTCATCACGAACCCGAGCGTCGTCGCCATGCGCGGATGAATCATGCCCGAACCCTTCGCCATGCCCGCCACTGTCGCGCGTTTCATCTTCGCGAACGCCGTCTTGGCCCGCGTGTCCGTGGTCATGATCGCGGCCGCTACCGCGTCGAACGAATCCGGACGCAGCGCCGCCGCCAGCTCCGGAATTGTGTCCACAATCAGCCGCGCGTTCATCTCCACTCCGATCACGCCGGTCGACGCCGGCAGGACCTCCTGCTCCTGGACTCCCAGCGTCTTTGCGACCGACCGCACGCATTCCAAGGCCACCCGCTCGCCCGTACGCGTCGCGCAATTGGCGTTGCCCGCATTGATCAGCCATGCCCGCACTCGTCCTCGCGATTCCCGCAGATTCCGTCGCGCCAGCTCCACGGGCGCGGCTACCACCAGGTTTTTTGTAAAGACAGCCGCCGCCGACGCCGGTGTATCCGACACAATCAGCGCCAGGTCGTCCTTGGCCACTTTGCGGATCCCCGCGTAGGCCGCAGCATATCGAAACCCCGCCGGCAAAATTGTGCCCAGACTCATGCCAGTACCTCTTGCTCGCTCAGCGAGAATCCGTTCAGAAAAGCTGCTCCCGTCATCCGTTTCTTCCCCTCAAGCTGGACCTCCAGCAATTCAATCGCTCCTCCCTTGCATCCCGCGTACAGCTTTTTCCCAACCACCTCCAGGTGGCCGGCCTGAAACGAGCCTTCAGCCTGTTTCGCCTTCCAAATGTGAAACCGCTGCCCACGTAGCGATCCATAGCATCCCGGCCACGGCACCAGCCCCCGTACGCGATTCACGATCTCTCCCGCACTCATCGACCAGTCGATCCGCCCATCTTCCTTTTTCAATATCGGAGCATACGACGCCCGGGTCTCATCCTGCTTCTCGGGCACGATCGTCGGCAACTCTTCCAGCGTCCGCACCAGTAAATCAGCGCCCGCGACCGCCAGCCTCTCGCCCAACTCCACCGCGGTCTCCTCGGGCCCGATCTCCGTCTCCCACTTCAGCAGCGTGTCGCCGGTATCCAGACCCGCGTCGATCTTCATCGTCGTCACGCCGGTGCGCGTTTCTCCGCGCGCGATGGCCCACTGGATCGGCGCGGCACCGCGGTACTTCGGCAGCAGCGACGCGTGAACGTTGATGATCCCCTTCGGCGGAATGTCGAGAATCGCTTGAGGAATAATCTGTCCGTACCCCACCACCACCATCGCTTCCGGAGCCAGCGCCCGCAGTTGCTCGACCACTTCCGGCCGCCGCACTCGCTCCGGCTGACGGACAGGCAAGCCCAGCCGCAGCGCCGCTTCCTTCACCGGCGGCATTGCATCTTTCTGTCCTCGCCCCTTTGGCCGATCCGGCTGCGTGAACACGGCGATTACCTCGTGTCCCACTGCCACGATGCGCTCCAGCGTCGGCACCGCGAAAACCGGCGTACCCATGAACACCAGCCTCATGCTGGCCCCTGGCCCCTGGCCCCTGGCGCCTGGGTCACCCCCATTCATTCGCCTTCTGCAGCTTCCGCACTTTTCGACGGATCAGATCGCGCTTCAGCGGGCTGATGTGGGTTATATACAGCGTCCCATTCAAGTGATCCGTCTCGTGCAGGAATGCCCGGGCGAGAAGATCCTCCCCGGTCATCTCGAACGCCTTCCCGGTGGCGTCGAACGCGCGCACGGTCACTTTCTTCGCTCGCGTTACGGTCTCCCGAAACGTCGGCAGGCTCAGGCAGCCCTCTTCGCCGCTCTGCGACCCCTCCTTGCCGATGATCTCGGGATTGATCAGCACCAGCTTTTGTCCTGCATCTTCGCCCACGGTTGTATCGATGACCGCGATCCGCTTGCTGACGCCGATCTGTGGCGCCGCTAGACCCACGCCCTTGGCCGCGTACATCGACTCAAACATGTCCTCCACCAGCTTGTGCAAGTCCGGTGTATCGAACTCCGTGATGTCCGCCGACTTTTTCTCCAGCACCGGCTGCCCGTACCTCACAATCGGATAAACCATGATTCAGAAATTCTTCACCTGTTCGAGATATCCCTGGTAATTCCGTTTCGTTTCCATCATCGAATCCCCGCCGAACTTCTCGAGCGCCGCCTGCGCCAGCACCAGCGCCACCATCGCCTCGCCGCCGACGCCTGCGGCCGGCACCACACATACATCGCTCCGCTCGTAAGCCGCCGCGACCGCTTCCCGAGTCTCGAAATCCACACTCTCCAGCGGTCTCCGCAGCGTCGAAATCGGCTTGAGAAGTCCCCGCACCACCACGTCCTCGCCGTTGGTGATCCCGCCCTCCAGGCCTCCGGCGCGATTCGCGCCGCGCGTGAACTTGTGTTGCTCGCCGCTGTAATGGATGGTGTCCTGAACTTTCGATCCGAATGCCGCCGCGCCCTCGGCCGCGAACCCGATCTCCACGCCCTTCACCGCTTGTAACGAAACGATTGCCTGTGCGAGCTTCCCGTCCAGCCGCGAATCCCAGGTGATATGCGATCCCAGTCCCGGCGGAACGCCATGCGCGACCACTTCAAATACGCCGCCTACGGTATCCCCGGTCTTGTAGATCTGATCCACTACGCCCTTCATCCGTTGCTCCGCTTCGGCATCCACGCAATTCAGCAGGACCTCGCCGCGCTGGTTGAGCGCCACCAATTCTTCCCACGTCACAGCACGATCCGATCTTTCGTGCCCCACAGCGATCACGTGGCTCAGTACCCCGATCCCCAGTTCTCCCAGAAATGCCTTCGCCAGCGCTCCTACGGCTACGCGAGCCGTGGTTTCGCGCGCGCTCGCGCGCTCCAGCACATAGCGGGCATCGTGAAAATTGTACTTGAGCGCGCCTGCCAGATCCGCATGACCGGGCCTTGGCCGCGTCAGCTTCTTCAGCTTCTCTTCGGATCCCGCGAAATCTTCCACCGGAAGCGCTTCGGTCCAGTTCTTCCAGTCCGCATTGTCGATCACAACGGCCACCGGCGACCCGATGGTCTTCGAGTGCCGCACCCCGCTCACAATGTGCGCCCGGTCCATCTCGATCTTCATCCGGCCGCCGCGCCCGAAGCCTTGCTGGCGACGCCACAGGTCGCGATTAATCACGTCCAGGGACACCGGAACTCCCGCCGGGAGCCCCGTCAGCGTGGCCACCAGGCATTCGCCGTGCGACTCTCCTGCCGTTTCGAAACGTAACATGAAGGGAAAGTTTTATGTTAGCAAGGCAACCGATCTGGTCGCCTGACAGAGCGCACAGCGCGGGGCGAGCACGCCGACAACACTAGACACCGAGCCCCGCTGCGTTGTGCGCGACTGCAAAGACAGTTAAACTATCTGCATGGCGAAACTAACCACCAGTCTTCTCAGTCTTCTGGCCCTGCTCGCGCTGGCCCTGACCATGTTTGCTCAGACCAAGGCTGGCAAGTCCAAAATCCTCCAGCCACAAATGACCCCCGCTGCCGATGGCGGCACCTACAAGCAGCCCATGGGCAAACTCGGCGAAAAATCGGCCGATCCATGGAGCGCCACCACGCTCGGCGCCTCTGTCGACGGCAAGCCGAATCCGGGTGCCGTGAAAACCGTGGTCGGTGAAATCGTCGACTTCTCCTGTTACCTCGAAGTCGGCAAACACGGCGACAAGCACCGCGATTGCGCCCAAAAGTGTTTCCGCAACAACCAGCCGATCGGCCTGCTGACGGAAGACGGCGGACTCTATATGCTCATGGAAGAAGAGCACGATCCGCGCCGTGACGGCATGGGAGTTTTCCGCCAGGCGGCCATCGATCATGCCGGTCACATCATGGAAGTTACCGGCACCGCATCGTCCGTCAACGGCTTCAACGCCCTCTACGTGCGTGGATTCCTCAAGAAGTAAGGCTGCCGTCGCCGTCATAGTTGATAGCCGGGGTGGCATCGGCGCAAAAGGCTCCTCTGGGCTTGTTGCCCATTCCGTGGCCCGCCGATAATCCTTATTCCGCCGCCAAAGTCGACCTCGGACGGCTCCTCTATTTCGACAAGCGCCTGTCCGCGGACAACACGGTTTCCTGCACTACTTGTCACATCCCCGAAAAATGATTCACCGACGGCGCCCCTGTCTCCACCGGCATCCGAGGACAAAAAGGCGGGCGTAGCGCTCCCACCGTCATCAACCGGGCCTATAGCCTTGCGCAGTTCTGGGACGGCCGCGCACCCACTCTGGAAGATCAGGCCAAGGGACCCATCGCGAATCCCATCGAGATGGACAACACCCACGAGGCCATGGCCGCGAAGCTGAGTGGCATTCAGGGCTATCGCCCGCTGTTCCAAAAAGCCTTCGGCTCTCCCGACATCACCATCGACGCCGTCGCCAAGGCCATCGCGACCTTTGAGCGCACCCTGCTCTCAGGCAAATCCGCCTACGATCGTTACAAGTCCGGGAAGAAAACGGCGATGACCCCTGCGCAAGTTCGCGGCATGGACGTCTACTTCAACAAGGCCAAGTGCGATCAGTGCCACGAGGGTGTGAACTTCACTGCGAATGCGTACGTCAACCTCGGCATCGGCACGGATAAACCTAATCCCGATATCGGACGCTTCGAGGTCACCAAGGATCCTGTGGATTGGGGCAAATTCAAGACTCCCACTCTTCGCGATATCACGAAGACGGCTCCGTACATGCATGACGGGAGCCTGAAAACGCTGGATGAAGTGGTCGACTTCTACGACAAGGGTGGCACGCCCAACAAGAACCTGGACGAGAAGATCAAGAAGCTGAATCTTACTGCCGGGCAGAAGTCGGATCTGGTGGAGTTCTTGAAGGCTCTCGACGGCTCTCCCATCAGCCTCGCCATCCCTACAGCCTTTCCTCAATAACTCTGAAGGTAGGGCAGGCGATCTTGTCGCCTGCCAAGATAAGAAAAAAATGAGCCGCGCTATGGCAGGCGCGGCTCTGTTCGTTCGAATCGCCGATAGTCTGGCGTTTTCGCAGAAAAGCTCTGTTCTAGGGCGTCTTACTCAACACGGACCCGACTCTGGAAAAAATCTGGCTGAGCGTCGGCCCCACCCACGGCGCCAGCCCGCTCGCTACCAAGAACCACCACCAGGGCACTTACCAAGGCGTACTCGATCATGTCCTGCCCGCGTTGATCAACCCAGAGGCGCCTCGCCCACCGGTGTATGGTCCCCATGGTCATCATGATGTTCTCGCGGCGTCAGGTTCCATAGTGGAGCATTCTGTCCGCAAGGGCAAGAATGAATTGACCGTAACTAAAGCACGGCAAAACCCTTATGCATGTGTATTAGAGTTTTTGCAAGGCACCGCGACTCCGCGATTCTCCTTAGGGATTTGCCTGGGCTGGATATCGGATTACGGTGAAGTTACGCAAAAACACTGAGTCCGAGGTCGTCCCCGCCATTTGCCCCAGCAGGCTAACCCGGACCGCTTGTGACGTATTCTCGCTCGCTGTGCCAGCATTCACCGCCGAACTCAGTCCGATTCCCCAGGTCTGGGTGTCCCACGCCTGGCCGCTCCCGTAGATCCCGAAGCTGGTGTGCCCGGCCAGCAAACCTTCGGTCGGGTCTCCTGCTCGTGTTGCGACTGTGGTCCCACCCATCTGCACCTCACCGGTGAAACCAGTCGTGGTCCCCACGTGTCCGTATTGAAACTGGACTTCCAGCCGGTCTCCGGCACCCAGTAAACCGGCGGGAATCGTGCAACTACCCAACTCGATCAGGGCGGTGCCCGTGGTGCTCGATCCGGTGCTGCTGCACACCACCTGCGGCGACGCGAGCGAGCTCAGCGGATCATTCGGATTCGCGAACCGGTAGCTCGCCACCAGCAGGTCCCCGGTTTTTGGGATCGACCCTACGAAGAAGGTGATCGTATTGGTGTTGATCTGATAATCCGAGCCCTGCCGCATCAGAAGCCCGTTCCGGTACAGCTCCAGGCTCCCAGCCGGCGACGGTGTTGCTGCCAGCGTGAACACTGTGTTCACTCCGTTCACGGTCCCGCTTGGAACCTCCCCATCGGCGAAGCTTCCTCCCACGCCCCCTCCTCCTCCCCCGCACGGACCTGAACTGCCGTCGACCCGCACGCAATCTCCCAGGTTCCCCGAAGCTGCATCCAGCTGCCCGGCTTGATTGATCACCGCCGCCCGCCCGATCCCGAACCCCACGCCTTTCATCGGACGCACCGCAAGCTCGTTCGATAAACCCACGACGTCGGCAATCTGTACTGGACTGATAATCGGAGGCGGCCCGATCACAGTTCCCGACGAAACCCGCACATCGCGCACTCGCAGCGAGATCGTGCTGGGCGGTACGGCCCAGATCTCCGTGAACTGGTCAATGCCCTGACTGTTGTACGTCACCGCGTACTGCGCTCCAGCCGATGCCGTAGTGGTCGGGACCAATTGCACGCGCAGCACCCCGTTTACGATCGGTAGCGTCAGGTTCGCCGTGGCGATATTGGATGTATCGCCCGCCAGGAAGCTGTTGTATCTGATGAACATCGTTCCGGTGAACCGCGCGCCGTCCGCGCGGTAGAGAACATCCTGGACCGACGTCAGCGCCGGTTGTCCCGCCGCTGTTCCAATAGCGCCCGCCACCAGCAGCGCCAGCCTTCTCCAACTCAGCATCCGACTCGCCTCCCGTCGGACTCAGTGTCGAGGCAAATGCGCGCAGACAGTGGGAGTCAATGATCCAACGCCCGGATTCAACGCGAGATAGAGGTTATTTGCAGCCGCGAATGACGTCCACGCCCATGTACGGGCGCAAGACTTCGGGCACCACCACGCTGCCATCCGCCTGCTGGTAATTCTCGATGATCGCCAGCCAGGTCCGCCCCACCGCCAGGCCGCTTCCGTTGAGTGTGTGAACGAACTCGGTCTTGCCTTTCGCTGATTTCCCGCGAATCTGTGCCCTGCGGGCCTGAAACGCCTCGAAGTTCGAGCACGAGGAAATCTCTTTGTAATCGTTCAGCCCCGGCAGCCACACTTCGATGTCGTAAGTCTTGGCCGAGCTGAACCCGATATCCCCCGTCGACAGCACTACCGTCCGATACGCCAAGCCGAGCCGCTGCAAAATGTCTTCCGCATCCCGCGTCAGCGATTCCAGCTCTTCGTAGCTCGACTCTGGCCGTGAGAATTTCACCAGCTCCACTTTCTGGAACTGATGCTGCCGGATGATCCCGCGCACGTCGCGCCCGTACGAGCCCGCTTCGCTCCGGAAGCACGGCGTATACGCCGTCAGTTTGATCGGCAGCGCATCCATGTCCAGGGTTTCGTTGCGATACAGGTTCGTTACCGGGACCTCGGCCGTCGGCACCAGGTAGTAATCGGTTCCTTCCAGCTTGAACAGATCCGCCTCGAACTTGGGTAGCTGCCCGGTCCCGTAGAAGCTGTCTTTGTTCGCCATGAACGGCGGCAGCACCTCGGCGTAGCCGTGCTCTTGGGTGTGCACATCCAGCATGAAATTGATGAGCGCACGCTCCAGCTTCGCGCCCAATCCCATGTACACGGCGAACCTCGCCCCGGTGATCTTCGCCGCCCGGTCGAAGTCCAGGATTCCCAGCTCCGGCCCCAGGTCCCAGTGCGCCTTCGGTGTGAATGCAAACGTCGGCGGCGTGCCCCACCGGCGGACCTCGACGTTATCGGCCGCGCTCTTCCCCGCCGGCACCGATTCGTGCGGCGTATTCGGGATCCCCGCCATCAGCTGGCCGAACTGCTCGTCCAGCGCCGCCGCCTCGCCGTCCAGCTTGCTGATCAGCTCGCCCATTTCGCGGACCCGCTGCTGCATGTCGGCCGTATCCGCGCCGGTCTTCTTCAGCTTGCCGATTTCCTGGGACTCGGCATTGCGTTGCGCCTTCAGTTTTTCCGATTCCGCCAGAGCCGCCCGCCGCTGGCTGTCCAGCTCGCGGAATGCTTCCATGTCCACGGTGAATCCGCGATCCGCCAGCCTTGCGGCAATGCTGCCGATGTTGTTCCGAAAATATCCGAGATCGTACATGTTCGTAGGGCAGGTCTCCAGACCTGCGCGGAGCTTTTAGCTCCGCTCTCCGATCGGGATCCACTTCTGCCCGACCGCTGGACCCAGGTACTCCGCCCGCGGCCGGATCAGCCGGTTGTTGGCGTACTGCTCCAGAATATGCGCCGTCCAGCCCGACATCCTGCTCACCGCGAAAATCGGCGTGAACAGATCCACCGGAATCCCCAGCGAGTAATAGGTCGAAGCCGAGTAGAAATCGACGTTGGCGTTCAGATTCTTGGCTTCTTTGATGTACTGCTCGATCTGTTTCGAGATCTGATACAGCTCTTCGTGGCCCGTGCGCTTGCCCAGCTCTTCGGCCATACCCTTCAGGCTGGTCGCGCGCGGGTCCAGCGTGTGATACACACGATGCCCAAATCCCGGAATCTTGACCTTGTTGGCCAGTTTGTTCTTGATCATCTCCAGCGCTTTGTCTGCCGTGCCGGCTTCAAGCAGCAGTTTGATCACGTCTTCGTTGGCCCCGCCGTGCAGCGGACCTCGCAATGCTCCGATCGCGGCTGTCACAGCCGAGTAGATATCGGAAAGCGTGGCAGCCGTCACCCGCGCCGCGAAGGTTGACGCGTTCAGCTCGTGTTCGGCGTGCAGGATCAGCGCGACATCGAAGGCTCGTGACATCACTTCATCCGGCTTTTTACCCGTCAGCGTGTAGAGAAAGTTCGCGGCGAAGCCCAGTCTGGAATCACCAGCCACAACGGGTTGCCCCTTGCGCAACCGATCGAAGGTGGTGACGATGGTCGCCGTCTGCGCCATTAGCTTAACGGCCTTCTGCGCCGCCGGTTCCGCCTGCACGTTGTTGGGATCGGGATCCGCCAGAGCCAACATCGAAACGGCCGTACGCAACACATGCATCGGCGAGGCTTTCGGAACACTCTTGAGGAACGCTTCGACTTCCGCCGGTATCGCGCGGTTTGCCACCAGCGCGGCCTTCAGCGCATCGAGCTCGGATTGCTTAGGCAGCCGCCCGTGCCATAGCAAATAGACGGTTTCCTCGAACGTGGCATGTTCCGCCAGCGTCTCGATGCGGAAGCCCTGGTAGCTGAGCAATCCCGCGTCGCCGTCGATAAAACACAGCCGCGATTCGGTCGCGACGATCCCCTCTAATCCCGCACCTGTAACTGGCATAGTGAAGCTCCATTCTAACAACTGCGCACAGCGCAGGGCGCGCACCTCGATCCGCTTCACAAATCAGTTTCGGGCCCTGCTGCGTTGTGCGCAACGAACCTAAGGAGTGGCTCGTTCCAGCTGGCCCCTGGCCCCTGGCCCCCGGCCCCCAGCCCCTGATATAAACTTGTTACGGAACATTAGGCGCATGGCAAGCGGAGTCACCGATCTGGCCCTTAGGCCGCCCGGACCCTCGGGTCTCGGGCGCGACGAACTTATCCGTGCTTTCCGCCTCATGTACCTCTCCCGCCGCATCGACGACCGGGAGATCCTTCTCAAGCGTCAAAGCAAAATCTACTTCCAGATCTCCGGTGCCGGACACGAAGCGATTCAGACCGCCGCCGGCATGGTGCTCAAGCCCGGCCACGATTGGTTTTTCCCCTACTATCGAGATCGCGCGCTGTGCCTGACTCTCGGCATGACGCCGGAAGACATGCTCCTCCAGTCCGTCGGGGCTGAATCCGACCCATCTTCCGGCGGCCGCCAGATGCCTTCCCATTGGAGCAATCCGCGCCTCCACATCGTCTCGCCATCCTCAGCCACCGGCACCCAATTCTTGCCCGCGCTCGGTTGTGCCGACGCCCAGCGCCGTCTCGAGCCTGGCACTGACGCGATCACCGTCGCCACCACCGGCGACGGGGCCACCAGCGAAGGCGAATTCTGGGAATCGCTGAACATCGCCTGCCTGGAGAAGCTGGCTCTCCTGTACTTGGTCGAAGACAACGGCTGGGCGATTTCAGTGCCAGTCGAAAAGCAGACTGCCGGCGGTAACATCGCCCGGCTGGTCTCCGGATTTCCGAACCTCAAGATCTTCGAATGCGACGGCAGCGATTTTCTCGCTTCTTACGCCACCATGTCTGAGGCCGTCGAGTATTGCCGGCGCCAGCAGTCGCCCGTTCTGGTGCACGCCCGTTGCACGCGGCCCTACTCGCACTCGCTCTCTGATGATGAGCGTCTCTATAAGACCAAGTCCGAGCGCGCCGCCGAGGCCGCCCGCGACCCGGTGGTCAAATTTCCTGAGTGGCTCATCTCTCAAGGCTTGATGGATGCCCATGGCCTGGAGCTGCTCACCCATGAAGTCGAGCTCGAAATCCAGCAGATTGCCCAGAAGGTCTTGAAAGCCCCGCCGCCGCCGCCGGGTTCGGCCATGCGATTCCTGTATTCGCCTTTGGTCGATCCCACTTCCAAGGAATTCGAGACCGAGCCCCGGTTTTCCGGCGATCCGCGCACCATGGTTGACGCCATCAATCTCACCATGCACGAAGAGATGCGGCGCAACGATAAGATCGTCCTGTTCGGCGAGGACGTCGCCGACTGCAGCCATGATGAGAATCTGAAGGAGCTCAAGGGCAAGGGCGGCGTTTTCAAAGCGACGCGCGGGCTTCAGATGGTCTTCGGGTCCAAGCGCGTTTTCAACACTCCCATCGCCGAAGCTGCCATCGTCGGCCGCGGAGCCGGCATGGCTACCCGCGGGCTGAAGCCCATCGTCGAAATCCAGTTCTTCGACTACATCTGGCCGGCCATGATGCAGATTCGCGACGAGCTCGCCAGCCTCCGTTGGCGCTCATATAACGGCTATTCGGCGCCGATGGTCATTCGCGTAACCATTGGCGGGTATTTGAACGGCGGCGCGGTGTACCACAGCCAGTGCGGCGAATCGATTTTCACGCACATTCCCGGACTGCGCGTAGTGCTTCCTTCCAATTCGCTCGACGCCTGCGGCCTCCTGCGGACCGCCATCCGCTGCGACGATCCCGTGCTCTTTTTGGAGCACAAGAAGCTCTACTTTGAGACCTACAATCGCTCGCCGCATCCCGGTCCCGACTACACGATTCCCTTTGGCAAAGCCAAGACCGCTAAAACCGGCTCACGTCTGACCATCGTGACCTATGGAGCGCTGGTGCAGAAGTCGCTTCAGGCGGCTTTGCAGGTCGAGCAGCACCATCCCGATCACACCGTGGAAGTGATCGATCTGCGGTCGCTTTCGCCGTATGACTGGGAAGCCATTCGCGCTTCGGTCGAAAAAACCAGCCGTGTCATGGTGGTGCACGAGGATACACTTTCCTGGGGCTTCGGCGCCGAAATCTCGGCGCGCATCGCCAGCGAGTTGTTCTCGTCGCTCGACGCCCCCGTCGGCCGCATCGGCGCACTGGACACCTGGGTCGGCTACCACCCGAATCTCGAAGCCGAAATTCTGCCGCAAGTGCACGACATCGTTGCCGAAGCCGACCGCATCCTGGGCTATTGACAGGCGTTTTTGAGGTAACCCTTTTCCGCGATACCTACGTCCATCTGACTGAGGCTCTTCAGACGTGTGATGCTGTCCCGCCGTAATTTCCTTTACCTTGCAGGAGCCTTGCCAACACTCGCCAGGGCGCAGGATCCTAAGTACTCCACCAGCGTCAACGTCGTCAGCGTTCTGGCTACCGTCCGCGATCCAAAGGGCAAGATCGTCCACGACCTGGCCCAGGATGAGTTCACCCTTCAGGAAGACGGGCGCCCGCAGACCATCCGCTACTTCTCCCAACAGAGCGATCTTCCACTCACGCTGGGCTTGCTGATCGATACCAGCGGCAGCCAGACGCGCGTGCTCGATCGGGAGCGCAATGCCAGTTATGAGTTCTTTGAACACATCCTGCGCGAGGACCAGGACAAGGCATTTCTCATCCACTTTGATCGCGAGGTGGAGCTGCTCCAGGACCTGACGTCTTCACGCAAGGATCTGGAAGCGGCTCTCCGTGACGTGGAGCGCCCTCAACTCAACCGTCGTTCATCAGGTAACGGGCCCCCGCAAGGACGCGGACAGGGTAGGGAAGGATTCGGCACCGCGATGTACGATGCCATTTTCCTCGCCGCGGATGAAATCCTCAAGAAACAGCAAGGGCGCAAAGCAGTCGTGTTGCTCTCCGACGGCGTCGATAGGAACAGCAAGACCTCGATCGGTGGCGCGATTGAATCCGCCCAACGTGCCGACATGCTGGTCTACTCCATTCGCTTTGCCGACGACAGCAGCCGCAGTCCGGTCAGCTTCGGCGGACCGGGCATCGGCCGGGGCGGACGGCGTGGAGGAGGCGGTGGACGGTTCCCTCAGCCGTCGGGCGGAGGACGGAATGGCGTCGATGGGAAGAAGATCCTGGAGCGTATCTCGCAGGAAACCGGAGGCGGCTACTTCGAGGTAACTAACAAAATGCCTCTCGACAAGATCTACGATCAGATCGAAGAGGAGCTGCGCAACCAGTACAGTCTGGGTTACACCCCCGATCCATCGAGCGGCGGCTATCACAAGATTTCGGTTTCGGTAAAGCGCAAAGGACTGACGGTACGCGCCCGCGATGGGTATTACAGTTAAGGAGTGGGCCAATCCCTATCCCGCCGCGACGTGCTGCGGCTAGCCGCCGGGGCGATGTCTCCGCTCGTGCGGGCGCAAGACGCCACCTTCTCCACCGCGGTCAACGTAGTCAACGTCCTGGTCACGGTTCGCGACAAACAAGGACAACTGGTCCGGGGGCTCGCCAACGACGACTTCACGCTCGAAGAAGACGGCCGCACGCAGACTATCCGCTACTTTTCGCCCCAGACCGACCAGCCCTTGGCTCTCGGCCTCCTGATCGATGTGAGTGGAAGCCAGCGCACGGTGCTGGCCGAGCAGCGCCGTGCCAGCCAGCAATTCTTCGACCAGGTTCTGCGCAAGAACCAGGATCAGGCATTTCTTATACGCTTTGACCGGCGGGTTGAGTTGCTTCCGGATCTCACACTTCCGGACCTGGATGTAAAAACGAACACCGCACAGGGCACAGCGCTCTACGACGCGATTGTTTTCGCCGCCCGCAGGATCGTCGGGCAGGCCGGGCGCAAGGCGCTGATCGTTCTGTCCGACGGTTACGACACCAGCAGCTCGGCAACGCTGGGTGCAGCGGTGGAGACAGCCCAGCGGGCCGACGTCCTGGTTTATTCGATTCGTTTTCTGGATCGAGAGATCTTCGCGTTTGAGGTTCCCGCGTCGCAGGGCGGCTCACCGGTTCCCCGCGAAGGCCGGAAGGCGCTGGAACGGATCGCCAGGGAGACCGGCGGTGCTTACTTCGACCTCACGGCCGCGGAAACGCTCGAGAAAATCTACGGCCGCATCGAAGACCAGCTGCGGAACCAATACAGCCTCGGTTTCACGCCTGTCAGCAATCGCCCGGGTTATCGCAAACTTCGCGTGTCGGTAAAACGGAAGGGCGTGACCGTGCAGGCTCGAGACGGTTACTATCCAGCCCAATGAGCCGGCGGACTTTGGGATGTGTCGCGCTCTTCGCGATGGCCTGGGCGATCGCGCGCGCCGCGTTCCAGTCCATCACCATCGACGAGGCGACTACATACAATATCTTCGTCTTCAACCGGCGGATCCTCTGGTATGGCGCGAATAACCACATTCTGAACTCTGTTCTCATGTACGGGTTCACGAAGATGTTCGGACTTTCGCAATTCACTGTGAGGCTGCCTGCGCTGCTTGGCGCTGCTTTCTACATCACGGCCGCGTACCGGCTTTGCCGGCTTCTGGGTACATCCCTGCTGCTGCAACTCACCGTGTTCGTGTGCCTGGTGTTCAACCCGTTCATCTTCGATTATTTGGTTGCCGCGCGCGGCTACGGTCTGGCCCTCGGATTTCTGTTGTGGGCGATCGTGTATTCCGCTGAGGCACACTTGCACGAACGCTCCCTGGTGCTGGCCTGCGCGGTGTCCTCCGTCTGCGCCGGAATGTCGGTGAACGCGAACTTCTCTTTCGCTTTCGTGAACCTGTCGGCGATGGCCGCGATTCTTCTCTGGGCTTGGTACCAGCGTCCGAAGCAGTGGATCCGCCTGCTGGCCGCCAGCGTCCTGCCCGGCGCGGCCGCCGTGGCTATTGTTTCCGGTTACGCGCTTCTCCATTGGCATCCTGGCGAGCTGATTTACGGCGCCAGCAGCCTGGGCGAAACCTTCGGAAGCATCATCGAATCCTCGCTGTTCCACGCCGGTTTGGACTTTCTTGCGCTGCTGGTTTTCCCACTGGTGGGCGTCACGGGCTTGGTGTGGCTGTTATTTTCTGCCACCAGGATCGCGCCCTTGGGATGGGTGGCCGCGGCGATCTTCGCCGTCACCGTGGCAATCCACTGGGTCTCATTCCGGATGTTCGGCCTGCTGCTGCCGAAGGATCGCACGGCCATCTATTTTTTCCCGCTGTTTATGATCGTTGCCGGCGTGTTGGCCGCTGTTCCGCCGTCCTCGCGGCTGAGTCGAAATATGCGAGTGTGCTTTATTGCTTCGCTGGCCGTAATGGCGGGGTATTGCCTCATGTGTTTGCGGTTAACGTATTTCAAGGAATGGTCCTGGGATTCCGACGTGCAAAAGACCTACGCGGTTCTATCGTGCCTGAACCGGGAGCAGAAAGTGACGAACGTCGCCTCCACCTGGCCTTACCACGCACCTCTTACTTTCTACCTACACGCTGGGCCGGCTTCCATGCGAATCGACGAAAATTTCACTCCGCAGCAGACCCAAGTCTACGTCGTGGACACGCTTCACACACCGGAAGCCCTGGAAGGGAAAGACTTGAAGATCTTCTACCGCAGTCCGACGACGGATCTGGTGCTTGCGGCAAGCCCCCAGGTTGCTGAAACGCTCTCCTCCGCGCTTGCGTCCAAAGCCTGTGCTCTTTGAATGAAGAACGTCGGCATCATCGGCGGAGGTATCGGCGGGGTAGCCGCGGCGGCAGCTCTTTATAGACTGGGCATCCATGCGACCGTGTATGAGCGGGCCCCACGGCTGGAAGAGGTCGGCGCCGGGATGATGCTGTGGCCCAACGCCACGCGCATTCTGAAAGAACTGGGACTGCTCGAATACGTCGCCGCGCGGAGCGGCCTCAATACACATTTCACGGTGCGCGCGAGCTCCGGTAACGTTCTCATGAACATCGCTTTGGGGAAATTCGACGTCCCCGCTCTGTGCACGCGGCGGTCGGATCTGCTGGCGGCGCTTCTCTCCGCGCTGCCTCGCGAGCACGTCCGTCTGGGCCGGGAATTGACGCATCTGGAGCAGTCGAAATCCAAGGTCCGAGTCCAGTTCGCGGACGGCTCCATAGCGGAGCACGACGCTGTGATCGGCGCTGATGGAATCCGCTCCCGCGTGCGGGCACAACTGTTCGGAGTTTCCGATCCGGTTTACCGCGGCTATACTGTTTGGCGAGGAGTCGCCGCATACCGCGGCTGGGCCGTGCGCCACGGATATAACAGCGAAAGCTGGGGACACGGAAGCCGCTTCGGGATTCTAAGCATCGGGCAGAGCAGATTCACATGGTATGCGACGGCCAACGTGCGCGCCGCTCTTCCGGGCGAACGGAAAAGCGAGCTGCTGCAGCGCTTCGCCGGGTGGCACGAGCCCATTCCCGAGTTGATCGAGTCGACCGAGCTGATTCTCGAGAACGGCGCATACGATCTTCCGCCGCTGCCGCGTTGGACTGCCGGCCGCGTGACTTTGCTGGGAGACGCCGCGCACCCGTGCACACCGAATCTCGGGCAAGGCGGCTGCATGGCTCTGGAAGACGCGCTGGTTCTGGCCAAGTGCGTCTTGCAGGAACGCTCCATCGAGTCCGCGCTGCGACGCTACGAATTGCTGCGCAGGCGCCGGACAGGGCACATTCAGCAACGATCGCTCCTGATGGGCCATATCGGGCAATGGCAGAATCGCGCGGCGGTTTCCGGACGGCGCGTCGTGACCAGTCTCCTTCCGGCCGCGCTGTTCGAACATAATCTGAGGAGTGTTTATTCCTATGAGACGTAGCACCGCGATAACGCTGGGCGCTGCGTTTCTGGCCATCGCCGGCGTCGCCTCCGCCCAGGACGTCGCCATCGATCTTCAGCGCAGCACCATCACCATTCACGTCGGTAAAGCTGGCCTTTTGTCGGCCGCAGGCCACGACCATACAATCAACGCGCCCCTCTCCTCCGGCGTTATCCAGGAATCGCCCACGCCGCACGTGGAATTCACCGTCGAAACCACGAAAATGACGGTTAAGCCGGATCCCAAAGTCGACGCGAAAACCCAGGCCGATATTCAAAAAGACATGGAGGAGATGACGCTCGAAACCAAACGGTTTCCCGAGATCAAGTTCCGGTCCTCGCGCATCGAAAAGCTGACTGAGGGACAATGGAAGGTGGAGGGCGATTTGTCTCTGCACGGCGTCACGAAACCGGTGAGTCTAACCGTGAAGCGAGCCGGCGATTCCTATACCGCCCACACTGTCCTCAAGCAGACCAATTTCGGGATCAAGCCCATCAGCGTCGGTGGTGGGATGATCAAGGTGAAGGACGAAGTGGAGATCGATTTCACAATCTTCCCCCGCCGGGCCTGAGTTTATGCGCCTTGCCATCCTTGCATTGCTGATCTCCTCCGCGTCCGGCGCCGACCTGAACGTGCAGTCCAGGGATCTGTACGACGGCTGGCTCAAAATGTACGACCTGAAGTTCGACGACGCCCACCAGGTCTTCGGAGAATGGAAGCAGAGCCATCCCGCGGATGCGCTCGGCCCGGCGTCGGATGCCGCCGCCTATCTCTTTTCCGAGCTGGCCCGATTGGGGGTGCTTGAATCCGAGCTGTTTACCGATGACGCGAGGTACCAAAATCGCGCCAAGCCCAAGCCGGACCCGCAGTTGAAACCACGCTTCGATCGCGAGATCGACCAAACCGATCATCTCGCCGACGCCGCACTCCAGTCTTCCGCGACCGACCCCAATGCCCTGTTCGCAAAATCGCTAACCTTTGGATTGCGCGCCGACCTCGCCGCTCTCGTCGAAAAACAGGATTTCGCCGCGCTCAAGTATACGAAGCTGGGGCGGCCCTTCGCCGATCGGCTGAAGGCGGCTGACCCCAAGGCCTATGACGCCTATCTCGGCGTGGGCGTCGAGAATTATTTGTTGAGCCTGAAGCCCGCGCCCCTGCGCGCCCTGCTGTGGGTTACGGGTTCGCAGGTCGATCGCGAGAAAGGCCTCGAAAACCTCCGCATGACGGCGCAGTACGGTCACTATCTGGAGCCGTTCGCCAAGCTCCTGCTCGCGGTCGCCGCCCTGCGCGACAACAATCGAGCCCTGGCAAAGGATCTGTTATCCGGGCTGCACAATCGCTTCCCGAACAATCCGCTGTATCTCCGGGAGCTGAACCGCCTCACGAAGCCGTGAACCGTGAGAGCCTGAACATCTCGATCTGGTCGGCGTACTTCGCCCCACTGTCCACGGCAAGGTCCGTCATGATCTCGCCAACAATGCTCGCGAACTTAAAACCGTGTCCCGAGAATCCAGCCGCAAGGTACACATCTTCGGCCTGCGGATGCGCGTCCAGAATAAAGTGCTCGTCGGGACTGTTGGTGAACATGCAAGTCTTGAGTGCCATCGTCGGCCCATTCGCATCCGGGAAGTAACGGCGAATGCCCTCTCGAAGCACCTCCTCGTCTTCCGGATGCACATCGCGATCCACGCGATCGGGATCAACGTTTTGATGAAGATGATGATACTTGCCGATCTTAAATCCCGGAACCCCATACACCGGAAACCCGTAGAACCTTCCTTCAGAAGCTTCCATGTTGAATATCGGGAAAGCGCCCAACCGGAATAAATCCGGACGAATCGGCTGGGCCCAGAGAACAACTTGCCGCTCAGGAATTGCCAGCTTGGCTAGACCAGGACAAAGAGTCGACGCCCAGGGCCCGGCTGTAATCACAAGTTTGCGCCCGAAGTATGAGCCCCGAGTGGTTCGCACCACCACGCCTGGATTTGAGGGAGTCCAGCCTAGTACCGCCTCTCTGGCGTGTATTTCCGCTCCGTGGGCCTGAGCTGCCATCACATAGTTGGCGATACAGCGTTCCGGCAGGAGAAATCCGCCGTCAGGCTGATACACGGCCTCCATGTCTTTGGCGAGGCAATACCCAGGGAATTGCTTCCGCAGGGAATCCGCATCCAGGTGCTGGTGCGGCAAACAATAACGCTCGCACGTCAGCAAAGATCCTCGGACGGTTGGGGTGTCTTTACCGCCTGCGTCGATGCCACCCGTGATGATCATTAGGCGCTCGCCTACGAGGTTTTCCAGTTCCCGCCACAACGTGTATGCCCGCCGTAGGAGCGGAACATAGGCGGGGCCTTCGGCGTACGCCAAGCGAATGATGCGGGTTGATCCGTGCGACGAGCCGAAGTCGTGCGGTATATCAAACTGCTCTAGCCCAAGGACCTTTTGACCGCGGCGAGCTAGGTGATATGTGCTTGCGCTTCCCATTCCTCCGACGCCGATCACAATAACATCAAAATGCTGCATGGCGAGCCCCCTTGGAATGGTTGGTTTATGGCGTCAGTGTGAGGTATTCGTGGAAATCGAACTCATGGCGAAGTTTCCCGTCAGCTCCGAATACGACATTCCTGATTTTGGTTACCAGGGCGAAATGCGCGTCTACCACCGCCTTGTCGATCAAGCGGGTGAGTTTCAGCTCGTCTCTCTTCTTGGTGAATTGAATGATGGCTCTGCTGCCGTCTGCCATTTCGATTGCTGCGAATGTTCGTTTCTTCAAAACGAATCCAACCGGCAGCCACTTCCAGCACTTAAGTTTGAGGAGGAGTGAAGTCCAAGGCCGGCTCCAGCATAGTAATGCTTGCTGGTGTGAATCCAGAGCTGCCAGGGCCGGGAAGATGGTTTGGCGGTTTAGGTAGGCCAACGGTATCTCCAGGCGTTTGTGGATGGCATTGAAGCACTGTGCGTAGTGTCCGTCCAGGTAGGTTTCCTTGGTAGCCGTTAAAGCTCTGTCCTTGAAAAACAACAGGACTCGTTGATGCTTGGCTCCGCTCTTCACCTGGTACTGAAGTATGTTCGAGAAATACAGTTGAGTGGCAGGTTCAAACCACTCTGGAAGGTTGATTGTGGCAATGGCAAAATAGCTCGTTGCAGCGGGTAAAATATCGTCTAAACATCCGATTTCCATAACCTTGACGGCTGATTCCTGTAGGAGCAGGTAGACGACTACGAACAGGAAGATCAGGTACACGCTTACGATGCTGGCGATGTGGCCAAGCCAATACTCCGAGAGATCCTCCCGGGAAAAACTCTTTAGATCCCCGGACCACCAGTGCGCGAAAGCAGTGTCCACGGCCATTCCCAAGAGAAGCGGCAAGAAGAAATGAATTTTCCAGCACTTCCGAATGACTCTCCACAAGAAGCGAGGCATAATGGTCCTCTCGGCGACGAATGAATATCAAATATTATGCCGCAGTTGTATGTTTCCGGCCGTAAAGGAAATAGATCGCCAGCCCGATCAGGAGCCAGACCACGAACCGGATCCAGGTTTCCAGCGGCAGGCTCAGCATCAGCACCAGGCAGCAAGCCATCGAGAGCACCGGCAGAAAGGGAACCCAGGGGACGCGGAATCCGCGCGGGTATCCGGGCTGCTTGCGACGCAGAATAATCACCCCGGCCGACACGACCAGGAACGCGAACAGCGTGCCGATATTTGTGAGATCGCCCAGCGTGCCGATGTCGAGAATGCCCGCGGGAATGCCGACGACGAATCCCGCGATCCAGGTGCTGACGTGCGGCGTCTCATACTTGGGATGCACCCGCGAGAACAGTCCGGGCAGCAGGCGGTCGCGCGACATGGCGAACCAGATGCGAGCCTGCCCGTACTGAAACACCAGCAAGGACGAAATCATCCCCAGCAGCGCGCCGATCGTCACCACTAGCCGGAGCCGGTTGAATCCCAGCGCCTTGAGAGCGTTGGCCACGGGCGCGGCGTTGTCGAGCGTATCCCACCGCGCGATGCCTGTCAGCACCAGCGCGACGGCGGCGTACAGAATCGCGCAGGCCGCCAGCGTGATCAGAATCCCGAGCGGCATGTTGCGCTGTGGCTCATTACACTCCTCGGCCGCGGTCGATACGGAATCGAAACCGATGTAGGTGAAAAAGACGATCGCGCCTCCCGTTAGTACGCCGGAGAACCCGTTAGGAAGGAACGGATGCCAGTTCGCAGTGTTGACCGCGCGCGCGGCGCCGAAAACGAACAACAGGATCGCAGCGATCTTAATCAGCACCATCCAGTTGTTGGCCCGCGCGCTCTCGCGAACGCCAAGCACCAGGATCCAGGTGAGGACCATAATCAGCACGAACGCCGGGAGGTTGAAAATCGCGCCCGTGGGCTTGTCCTCGATAAAGACAGGATTCGAGAGGGATTCAGGCAGGCGAAAGCCGGTGACGTTCTCCAGCAGGTCGTTTAAGTACGCCGAGAACCCTACTGCCACCGCCATGTTCGAAACGGCGTATTCCAGAATTAGATCCCAGCCGATGATCCATGCGAAGATCTCGCCCAGCGTCGCGTAGGCGTAGGTGTAGGCGCTGCCTGCCACCGGGATCATCGACGCGAGCTCGGCGTAACACAGCGCCGCGAATCCGCAGGCGACTGCGACCAAGAGGAACGACAGCGAAATCCCCGGACCCGCGCCTGGCCGTCCGGTGACGCCGAGGGCGTGCCGGCCGTGCATCAGCAGGTCGAGCACCGGGGCTTTATAGATCGACTGGAAATCGAACTGTAGCCCGGCCGCCGCGGTTCCCGTGAGGGTGAAAATCCCGGCGCCGATCACCGAGCCGATGCCGAGCGCGACCAGGCTCCAGAGCCCAAGATGGCGGCGGAGCCGGCCGGAGTGCGCCTCGCTGGCCGAGATCAGCTCGGCGATCGACTTGGTGCGAGTCAGGCTCGGCATTCAGCGTGCCCTGACAGGCGACTTTAGCGCTTGCTCTGGCCCTTCACCATCTTTTTGACTTTTTGTTTGCGCGAGCCGCGCGCCACGTCGGCGGGCCGCTTGGCCTTGGGAGCCGCTTTCTTGCGCGCCGCGCGCTTCAGCTTCTTCCGTTCTGCTTTATCGGTAACTTTCGTAGTGTTCATTCGACCTTGATTCCCGCGTATTTCGCGATCAGTTTCTTTAATCCGTGCCCTGGAAAACTCACAGTGACTTTCGTGTCTTCGCCGGTTCCTTCCAGGCGCAACACCGTGCCGTGGCCGTACTTCGCATGCTCGATGGTGGAGCCGGGGCCGAATTTCTTCTTCTTTACTGGTGCCCCTGGTGCCACGGGTACGACCGTTTTTGGCGGAGCAACCGGCTTCGGCGCCCCCCCGGCGAAAAACTGCTGGATCGCATCCACCGAGTTATAAGTCTTCCCAGTATAAAGGTTCCGCTGGGCAGTTTCGCGGACCATGTGCCGCTCGGCGTACAGGTCGACGTGCCCCTGATCGCCACGGACGTTCTCGATCAATGTCGCGGGAACTTCCTTGAGGAACCGCGAACGGATCGACGCCTCGGGTTGTCCCGCGCCGAATCGGCGGCGGTAACGGGCCCAGCTCAGATAAAGCTTCTTGCGCGCGCGCGTCATCCCGACGTAGCACAGGCGGCGTTCCTCTTCCATCTGCATTACGTCGCCGGAATTGATGGAGCGGCTGTGCGGAAACAAGCCTTCTTCCATTCCCGCGATGAACACCACGGGGAACTCGAGGCCCTTCGCGTTATGCATGGTCAGCAGGGAAACCGGAGCGCGATCGTCCACCGAATCGGCGTCTGACACCAGGGCAGCATGGTCCAGGAAGTCGCGGAGCGACTCGCCGCGTTCCGCGGCGTCGGCCGCCGCATTGAGAAGCTCGTCCAAGTTCGCCATGCGCGAGGCCGCTTCCTCATTACCCTCGGCTTCCAGCATCTTGCGATAACCGCTGCGATCGAGCACGGCGTTCAGGGTTTCCGCGGGTGGCCGGGTTTCGATCCCGTCAGCCAGTTCCTTGATCATGCGATGGAATTCCGTGAGTGCGGCTTCGGCGCGGGCCGGGAAGAGACGTTCTTCCAGCATCCGCTCGAGAGCGGTCCACAACGCGAGCTCGTGCGTGAGCGCGTACTGTTCTATCTGCTCAATCGTCGTCCGGCCGATGCCGCGCGCCGGCGTATTGATGATGCGCAGCAGGCTGATGGTGTCCTGCGGGCTGAGCAGGACCCTCAGATACGCGATAACGTCCTTGATTTCGGCGCGCTGGTAGAAACTGAAGCCGCCGACCACGATGTACTTGCGTCCATAGCGCCGCAGGGCTTCTTCAATCTGGCGGGACTGGGCGTTAGTCCGGTAGAGAACCGCGACGTGCTCCTCCGGATTGCGCGCCATATGTGCTTCGATCTTGTCGGCGATCCACAAGGCTTCGTTTTCAGCATCCGGCGCTTCGTACAAGGTGATCCTGTCGCCCTCGCCCGATTCCGTCCAGAGCCATTTCCCGATGCGTTCGGTATTATGGGCGACCACGGCGCTGGCGGCTTCGAGGATATTCTTCGTGGAGCGGTAATTCTGCTCCAGACGGATGATGGTCGCCCCAGGAAAATCCCGCTCGAAATCCAGGATGTTACGAATATTAGCCCCGCGCCAGCCATAGATGGACTGATCTTCGTCGCCCACGACGGCCACATTGTGGCGGTCGCCCGTCAACAGTCGCATCAGGTCGTACTGGCTTCGATTGGTGTCCTGATACTCATCCACCATCAGGAATTCGTAGCGGCGATTAATGCGCTCCTGTGTAGGCGCATCGTTGGCCAGGAGCCGCACGGCCTCCAGCAGCAGATCGTCGAAATCGAGCGCGTTCGATTCGTGCAGCCGGGCTTCGTAGCGCTCATAGATGACGGCGAGGCGAGTAGTCGTCGGGTCGGTAGCGGCGCGAGCCATCTCGGCAGGCGATTGCTTATGACTCTTGGCGTGGCTGATGCGCGAAAGCGCCGCGCGGTGCTGCATGAACTTGTCATCCAGCCCGAGCTGCTTGTAGACGGCGCGCAGGATCGAGATCTGGTCGTCGTCGTCGTAGATGGTGAACTGAGGAGTGAAGCCGGGGCGGATCTGCGCCAGCGCCGCGCCTTCGCGCCGGAGCAGGCGGACGCAGAAGGAGTGAAACGTAGACACGGTGGGGGCGTCGCGCGGCTCGCCCGGGACCAGGGAACGGACGCGCTCGCGCATCTCGCCGGCGGCTTTGTTGGTGAAGGTGACGGCCAGGATGGCCCACCCGGGAACCTTGTGGGCGCTGACCAGGTGCGCGATGCGGTGCGTGATCACGCGGGTCTTGCCGCTGCCCGCGCCGGCCAGGACCAGCAGAGGCCCTTCGGTGTGCTCCACGGCCTCACGTTGGCGGGGATTGAGGCCGTCGAGAAAGTCCATAGTTTGATTGTGGCATGGCGTCCTGTTGAGAATTTCATTGTGAATCTGACACTGAACTAGAGACGTGTTGACTTTGGATTGTTCAGGTGGCAAACGTGCCACTTAAAGTTCGCGAAGTGATCAAGATATTGGAAAAAGCGGGCTGGCGCCACATTCGCACGGCGGGTGACCACCGCGTCTTTCGAAGTAGCGACGGACGAACCACAATCGTGTCTGGTAAGCTCGGTGACGATGTCCGCCCTGGTACGTTCCGAGCGATTCTGAGGCAAACTGGTATCGAGGACGAATCAAAATGACCCGGAAATACTCATTGGTGATCGAGGGTGACGAAGCGGGTTATAGCGCCTACGTGTCCGAGCTACCCACGATTCTGGTCACTGGCCGGTCCATGGAAGAGATCACTGCCCGCGCCACAGAGGCGGTGCGCCTTTTCTTGAACAGTGTGCAGGAAGATCGCTCCCCGACCTCTCAGCTAAAGGAAATCGAGGTGGATCTGTCTGCGCGAAGTAACTGACCGGGATGATACACTTCTCGTCGAGGTGAACGCCATGCGAGCGAGCTTGACCTTCTTATTGAGCGGGGTTTTACTTCTTCCGCTAGCCGCGCAGCAGAATGACAAAGCACTTGCCGCGCGAGTCCAGCGGCTTGAGGATATCGAAGAGATCCACGCCGTGCTGCTCGACTACGGCCGGTACCTCGACGCCCGCGACTTCGCCGGCTACTCGAAGCTGTTCGCCAAAGACGGGGAATGGGTAGGTGGATTTGGCACCGTCCAGGGCCCCGCTGCCATCCAGGCGTTTATGGAAAAGCAGATCCCCGGTCCCAACCGGGGCAATACCTTCCATATCCTGTCGAATTTCAAGATCGACGTGCACGGTGACACCGCCACCGCCTGGTCGCGCTGGACCTTCGTGACACCAGGGGCCGATAAGAAGCCGGCCATTTCCCAAGCCGGACGTTACGACGACACCTTTGTCCGCGAGAACGGACACTGGAAATTCAAGCGCCGGACGGCGTCTAACGACATCCCTGTACCCGACCCGACGCCCGCAAAATAAGGAGAAACGGCCGTCCAATCGCTGTATCCCATAGATAATATGGGGCTTGGGAGCCACAAAGCCCCCCGTAGCCCAGCGCGTCGAACTGTTGTAACCTAGCAATGAGCCGGTGCGCCTATTTTCTTGTAGGTATTGGACTTTAAGTACCGCCGGTAACACTGGGAGTGGCGGCGGTCATGTTGGTTGACTTCGAACTCATTGAACGGGCTCGGAGCGGTGATGACAGCGCATTTAACCAGGTCGTGCAGGCGTATCGCAAACGGATCCTGGGGACTATTGCGCGCCTCATCGGCAGGCCGGAGGATGTGGAAGACGTCGGGCAGGAAGTGTTTCTCCGGCTGTATTTTTCGCTGGACCAGCTGAGGACGGCGGAAGTATTCGAGCCGTGGCTGTACCGGCTGACCGTCAACGCGGCGTACGATTATCTGCGCCGGCAGCGGCGGCGGCACGAGAGCCGCATGTCGGATTTGAGCGAGCAGCAGGTGATGATGGCGGATGCTGCCGCAGGTGGGAAACGCAGCACAGAAGAAACACGCCGGACGAAGATTCGGGAGACCGTGGACGATCTACTCGGGAAAATTTCCGAGGAAGACCGGATCCTGTTGACGCTTAAAGAAGTAGAAGGGTTATCTCTCAAGGAGCTAGAGAAGATATACCGGGTGAATGAGAACGCTCTGAAGGTAAGATTGTTCCGGGCTAGGCAGCGGGTTCTAAAGGCTTACGAGGCCGGGGAGCCCGAGGTGGGTGAGTAGAATTTCCACGTCCGGAGGTATAGAATGGATCGCATGAAAGATAGGCTCGACGCGCTATGGGTTGAGTATCGGGAGGTAACGCCTGATCCCGAGACCGGCCCCAACTTCATGCCGCAACTGTGGCAGAAGATCGAAGCCCGCCGCGTTGAAACCACGTCCGTTTTTCGCCGGCTCGCCCAGATTTGCGTGATGGCCACCATCGCTTTGGCCCTGGTCATGAGCGCAGTGCTGATTCCCCACAATAATTTCGACGAAGTATTCTACAGCGGAACCTACGTTGATATTCTCGCCGCGGAGCACTCCAACGATTATGTGGAGGCACTTCCGGCGGGAGACTTCCGATGAACTTCTCCCGCAAGAGTATCGCGCTGTACGTGGGGCTGGTGTTCGTGAGCGGAGCGGTGCTGGGTGTTTTCGGCGATCGCCTGTACACCGTGACCACGGTGACCAAGGCCAAGAACGCCAAGCCGAGTCCCGAGGAGTTCCGGCGCGGTTACCTCGGATTCATGCAAAAACGTCTGACTTTGACCGAATCGCAGATTACCAAACTGGGCCTGATTCTCGATGAGACCCGGGCGCGCATGAACGAAGTCCATGATCGGACGATTCCGGAACAGCAGGAAATTCAGAAGTCGCAATCCGAAAAGATCCGCGCGTTGCTGACACCTGCTCAGCAGGCCGAATACGATGTTGTGGTCAAGGAGCGCAGGGAGCGGATGAAGAAGGGCGGCCCTCGGGGCGGCCCCGGCGGATTCTGACAGCTTCCGCAGTCCTAGCTTGCTGAGCCGTATCCTCCCCTACACAACCGCCTTGACGGTCCTGGTGATCCTGTTCACCGCCTGGACGCTGTACTCCCGATACCAGAGTGCCGCCGAAGCCGAACGCCAATCGCAACAGGAGCAGATGGAGGCGGATCGCAAACTGGTCGCGGCATTTGGCGGCGATCAACTCACGATTCTGGGGTTCAACGCGGCGAAGGGCGAAGTTCCACCTGGAGGCCGCGTGGTACTGTGCTACGGCGTGTCGAATGCGGCGCAAGTCAAGATCGAACCGGGCGTCGAGCCGATCAAGCCGGCTCTCTCGCACTGCCTCGAGGTGTTTCCCAAGAAGACTACTACCTACACACTGAAGGCAGAAGACGCAAAAGGGAACAACAAGAGTGCATCGCTGACGATCAGAGTACGGTAAGACGTCTTACGCCGGCTTTTTCTTCGCGGCAGCCGCAGCAGCCTGGGCGTCACGGACCTTCTGGTACTTCTTTTGGAACCGGTCGACGCGACCCTCGGTGTCAATCAGCTTCTGCTTTCCGGTGAAGAACGGGTGGCAGTTGGAGCAGATTTCCACGCGGATGTCGCCCTTGTGAGCCGAGCGCGTCTTAAACGTGTGCCCGCAGGCGCAAATGACGTTCACTTCTTCGTAGGCGGGGTGAATTCCAGCTTTCATGGGAACCCCTATTCTAACACAAAGCCCTCTGCACAAGGCTCTAAACACAAGGCCCCGCCCACGGCTCTTGCGGGCCGAGGCGGGGCTCTGTGATCGTTTTTCAGACTCTCTTCGCGTTGAGGGGGCCGTTCCACAGGAGCAGCGGCCTCGACACTGATCGAAACCTGAACGTTAGCGGGTCGACTTTAACAGTCGGCCACCTCACGCGTGGTTTGAGTGCTGTTTTTACTACTGCCAGATATCATTAGACTGGACCACCTCCTTCCTCAGTGATGCCTTCATCTTAAGACCTGATCCAAAAAGTGTCAAGCTAGAAACGAAGCGGCCCATGGAAACATTTGTTACTAGCTCTGTTCACGACAATGTGGGTGTGATCGTTATCAATAATCCTCCGGTTAACGCGCTCAGTTCGGGGGTGTTGGAGGGGATCCATGCGGCGGTAAGCGCCCTAGAGGGGAACGCGGACGTGCGTGCGATCGTAGTCATCGGCGGCGGACGAACCTTCGTTGCCGGAGCCGACATCAACCAACTTGTTGAAGTCATCGCTGGGCGGGGAGCGTTGCCAGCGTTCCATCCGGTGTTCAACGCGATTGAGGACTGCGCCAAACCCGTGGTCATGGCGATTCACGGCACGGCGCTCGGCGGGGGTTTGGAACTGGCCATGGCCGGGCACTATCGCGTGGCGGCTCCAGACGCGCAGGTCGGGCAGCCCGAAGTGAAGATCGGACTGATTCCGGGCGCGGGCGGAACCCAGCGGCTGCCCAGGCTGGTGGGCGTCGCGAAGGCGGCCGAATTGTGCGCTTTTGGCGAGCCAATCCCGGCGCGGGAGGCGCTGGAGGCCGGCATTGTCGACAAAATTATTGAAGGAGACTTACTTACGGGCGCGATGGCGTTCGCCCGCAAGGCCACAGGACCACGCCGAACGCGCGACCTGCCGGTGACGCCAGCCGACCTATCAGAGATACGTCGAAAGCTCCGGCGCACTTTGATCGCGCCGTCAGCAGCGCTCGACGCAGTAGCAGCGGCGGTGACGCTGCCATTCGCGGAGGGAATTCGTCGCGAAGGTGAAATCTTCGAGCGGTGCCTGCATTCAGACCAATGCAAAGCACTGATCCACGCATTTTTCGCCGAACGCGCCGTGGCCAAGATCCCGGACATTCCCAAAGACACGCCGGTTTACCCGATCCGCCAGGCTGCTGTTATCGGCGCGGGCACCATGGGCGGCGGCATCGCCATGGCGCTGGCGAACGCCGGAATTCCGGTCCGAATCAAGGACACAGAGCACGTTGCGCTCGATCGCGGCCTCGCGACCATTCGCAAGAATTACGAGCGATCGGTCAAGAGCGGACGGCTAACGGCAGCAGTGGCGGAAGAACGTATGGGCAGGATCTCGCCGCAGCTCGGCTGGGAGGGATTCGACCAAGCCGACATCATCATCGAAGCGGTGTTCGAGTCCATGGCGGTCAAGAAACAGGTGTTCACTGAGATCGACAAGGTCGCCAAGCGCGACTGCCTGCTGGCATCGAACACCTCGACTCTGGATATCGATGCGATCGCGGCGGTGACGTCGCGGCCGCAGATGGTGATCGGCACGCACTTCTTCAGCCCCGCGAACGTGATGCGGCTGGTTGAGGTCGTGCGAGGCAAGGCGACCGAAAAGCCCGTGATTGCAACGGCCATGGCGCTGGCGAAGACGCTCAAAAAGGCCGGTGTAGTGGTTAGGAACGGATTCGGATTCGTGGGCAACCGCATGGTGTTCCCGTACATGGAGCAGGCGCAGTTCCTGGTGGAGGAAGGTGCGACGCCCGAGCAGGTGGACCGCGCGCTGACGGATTTCGGAATGGCCATGGGGCCGCTGGCAGTGGCGGATCTGAGCGGGATCGATGTGTTCTGGCGTATCTTGCAGGAGTTTCCTCCGCCAGCGGGCACAAGGCAGCCCGAGGCTGTTTCCAAGCTCTATGCGGCCGGACGTTATGGCCAGAAAACCGGTGCGGGTTTCTATCGCTACGATGAAAATCGCAAACCGGCGCCCGATCCGGAAGTTCTCAGATTGATTCAGAAGAGCAACCGCGCGATCCCAGACGAAGAGATCGTCGAGCGGTGCATTTACGCGCTGATCAATGAGGGCGCCAAGGTTCTGGAAGAAGGAATCGCTCTGCGCGCGGTGGACATCGACGTCATTTACCTGACTGGCTACGGATTCCCGGCGTATCGGGGCGGACCAATGTTTTACGCCGATACGGTGGGTCTCAAAACAATCTGCGATCGGCTCTCGGACTTCGGCTGGAAACCGGCAACCTTGCTGGATAAACTTGCCAGAGAAGGCAAGGCATTCGCAAGCTTATGAAACAACACGGCAACTATAATGCGTGGCCTGAGATTGGGGAGCTGTACGATCACGTCCCCGTGTATCGAGATCGAAAGGACGTGGCCTTTTACCTTGATCTCTGCCGCGCGGCGAAGGGTGAGGTTCTCGAACTGGGCTGTGGCACCGGCCGGATCCTGATTCAGGCGGCCGAAGCGGGGTGCAGGATCACTGGCCTGGACCAATCGGGTTTCATGCTGGAGCGATGCCGGGCCAAATTGCGGGCACTGGCGCCCGAGGTCCAGAAACGCGTGACGCTGGTGGAGGCGGACATGACGAACTTCTCGCTCGCCCGCACCTTCGCGCTGGCCACGGTGCCGTTTCGGCCGCTCCAGCACCTGGTGAGTGTCGAGGAGCAACTGAATTTTCTGGCTTGCGTGCATCGGCACCTGGAGCCTGGGGGGAAACTTGCCCTGGACGTCTTCCATCCCCATCTGACGACGCTGGCCAGCGATGTTAGCGAGGAAGAGACCGAGGACACTGCGGAGGTCGTGCTGGCCGACGGCCGCCGGCTGCGACGCACGTTTCGGGTACCGGCCAAGCGGCCTTCCGAGCAAACCAACGACGTCGAGCTGATCTACTACGTCCAGGATCCCGGTGGGAACACGACGCGGATGGTGCAGGAATTCCCTATGCGGTACTACTTTCGCTTCGAGTTGGAGCACCTTCTTGTGCGGAGCGGATTCCAGATAGAGAGTCTTTTCGGCAGCTTCGATAAATCGCCGTTTACCGATTCGTCTCCGGATATGTTTGTGATCGCGACCCGGAAAGACTGACCTACTTCTTATCCTTGTTGGCGAACCATTCCACCCACTTGTTGGGCGGGAAGATAAAGAGCGCGATCAGCACCACGATGATGAAAAAGACGAACAGCAGAACGGCAAGGGCCATGTGCTTCCATCTTATACTGAGCGTATGAAGTACTGCTATTCCGACAGTCCCATCGGCTCGCTGCTGATCGCGGGCGATGAGGAAGCCATTCATCTGATCGCGTTTCCCAAGAACGGTAAGCCTCAGAAGCCGGAGGCCGGCTGGACGGAATCCATGAGCGGTCCCCTGGCCGAAGCGGTGCGGCAGTTGCGGGAGTATTTCGCGGGCCGGCGGCAGGAGTTTGATCTTCCGCTGGCGCCCGAAGGCACCGACTTCCAGCGCAAAGTTTGGCGGAAGCTCCAGGAGATCCCCTACGGAGAAACGATCTCCTATGGCGAGCTGGCCAAGCGCGTCGGGAATCCGAAAGCGTCGCGCGCGGTCGGCTCGGCGAACGGAAAGAACCGGATTCCGATCGTGATTCCCTGCCATCGCGTGATCGCGGGCGACGGCGGGCTGGGAGGATTTGGCGGCGGGCTTACGGTGAAGGAGAAGCTGCTGGCGCTGGAGAATCCGCGCCGTTGCGCGGCCGGGTCGGCTGCCTAACAGCTTGGCGTGGACCGTCGCTGTTTCCGCCGTTTGCGGATGGCCGCGTCTAAGCGCTTACCCAGGGCCTTGAAGTAGGCGCTGTCTTGGATCACTATTTTCCTCGCGGCCTCGACCAGCTTCCACGTCGCCTCGATCCGCTTGTCGGCGAGTGCACCGCGCTTCTCGGCACGATCCATGCGTTTTTCGGCGAGCTTTGCACGCTTCTCGAACTGTTTCTGGGTTCCCCGCATTTCCTTCGAAGTATAACTCAGGCCGTAATCGGACCTTCGCCGCGCGAGAGCGCCGTCACCATCTGCTCCTTGAGGTGTTCGGCGGCGGCGACGGAGGAATCCAGAGACAGCTTGTAGACCACGGCCCCGATCGCCGCATCGACCGCGAGAACGACGAAAAAGGCAGCCTCGCTGGCGAACGCGTAGCGAGCCAAGTACGCCAAGCCGACCGGCAAGAACGCGACAGGCCAAAGGAGAAATAGAATTGCTTGGGTGCGGCCGGAGGCGCCCGAACGAAATGACGCCGCCGGATTCATCGCGCGCGCCTGGCGGATAGAGAGCTGGTTTCCCGCGGCCAACAGTAAGATGCTGAGCACGGCCGCCACGCCAAAAGATTCTGCTAACGTGCAGGGGCGCAGCGGCATCCCCAATAGTCCGCAAACCAGGGTGATCATGGTGATCTCCAGCGCAATGAAAAACAGCGCGCTGAGATTTTTGCCGATCATGACGCGCGAAAACGGGATGGGCGCCAGAAAATAGACCTGGGCCGCGGAGCGGTCGAAACCGAAAGAGTTCCAGAAACACGCTTCGCTGAGTAGCACCAACGAATACACGCAGACTACGGTGAGGTAGTTTGTGCCGAGAAACGATTGCGAAGGTCCTTGCCGGCCCAGCGCCACCGGCAGCCAGACTAGCAGGCCGAAGGTAAACCCCATGAGGAACACCAGGCGGAACCGCGGGGAGCGGGTCAGGAAACGCACTTCCTTCTCGACCAGCGCGCCCAGGGGATCGCCCAGAAGCATCGACGGCAACCGGAAAAATAGCTCCGCGACACCGGAGGTAGCGGAACCGTTCGATCGCCGGGCCGATGCAGCCTGCACATCGAATGAAATGGTGCGGTGGAACTGCCAGTAGCTGAACACTCCGGCGGCGGCCAGCCAGGCTAGGATGATCGCCAGAGATCGGAGCGATCCATGCCCTTGCACAAAGTCCGCGGCAGCCGTCCAGGGCCAGCCGGGCCAGGACTCGCGCGTCATTAAGGCGCGGAACCGGCCTTGAAATCCGCGGCCCCGGGTGAACAGAAGCTGCGGCAATGCCGCGCTGAGGATCAGGAGAAAAAAGGCTGCTTCGCGAATGCGGCGGCGGGCCAGGATGCGGGCGATGGTGTCGCGTAATCCTACACCCAGAACCAGGTTGAAAGCCGCGAATGGCACCAACCCCAGTGCATTCCAGGGGTGGAGCGTGGGATTTCGCAAGATCCCGATTCCGGCTCCTGTCAAGACCAGAATGACCTCGACGGCCGCCGTGACGCGGAGCATCACCTCGAGTGCGAACAATTGTGTCACGGGAATGGGATACGCCTGGAGCTTCCGCAGATCCAGCGATGCTCCGGTGGCAGCCATCAGCACCGGGACTACTTGCCAATACAGAAAGACCACCAAAAAGACTCCCGCCAGACTGGTGGACATTGGGGAGCTGGTCAAGAGCATGACGGCGAACGCCGCGGCGGCCCAGAATCCGTACCAGATCAGGCCGACGAACGCTGTCCAGCCGACGCCCCGTCGCGGGAAGAAGTTGCGCGTGGAGCGCCACTGGGCCCAGAGAATCGCGCCGGCTTGATTCATTGGCGGATCACAGCCAATCCAGGGTTTCGCGCATGGTGACCACGCCCACCGCGCGCACGAAAGCGTCTTCCAGGGTCTTCGACGATCCGCGCAGCTCTTCCATGGAGCCTTCCTGCACCAGCTTCCCTTCGTTGATGATCGCGACGCGGTCGCACAGCCGCTCGACTACTTCGAGTACGTGCGACGTCAGGAAGATCGTCGCGCCATGACGGACCTGCTCGAGCAGAATATCTTTCATCAGTCGAGCGCCGACGGCGTCCACGCCTTCAAACGGCTCATCCATCAGGAAAAGCTGCGGTCGGTGGATCAGCGCGGCCGCCATGGCCACGCGCTTGCGCATTCCTTTGGAGTATTCGGCGATGAGCTTGCGGGATGCATCGCCCAGCTCGAACAGATTGAGCAGCTCCTGGCTGCGCTCCCGAGCCATGCCGCGTTCCAGACCGTAGATACGGCCGACGAATTCGATGAACTCGCCGCCGGTGAGGTGATCGAATAGCAGGGATTCATCGGGAACGAGCCCAATCTGACGCTTGATCGCCAAGCCTTCCTCCGGCATGGGCAGCCCGAGCAGGCGGATGGAGCCAGAGGTGGGCGGCGCCAAGCCCATCAGCATCTTGATGGTGGTGGTTTTACCGGCGCCGTTGGGCCCCAGGAATCCGAAAAAACAGCCGCGGGGCACGCTGAGCGTCAGCCCATTCACGGCGGCTTTCTGATCGTAAAGTTTCCGGAGATCGTGAACTTCGATGGCTGGAGCCACATCCGGAGAGATTTCGGACATGCGTTTCCTTTATGGTAACGTTCGTCCAGATGAATTAATTACTCCAGGCCGAAAGCCAATAATACGTTCCCGCCCAGGCCGCCGCGCGCCGGGTATCCGGATACCGAGAACAGCATTCCTCCGGCGACGACCGGTCCGGCGACATCGATAGCCCCGCCGTGCCCGGGGACGCCGTTCACGGTCTTAAACTCACGGGCGGTGTCGAAGTCCCAGATAATGTGTCCGTTCGCGGTGGAGAAGGCCCGCAAGTGGCCGTCCTCGGACCCCGAGAACACCGCGCCCGGAATCGCCGTAATGGCAGCCGATTGCGCGGGGCTGCAAGGACGACGGTCGCCGCAGCCGGGTGGCGGGGTCTGCCACATGCGCTCGCCGTTATCGACGCGAAATGCAAACAGGCCGCCGCCCTTGTTGGGATTGAGCTGGTAGACGCGGTCATTGCTGCCCGGCTTCAGCGCGATTTCGAAGCGGATGTCGGAAAGCGCGACGTAAACATTGCGGCCGTCGCTGGCCGGACCCCACTCGATGCCTCCCACCGTGCCGCCCTCGCCGATGCGGGCCTTCCACAGCGTCTGACCCTTCTTATCGGGATCGACGGCGTAGATCACGGCGGATTTCTGGCCCAGAAGAAGCGCTCGCTGCCCGTTAGGTAAAGGAACTAGAATCGCGGATGCCGCGAAATCGAAATCCGGGCCTTCCGTGTCGGGGCAGTTCACTTTGCCGGGAAGCTGGCAGGAACTATTCCACGAATCCTTGGCGGTGAGCTGTTTCGACCACAGAATTTCGCCGCTGGACAATTTCAACGCGACCACGGCGTCACTCATCGACGTGGCCGGGTCAGAATAATTGTCGCCGGTGGTGACGTACATCGTGTCCCGCTCCGGGTCAAGCGTGGGAGCGGTCCACACGCCGGCGCCCGAAGGTCCGAAAGCCGCCGTTCCGCGCTTGGTCTTGGGGCGCTGCTTGGCGACGTCCGGGATCATGTATCTCTTCCAAATGGTCTTGCCGGTGGCGGCATCGAGTGCCGCCTCGCTGCCACGGAACGTGCAGCACGGGTAGGTGGACGAAACCGACAGAGCTTCCTCCCGCGAAGCCGCGCCCACATACAACCGCCCCTGATAGAACACAGGAGTGGCGGTCACCGTAGAGGCCGGATGTTCGTCCGGACGCATCCTCCACAATTGTTTGCCGGTGGCGCCGTCCAGAGCGTACACGAATCCCGCGGAATCGCCGAAGAAGATCGCCGGATTGCCTGCGATTTCCCCGGTGGCGATCCCGGAGCGAACCTGCGATTGAACCATGGTGGTCCAGTGAACGCAACCCGTGGCCGCGTCGAGAGCGTACACGCTGCCATCCTGGCTGCCGACGAAGATTCTGCCGCGATACACGGCCGGCTGCGAGCGCAGCGTGGAGGTATCCGGGAAGGCGAATGCCCACTTCAACGCGAGACGCGGTACGGAGTCTGCTTGCAGGCCAGCCTCATTCGCCGGAAGGAAGCGCGTGTTTGCGAGCCCGCCTCCCCAGCTGGCCCAGCTCGGAGTGTTCTTCCAGGGCGCGCCCGAGGGGCAGGGGTTCGCGATCTCCTCGCGCCGCCGTTCCACGGTAACGGCCGTGCCCAGAAAGTTGGCGATCTTCTGACGTTCGTCCCCGGAAAGCGGGGCGGCCTGCGCTTTCATGATTCCGCTTTCGATCGTCCGCAGAATCGCGGCCGGCGTCATGGTCTTCAGGGCGGCGATTTGCGGGACTCGGGCTTCCGCTCCGGCCGCGGCCTGATGGCAGGAGGCGCAGTTCTTCTGGAACAGTTGCTCGGCGTAAGGATCTGCCCCAAACAGCCCGATGGACGAGATCAACGAAAGGTGCAGATATTTCATCGCAGGCTCCGGCGCCAGGTTGGCGCACCGCCTGGGAGTATATCAGTCCTAGGGGAGGAGAATCAGGTGGCGTTGAGCTCCCGATTCTCCTTTGGTTTCGCGTCCTTCTAGTGAACGCCTCCAGCCCGCGTCATCGTCTGGTAAGGGTACGGGTAAGGGTATGGGTTAGGGTTAGGGTCAGGCATAGTGGGATCATAGGGGTCCGAGCTTGCCGTGATGAGTGGCGCTCCGGTCTGGGCATACACAGGCGCTGCCGTAAACGAGGAAGTCGGATTGAATCTCAGCGCAATCATCGAAACGTTGCCCGAGGAGCTATAGAATTCCGCCAATCCCTCGTGTCCGTTAATCACAGGAAATTGCTGCGACAGGACAAATGACATGTGCCCCCCAGCGGGGATTGCGGGAAGCGTGTTCACGGCGACTCCTCCGCTCGTGGTCCGGAATCCAACCGAGAGAGTTTGGGCCGATCCAGTGGGGTTCGTCACCGCGATGCCGGTTACAAATCCGTTAGAGTCGTCGTAGGGTACCAGCATGCGGTTCGAAGCGGTCGCAGCCGGCGCAGTGCCCTCCTGATCCTGTCGTCCGGGAACCCGGATGGTGAAGACCACGTAGCCGGTGACACCGGCATCCGCATTCAGCTCGGCCCAGCCTTGCGACAAGGGGTCTGAGGCTTTACCGGTTGTGTGCAAGAAGAGCGTGGAACCGCCAGCCATAGTTAATCCCGAAGTGGAAACGACTTCTTGAAACGTCGGGGTCCACGGTCCGGTATTACCGCCCCCTGTTTCTTTGTGAAAAACCAACGTGGCCGACGCCGCATTCGCGCTCATATTAGTGAGTACGATTGTGGATTGCCAACCTGCGCCGTCAACGATGTGAGGGATCGTTAAGGATTGCCCGATCACGGGCAAAGCCAGGAGTAGAGCACCGAGGGTTGTTTTGATAGCTTTCTGCATGGCCCCAGTATTCATCTGCCGGGGGGGCCGCTGTCGTAAGGGATTTGTGAAATCTTTGTGAAATTAAGCGAGGTTCAAGACCTTCGCCACGACGTTCTTGTCCTGCTCGATCTTTTTCTGCAGGAGCATGATGGCGTAGATCAACTGTTCCGGCCGCGGAGGGCAGCCGGGGACGTAGACATCCACCGGGATCACCTGGTTCACGGGCACCAGGGCGTAGTTCGAAAACACGCCGGTAGAGGTGGCGCAGGCGCCCATCGATATCACCCACTTGGGCTCGGGCATCTGCTCGTATAGCCGGCGGATGACCGGGGCCATCTTGTTGGAGACCCGCCCGGCGATGATCATCAGATCGCTCTGCCGCGGCGAGCCGCGCATGACTTCCGCGCCGAAACGCGAAATATCATAGCGCGAGGCGATCATCGACATCATTTCGATGGCGCAGCAGGCCAGGCCGAAGCTCATCGGCCAGATGGCGTTCTTGCGGGCCCAGTTGATCACCTTGTCGAGCGACGTCGTGAGGATGGATTGTCCAAACTCGTCCAGCGGCTCGGGTTCATCGTCGACGCGCGCGAAAAGGGCGGGCGGCTGGCTCAACTGAAATTTGGGCTCGTCCACGAACATCATTATCTCATGGAGATTACACTGGAGTTTGGCGTCCAACCGGGAAGCTTTGGAGCGCGCCGCCACCCGGTGGGGCGTCGAGCTCGAATACACCGACACCTGGGGACGGGCCCACGCGGCCTCGGATGAAACTCTGCACGGAGTTCTGGTAGCCCTGGGCGTGCCCGTGGGCGGAGAACCGGAGTTGGAACACGCCGGCGCGGAGCGTGATCTGGCGCGATGGTCGCGCGCGTTCGATCCCGCGGTGGTGCTATTTGAAGACTCCGACGCGATGCCGCTGCGCATTCCCGCTGCGCGCGCGGGCGCTTCGGTGAAGCTCGAGTTCCGCTGGGAGAACGGCGAAATCGAGCACCACTGGTTCTGGCTGCCGGAGCTGCGGGACCTGGAAAAGGTCTCGATCGCCGGGCGGGAGTTCATTTCGAAGCGCGTTCCGCTGCCGGCACTGCGGCTCGGATATCACGATCTGCGCGTGTACTGGATGAAAGAGCCGGAGCAGGAGGCCTTCGAAGACGCAAGGTTTATCGTGTGCCCGCGGCGGGCGCGGGAGGTCGAGGGGCGTCTGGCCGGTGTGGCCCTCAGTCTCTATGGCGTACGGTCGGCGCGCAACTGGGGTTGCGGCGACTTCACTGATCTGGGTGCGATGGTCGACACGTTGGCTCCCGCAGGTGCGGCGTTCGTCGCACTGAATCCTCTGCACGCGATTCCCAACCGGCAGCCGTATAACACCAGTCCCTATTTGCCGCTGTGCTCGCTGTATCGCAATTTCCTTTATCTCGATGTCGAGCGCGTGCCGGGCTTTCTGCCAGAGGATGCGCCCCAGCAGGAGATCGCAGTGCTGCGCGCGGCGGAGTTCGTGGAATACGAGCGCGTCGCAGAGATCAAGCTGCGAGCGCTGCGCCGGGCTTTCGGACGGTTTGAAGAGTCGGGTCATACCGGCAGCTTCGAGGAATTCGCGGGCATCGAGGGCGGCCTGCTGCACGATTTCGCGGTGTTCTGCGCGCTCGATGTGGAGATCCACCGCAGGAATCCAGAGGTGTGGTTGTGGAAGGACTGGCCGCCGGAGTATCAGGATCCCCGATCCCCCGCCGTGGCGGAATTCGCCCAACAACATCGCGACGATGTCCGGTTTTACAAGTTTTTGCAATGGCAGGTGGACCAGCAGTTAGCCGAGGCCCAGGATCACGCCATCGCGCGGGGAATGAAGATCGGGTTGTATCACGATCTGGCGCTGGCGACGGACCGTTTCGGCGCGGACTTGTGGATGAACCATCGTTTCTACGCAAGCGGGGCCCGCGTGGGCGCGCCTCCGGATGAGCTGGCTCCCAGCGGCCAGGATTGGGGATTTCCGCCGCCCAACCGCGAAGCGCATCGCGAGAACGGCTATGAACTGTTCGCGCAATCGATCCGCAAGAACGCGCGGCACGGCGGTGCGCTGCGCATCGATCACGTGATGCGCTTTTTCCGTTTGTTTTGGATTCCCGATGGACTCACGGCAGCGCAGGGCGTATACGTGAAGGACTACGCGGACGACCTTCTCGGCATCCTGGCGCTCGAGAGCGTGCGCGGGGGATTCATCGTTATTGGCGAAGATCTGGGGACCGTGGAATGGTCGGTGCGGCACAAGCTGGCGGCGATGGGCATCCTGGGGTACCGGCTGCTGTGGTTCGAAAAGAATCCTGACGGAAGCTTTCGACCGCCGCAGGAGTATCCGGCGCAGGCGGCGGTCTCGACCACCACGCACGATCTGCCCACGATCGCCGGATTCGTCGAAGGGCGCGACATCGAAGCGCGCCGGGCCGCGGGCCTGGTGGACCAGGCTGGTTATGAGACCCAATGGGCCGCCCGGCGCGACGAGCTCGGCCGGCTGGAAGATGTACTGCGCCGGGCCGGATTCTCAGGCGATCCCTTGGGATTCGTCCTGGCGACGCCGTGCGCGTTGTCCATCGTTAACCAGGAAGATCTGACCGGAGAGACCCAACAGCAGAACCTGCCTGCGAGCACCTGGCAGCATCCCAACTGGCGGCGGAAGATGCGAGTTACGGTGGAAGAGTTGGGCCCGATCGCCGAGGACCTGCGGCGAAAGCTGGAGCGGGCGGGGCGGTTGTAAGAGTGTGTTGCATGTGTGTTACGCTGGTTTCGTGGCGTCTTCCACCACCAGCATTCGCATCCCAGACGACCTCAAGCTCAGCTTGGAGAGCACGGCTCGCCGCATGAGCAAGGGAAAGAACTGGATCATCAAGCAGGCGCTCGCGGAATACCTCCAGCGGCACAATATGGACTTGCTGCGGGCGGAAGCGCGGCGGCAGTCGATCGCGGCCAGCAAAAAGAAGTGGAAGGACTCGAAACTCTGGGAAGAGGCCGCCGCCGAGGTCTGGGATGCCGACTGACCTCGGCTTTCGCCGGGGTGATCTGGTGATCGCGGTATTTGGCCGGGATCATGGGAAGCCACGTCCAGGGGTTGTCGTTCAATCTGACCTTTTTAACGAGTCACATGCCAGTGCTGTGCTCTGCCCCATCTCGTCGGACCTGACCGGCTTTGCTGTCTTCCGGGTGAAATTACTTGCTTCTAAGGCGAGCGGGCTTCGTAAGGATTCCGAGGTGATGGTGGACAAGATGGCTACCGTTGATCGAGACCGGATCCGGCAGCGAATTGGACGATTATCCCCGGCGCAGATGAGTCAGGTGGATACAGCGCTTCAAATCTGGCTAGACCTGCCTGTGACGGTCGGCTAAACCCGCGACTACATGAAGTAGTCTTTGACCTTGTCCAGGATGCTCTTCTCTTCCGGCTCATTCTCGGCCGGGAGCATGTCGCGCAGCTCTTCGAGCAGACGGCGCTGGTCGCGGGTCAGCTTTTGCGGGACCTTCACCGCCACGTGCACGTACAGATCGCCGCGCGCGCTGGAGTTGAGGTGCGGGACGCCCAGCCCCTTCAGTTTCACCCGTGAGCCAGCCTGAGATCCCTCCGGCACTTTCACGTTCTGTAGACCGTCGAAGGTCAGAACATCGACCGAGCATCCGAGAGCGGCCTGCGCCACATTCACCGGAACCGTACAGTGCAGGTCAGACTCATGCCGCTCGAAGATCGGGTGCTCGGCGACCTTCAAAACTACAAATAAATCTCCAGGGGGTCCGCCGTTGCCTCCGGGCTGGCCTTCCTGCGACAGGCGAAGCTGCGTGCCGTTGTCCACACCGGCGGGAATATTGACCTTGAGCTTGCGCTCGCGGCGCAGGTAGGCCTGGCCTTTGCACTCCTTGCACGGACGGCGGATGATCTGGCCGCGCCCGCTGCAAGTGGAACACGTGCGGCGCACGGAAAGAAACGCCTGCTGATAGATCACTTCACCGCGGCCGTGGCAGGTGGGGCAGGTCACCACGCCGTCTTCGGGCTCGGCGCCTTTACCCTTACAGCGCCCGCACTCTTCCATGCGCGGGACCTGAATGTCCACGGCCAAGCCGCGCATCGAATCCTCGAAGCTGATCTCCAGGTCGTAGCGGAGGTCTTCGCCGCGCTGCGGACGGGATCGGCGCTGCTGGCGCGATCCGGCGTTGAACACATCGCCGAAGCCGAACATCTCGTTCAGAATGTCGCTCAGATCGGGGAATCCGCCGGCATCGAAGCCTCCACCGGCGGCGGTGGGGACGCCCTGGTGCCCGAAGCGGTCATAGGCCGCGCGTTTCTGCGGATCGCTCAGGACGCTGTAGGCCTCGGCGGCTTCCTTGAACTTTTCCTCGGCGTGCTTGTCGCCTGGATTGCGGTCGGGGTGATGCGCCAAGGCGAGCTTGCGGTACGCCCCCTTGAGCGCCTGATCGTCGCAGTCCCGGACTACACCGAGGACTTCATAATAGTCTCTTTTCGCCACGCTCACGGATTAATCTCGCTTCGGCTCGACGGCGACTTTGACCATCGCCGGACGCAGAAGGCGACCCTTGAAATTATAGCCACGCTGGAATTCGGCAAGCACGGTATGGTCGGGTGCGTCCCCGGTCTCCACCATTTCGACGGCGTGGTGGATGTGCGGATCAAACGGCTCTCCCTGAGCAATAATCGGCTCCAGGCCGAGTTTCTTGAGGGCGTCGAACAGGCGCTGGCGGATCAGATCGAGCCCCTGGGCGTAAGTCTTGTCCGCGGTCTCAGTCTGCAAGGCCCGTTCGAAGTCGTCGATGATGGGCAGCAGCGTGCGGACGGCCTCCATGCTGGCGTACTCGCTCAGCTCCAGGCGGTCCTTGTCGACCCGCTTGCGGAAGTTCTGGAACTCGGCCTGGAAGCGCAAAAAGCGGTCCTGCAACTCGGAATTCTCTGCGGCCAGGCGGTCCCGCTCGGTGGTGATCGCCTCGAGTGCGGCGGGTGGATCGACTGCGGCCTGGTCGAGGTTTCCTTCAGGATTGCTGCCCAATGTGTCTTCCAATGGATCGATGACCGGTTTCCTGCTCACAACTCTAGATTAGCAGGCACCTGTTCTCAGCCGAAGAACGCCTGCCCGACGTGCTGTACGGTGGAGATCACCCGCGGGTAATTCATGCGCATGGGTCCGAGCACGGCGATGACTGCTGATAGCCCGTCCTCCAGGCGCACCGGAAGTCCGATCAGCGAGAGCTCGCGCATGGAGGGATGAATGCCCCCCAGCCCGACATGCACGCCCACTTCGCCGGCGGGATTTTCCAGGAACCGGTCGAGAAGCTCCAGGACGCGTTTCTTTTCCTCCAGCGCCCGGAACAGCTCGCGCGTTTTCTCCTTGGTGAGATGCAGGTCCAAGACCACCAGATTGCTCGCGCCGTCCATGCTCACTTCCGGTGTCAGGCCGATATCGAGCAGGCCCTTGGAATACAGCACGGTGAGCTTCTGGAGCACCGCGTCATAGGTCGCTTCCGCGCGCGCCAGCCGCCCGGCCAGCTCGCGGCGGACGTTTTCGAGCGACCAGCCGGCGAAGTTACGGTTGATGTAGTTGCGGATGGAGGCGAGCTCGTCGGAGGTGACCGATTCCTCGAGCGTCACCACGCGGTTACTTACCTGGCGATCGCGCGTGACCACAACCATCAGTACCCGGCGTTCCGGGAGCGCGATCAGCTCCACTTGATCCAGAGCCGGATTGGGGCGGGGGATCGCCGCCGCAATGCCGACGCCGCTGGTCAGCTCGGTCAGCGTGCGCGACGTATATTCGATGCGCTGCTCCATCGTCTCGAGCAGTCCGAATTGTCCGCGCAGCCGTTCGATTTCCGCCACCACCAGCTTGCGCATGCCCAGCGACTGGACATAACTGCGGAAGGCCTTTTCGGTCGGTACTCTTCCGGCCGAGGTATGGGGTTGCATCAGATAGCCTTCTTCGTCCAGGTCCGCCATGACGTTCCGGATGGAGGCTGCACTCAATCCGTCGCGGCGGCGGCGGGCGATGGAGCGTGAGGCTACCGGCTCGCCGGTGGCAATATAGGTCCCGACGATCTCATGCAGAACTTCGAGGCTCCGTGGCGTCATAACCCCGCTCAAATAAAGGCGTTCAGAATAAAGCGTTTACCGGAAGGCGAGCTCCCGCCGGTTCCTTGATGCTCCCGTCTTCCATTATTGCATGGAACTTGTCACATGGAACTTTCTGGCGGGAGAGCTAAAGCTTTACACCTATCGCGCCGATGGCTACCCGATAGGCATGAGCGGATTCCTCAAGACCTGGCAGTGGACCTGGGCTCGCGCGCCGCAAAAACGTGACGCGTGGGGGCTCGACAGGAACTGGCATCGCTCCGAGGCTGCCCGGCACATGAAGTCGGGGAATCTCGCCGACGCGGAGCGACATCTGACGCTGGCCGTGAGAGATGCGGACGACCGGGGAATCGCACCTGCGCAGAGAGTCGAGTTGCGGCTGGAACTGGCCGAGCTTCAGCGCACCTTGGCGGCGCCGCCCGGAGTGGCCGATGGAACGGCTCAACTCGATCTGGCGAAGCTGCAGGATGCCGAGAATACCCTGCGCGAGGGCATCATCGTGTGTACGCAGGCCTCCGACTCCAGGCTGTTCCTGCGCTCGCTGGACGCCCTGGCGGAGATTTTTTACCTGGTGGAAGACTACCAGGCCTTGGAAGGCATTGCCGCGGACGCCATCCGGCTGGGAGCCTCGATTGCGAACGAGGATCCGCAGCGCAAGGAAGACCGGCTGCAGCGGCTGGCCATGGCCCAGGACAAAAATGGCCGCTTCCCGGATGCCCTGAAGACCTTCGAACTGGCCATTTCCCTGCGCGAGAAACGGTATGGGCCAGGCCACTTGGAAACCGGGAACCTGCTGGCGGAAGTTGGCCGGATCTGCCGGGGGCGAGGGATCCATGATCAGGCCCAAGCCTACCTGAAGCGGGCACTCCGCATTCATGAAACCCAGTGTGGGGCGGATTCCGCCGAGGCGCTGGGCGATGTGCAGCAACTGGCGGGCTCGCTCGAGGACACAGGCGACCTGGATGGAGCCGCGGCCCAATACGAGCGGGCGTTGGGACTAAAGCTGAGACAACTGGGATGCGAGAACATCGACGAGGTTGCCGAGATGCAATATAGCCTCGCCTGCCTGCATGTAGCCTGGGGCAATTATTCGCGGGCCCGGGAACTTCTGTCTGAGTGCATCGGGACCTTCAAGCGGACGGGAGGCCCCCGCGTGGCAGTGGCGTATGAATCGCTGGCGCACGTGGAGGAGCGGGAGGGGCGCTTGTCCTTCGCATTGGACGAGTTGGAGAAAGCCACCAAAGTCTGGGAAAAATGCAATCCCCCGCAGCTGGAGGAATTGGCCCGGAATCTGGACCTTAGAGCGGATTTATCCGAACATCTGCGTCTGCGCGTTGAGGCGAATCACTTGCGAAAACGAGCCCGGCACGCATCCGCGACTGCCGAGGATCAGGCAACCGGGGGCCAGACCGAGGCAGAACGGGAATCCTCCCAATCTGCTTAGTTTGTCGGCTTAGTCTTCACTTGATTTCGGGGCTGGTGGGCGTAGCAGGTTCCTGCCCCCAGTTGTTGCGGATCACCAGGGTTTGATCGGAGTAGAAAGTCCGGCGGCCTGAGTTCCCAAACGAGTCCGGCACGGCGGTAATCGCATACCCGGTGGGCGTCGCCGAAAGCGAGTACGTATAGCCGTTCTTCTTGCCGTCGGCCAGGACTTTGGGGAGGATGTTGGCCGCTTCGGGCCCGTCCGCCCCGCTTACCGGGGGGCCAAGCTGAGTCAGATTTGCCGCGAATTTACCGAACTGGGAATAGTACTGCGTCTGGGCTGAGTGGATGCTGCCGATTTCGCGGATCACGGCCATTTCCCGGGCCCCTTGCATCTGCGTGTTCATCTTGGGAACGGCGATCGCCAGGATGACGAGAATGATGGAGATCACGATCAGAAGCTCGATGAGGGTAAAGCCACGAGTTTTGAAGCGGGGGCGGCGAATAGTTCCCATACCTGACATTTTAGACGCGTTTTCAGCCGGTGGCGTGCAGAACCAAAGTCGGTTAGTGAATCCGGCTAATGAATACGCAATGACGCCCGGTCCAGGGCCTGCTCGCGGGTCACGAGTTCGTCGAAGATCGACAAGACTTGCTTGCGGTACAGGTAAGTGCGCTGCAGTTTCTGCCGCACCGCCTGCTCGTTGCGGTGGCGAAACATCAGCTTGTTCAAAAGCTTGACAGGTACGTCGATATCGCGGCGCAGGGTTTCGGCGGAGTGCCCGCGCAGAAATAGCCCGTAAAATAGGGCCGCCTCCCGCTGAGGCGCGAGGGGATCGAATTCTTCCAGTCCCGCTGCCACCGGCATAAAGACAGAATTATAATCTCGGAGCAGGCTCTCCGCAAGACCCCAAAGGTCCCGCGGCGGGCCTTTTGAGACACTATTTGAGGCGCTTTCTGACACAGGGCTGTGCCACTATTTCACGCTGGGTGCGCGATTTGGCCCTTCCTGATGGGCTTTCGGTGAAGACGAAACCATCTCCAGGAACAAGGAAACGATCAGCAATCCGGCGATCACGGCTCCGATTAACATAGCGACCCCATTTCTGCCAGCTACTTTCTCTGGTTTTCTCTTAGCACGCTGCTCTCCATAGTGCTGATCCTGGCGAGAACGTTTCAATCTGAATACACGACATCAGATGCTCATGGATGTTCGCGCGATGCGAAAGAAAGCCGGCTCAGGGGGCGATCTCGCACCGAGCTACACTGGAATCTAAATGTCGAAACAATACCCCAGTGCTCCCCCGCTAGCCATTGATGGCAACAAGAAGTACACGGCCACCTTCAACACTTCGCGCGGCGAGATCGTCTGCGAGCTGTTCGCCAAAGACGCGCCCTTGACCGTGAATAATTTCGTTTTCCTGGCCCGGGATAAGTTCTATGACGGCACGAAGTTCCACCGCGTGATTGCGAACTTCATGATCCAGGGCGGCGATCCGACGGCAACCGGCTCGGGCGGGCCAGGGTACCGTTTTGCGGACGAATGCAAGGGGAATCCCAACAAGCACAATGTCGGGACCCTCTCCATGGCCAACGCCGGGCCCAATACCAACGGAAGCCAGTTCTTCATCACCCACGTGGCAACTCCCCACCTGGACGGGAAGCACACCGTCTTCGGAAAAGTAACCAAGGGTCAGGACGTCGTCGACGCGGTGCGGCAGGGCGATACCCTCACCAGTGTTGCGATTACCGAAGCTTAATTTTCTACTCATATGAGAATCCTGGCGGTCGGCGCGCATCCCGACGACGTCGAATTTGGCTGTGCGCCCATTTTGATCCAGGAGGTTCAGAGCGGGCACGAAGCGCGTATCCTGGTGACCTCGAAAGGCGAAGCTTCCAGTGCCGGAACCCCGGAGGATCGGGTGCAGGAAGCCCGGGACGCCGCCCGGATCATTGGTGCCGCGATCCAGTTCGTGGAATTGGGCGGAGACTGCCATATCGAGCAAAACCCGGCCAACGCGATGACGATTGCCCGGGAGATTCGCCGCTTCAAACCGGATGTAGTCCTGGCACCGCATCCGGGGGAGAACCAGCATCCGGATCATGCTGCCGTAGGGAAAATCGTGCGGGACGCCGCCCGGCTGGCTCGCTATGGCGGTTTGCGGGATCTGGAAGAGCTTCCTCCGCATCCAATTACGAGCTTGTATTACTACACCATCACCCAGGTCTTTATCGATCCGCCCGAGCTGGTGGTGGATGTCAGCGCCGCGCGGGAGGCGTGGGAATCGGCAATTCAGTGCCACCAGAGCCAGATGCGGACCCGCAACTACCTGGATCTGGTGATGTCGCGGGCGCGGACGCTGGGAGCGGCGGTCGGCGTGGAGTATGCGGCGGGGTTGTGGCTAAATGACCCGATTCGGCTGGCGTCGCTGGCGGACATTCCACTGTCGTCGAGGTGTTTCTAGGGCCATGAGCGGGCTTTCGATAGGGATCACCTGCTATCCCACGGTCGGCGGCAGCGGGATTGTCGCGTCGCAGCTCGGCAGTGAGCTCGCCCGGCTGGGCCACAAGGTGCACTTCATCAGCTATGAGCCGCCCTTCCGGCTGGATCGCAAGCAGCCCAACGTATTCTTCCACCAGGTGGAGCTGAACGAATACCGGCTGTTCAAGTATCCCGACTACACGCTGCCGCTGGCGGTGAAGATGGTGGAAGTGGCGGCCAAGCACAAGCTGGAGATCCTGCACGTGCACTACGCCGTACCGCATGCGACGGCGGCGCTGCTCGCCACCCAGATCGCGCGGGATCAGATGCGGCATACTCCTCACGTAATAACAACGTTGCATGGGACCGACATCACCCTGTTGGCGCGGGACCCCAACCTGGGGCCGATCATCAAGTACTCGATCGAGAGTTCCTGCGGCGTCACGGCGGTATCGCGCAGCTTGAAGGCGGAAACGGTTCAGGTGCTGAAATCGAAGAAACCGATTGAGGTGATCTACAACTTCTACCGGCCTAAGTCGCCGCGCAAGGGGCGGCAGGAGATCCGGCGAGCCCTGCGCGTCCGCAAGGACGATTTTCTATTGATTCACATGTCCAACCTCCGTCCGGTGAAGCGGGCGCAGGACGTTCTGCGGGTTCTGGCGGAGTTGAAGGATCAGCCGAACATCAAGCTGCTGATTCTGGCCGGGGAGTCCTTCAGTCCCTTCCGCAAGGCAGTGAAGAGGATGGGGATCGAAGACCGGCTGGTGGTGAAGGCCAACGTTCTGGACATCGAAAATTATCTGCACGCGGCGGACGCCGGATTGTACGCCTCCGAGCGCGAGAGTTTCGGCATGGGTGTGCTCGAAACCATGAGCTTCGGTAAGCCGGTGGTGGCGACGCGCGTGGGCGGCGTCACCGAGATCATGCTCGACGGAGAAACCGGGTTCCTGAAACGGCTGGGCGACGTGAAATCGATGGCCAAAGCGATCCGGACGCTGGCGAACGATCCCGAATTGGCGGCCCGCATGGGAGAGGCGGCGCGGGTCCGGGCGGAGCAGGAGTTTTCGTCACAAAAGAGCGTAGATCAGTATTTGGATTTGTACCGCCGGACGATTCGGGATTGTCCGGATTAGGCCCGGGGGCGAAATGCGCCCTGCGAAGGGGCGGAATTATCTTCCTGTCCTGGTAAATTCCTCCGTTCACTTTCGGCGCGTGGCCGAGCAAGATCAATCACCTGCGGATCACGGAACGACAATTGCGAATTAAGTTCGCTGGAGGTCTGCCTTTATGGAAAAAGACTACCTGAGTTCCGACTCGATTCGCGAAGAGAACGAAGCGGAGTTGCGGTGGGAACGCGCACGGCGCCACCACCGTTTCGTTACGGCTGTTTTGATTTTGCTTGTGGCGGCCATGGTGGGCGTCGCATGGTACGCGTATCCCATCCTGGGGCGGCACGACAACCTGCTGTCGCAAATCCCCACTACGTTGGCCGATGTTCGGAAAGATATCGTCGGCTTAGGCGAACAGGCCAAAGCCGCGGACGCCAAGGTGGAAGATTGGAGCAACCGCCAGGAAGAACTGCGAAGCCAATTGAATAAGGCCCGCGGCGATCTGATGGCGCGCATCGATTCCGCCAAGAAACAAACGAGCGATGCATCGAGAGTGCTGGTCGAACGGGTGCGAAGCGACGTCGCGACCCAGATCGATAGCGTAAAAACGCAGTTGGCCAAGCTGGAGACTTCGGGCGCAAGCGATCGTGAGCAAATCGCGCGGTTGCAGCAGGAACTGGCTCAGGTTCGGGGCCAGGTGAACCAGCAAGGCCAAGAGCTCGCGTCGGTTCAGGGCCGCGTGACGCAGAACGCGGCTTCGACCGAGCAGGAATTTGCGTCCGTGAAAACCACTCAGCAGCACGACCGCCACGATTTCGACGCGTATGCGGACAAGTTCGCCGTGAAACGCGTCGACTTTGAGGTGACCAAGAACCACGGCACTACAGTCGCGCCGGGGATCTCGCTCGAGGTGAACGGCACGGATGTTTCTTACCAGCGAGTCAACGGTTCGGTGTTGGCGTCAGATGGCCACACCACCTGGCTGCGGCAACTTAAAGTCCAGGAACCCGTCTTCTTGACCAGTTTCGCGGATGGCCGTACTCGCGAGCTGGTAATCACCCGCGTCAACAAAAATGGCGCGGTCGGCTACGTGTTGGTCCCGGCGCAAGAGAGCGCGATGAGCCGCGCTACCAGGTCGTTTACCAGTCCAGAGCAAGCCGAGTAAAGGTTCGCACGGCCACGCCTTAGGGACCCTTCGCCAGGAACGGTTTGGACTCGTCCAACCAAGCCGTTCCGGCGATATCCAGATGGACCCAGGGCGTATCGCCGGCAAATTCCTTCAGAAAATACGCCGCGCTGATGGCTCCGCCCCAGCGACCGCCGATGTTGGCCAGGTCGGCGAAGGCGCTCTTGAGAAGATCCTTATAGTCGTCGTCGAGCGGCATGTGCCAGGATTTTTCGCCTTCCGCCTTGGCGGCGGCCAGCACGCGCGCGAGCAGAGCATCGTTGTTGGTGAAGACGCCGATGTTGACGTTTCCCAGTGCGACCACGATCGCTCCCGTGAGCGTTGCCGCATCCACCAGATGTGTGCAGCCCAGGCGCTGCGCATAGGTGAGCGCGTCCACCAGGATCAGCCGACCTTCGGCATCGGTATTGAGTACTTCGATGGTCTTGCCGGAAAGCGACGTGACGATATCGCCGGGACGCTGGGCTTTGCCGCCAACCATGTTCTCGACGGCGGGAATCAAGGCAGTGACGGGAATGGCCGGCTTCAACTGCGCGATCGCGCGCATCGCACCGAGCATGGCCGCGCCGCCTGCCATGTCGTACTTCATCTTCTCCATGCCCTCGGCGGGCTTGATCGAGACTCCGCCGGTGTCGAAGGTGACGCCCTTGCCGACCAAACCGAGGTGGTCTGATGTCTTGGGCGCCTGCAGCGGTTTATACCTAAGAATGATGAGAGCCGGCGGCTCGGCGCTGCCCTGCGATACGCCCAAGAGCGATCCCATGCCGAGCTGGCGCATGCGCGGCTCGTCCAGGACTTCATACTCCAGGCCGACTTCAGCGGCCATCGCTTTGGCGCGTTCGGCGAGCAAAGTCGGAGTCATCACATTGGCCGGTTCATTCACCAGCTCGCGGGTGAAATTCTGTGCATCGCCGAGGATCTTGCCGCGTTCGAAGGCGGCTCGGGCCGAATCTGGAGCGACGAGAACGAACGCTTCGAGAGACTTGGCGTCGCTAGAGGTTTTGTAACGGTCGGGCTCGAAGTTGCCGAGGATCGCGCCTTCGACCGCGGCCTCGGCATTCGCGTCACCGAGCCACCAGGCGAGCTTTTTTACGCCCTTCTGCTTGAGCGCGCGCACGGCTGTTCCGACGGCGCGGCGCAGGACGGCGGCGTCGAATTTATCGCGCTTGCCTCCGCCGGCGACGGCGAGGCGTTTGGCCTTAAGCCCTTGTGGCTGGTGCTGAACCGCGAGCTCACCGGTCTTGCCTGTGAATTCGCCGGAGGATCGCAATTCGTCGAGCCAAGCCGAAGAGCCCTTCAATTCGGCGGGTGCGGTTTCTTCTTCAAACAAAAGCACGACGACCGCGTCGGCTTCGACGCGGTCGAGGGATTGCGTTACGAGAGTGGTCTCCACTTCTAGAGCTTACTACTTGCCTCTTACTTCTTGGCTTTCGAAAGCTCTTCGTAGAACGGGTCGAGACGGGCGGGCGCCGTCCACTGCGCGCCGGTGACGTTCCATCCGATGTCGTCGGTCTTGATGGATGCGAGCAACTTGTCTTTCGGCGTCCCCTTCTTGACTTGCTCCTCGGCGCGCGAGACCAGATTGTCCCACTTGGTCTTGTAGGCTTCGACATCGGCCTTGGTCATCACGTTGCCATGTCCGGGAATGAGCGTGTCGAAGTCGAGCTTCAGCGTGCCGGCGACCAGCTTGGGCCACTCGACCGCACTGCCGCCGTTGGGGAAATCGATATTGGGAGCGCCGTTGACGATGGCGTCGCCGCCCGCGACGATCTTGAGAGTGGGGAAGTACACGATCGAATCGCCGCCGGTGTGGGCGCGCGCGAAGTGGTAAACCCGTACCTGCGCGCCACCGAGTTTGAAGGCGTAGTTCTTGGTGTAAGTGACATTGGGCTCAGCCGGCTTCCCGGCAGGGGCGGTGTATGTAGCCAACTCGGCCTTTTCACCGTCGGCCGCGATCACCTTGGCGCCGGCGTCGATAAAGCTCTTGGTGTTGCCGCTGTGGTCCTGGTGCACGTGGGTGATCACGACGTACTTGACGGGCTGGTTCGTCACCTTCTTGATCTGTGCCATCAAGTCGTTATAGTTGGCCTCGCCCAGGTTCTTGGTGTCCACGACGATCACGCCGCCGTTGGTGACGACGACGCTGGTGTTGCCTCCCGCTCCGGTGACTTCGTAGAAGCCGGGCTTGATCTGGACGATCGCCTGGCCCTGGGGAGCGCCTTTTCCTTTTCCATCTCCGCCTTTACCGTCGCCCTTGCCTTGGCCGCCTCCGGGAGGGGCCTGGGCGGAAATGACTACGGTGGCCGCGACGATGGCCGTCAGTGCAGAAAGAGTAAGCAAGATTCTACGGAACATGCAGAAATCCTCCCGAGCAGGACCGAGTATACCCTAGTCCCGGCCGCGGCGGCCGAGCGCGGCCTTGGCTTCCGCCTTCATCTCGCGAGCCCGTTCACTCTCGCGCTTGTCGTGGAACTTTTTCCCCTTGCCCACCGCCAGTTCCACCTTGATCCGTCCGTTCTTGAGATACAGCTTGGTGGGGACCACGGTCAGCCCGCGCTCACGAGTGGTTTCCTGGAGTTTCAGAATCTCAGACTTGTGCAGCAGGAGTTTCCGCCGGCGAACCGGCTCATGATTCATCAGGTTGCCGTGCGAATAATGCGAGATGTGGGCGTTCACCAGCCAGGCTTCGTTGGCGGCGACTTCGCCGTAAGCGTCCTTGAGCTGGATCATGCCGGCGCGCGCGGCCTTGACCTCGGTTCCGGTTAACACCAGGCCGGCTTCGGTCCGATCCGACAGGAAGTAGTCGTGGCCCGCAGACCGGTTGTCGCTGAGGATCTTTATTTTCTCTTCCAAACTTTTATTTACACACAAGCAACCCAAATCGCGTCAAGGGCTTATGAGGCCCCGGGTGCAAGTGTAACACGCGGGGTTTCGGTGGATTCGGTAAATCAATGACATGTAAGTACTTACGAGTAGTCGCGGCCGTTTTCCTGGCGCTCCTGATGGGACTGCCTCTGGAGGCCGGGACCCGCAAAGGCGACCGGCTCCTGAAGCAGGCCCAAGCGGCCGAAGTCAAGAAAGATTGGGACTTGGCACTGCAACTTTACCTGCAGGCCGCGGATGAGGATCCCCGCGATACCGGGTACCTGATCGGGCTGCAACGAGTCCGCTTTCAGGCGTCGTCCGCGCATGTGGACCGGGGGCAGAAGAGCCGCGGCGACGGGAACCTCCAAGAAGCCATCAGTGAATTTCAAAGAGCCATTGTGGCCGACCCATCCTCGGCGATGGCGCTGCAGGAACTGAGACGCACCCAGGACATGCTCCGGCAACCGGCGGCGACGTCGGGGGGGCGCACGCTGACGCCGGTGGAGCAGATCCGCCGTGACGCCGCCCAACAGGTGGAATCGATGATGGGGCCTCCGGATCTCAAACCGGCGCTGCGGCGGATTCCGTCCGTCAAGCTCAATAACCAGCCGCCGAGGGTACTCTATGAGAGCATCGGCAAGATCGCCGGCATCACCACGGTGATCGATCCGGATGGCCTGGGAGCCGTCCAGACCCGGACTTTCAACGTGGAGATGGGCGAGGCCACGGTGGAACAGGCTTTCGATTACGTCGCGCTGCTGACGCACACCTACTGGAAGCCGATTTCCTCCACCAGCATTTTCGTTACGCAGGATTCTGCAAACAAACGCCGCGACTACGAAGACTTCGTGGTCAAGACGTTCTACATCACTAACGCCAGCACCGTGCAAGAGTTTCAGGAAATCTCGACCGCTGTGCGCACCATCACCAACATCACGCGCGTCTTCACGGTGAATCCGCAGAAGGCCCTGGTGGTCCGCGGCTCGGCCGATGCCGTGGCGCTGGCGGAAAAGCTGGTGCACGATCTGGACAAACCCAAGTCCGAGGTGGTGATCGATGTGCTGATCATGGAGGCGAATACCACCCGCACGCGCGATCTGGCGGCGACGCTGGCGTCCGTCGGATCCTCGGGGCTGAGCGCGGGCCTCAGCAGCGCGATCAACTTCACGCCGCGGGGGGCTGCGGCCACCACAGGGACCGGGACCGGAACAGGCACCGGCACAGGCGCAACTCCAACCACAACGCCCAGCGGATCGATCAACCTGGCGCAGCTCGGCCACCTGGCCACCTCCGATTTTTCGACCACACTGCCGGGAGCGCTCCTGGAAGCCGTGCTGAGCGACAACCGGACGAAGATCCTGAATTCTCCGCAGGTGCGCGTGTCCGACGGCATGAAGGCGACGCTTAAGATCGGCGACAAGATTCCGATCGCGACCGGCAGCTTCCAATCCGGCGTGGGCACGGTGGGCGGCGCGCCTTACGCGCAAACCCAGTTTCAATTCACCGACGTGGGCATCAAGGTGGAGATTACCCCGCAAGTGCACTCCGCCGATGAACTCACGATGCATGTAAGTTTCGAAGTATCGACGGTCCGGAGCTACACGGACATCGGCGGCGTGCAGCAGCCCATCATCGGTCAGCGCACCGAAGAGGCCGACGTCCGGTTGCGTGAGGGCGAGGTCAACATTCTGGCGGGCCTGGACGGGGTACAGGATTCGAGTGTGGTCAGCGGCATCCCCGGGTTGGTGAACATCCCGATCCTGGGCAAGATTCTCTTCGGCAGCGATCACATCGAAAAGGACCGCCAGCAACTGATGATCGCGCTGGTGCCGCACATCGTCCGGACTCCGGACTACACGCCGGAGAACCTGCGCGGTATCTACTCGGGACCGGATCAATCCCTTCGCCTGATGTACGCGCCGCGGGATGAAGACGGGTCGGCTCCGGCTGTGAACGCTCCAGCGCCTGGAGTAGGCCAGACTCCTGCCGCGGCTCCACAAGCGCCTGCCATACAGCCGCCGGCGCTGGGAGCACCGGGGACGCCGCCTCTGCCTGTTCCGCCCGTGCCCCCGGGAGCAGGTGCTCGCGTGGTCTTCGTGCCCGGCAACGTTGCTGTGGGGCCGAATACGCCCTTTACCGTGAACGTGCAACTGACCGAAGTAACCGATGCATCTTCGATTACACCGCTGCGGGTTAAATGGGACCCGGCGATGCTGAGGCTCACCGACATCGTGCCCGGCGAGTTGCTCGCGCGCAGCGGCGGGGCAGTCAGCTCGATCAAGGACATCCGCAATGATTCGGGCGAGGCGACGCTGAACATGTCGCGTGCCGGAGGAGCAGGAGTTTCGGGCTCCGGACCTGTGGTGATCCTGAATTTTGTCGCGGTTGCGCCCGGGACGGGCTCGCTGACCGTGACGGAAATGGGGTTGAAGAACTCGCAGTCGCAGGCGATCCCGGTAACCCTGGGTTCGGTTTCCGTGGCGGTAAAGTAGGAAAAGATGAGGGAGCGCCGGCAGCGCGATACAGCAAAGTTGGCCCAGCGGGGCATGACTTTGGTCGAGCTGATCGTGGCCGTGTCGATCTTAGCGCTGCTCTCGACGCTGGCCGTTCCCCTGGCGAGCTACAAGGTGAAACGCGACAAGGAGCGCGACCTGCGCTATGCGCTACGCGAGATCCGCGGCGCCATCGACCGGTATAAGGATGCTTCCGATCAGGGGAAGATCCAGGTGAAGGTCGGAACGGATGGTTATCCGGAGGATCTGGATGTTCTGGTGGAAGGCGTGACGCTGGTGGGCAACGCGACGGGAGCCAAGATCAAGTTCCTGCGCCGGATTCCCGCCGATCCCATGACGGGGACCACGGAGTGGGGTAAACGCAGCTCGCAGGACGATCCCAAGTCCAACAGCTGGGGCGGGCAAAACGTTTTCGATGTCTATTCGAGGAGCATGGACCGGGCGCGCGATGGAACTCCCTATTCAGAGTGGCAATAAAAAAACGATCGCGAACCTGCCGGGCGCAAGACGCGGCTATACGCTGATCGAGCTGATCATTGTGATGGCGATCATCTCGATTCTGGTTTCGATCGCCGTGCCGCTGTATCAGAAGTCGCTGATACGCACCAAGGAAAGTATGCTCCACAGCCATCTGCAAACTCTGCGGATCGTGATCGACGAGTTCACTTTCGACAAGAAAAGGGCCCCGCAGACACTCCAGGACCTGGTGGCGGAAGGTTATTTGCGCGCGGTACCCATCGATCCCATCACCGGCAACGATCAGTGGCGCGCGATCCAGGAAGATTCGCTCAGCGCGGTGGACCAGACGCAACCCGGTATCTTCGATGTCCGCAGCCTGTCGGATCTGACCAGCCTGGAAGGTACTCCCTACTCAGAGTGGTGAAACCCAGGCCTCCTCGTTTGCGTCATTAACAGCAGTTCATGACGCCCAGCACCACCGAATTCAAGACGGCCGACCGTGCCCATACCAGTTTCCTGGCGGCTGCCGAAAAACGAACTTTGATTTGGATCGCGACCCGGCTTCCAGGCTGGGTAAACTCAGATCACCTCACCGCGCTGGGATTCGTATCGCTGATCCTGGCTGGGGCCAGCTACTGGTACGCGCGCTTCCACGCTGGGGCGCTGCTTCTGGTGATCCCGTTCCTCGCGTTGAATTGGTTTGGCGATTCGCTTGACGGCACGCTGGCGCGCGTGCGCCACCGGCAGCGTCCGCGCTACGGATTTTACGTCGATCACATCCTGGACGCCCTGGGAATGAGTTTTCTGATGGGGGGCATAGCGCTTTCCGGCTACATGTCGCCACTGGTGGCGGGCGGCTTTCTGATCATGTACCTGCTGCTTTCGATCGAAATCTACCTGGCGACCTACACCATCGGTACGTTCCATATTTCGCATTGGCGGTTTGGTCCCACCGAACTGCGGATTCTGCTCGTGATCGGCAACCTGTTCGCGCTGCGGAACCCGTACGCCATCATCGCGGGCCGCGATTTTCTATTGTTCGATGTGGGATTCGCAGTGGGGGCCGTGGCATTGGCGGCGATCCTGGCGCAAGCAACCGTGAAGCACATCATCATGCTGTATCGGCAAGAGACCCTTCCGTAACCCGGGTGCGACGAAGATGATCCGGTGGCTGAAGTTCAACGCGGTGGGAGCGGCAGGAGTCGCCATACAGCTGGGCATGCTGGCGCTGCTGGTCAGGCTGGGCGTGCATTATCTGTTGGCGACGGCCCTGGCGGTGGAAACCGCGGTGCTTCAGAACTACTACTGGCACGCGCGTTGGACGTGGAAGGGGCGGGAGGGAAGTGTATGGCGCTTTCATCTGGCCAACGGTTTGATTTCGGTGATTTCGAACCTGATCTGGATGCGCATCTTCACCGGATGGCTGGGGATTCCGCCGGTCTCGGCAAATTTGATGGCGATCGCGCTGACCTCGGTGGCGAATTTTGTATTCGGCGACCGCTGGGTCTTTCAACGCCCTTCCGCGTAGGGCACTCCTTCGGTTGAAAAGAGGCCCGCCGGGAGCGGTGGCTGATGGCGCGCGGGACCAATCGTTCGAGCGATCATGTCGTCCAGAGACGTGGTCGGCGACCACCCGATGAGGCGCGAAATCTTGCAGATGCACGGCACCCGGCGCCGCATATCTTCGAAGCCGCCCTCGGGGTAGGCCAGCTCGTACGGCACCTTCACGATCTGGCTCGATGAGCCGACGATGGACTTGACCTTTTCGGCCAGATTCAGAATTGAAATTTCGTGCGGGCTGCCGATGTTCACGATCTCGCCTTCAGCCTGCGGCGACCGCAACAGCCCCACGAGGGCGTCAATGCAGTCGCTCACGTAAGTAAAGTTTCGCGTTTGGCATCCGTCTCCGAATACCCGGATGGGCTCGTCTTTCAGGGCAGCCCGGATGAAATTCGGCAGCACCATCCCGTAACGGCTGGCTTGCCTTGGTCCGACGATGTTGAAGAACCGGGTCACGACGACAGGCAGGCCATGGGTTTTGGCATAGGCCAGTGCCAGGAACTCGTCCAGCTTCTTCGAAGTCGCATACGACCAGCGGCTGAGCGAAGAGGCTCCCAGAATCGAGTCCGCGGTCTCGCACAAAGAGTCGCTCGGGTTTTTCCCGTAGACTTCCGAAGTGCTCGCCACCAAGGCCTTCTTCCCGGTTTTCCCGCATGCGGCAAGCACAATGTGAGTACCATCCACGTTCGTGAGGATGGTGGCGAGCGGATGATCCAGCACGTAGCGCACGCCAACGGCTGCCGCCAGGTGCACTACGATATCGCTTTGAGCGACCAGCCGCCCCACCGTGGCTGCATCGAGCACGCTGCCCTCGACGAACTCGAAACCCGGATAATCGAATGCTCCGCGCAGATTCTCAATCCAGCCGGTGCTTAAGTCATCGAGAACGGTAACCTGACGGCCCTCACGGAGCATGCGCTCGGTCAAGTGGGACCCGATAAAACCCGCACCGCCGGTGATCAGGACTTTCATCGTTTTATTCCCATGGTGAATTGCAAACCCTGATACCAGCCGTCTTTCGTGACCAGACTGTAGTTTCGGCGCTGGTAAGAGCCCGACAATTGAAGGGACCGGCCGAGGGGAACAGAAACGATGGAAGTGACGTCCCAATCGGGCCGGTAGGCGGCCAGGCGGGTCACCTGCTGGGCGCCGCCAGAGCCGCGGATCTCATACCGAATGCGTCGCAGATCGCCATGCAGGCCCAGGTAAGCATCGTGCCGCTGGTACCGATCGGGAGTGAAGAAGCCGGCTTCGGATTCGGTGTCGTGGTCGAAGTGCTCCCAATGACTCAGCAGGCCTCCATCCACGGAGAAGCGCTTGTTGTAGCGGAGGATTCTCCGCAGAGTTGCCTCGGCGGTGATGCTGTGGTTGTCATCGCTCCAGGTGCGGCCCTCCGCGCGAGCCGACACAAACGTCCTGGAGTTGAAGCTGTACTGGACTTGGCCGGCCATACCGTAACTGGAAATACTCTGCAGGATGGAGCGCGGGGTGACGGCCAGGAATTCGCGTCCTGCGGAGAACGCAAACGTCCAGCGATCGATCGGCGATGCCGTGAACCGGGCATTGAAAATCGGCCGCATCTCGCCGTTGAATCTCCGGTAGGAGCCACCGCCCAGCAGCGTCAAGAACGCGGCCGGACCGAGCCGAAATTGTCCGCCGGCCCGAAAGTTGTCGAGGTACACCGTTTGTTCAGGCCCCTCGTTGAAAATGCTTCCTTGAGGCGCGGACGAGCCGTACTGGGCCACATCCACGAGGAGCTTGTGGTCCGCGGCGATGGTCTTCTCAAGGCTCCAACCCAAGAAGCTATCGTGTATGCCGTCCGAATCGTTATAGACGTAAAATCCGGGCTGCATCGAAAGCCGAACGGGTTCGTCCAAAGTGTCTTCCAGCAGACTGTAGGCGTCGCGATAGGTGGAGTCCTCCCTGACCCCGCCCAGGCCATCGATTTGATCTTTCAAGGCGGCAAATTCATGGGAGGCCCGGCGATTTTCCCCCTGGTCAAGCGAGGCGTAGACCTGCGAGACTTTCGCGTCCGGGTACGTCGGTGCAAGCGCAGCGGCCCGATCGGCGGTCCGGCGAGCCAGGGAACGGCGGTCGCCCGCCCAGTGCAGCACTTCGGCTTTTAGCGCCAAAACTTCGGCATCGTCCGGATGGGCCGATAGCAGCCGGTTACAGAGTTCCTCGGCTTGCGAATAATCTCCGCGATAGCGGCGCAGCCGGATCAGCTCGATGGTCGCATCGCGATCCTGCGGCGCGGCGTGAAGGTACGAATTGTATTCCTTAATCGCACGTTTGGTGTCGCCAGCCCAAGCGTAGTTGCGCGCCAGGCGGAGTCCGAGCCCGCGATCCTGCGGGCTGAGAGTCCGCATTCGTTGCAGTACCGCAATGGCTTTCCGGTACTCCGCGGCCATGGCGTAGGATCCGGCCAACGCGTCCAAAGTCGCAAGGTCGTTGGGGTGAGCGTCGCGTGCCTGTTCGAGCGCCGCCAATTTCCCGGCAAAGTCCGGCGGAAGCGGGGGTGTTTGCGCGACGGCGATCCCAAAAGTTGCGAGAATCAGAGCCGGCCAGATCCGGTTCATTTCTTCCACTCCCGGTTGCCCGTTCCGAGGTCGAACAGGTACTTGAGCGTGGTGCCCAGATCCACGCCGAGACTCAGCAGACGTATGGGTGTCGCGGCCAGCATCATCAAGGCGGATTTCCAGCGGCTTCCCGGGTCGGCGACAATGAAGACCCCGGTAGACGCCAGGACTGCTTCCAGCCCGACGCTGATCCAAAAGATCCTGTGGTTGAAAAGCGCAAAGTATAGAAGCAGGACCGGATAGGTTACTTTTTCAAGCAGAGAAAGCAACTCAACCCATCCCACCGGGCGCCCAAACCGACGGGTGTAATCCTCGCCCCACGGAGCCCGATATTGCTCGTGGATGTGCCGCCGCTGCACTCCGGCATCAATCTCGTTCCGGTGGCTGGAGAACAGTTGTGCCATCCGGCGTTTGGCTCCCATGAGTGGAGAAAGGGGCAGTTCGCTGAAGTAGTACATGGCTTGCAGGAAAGAGCTGGACCACAAGTAGAGTTGGCGGGGCAGCCGCTCGACACTAGGCTCGATCGACTCGCATCGTACGTCGGACACCTGGATGTTGCGCCACCCTTTCCAGGAGAAGAAGTGCCCGATAAAGATATCTTCGGAGTTGGTGAGATTGTCGCCCATTTGCGGCTGTGCGTAAGCGAAACACTCCCGCAGACGCGGAGCGCGGTAGACCACGGCGCAACCAATCGGATTCAGGCGCGATCCGTACATCTTCATGTGGCCGTCATAGAGGATTCGCTGAAGGAATACGTACAGTGAGGTGCGATACATCACCGTAAGGAACTCCAGCACCCGGCGGGGAGGAGGGGAAGGTTCGCTGAGGTCAAGCCGCATTTCAGCCTGGATACGCGCCAGTAATGAGCTGGCCAGCATGATCTTCCTGCGGCGGTTGCGGGTGAGCGGCGACACCTCCCCGCAGGCAGAAGCCACGCCTGCGTTCTTGAACAGGTTTTCGATAAGCCGGGAGGCGTAATTCCGGTGAGTCAACACCGTATCGGCGTCCAGGATCAGGAACGCATCCGCATTGCTGTTCTCGCACTGTTCACGGACCGCTGTCGTCTTACCTCGGGACTCGGTCCGGACGACGAGATCGACCTCTTTGCCGCTTAGTTCGACATACCGCCGGACCACCTGCGCGGTCCGGTCGGTGGAGGCGTCATCAATAACCGTGACTTTGCGAATCCGAAAATCCTGATCGAAGAGCGAAGCCAGGCAAAAGGCGATGCTCGATTCCTCATTCTTCGCCGGGATCAGCACATCCAGCGTGGCTGTCCTCCAGTCAAAAGTGGGCGTGGGCTTGGTTCGGTCCCAACCCTTCAGCTTCCCTATCAAGGCGAGAATGACACTCGGTGAAAGAAACCAGTACGAAATGGAGGCCATGATCCGATGTTTCCGTGCTGAACATCCTGATCGGCTTCATTTCGCGGGAACAAGATATCTCCCGATCCCCCATGCGGAGTAGTCTGGGGGACTCGGCGTAAGGTGCGAAGCGCCGGCTTCATGGCGTCCGTGGTTCGCAACTACGGTCGGTCGCTTGCGTGTAAATAACTGTCACAAAATGGCTAAATGAAAATACTTCTGTGAAAGTTATAAACTCCGAGCCTTAACTTGCGTTGCCAAAAAGTGGATTATACTTTCCCCATGCCTAAAGTCTGCCTGATTTCATCACTGGCATGGTTCGCATATTCCGGACTGCTTTCCGCCGACCAGGGCGATACACTCCTTCAGGTCCATTTCGTTGACGTGGGGCAGGGCGACGCTATTTGGATTCAGGGACCAGCCGGAGAGTGCAGCGACAACGGGCTCAACATCATCATCGACGGAGGACCTGATACCGGCAAGGGCAACCGGCTGATCACATATCTAGAGACCTACAAGTTCGTGAAGGATTCAGTGATCGATTATGCGATCATTACCCACCCACACGACGACCACTACCCCGGCATGACGGATATCCTCAAGAACTACCAGGTCAAGACCATCATCGATTCAGGTTTTCCGGCCGATGGGGTGAAGTTTCAGAAGTTCCTGACCGCGGCGAAGTCGGAGAAGGTGGGGAACAAACCCAGCACCTTCATCGAAATGCGCAAGCAACCCACATATCAACTTCCCGACTGCACTGATCTGCACATCAGCATCTTGTTCGGTGATACCGACCAGGCGGGACTGGGCTCCGGAAACTCGCGGGTAAATAACGCATCGACGGTGGTGCGGATCGAGTACAAGAAGTTTTCCTTTCTATTCATGGGGGATCTGGAAGGCAAGGATCGCGCAGACCCCGCCGACAAGCTCAGCATGGGAGAGAAGGCGCTACTCAGCAAAGTACCGGCTGAAAAACTCCGCGCTACCGTGCTCAAGGTCGGCCATCACGGCAGCGAAACCAGTTCGACTCTCAGCCTGATTCGGGCAGTGCAGCCCGACGTGATCGTGATTCAGTCCGGCCGTAAAGCTTTCAGCGGCACCTTTCTTCCAGATCAGAGCGTGATCGATCGGTACAAAAAGGAGCGCCCCGGCGTTACCATCGTGCGCACGGATGAAGGTGACGAGCAACAGGGTCTGGACACCACCAACGACGCCGATGGAGACGACATCGCGATTCTGACCGATGGGGATTCGCTTCGGGTGCGCCAAGCCCGGCTTTCCGGTAGCAAGCGGCAATGGGTCACAGTCAAGAAACTTCAAAAGTGAGGATGCCATGTTCGGAACACAGACACTCGATGTTGTGATCGGTATGGTCTTTATCTTCCTGGCGCTGAGTCTGGTGGTGACGGCGTTTAACGAACTGGTGGCTGCCTGGCTAAAGCGGCGTCCCAAGAATTTGTGGCGCGGCGTCGTGCGCCTGGTGGGCGACGAAGGGTTCGCGAAGTCGGTCTACGCTCATCCTCTGATCTCATCGCTCAGTCAATCATCCAGCCTGAAGCCTTCCTATATTCCCTCGCGCACGTTCGCTCTCGCGGTGCTTGACGTACTGACTGGTTCGGGGGCGCCGCCCCCCGCAAATGCGCGAGAAGTCACCGCAGCCCTGGCCAAACTGCCGCAGGAACGGCAAGGTCTGGCTACTGCCCTGACCGTGATGCTGCACGACGCCGGCGATAATATGGACGAGTTCAAGAAGGGGCTCGAGCAATGGTTCGATAATTCCATGGAGCGCGTTTCCGGCTGGTACAAGCGCCAAACCCAATGGATGTTGCTGGCCATGGCCGCTGCGGTGACCATTTGGGCCAACGCCGACACGATCGCGCTCGCAAATAAACTATGGAGTGACCCGGCCGTGCGATCGGCGCTGGTGACCCAGGCGCAACAATACGTTGCTCAGGAGGGCAAGGAAAGCGAGTCTGCTCCGGCCGCGCAGAGCAAGGAAGGACCGCCGCCACCGCCCGCGGAGCCCCCATCCGAGGCGCCAGAAGTAGACGCCGAGTCCAAGCTCGAGAAGAGCATGGCCAGGATCGAAAATCTGGCGTTACCGCTTGGCTGGAAGAACGCTGACAACAAGGACGATCAGCGAGATGCCATTCCTGCCTGGGCTGATTTGTGGCCTATGATCGCCAAGCACGGTCTCGGTTGGCTGTTGACCACGCTGGCGATTTCGCTGGGCGCGCCGTTTTGGTTCGACATGCTCAACAAGGTGGTCTCGATCCGCGCCTCGGGAAAGGCGCCCGAGGAGAGCCAAAAGTCGCCCAAGGAAGTGCCGACGCCTACCGAGCCCGGTGGAAAACCGGCAGTCAGTTAACGATCATTGGCCATGAAACGGATCGTCATATGCGCCGACGGAACATGGAACCAGCGCGACCAGGTGGATAAAGTAACGAAAAAGCGCAGGCCGACGAATGTCACGAAGGTTGCTCGCGCGGTACGGCCGCGCGCCGGCAACGGAACGGACCAAGTCGTCTGCTACCACGATGGTGTGGGTACGGCCGAAGGTCTGGATAAATTCACAGGTGGGGCCTTCGGGCACGGCATTGAAGGTAACATCCGCGAGCTCTATCGTTTCCTGGTCTATAACTACGAAGCGGGCGACGAGCTGTACTTCTTTGGCTTCAGCCGCGGCGCGTTCACGGTGCGTACGCTCATCGGGTTCATGAACAAGGTTGGGCTCATTCAGAAGGACGACGATTACTACGTTCCCGACCTCTACGCATACTACGAGAGCGGCAAGGGGCCCGACTCCCAGGAATACACGCTCGCCTATCACAATATTAAGGACCCGCGACCGTGTCCGCCCATCAGGTTCGTCGGCGTGTGGGACACGGTGGGGGCGCTCGGAGCTCCGGGATTTCTGGGCCAGTTGCTTAACAAGAATAAGTACCAGTATCACGACGTGAATCTGAATGCCAACATTCAGAATGCCTACCACGCGCTCGCGATCGATGAAGAGCGGAAGCCCTTCGCACCCAATATCTGGACGCGGCCGGCGAATTGGAGTGGCACGCTGGAGCAGATTTGGTTCGCCGGCGTGCATAGCAACGTAGGTGGAGGCTATGCTCCGGATGGCCTGGCGAACGAAGCTCTGCATTGGCTGGTCGAGAAGGCGGAGGGCTTGGGTCTCGAGTTCGATAAGGTTTTTCTCGGCTACTACAAGCCGTGCTTCAATTCCGTCCTGCAGGATTCCATGACTGTCCTCTACAGGACCATGGGCCGGTACGTCCGGCCGATTGGGCAGGCCGATGGCGAGGCAGTGCATCAATCGGCTGTCGACCGGATGAATCTGCCGGAATGCGACTATCACCCCGACAATCTGAGGGTATATCTGGCAGGCCCGGGAAACACGCCGCTAGTCGGCACGGCACGGGTGCCGCGCGGCACGCCCTGTTAGCGTAGGGCGCGAAGCGTCGCTTCCATGGTGCTCTGCAGCGATTCGCGCGGCACGCTGGTCAGGTACGGTTCCGCCAGGCCCAGTCCAAAGGGGATTGCGCGCGAAAGAGAAACCGCACGGCACTCCAGATACACACCTTCCGGACGCGGCTCGATCAGCCAGTAGGCGTTGATCCGCCACAGAAAACCGCGGCTGGTGCCGGGCGGCAGTTCGCGATCGCCATCCAGCTCGGCGATGCGCGTGGAACGCGATATCACGCTCCACCGGTTGTTTCCGAGCGGGCGGTATTGAACGTCGAATTCGCCGTTGAGAACGACGGTGAAGACTTTCTTCTTCACCATCCGCAGGTAGATGTGCCAAAGATCGCCGTCGTGGCTGAGAAGCTTGGAATCCGACACGTCGCCGTGGTAGATGTTCTTGTAGTCGGCGTAGTTTTGAAGAACCGCGATCGCTTTGTCGACCGTGGCGCCGGGGACGACGATGGCGGCGATCCAGTCATGGACCATGCCGTCCTTAACATCGGTGAAACCCTTGTCAGTGGCGGGAACGATTTCGATTTGCCCTGGTTTCAAGCCGGCAGGAAAGCGCGGGTGCCCGTCTAGTTTCGCCTCAACGGCCTTACGATAGTCTTCAAACGCCTGGTCGGTCTTGGGATTCAGACGGATCTGAAACTGCGCGCCAAGAGGCAGGGTGGCGGCAAAGGCCAGAATGGGAAGAATTGAAAACCTGCGCACTACATAATTAGACGATCCTGGCGCGCCGCCTGATACACTAAAATAGTTCTTCGCCCAAATATTCCCCGGTCGTCTAATGGTAGGACAGCGGCCTTTGGAGCCGTGAATCGTGGTTCGAATCCATGCCGGGGAGCCAAATTTCAGTTTTGTCCGGATTCCGCAACATGGCAGGGTGCATCCGCAGTTCGGCCGCGGCTGCATCTGCCAAGATATCAAAGGGTTGTCGGTAATTAGCCACGAGTTCTCCTTCCTTCCAGACGCAGTTCGAGAGTACAGAATTTAGAAGTTTGCGTTTTTCCGTTGCTGGCTGACTCTCGAACAGCGTGGCGGCGCGTTGGGCAAGTTCCAGCAGTTTTATACCTTCCTGTATGTAGGTCTGGTTGGCGGCGTGATGAGTGTCGATCTCGCTCCTGAGTCGCGCCTGTTCGGCTCGCCATTCGACAGCCTTGCGGTCGAAAAAGTCGGCATCGACACGGCCATCGAGTTTATCGATGTACATGGCATCGATACGTTCCTGGATGCGCCCGTGCTCACGCTGGAGTTTTACTATCTGCTCATCGTGGAACTTTTTCTCGTCTCCGTGGCTCTCGCGCAGCGCGCGCGTGACCCAAGCCAGCACCTCGTCACTGAAACTGATCTGCTTCAGCAGGGCCGTGAACTTGCGCTCCAGAACCTCTTCCCGTGTATACGGCTCGGGGCATTTCCCCTTGTAGCCGGTGCAATGGTAATAGACGTAGAGTCCCTTCTTGATTTCGCCGACGAGTGCGCAGCCGCAATGACCACAGGTGATCAGGCCACTGAAGGCGAACAGGTCTCTCCGCTTGTGGGTTTTCTTTGTGCCACGACCGTCCAGGATCGTTTGCACTTGTTCCCACAGTTCTCGTGAAACAATCGGCACGTAGGTGCCGCGGTACGTGGCGCCGTCGAAATCAAAGTCGCCCGTGTAGATGCGGTTCCGCAAGATCTTGTGGACAGTGGATACTGGCACGGGATTTCCGCTCTTCCTGAAAGTGAGTCCCTCTGTGCGGATAAGTGCCGCGATCTGCCTTAGCGAATGTTGACCAGTCGCGTAGCGTTCGAACAGCCTTGCCACGACGGTCGCCAGTTGGGCGTCCGGCGCGATCGTCCGTTTCCCATTGGGGCCCACGACGTTTACGTACCCGAGAGGTGCGTACGACGGCCAGATTCCTTGCCGCGCTTTCTCCAGCATTCCCTTGCGCGTCTCTTCCGAGAGATTATCGATGTAGTTCTTGGCCATCAACACCTTGATCCCATGCATGAACTTCTCCGATGATCGGGAATCACGCGACAGAATCACATTCTCTTTAACGAAGTGGATCTCCACGGTCAGTTCATCTACCGTGACCCAATCCTTCAGATTCCGGTATAGGCGATCCGTTTTCTCGACGAGCAGCGTTCGGCAATCCGGATTGCCGCGGAGAAACAAGAGCATCTGACTGAATCCGGGGCGGCCAGCCCGCTTGGCCGTTTCCACGTCGACGAATTCATGTGCGACAGCTTGGCCGCGGTGTGCGGCATACTCGCGAAGAAGGCCCAGTTGGGCAGGGATCGAAAAGCCCTCCCGCTCCTGATCCTTGGAACTGACTCGGGCGTAAACCACGGCTCGCCCCAGGCGCACGCTAGAATCCGCTTCGGAGATCGTCTTTCCAAGGGCCATATGAACCTCCGTGTTCTTCGTCTGCCGCCTACTCTCGTCGCTTCCCAATCAGCTTAGAGGATGTCGGGGATTCTGGCAATTCTCCGTCGGCAGCGTCAGCCAGAGCCGTCTCGGTACCGGGTGCTTCATCACGCAGTTTGTCTTCGTCCTGTTGCCCTCGACGCTCTTTAGCATCCCAATCATGCAGGACCCTGAAGAACCCGCTCGCATTTTCGATGATCTGACGCGCATCTTCACGGCTCAACTCCCGTCGCGTCCGCGGCTGCCAGAATGCGACTGTGTCATCGGTGAAGTCTTCCAAGTGGCCACTCAATCATCCAAGCCGCCTCGGAATCACACCGATAACGAATTACGAAAAAGATTTCGATCATCCAGCGCTCCCGTCTCAGGAGTCGCCGATCCGGTTGTGGTTAGTGCTCACTTCTTCCTCAGGAATAATGAATTTGTATTTCTTTCCGGCTTCCAGTACTAATTCGCGCCTGCGCCCTTTTGCGATCTCGCATCGCACCCGGTATTCGAAGAACCCGTGCTTGAGGCCCTCGCGCAACTCTGCAGTCACCTTCATGAGCGCTCTCTCCAGTTGACTAGCACCGTTGTTCGGGCTTCCGGCTCCGCCCGAATGGATGCGGCTGTCTTCTAGCTCAGGCCCGGCCTTAGCATCCAGAGAAGACTGCGAGTTCACTTCCAAATCCGAAGGCCTGTCCATTCTGTTTACCTTGGAGTCTTCGAGGGTGCACGCCGCGTTCTCGAGCGACCCCTACTCTGCTTCTTCTTCTGGTCCTTTCGTTCTTTCTGTCGCTGTAACGACAACTCAAGCTCGAAATTCCCGCCATCGGGAGGCCTCAAAACGGCCCTTATTCGCAGAGGGCCTTTCCCGTCATTGTCGTCTTGCTGAAAACTAACCAACTCCATGCCGGCTGAGGTGAGTAAGTCTATCAACTGCGACCAGTTGAAGAAGTTAGGTCCAGCAAACGGCCTAGCTGCTCCTTCTGGAAAACGAGACAGCGTTGCCGGCTTTCGGTTGTCCGCCTGGCCCACCTTAATTCCTTGGGAACGATAGTATTGTCCGGCTGGGGAATCAGGAGCAGTCAACTCGGGCGGCAGCCCTGACAAGCCTAAGGCTCGCGGGGGGTTCGTTATCGGAGACAACTCGATCAGAACTTGGCGACGCTTCGTGTCCGTACGATTCGCGCCGAAGCGTTCAGCATAGGCTGTCTCAAGTAGTTCTCGGTACTCGGGCGACGCGGGCTCAAATCCGAAGCGCTCAGCCATTCGCTGAATGTGGGGTACGATCTGGGGCGGTGGCCTAAGCCCACGTTCGATTTTCGACAGCAGCCCTTGATCCATCTGCGCGGCTCGCGCGAGATCGGTTATGGAAATCCCGAGTTGTTGCCGGTGGTGGCGCACCAACGGTCCAAAGCGTCCAGCGACAAGCTCTTGGTCTTTCTGGGCCGTGTTGGGCACGAAGTAATGATATGACTAATGTCATGTCAAGGGCTGGCGTCAAAACATCTGGCCACGTTCCTGGTGGGAACCCGTTGCTAAGGATCAACTTCCAAGGTTTCCAGAAAGCACACAAAGCGACGGGCAGGTTCCTTGCATCGTGGCTGGGGCCCCGGGACGGGTCAGGCGGATGGCTCGGCGCACCCAAAGCCCTGTATCTCGCGACGGAATGTGCAAAAACAACCCTGGTTGTTTCGCCCACCGGCGACGGCGCTCTTTTCCGGTCGATAGGGACCCTTCCGGAATGCTCGAAACGAGTCCCTTTTCGTTGCCGTTTTTGCCTCAATTTTCCTGAGAACCCCTGTAAGAACTAACTCGTTGATTCACAAGCATTGTTCCCATGTCCTTGGCTTTGCAGACGCACGTATAATATATTACTTACTAGAATTGGCGCTCGCGCAAAGTGGTTCCCAGACCCAAAACGTGCCCGAGCCAGACCCGACGGCTCGCGCACTCCTGCGAATGCCAACACCGGGAGAAATCCTAAACGGCATGGGCTTGTGTCTCCAGGAACTAGCGCCGCGCTTGGGTAAACAATATCGTGCCAAAAACGTTTGGACGACTATGAGGGCGCCGGGCGAACCGAATCCGGCATCGGTACGATTCCGTCCCCTGATCGCGCTACGGGCGCGCAAAGACGTGCCAAAAACGTGGCTTCAGTTCGATTTCCCGCTAGTTGGGAACAGCGGATCGTCCAACTGTTTAGGACCGTTAATGATGCTATGAAAGCGCTGCATCGGGGTTTCGCGTAGACTGCGAGCGAAACCCCTAGCACGAGGAGGTGCTGCAGCAATATGGAACAGTTTATCGGATGTGACGCACACAAGAAGTTTTCCGTCTTCGTCGCCGTGAACGAAAAAGGCCAGGCCGGCGAGGCGCTACGGGTAGCGCACGATCGGCAGATTTACCGCGAGTTTCTGG
>JAIQFI010000032.1 GCA_020073345.1 Terriglobia bacterium
AACGTTCAGGAAGCCCTGGACACGTATTACATCCGCAACTGGTCGCCGTGGCTGGATTTGTACATTCTGGCTCGCACGGTGACGGCAGTCCTGCTGGCGCGCGGCGCGTACTAGAAGCCGGCGGCGTGATTTGTTCCGCGGGTGGTAGAATCTCGGGGTAATTGCGTTTGTACCCCGAAAGTCACTCGCGGCCATGATCAAACCTCAGCCCTCCGGTTCCTCCGGCGTCTGGACCGCTGCGATCCTGCTCGCAGTGATTTCGATGCTGTACCTGGCTCGCGAGATTCTGATTCCTCTCGCGTTCGCCATCATGCTGGCGCTGATATTGTCGCCCGCCGTGGCCCGGCTGCAGATGATGCGTGTGCGCCGTGTTCTGGCGGTAGCGCTGGTGATGATCGTTACCATCGCGGCTGCCAGTGGCGTCGCCTGGGTCATCTTCAATCAATTGATCGGCGTCGCGAACGAACTGCCCAGGTACTCGCAGAATATCCAGAACAAACTGAAAGCCATGCGTGCGCCTGGCGAGGGAGCGCTGGGGCAAGCTGCTGCGAGCATCAACGAACTCGCCACGGAGCTCTTGAGCATCGAGGCGCCAGCTCCCGGCGACCGCGCCGGCCGTCCTCTTCCCGTGCAAGTTATCGACGAACCCACGAACGAGTTGGCGTATCTGCGTAATCTGCTCGGCCCCTTTCTGAGGCCGCTGGGAGAATTGGGCATGGTCCTGATTTTCAGCGTATTCCTGCTGATCAATCAGAAAGACTTGCGCAATCGGCTGTTCCGCCTGGCGGGGCTGGACCGGCTGAACGTCCTGACCAAGGCGCTGGATGACGCGACGCAGCGGGTTAGCCGGTTCCTTCTGATGCAGCTGCTGGTGAACGTGTGCTTTGCCATCCTGTGTGGAGCCGGCTTGCACTTGATCGGCATCCCTTATGCCCCTTTGTGGGGAAGTGTGGCGGGAATTCTGCGGATCGTGCCCTACGTCGGAGCGGTGGTATCGGCGTTGCTGCCGTTCACGCTCTCACTCGCGGTATTCGATAATTGGACACATCCGCTACTGGTTCTTCTGTTGTTCGCCGCTCTCGAACTCATCACCAGTAACTTCGTGGAACCATGGCTGTATGGAATCCACACGGGCATCTCCAGCCTGGCGCTGCTTCTAACCGCCGTGTTTTGGACGGTTCTGTGGGGACCCGCGGGCCTCATTCTGTCGACTCCGCTCACGGTTTGCGTGGTCGTCCTGGGGCGCTATGTGCCCCAGTTTTCGTTCCTGGATGTCCTTCTGGGCGACGAAGCCGTCCTCGCGGTGGAAGCGCGCTTCTATCAACGCTTGCTCGCAATGGACGACCAAGAGGCGAAAGCCGTGGCCGATCTCTACCTTCGCGAGCACTCCCTGTCGCAATTGTACGATGCGGTGATCATTCCGGCACTGACGGTGGCTGAACAGGATCGGCATAAAGGTGCGCTCGAACCGACGCGGGAACAGTTCCTCTTCCTGAGCATCCGGGAAATGCTGGTCGAGTTCTCCGAAAGAACACCGAGTGAAAAGAATCCTGAAGTGTCGGCCGGCCGGGCATTCTGCGTTCCCGCCAACGATGAGGCGGATGAGATTACTGCGGCGATGCTAGCCCAACTGTTGGACCAAGCCGGCTATGCCGCGATTTCATTCTCTTTGGATGACTCCCTGGAACATGCGGTGGGGCTCATGAATCCCGGAGAGAACGACACGTTCTGCATCTCCGCCTTGCCCCCATTCGCGTTTGCCCGTGCCAGAACTCTTAGCCGCGAACTCCAACTGCGATTTCCCCGTGCGAAGGTGATGATCGGTGTGTGGGGATTTTCCGGTGACGCCGAGCGTGCCTTGCGGCGGTTTCAACCTTCGCCTCCCGCGAAGCTGGTAACCAGTCTGGCCGATGCCGTCAAGTTCGTCGTAAACGCGGGCTGCCCGGTATAATGCCTTGGTGAACAGCCCGCCGGCCACCCAACACATGCAGTGTATGGAGGTCTGGGGTGGAAGCCAGCTCACGTCCGCCGGTGTTGAATTCGGCGGACTCGACGCATGGGTTTACAGCAAGCCCTACGGACAGGCACGGTCCGGCGGAGACGTATACTACGCATCCAGCTGCGCCACCGGGCGGATCAGCCGCCTGTTGCTGGCCGATGTTTCGGGACATGGAAGCGCGGTCGCCGCGACTGCCGCCGATTTACGAACCCTCATGCGGCGGTTTGTCAATCGTCTGGATCAGACGGAGTTCGTGCGGCTGCTCAATCAGCAGTTCATGGAGCTGTCGGAGGGCGGGACGTTCGCAACGGCGATTGTCAGCACATTTTTCGCGCCCAGCCGTCGTTTGACCGTCTGCAACGCGGGGCATCCGCGCCCACTGATGTATCATGCGGCGCAGCGGCGCTGGGATTTCCTGGGCCAACACTCTCTGAGTGATTCCGTCAAATCCACGCCGAGCAATATCCCGCTGGGGATGCTGGACGTCTCAGAGTATGAGCAATTCGATGTGGAACTGGAGCCCGGCGATTGCGTGGTCAGCTACACGGATGCATTGATTGAGGCCCGCGATGCCGATGGCAAGGATCTGGGGGAGGCCGGCGTTTTGCGGATCCTGCGCCACTTGGGGGATGTGGAGCCACACAGGCTGATCGACAAGCTGCTGAAAGAGATCGCGGATCGCGATCCCCAGAATCTGTCCGACGACGATGTGACGGTGCTGGTGGTACGGGCCAATGGGCGCCCGCCGCATCCCACTTTTGGCCAGAAGCTTGGCGCGGCGTTTCGGCTCCTCGGCTCATTGGTTAGATCGATTAATCCGCGTGCAGAGCGTCCACCGCTGCCGGACGCGAATCTCGCGAATATCGGAGGCGCCATCATCCCTGCACTCGGCCGGCGGTGGCGCGCTAGCACTGCGAGACGAGCCTAGCAATCTAGGACGCCGCGGCTGCCGACCGAAGGTCCTACAGAGCCCGCCGCTGGACTTTTCCCGTAGCGCCCTTCGGCAGCATCGGGAGAAACAGGATCTGTTCCGGACACTTGTATTCGGCCAGATGCTGGCGCGCGAAGGCGATCAGTTCCTCGGCGGAGACGCTGTGACCGTCACGTAAGGCGACGTATGCAAGCACCACTTCTCCCCAGTATTCGTTCGGCTCGCCGATGACGCCCGCTTCGCCCACGGCGGGGTGCTTATAGAGGGTTTCTTCCACTTCCTGCGGCGCGATGTTGGACCCGCCCCGCACAATGATCTCCTTCTTGCGTCCGCGGAACCAGACGAAACCGTCGGGGTCGATCTCGACCAGATCACCCGTCTTGAGCCAGCCATCTTCAAACGGCGGATGGCCCCAATAGCCGGTGGCGATGCCGGCCCCTCGCATCCGCAGCTCGCCCTCGACGGCGCGAATCTCCACATCGCCGACGAGCCGGCCCATGCTCCCGGGGCGGTTGTTATCGGGATGGTTGGCGAGCGTCGGCAAGCCTTCGGTCATACCGAAGCCTTCCACCATGGGGTGGCCGAAGGTTGCGGCATATTCCTGCTGCAGAGGAACCGGCACAACGTCGCCGCCGCAGATGGCCAGGCGGCCCGTGGTTATGTTGCGAGGACGTGCGCGCTGCTCGGCCAAAAGTGCGCGTACCAAAGTGGGCAGCGACATGTAGAATGTCGCCCCGCTGCTTTCCCAAGTATCGAGTACCTTGGCCGCATCGAAAACCGGGACGATGGTCACCGTCGCGCCCATCCACAGCGACGACATCAGGAGCATAATGGCTCCCGAGGCGTGCACCATGGCGGTGAAAAGTAAGGTGTGATCTTCAGGCCTCAGGCCCCAGGCGTCCATGTAAGATGCGTTTCCCGCCAGCGTGCGCTGCGAGTGGCTGACGCCTTTGGGGCGCGCCGTGGTGCCGCTGGTGTAGAGCAGCAGGGCAGGATCGTCAGGCTTCGGGACAGGCAGGGCGAGTTTCACGCCATGGTCGCTCGCCGTATCGAATTCGGGCGAGGGAAGGGACGTAGGAATTCGAAGATCCGCCGGCGCCAGATAGGCTTTCGATCCGCTGTGTTCGAGAACATAGGCGATCTCCTCCGGTGTCAGGCGCGTGTTCACCGGCACGGCAACTAGGCCCGCCGCGAAGCAGGCGTAATAGCATGTGGCCAGCTCGATGCCATTTCTCATGTGAAGCGCGATGCGATCTCCCGGCTGTAAGCCTTGCCGGAGCCATGCCTGGGCGACAATCTCCACCTGCGCTGCGAACTGAGCGTAGGTGAGCGTGGTATCTCCGCAAATGAGGGCCCGCTTTTCCGGTTGCGCGGCGGCCTGAGCTTTCAGCTGGTTCCAGATCAACATGATGGCTCCCAAATCATTGTACGTAGACGCGCCCGAATCGGATTGGGCCCGTGCACAAAAAGCCGGGAATCGTTTTGAGGCCCATGCGGGCACTCGCTTGGAGCGGCTAGTCTTTCTTGTCCGGTACGGCTACGAAGCGATAGCCCACGCCCCGAACGGTGAGCACGTGACGGGGTTTCGCGGGATCGTCTTCGATGTAGCGCCGCAGGCGAACAATGAAGTTATCAATCGCGCGGGTGTCGGTGTCCTCGTGCAGGTTCCAGACCTCCTCGAGCATTTTCTTCCTGGACACGGGCTTGCCCTCGTGCCGGATCAGGTAGCGAAGAACATTCGCCTCCATCAGTGTCAGCGGAAAAATCTGCTCACGGACACGGAGTTCCAGGCGATCGAAGTCCACCGACTTATCGCCGAATGTGAAGACGTCCTGAAGCGGCGTCGTCGCGCCCGAGGTGGACGAGGCGTTTAACGACGACGTGAGCCACTCGCGCCGGCGCAGCAGTCCCCGGATTCTGGCAATCAGAATGGCCAGATCGAAAGGTTTCGTAAGGTAGTCGTCCGCCCCAGCGGCGAAACCCTTCAGAATGTCGTTCGGATGGCCACGGGCCGTGAGCATGAGTGTTGGGACGAACTGACCGCCGCCCCGCATCTCCGACATCACGCTAAAGCCGTCCTTGCCGGGCAGCATCACGTCCAGCACGACTACGTCGAACGCTGAAGGATCGGACTTCAAGGCTTCCAGGGCGGACTCTCCGGTGTCCGTCACATGAACCTGATATCCTTCCGCCTCTAGGTTGAAGCGCAGCCCGTCGGCGAGGTGCTGCTCATCTTCCACGACCAGAACTTTGCTCATCGGACTCCGTTCATCGATCCTTTTGTCATCGGGCGATGGGAAGTTGCAGTACAAACGTGCTGCCTCGTCCCGGCCCCTCGCTTTCCGCCCAAGCCCGCCCACCATGCCGCTTGGCCACGGAGCGGACGATGTAGAGGCCAAGACCGGTTCCATGCACGCGCGGAGAAGCCGGTCCGCGCGCCCTGTAGAAGCGCTTGAAAATCGGCTTCAATTCGGTCTTAGCAATACCCGCGCCCTGGTCGCGCACCCGCACGCACACGTGTTTCTCATCGGTTTCGGCGATCTCTACCGACACTTTTACCTCGCTTCCGGAATACTTCACGGCGTTATCGACGAGATTGGAAACCGCCGCTCGAACCTCGTCCAGGTCAGCAAGAATTGTCAGCGGAGCACCCGGCTGATAGCTGAGAGACTCAGGCGAGAGATTGTGCAGTGTGCGGGCACGGGAGACGCACTCCTCCACCAGTCCGCCGAGGTCGATACGCGAAAGATTGGGCTTGCGGCTGGCGAGGCCGATGCGCCCGGTCCGGAGGATCTGCTCGATCGTTTCCAGCAACCGGTTGCTGTCCTCCAGCATGATGCCGTAGAACTCTTTGCGCTTCGCTTCATCCACGGCACGGGTCTGGAGGGTCTCCAGGTATAGCCGGATGGATGCGACGGGAGTCTTCAACTCATGAGTGACCGCGTTGATGAACGCATCCTGTTGTTCGTTACGCCGGATTTCCCGGACCAGGAAGAACGTATTCAGCACGATGCCGCTGATCAACATCGCCCCCAACAAGACGCCCAGGAAGAGCAGAATCCCAGTACGCCAACTGAGGAAAATCCAGCCGACGTAAATGAGGACGATGACGGAAATCAGGCCCGCGCCGAGGGCGATGAAGAACCCGATCGACGTGCGCCGTCCAGCAACTACCATGACTCCAGCTTACGCGAGCGGCGCAGCCTGCGCGTGTACCGAGGAGAGGATTAGGCGGCTTCCTGTGCTGCGGATTCGCTGCGGATGCTCGCTACCTTGATAGATTTCGCAATTCCGAAGAATTTGAGTACGCTGATCAGAATCCAGGAATGGTCGAGCTCATACCAGGCCAGGCCGTGCCGGGCTGAGGAGGGATGCGCGTGGTGATTGTTGTGCCAGCCTTCGCCGAACGTAAGAAGGGCGACCCACCAGCTATTGCGGGAATCGTCACGGGTTTCAAACCGGCGCCTGCCCCACATGTGCGTAGCCGAATTGACCAGCCACGTGGAATGAAGGCCGACCACTACGCGCAAGCAGCCTCCCCACAAAAAGAGCGGCAGACCGCCCATCGCGTACAGAAGGACTCCCAGAACGGTTAACGGGACCCAGTGGTAGTTGTTAAGCCAAACGTAAAATGGGTACTTCGCCAAGTCCGGCGCGTACTTGGATAGCATCCGCGTATTGTTGTGATTGGTCTCGCCAAGCAGGATCCAGCCTACGTGGGACCACCAAGCGCCGTCGCGGGGAGAGTGCGGGTCGCCGGGCTGGTCCGACTTCTGGTGGTGCAGGCGATGAGTGGCGACCCAGAAAATCGGCCCGCCTTCCAAAGTGAGCGAGCCGCAAACGGCGAAGAAGTACTCCAGAAATCGCGGTATCTGATAGGAACGATGGGTATGAAGGCGATGGTACCCCATGCTGATGCCGAGACCGATGGTCATCCAATACAGAAAGACGGTCACAGCAAACACGCGCCAGCTGAACATGAAGAGCGCGGCCACGGCTCCGATATGCAGCAGCACCAGTACGACGGTGGTAATCCAGTTTAGTTTCTGGCGGTTAGGAAGGATGATAGGATCGGTCACTGAGTCTCCTGCATCTCCAAGGTACCAGTGTTTTCCCCTGCCTTTTGTAAGACTTATGTAATTTTCCTCAAGTACTAGTCCCAGCCCTCGATCCGCGCCCCGAAGTTATAGAAGGCCGGGATGTTAGTGATTCGTTGCGGGGACCGCCAGCTCGCCAGGCCGACCCCCCGAAACCCGCGATCCCACAAAACTTGGAGACGGGGAACCGGATCGGCTATCTAGCCGTCGATCGTGTGAGACGTTTGCAAGGGTACGAGCAGGACCTACGCCACTTCCTCAGACACAAAGAACATCTTGAAAAGTACCGAAATTTCCGGGGGAAAATATTAAAATTCAGGGCCGTTGTTCAGGTCTCTTCGAATTGGTATTGTTTCAGAGACGATATGGTAACGACTCCAGGAGAAGTATCGAAGCTCCTGGAGCGAATTCAGGAAGGCGACCGATCCGCCGAGAGCCGTCTCTTCGATTTGTTGTATGCCGACCTTCGCCGCATGGCTGCTTACCATTTGCGCCGGGAACGCTCCGATCACACCCTGGAGCCCACGGCCCTGGTCCACGAGGTCTACGTTAAGGTTTTCGCACAAAGTCCGCCGGAAACCCGTACCCGGGCTCACTTCATGGCGCTGGCGGCTCAGGTCATGCGGCGCTTCCTGGTCGATCACGCGCGAACCAGAAACGCAGAGAAACGCGGTGGGCAGCAGGAAGTCCTTCCCCTGGATCAAGCTTTTGTCTACGACACGCGCCGTTCCGACGAATTTCTGGAAATTCACGCGGCGCTCGAGCGCCTTCGGGAGTGGGCTCCGCGACAAAGCCAGATCGTGGAAATGCGGTACTTTGGCGGCATGTCGGAAGGGGAGATCGCCGAGTATCTGAACGTCAGCTCGCGCACCATCAAACGCGACTGGGCGATGGCGAGGGCGTGGCTACACGCAGAACTATCAACATGACGCCGGAGCAGTGGCAGAGACTGCAGGAGCTGTTCGATGAGGTAACGCAAAAACCTCTGGCCGACCGGCCGACTGCTCTGCGGCGCGTCGAGGAGACCGTAAAAGACCCCTCCCTTCTGGAAGAATTGCGCCGATTGGTGGAACATGCCGAACCCGACGCGGAATTCCTCCGTCCGATCCAAGCGAAGGTCGCGGGCTGCGCGATTCAGGTAGGGGAGGTGGTCGCCGGGCGCTTCGAGATCCTTCGGCTCATCGGCCGGGGCGGAATGGGCCAGGTCTTTGAAGCCAGAGATCGGAAGTTGGACGAGCAAGTGGCCATTAAGGTCATCGCTCCCGAATTCGTGCGCGATGCCGCGCTGCTGGAGCGCTTTCTGGGGGAAGTGCAAATTGCCCGGCGCATCAGCCATCCCAACATCTGCCGTATCCACGACCTGGGAGAGCACGGCGGCGTGCCCTACTTGAGCATGGAACTGCTCGAAGGAGAAACCCTGGCCAAACATCTGGAGCAAGGGCCTTTGGCCCTCCCAGAGTGGGAGCATATCGCCCGGCAGCTGTTCGACGGACTCCGCGCTGCTCACATGGCGGGCATCATTCATCGCGATCTCAAGCCATCCAATCTGATGCTGGTGGGCTCCCGGCTGGTGATCCTCGATTTTGGGCTGGCTCGGCCCATTCTGACGCGCGGAGACAGCAGCCTCACTCGCACAGGGACGCTGATCGGCACGCTGGACTGGATGGCACCGGAACAACTACTCGGCGAATACGATGAGCGCAGCGACCTATATTCGGCGGCACTCATCCTGTTGCAAGCGCTGAAAGGCAAGCCTTCGGAGAATGAGAGCAGTGGGTTAGCGGGCGCGTTGCGCCGTGCGACCGGCGATACCGACTTTAGAAAGTTACTGCCGCCAAGCATGACGGCGGCGTGGCGCTACGTGCTTCTGCGCTGTCTCGAGCGCGATCCGGATGGTCGGCCGGCGCGGGCGCAGGAAGTGCAGGATCTGCTCACCCAGAGACGCAGGTTGCTCTTCGCGGGTCTGGGCAATTTGGCCCGGAACCGTTGGATCAGGATTTCCACGGTGACAGCAATTTTGTTGGCCCTAATTATCCCCGGTTTCCGCTATCTAAATCGAGAAGGCCTAAAAGCAGGCTCTGTGATCATGGTGGCGTCCACATTAAACTCGACTGGGGAGACCAAGCTCGACGGAATCACATCCGTCCTGCGCGCCGATCTCGAACAATCCAGCCGGTTCAACGTTTGGGATGACCAGCGCCTAGGGGACGTATTGCGTTCGATGCGCCGCGAGGCGCTCTCCAAGCCGGAGCCCAAGGAATGGCGCGAGATTGCCGTCCGTGAGAAAGCGCCCTTGCTGGTTTTCTCCACGCTAATCCGGCTGGGCGATGGTTACATGCTGGCGATTCGTAGCGAGGAAATTGGCTCGGCTCCGGAGCCTCCCGTCAAGGCTTGGGAGCGCAGCTTCACGGCCACCGGGCCGGCCGGGTTGTTCGAGGCGTTGCATGATGCGGCCAACTGGATCCGATCGAACGCCGGTGAGAACGCTGCCGATCTTTCCGCGAATAGCCGCCTGCCTCAGGATATTACGACCAACAACTGGGAAGCGTTGCAGCTATACGACCAGGCTCGATCACTGAACGCGGCCCGGCATGCGACCGAAGCGATTCCCGTGTTCCAGCGAGCGATCCAGCTCGATCCGCAGTTTGCCATGGCCCTGATGTGGTTGGGCGACCTTTTAAATGCACAGAATAAGAGTGAAGAGGGTTTCGCATACTGGCGGCAGGCCATCGAGCTTGCCCATGCCCAGCATCTGTCCGATCACGAGACGCTGAACATCGAAAGCCGGTATTACATTGAGATCAAGGACTTCAAGGCTGCGGAACCGGTCTTGCTCGACTGGACGCGAAGATTTCCGAACGATTCGCTGGCGCCTCGGCTCCTCGCGTCCGCTCTTTTTGGTCTGGGGCGCTACGAAGATGCGATTAGCGCGGCCAGAGGCGCACAGCAGCGGTTTGGACCGACTGTGTTCGGTACGTCTATTTTGATCCGGGGACTCGCCGCGAGGAATCAGCTGGCGGATGTCGAGGCGCAAATCCAAGTCCTGGAGTCGCTTTCGGCCCACGCGGTGGCACTGCGGTTCGGCGGAATGACCGCGGCGATGCGCGGCGATTACGATGAGGCTGCACGCCTGTTCCGCGAACTTGCCTCCACCGCTCAGGGCGAGGCGGCCTCCCGCGCGATCGGCCTGCTGGCCATTCTGGAAGCTGATCGTGGACGTATGGATGAGGCGTACAACATACTTAGCGCCGCGATCTCCCGGGATCGCGACGAGGGCGAGTATGGATTGGCTTCCCAAAAGACTGCCGCTCTCGCCTTTCTTGAGGGCATAAGAGGAAATCGAGAGTTAGCGCGCACGCGGGTCCAGGAGGCCGTCTCCGTAGCGGGTCCGTCTCCGCAGGTCATCCTTGAGTCCGTAACCATCCTCGCCCGCAACGGTTACGTAGATGACGCTGTGCGCCTTTTGAAACGGTTCCCAAGCGGGGAAGGTCCCGGATTCGACGCAGCTCGAGACAGGATGCAGGGAGAGATTGCCGCCGCCAGGGGAGAGCTCCAGAATGCGGTTGAGCTTTTGGATCGGGCGGCGAGCACCGACCGGCCTCGCGATCCCAAGGAGTATCTGGCGAGGGTGCTGGATCTAGCCGGCTACCGGGAACGCGCAAAGTCGATTTATCAGAATATCGCGGATACTCCATGGGTGATCTGGGCGTCTCCTGAAGACGTCTGGCCTGGTACCCGTTTCATTGCCAGACAATACTTGCTAAAAGCGAAGGGAGAGTAGCATGAATCAGAACTACGGAACCACGGGAATCAAGCATGGAATCGCAATGCTGCTCATGATGGCGCTGGAGGATGAGAATCACCAGCACCTCAACATTGATTACATTTCGTCCCTGGGGACGCCTCCGGAAGTGAGCGTGGGTGCGGAGGCCAAGTGGCTCCGCGATCTGATTCTGGTGGTTGATCCGAAAATCTATGGACAGATTCGGCAACTGGTGAATGGCGGCTTAGCCGTACCTGGGGGTGTCGTGGACCGGCAGCTTTTCGAGGACACCGCGAAAAACATTAGTTTAATCCTTCGTGGCTTGTCAGAAAGCTATCACGCCCAGTATGCCATCACCGCCGGTGACGGCTTGACGCTGTGGGACCCGAATTGTTATCCGCATCCTTCCTGCTGGAGGATGCGCGAAGCTGTCGGCGCATTGCTGGCCTAGCTCAAAGGATCCTGTATGATGCGCCGCCGCTTGCTGGGCGGAGTCGCGGCGTCCTTGATCGGCCTGAGCGTCGTGATACGGATGTTCTCCCAGACGCCTGGTCCGAAAGCACCCCGTCAAGCCTCCTGGGAACTAGCGCGCGACGCCATCAAGGACGGTGGACCACGGCCGGGGATTCCAGATTTCGTGAACTGGCTCACCGCGCGCGAAATCTATCCGTGTGAGGACACGCTGCGCAAGTCCCCAGCCGTCCGGGACCTCTTCGACGAAAGCTTTCACTACAACCCGAAGGCTGCCGCGCGACTCTGTGGTCCGCTGACGCTGGCTCCCGGCGCGCCTCCCATGGACCGCGCGCTCGGCTTCTGGGAGCGCTCAAACCCGAGGCTGTCCGCGATTGACCCGCCATTTCCCTCCGGCGCGCAACTGAGCGCGGCATTCTGGAACCCGGTACGGCTGCCCGTGGATCCCAACCAGGGCAAGGTCGTCGAGCTGCCGGTTCGTTCCGGGGATCGCACGATCACCCGCAGAATCCGGATCACAATACCGGAACAGGCTCGTGCCGGTTCCGCACCGTGTGGACCGCCCAAGGGGCAAGGCGAGCCCGCCACGGCAGGCGTGCAGGATGTCTCTTTGGACGATTTTTTCTGGGTCCGGCTCAATCGTGGTGAGCGTTATAACGGTGCATCGTGCGGCGATTTCGCGGTCCTGGTGGCCTTTCATCTGGTGCACAAGGATCAGGGCCGGTGGTTATGGACCACGTTCTGGTGGGATCCCGAGTCCCAGGAGTTCGGGGCCGGCCGCCCCCGCGACTTTCAAGGCGCCGGAGACCGTCCTCGTGTTTGGGCCAAGTACGCAATGGACGCGTCGTTCGACTCGACCGGGACCATCTTTAATCCTTGGCGGGTCGAGGAGCGGGGAAGCAACTGCGCCCAATGCCATGCCGAGGTTACCGTTTATCCGGACCGGGCAGCGGCCCAAACAATCTCTTTTGACTCCGTCACGGCGGCACGAGCCCATTTCAAGTAGCTCCTTCCAGCGTCCACGCCCGCCGCAGCGTGTTGATGTAACTGGACTTCAAGGCGTCGGCGAAAGCCCGGCAGGCTGCTCCCCTCTTTTGGTCAGGATTGCTGTCAGATCCATGGCCCCTTTGTGACGCCGTTTTCGCTTTCTATACCTAGGGCCAAGGAACATCGAAAGAAACCATTTGGACTGCTTTAAGACTCATGGGCAATTTGATCGCAGGGGTGGCGTTCTCGTGCCTGAACTGAGAGACCGCTGCTCCAGCGGGAAACCTCGGGGGAAGGTTGTTGTATTTCCCAGCCGCCCGAAACGAGGAAAACGGCCCAGGCTGGCAGATGATACCAGCCGCAGTGCGTCCGCGCCCGGGGAGACGATCGACAAGCTCAAGGAACTTCGTTTCGAATTACGACGTGTTGAGGAAGCGATCGAGTCCCTTGAGCGCCTGGCCCTCAATCGTCTCTCTAACCGCCCAGAGCAGCCGCCGAATATGCGACTTGTGAGGGCGGAACAGAGTTTGCGTTAAATCGCGGCGCACGAAAGTCCCGGCCCGGCGCGGGCGCGTCTACCTGGCGGGCGTGGACTGCCCTTGCAACGTTTCGCGCAGCTGCAACGTCGAAAGCCCCAGGGCCACCGCGTTGCCGAAGGTGGCGAGCGCCGCCCGCCGTTCGTCATCCAGCCGTTCGGTCTCCGGGAACCGGATGCTCAACAGTCCCGATACCTCGCCGCGAACCGCCAGGGGCACACATGCGTAGGGCCCGTCAGATTCTGCCCTGAAGTGGTGGCATACCGTCCCGGCGCCGGGTTCGTGCATGCCGCCGCGGCGAAGCGCCCAGCAGTCTTCGATGGCGAAATCCGCCTTCATCCATTCGCCTTCATTCAGGCTATTTCCGCCCCATTCGGTGGTCGTCTCCAGCAGTTCTCGGGCGCCCGCGGCGGGGACGGCGAGTGCGCCACTGGTGCCCGGAAATAGTTCGGTGGCGGCCAGGGCGATGAAGGGGTAAGCTTCCTCGCGGGAATTGCAGGCCTGCAGCGTATCGCCCAGATTCTTGAGGACCTGCACTTCGCGCCGCTGCCGCTCCAGTTGGGACACGGCCGCGCCCGCTTCGGCGTGTAGCCGTATCCGTTCTTCATCGCGCTGCTTGTGGTCCGTGATATCGATGTTGCACCCGATCCATTCGCGGATGGCGCCGTTGCCGGCGGGCACCGGTGCGGCACGAATCGAAAACCATCGGTATTCCCCATCCCGCCGGCGCAGCCGCCATTCGGTTTCGTAAGGCGCATTTCGCGACGCCGCGCGCGTCCAGGCTGAGACAGCTTCTTGGCGGGAATCCGGATCGACGGCGGCGAGCCAACCGCTGCCCTCGATTTCCTCGCTATTCTGTCCGGTAAAGGCTCGCCAGCCAGGCTGGTCTTCGATCACCTGGCCGCTGGCGTCGGTGGTCCACACGATTTGGGCGATAGCCGCCAGCAGCGTGCGGTAGCGTTGCTCGCTGAGCCACAAGCCCTCCACCGTGCCCGGATTGGTCATCCCGGCGGCGCTCCGGCGGCGAATACGCTCACTTGATCCCGGCCACTGTGTTTGGCCGAGTAAAGCGCGCTGTCGGCAGCCCTGATGAGATCTTCAGAGGTGATGAGATCCTCGGACGTCGCGCCGTGATCGGGCCACTGCGCCACGCCGATCGACACCGAAGCCGCGGGCAGGATCCGGCCTTCAAAGCGGCACTCCATCGTCTTGACCTCGGCGCGCATGCGGTCGAGTCGTTCCGACACCTGGCGTAAGCCGGTATCGGGCAGGACCAGCACGAATTCATCGCCGCCGTAGCGGCAAACGATATCGCTGGCGCGCAGCCTTTTCATGAAGAATTCCGCCAGAGCTTTCAGCAGAACATCGCCGGCGTGGTGGCTATAAGTATCGTTGAACGACTTGAAACCGTCGATATCCAGCATGGCCACGCACAGGGGCGTCTGATGGCGGGCGGATCGCGACAACTCCCGCCGCAGTGTTTCATCCAGATAGTTACGGTTGAACAGACCCGTCAGCGGGTCCCGGATGGCCTGTGCACGCAGCGCATCGCGAAGTTTCAAGCTGGACAGCGAGAGCTTGATCACCTCGCCGAACATGGTGAGCAACTGGCGTTGTTGCGGTTCCAGGGATTCTCCCGGCGCGCTGCGGAGATTCAGCAGGCCCAGCAAATCGCCGCGCACCGAGAGTGGCAGGCAGATATAGGGGCCAGGGGGCGCGGATTCGAAATGGCGGCAGCTTTGCAGCGCACCCGGCTCGGCGACCTCCTGCATCTGCCCGCGGCGCAGCGCCCAGCAATCGTCCAGCAGGAAGCTCGCAGCCATGCGCGGTTCGGTCCCCCATTCCACGGCGGCTTCCATCTGATGGGCCCGGCTGACCGATACTGCCAGCGCACCGCTGGCTCGGGGCAACAGTTGCGCCGCGACGGAGCCGATGATGGGATAGGCTTCCTGCTGAGAGTTGCAGGCCTGCAGGACTTCGTATAGATCGTTGATCTGCTGGATCTCCGCTTCGCGCTGCTTCAACTCCTCGGCGTGGATCTTCGTGTCGGCGTGGAGCCGGGCCAGCTCGTCTTCGCGCAGCTTCTGCTGGGTCACGTCGTGGGCGATCACAACCACGCCTGCAGCCTCGTTTTGCCGGTTGCGGTAAGGGGCGGCATTGCACAGGAGATGGGTGAGCTGGCCGGACGCGTGGCGTATCGCCAGCAGATACCCGGTAATCAACCCCCGGGAGAAGACCTCGCGCTGGCCCGCACGCGCCAGCTCCGGATCGGTGAAATGGCCTGCGAACTCGCTTCCAATGATCTGCTCGAGGGAGAAGCCGGTGACGCTGAGGAACGCCCGGTTGACATCCGTGATCCGGCCGTTGATAGCCACCGCAATCAGCGGGTCGGGGCAGGCTTCGATCAGGCTGCGGTTGTACTGCGCCAGGTCTTGGGCCGTTTCAGACGGCGCGATAGCTTCAGACGGCGCGATAGCTTCAGACCGCACGATGGCCTCAGGCGGCACCCCTCCCATCCGGATTCACACGGCGGCCGGCTCTCGCTCCCGGCTTCGTCGGACAGCGGTTACGAACAAGGTCCCATTGTCCAGCCTGGCGGTGGTCCGGTCCACGTCGATCGGCTCTGGTAACTCGATGGTCCGCAGCAGGGTCTTCTGGCCCCTCTTGTTTTCCGATGCGGCTTTCACCACCAGTGAGGCGGGCAAGGCAGTGACGTGAATGTCGCGGGCGTCGTACCCTTGGGCCGGCACGCGGATCTCGAACTTGCCGTCCCGCGCCACTAACACCGATTCGGGCGTCAGGATGAGCTCCCGCTCGGCATCCAGCCAGTCGTCGACGTCACGTCCATCACCCCCTCCCCGGCTTTCGAAGAGGTAATAGGCCAGTTGGCGGATCTGTTCTGTAAGGTTCTCATTATCGGCTGAGATGGCAGCCGCCTTCTCCACCGGAATGCGGGTCACGATGTTTCTCCTTCGCGATTTCCACTAGCAGGTCCGTGCCCTTTTGCAGAACCAGTGGCAGAACCACCAGATCGCCGCCGGCGATGTCGCTGGCTGTCTACACCGGGGTCCGCGCCGGTGTACAGTTCCGGCGGCGCGCACGCTAAGTATCTGCCCCTCAGCGTCTCAGCGTGGGCACACAGTTGCCTGGAGAAGCGGTATCGCGATGGGAACCGTGTCGGCATCGGGTGTCAAAGCTGCCGCGAGGCCGCCCGCACGCCCGCCGTGTCCTCCCACCAGCCAATGGAGCGCGTTCGTCTCCTTCGGCGCGGCGTTTTCGGCCATCATCGGACTCCTGGGCCTGACCGGCTGGATGTTGGACGTGCCGGTCCTGAAAAGCGGGCTGCCGGGCATGGTTCAGATCAAGGCGAATACGGCCATTTGCCTGATCCTGCTGGGCGCCTCGCTGTGGCTGCGGCGGAAGGCCAATGAGCAGACCCGAGGGCAAAATTTCGCCGGCCAGTTGATGGCGGGCATGGCCGCAGCTATCGGCCTGGTCAGTTTTGGAGAATACCTCTTCGGTTGGGACCTGGGCATCGATCAGTTGCTGTTTGCGGACAGCCCGCGAGAAGCGATCCGCAGCGTTGCCCAGGGGTTGATGGCGCCGGTGAACGCCCTTAATTTTTACTTCCTCGGACTGGCGCTGATTCTTCTCAGTTGGACCACGCTCCACGGGGTCTGGCCGAGCCAGATGCTTTCCTTTACGGCCGGGCTGATCTCTCTGTTCAATTTGCTGGATTTCATCCTGGTGCCCCATGATCTCCACACCTACACTTCCTTGCCGGCCGCGGTTGCGCTCGCGGTCTTGTCTCTAGCCGTAATGTGCGCCCGCCCGCAGTTTGGTTACGGCGCGTTGCCTCGCGGTTCGGAGCAGCAGAACTCCATCATCCGCAGGTGGTTCTTCCAGGGTTTCGCGGAGCAGCACACTCAGCCCCTGCGCTACGGCGGGGCAGTGGTCATGGTCGTGGTTGCGGCGATGGTACGTCGCGCGCTCGAACGGTCGCTCGGCGAAGTGTCGGCCTTCCTTCTTTTCTACCCCGCGACCTTGCTGGCGGCCGTGCTGGGCGGCCTGGGGCCAGGCATTCTCGCCACGGTACTTTCGGCGGCCATCGCTGGTTACTTCATCTTCGACCCACCTGGAATCGGGGTAGGCAGGCTCAGCGACGTGGCCAGCCTCACGGTCTTCTCGGCCACCGGAATCGCTATCGCCGCGCTCGCCGAGAACCTGGGCCGGACTCGCAGGCACGCAGCGGACAAGGTACGGAAGGCATCTCTGTACGCTCGCAGCCTGATCGAAGCCAGCCTGGACCCGTTGGTCACGATCAGCCCGGAAGGCAAGATCACCGACGTCAACCAAGCCACTGAGGAAGCGACCGGAGTCGCCCGTGCCGGCCTCGTCGGGACCGATTTCGCCGGCTACTTCACCGAACCCGAAAAGGCCCGCGCGGGATATCGGCAAGTGTTCAACCAGGGGCAGGTCCACGATTACCCCCTGGCGGTCCGCCACGTCTCCGGCAAGGTAATGGATGTGCTTTACCATGCCCGCCTCTATCGCGATGAGGGCGGAGCCGTGGAAGGAGTCTTCGCCGCCGCGCGCGACGTTACCGAACGCAAGCAGGCCGAACAGGAACTCTCTGTTTACCGCCAGCATCTGGAAGATCTGGTGGCCGAGCGCACGGCCGAAATCCAGACGGCGAACCAGCGTCTGGAGACCGCGAATCAGGAGCTCGAAACCTTCGCGTACTCGGTTTCCCACGATCTCCGCACGCCCCTGCGGGCGGTGGACGGGTTTTCGCGCATCCTGCTCGAAGACTACGCTCCCAAGCTTGACACGGAGGGCCAGCGCATCGTCACCGTGGTTCGCGAGGGGACCAAGAAGATGGCGCAGATGATCGACGACATCCTGGCCTTCTCCCGCGCGGGCCGGCTGGAACTCTCTATTCGCGCCATCGACATGGAAGAACTGGTCCGGGCGGCTCTGAAGGACCTGGAACCGGCTTTGGACGGCGCCAACATAAAGGTCGAAATCAAACCTCTGCCGGCCTCGCACGGTGACGCGTCCATGATCCAGCGGCTATGGACCAATCTGCTGGACAACGCCATCAAGTTTACGCGGCCCAAGCCTCAGGGCGTCATCGAAGTCGGCGCACAAAATGGCGAAAACGAAACCATCTACCACGTCAAGGACAACGGGGTCGGCTTTGATATGCAGTATGCCCACAAACTGTTCGGCGTGTTCCAGCGTTTGCATGCCCAGGATGAGTTCCCGGGCACGGGCATCGGGCTGGCCATCGTCAAACGCATTGTCGCGCGGCACAGCGGGCGTGTGTGGGCCGAAGGCAAAGTCAACCAGGGCGCCAGCATCTATTTCGCTTTGCCGAACGGGGGCAAATCATGATCGGAACGGAAAAAAACAACATTAAAGCGCTGGATATCCTGCTGGTGGAGGACAACGCGACCGACGCCGAGCTGTGCATGCGCGCGCTCAAGAAGCACGGCCTGGCCAACAACATTCTCTGGGTGAAGGACGGGGCCGAGGCGCTCGACTTCGTGTTCCGGACCGGTGAGTACGCCGGGATCCCGAATGGGCTGAGGCCCAAAGTGATCCTGCTCGATCTGCGCCTGCCGAAAGTAAGCGGGATCGAGGTCCTGCGCAAGTTGAAGGCGGACGAACACGCCCGCCTGATTCCCATCGCCGTCCTGACATCCTCCAAGGAGGACAACGATCTGGAGGAGTGCTACCGGCTGGGCGTAAACAGCTATATCGCCAAGCCCGTGGAGTTCGACCAATTCATGGACACCATCGCGAATCTTGGCATGTACTGGATGGTGATCAACAAGCTGCCTTCGTGAGCCTGACACAAAAAAATCTTCGAATTCTGCACCTGGAGGACATACCGGCTGACGTGGAGCTGGTAGAGAGGCAGTTGCGCGCCGCCGGATTGCCGTTGACCGTGCAACCCGTTGCGACCCGCGACGCGTTCGAACGGGCGCTCGATGAATTCCAACCCGATGTCGTGCTGGCCGACTATTCCCTGCCGGATTTCGATGGTCTCTCCGCCGTCCGCTTAGCCCGGCAAAAGGACCCCGATCTGCCGGTGATCCTGGTGACCGGGGCCCTGGGGGACGAAGCGGCGGTGACCGCCATCAAGGCCGGCGCGAATGATTTTGTCCTCAAAGACCGTTTGGCGCGGCTGCCTACGGCCGTGGAACGGGCTGTCGAAGAAGCCGAGCAATCCCGGGCCTGCAGACGGGCGGAAGAGGAAATCCGGACACTCAATGCCGAACTGGAGCGGCGGGTCGTCGCGCGGACCGCTGAACTACAGGCCGCCAACCGGCTCAAAGACGAGCTCATCCTAAGCGAGCGCGCCATCAGTGTGGAACTGGAGCGGGTGCGTTCGCGTGAAGTGGAGGTGGGGCTGCGCATCCAGCAGTCGCTTCTGCTGAGCCAGCCGCCGGATGTCCCGGGCCTCGAGATTGCGGCGGTCACCGTCCCCTCGCAGGGGATTGACGGCGACTTCTACATTTTTCTCACCCATCCGAACCAGTCGCTGGACGTGATCGTGGGAGACGTCATGGGGAAAGGAATTTCCGCCGCCCTGCTGGGAGCAGCCACCAAGATCCAGTTCTTCAAAGCGCTCAACTATCTCCTGGCGGTCTCACGCGGCCAGCTTCCCCAACCCAAGGACATCGTCATGCTCGCGCACGCCGAGATCGTGCGCGACCTGATTGATCTCGAAAGCTTCGTGACTGTGTGCTACGCCCGGCTGGATCTGGATCGGCGCGTCCTGAGCATAGTGGACTGCGGCCACACCGGAATCGCTCATTGGCATGCTGTTACCGGGCGGTGCGAGGTCCTGCACGGCGACAGCCTGCCGCTGGGAATCCGCGAAGGCGAGATCTTCAACCAGATTTCGGCGCCGTTCGAACCCGGCGACGTGTTGCTTTTCTTCTCGGACGGAATCACGGAAGCGCGCAATGCTGTTGGAGAGTTGTTCGGGGTAGAGCGGCTCACCGCGCATGTTGAGGCGAACTCCCGGCTGGAGCCCGCCCTGCTCGCGGATTCCATTCGCCAGGCCGTCTCTGCGTTTGTGGGGCCCACGCGGCTGAGCGACGACTTGACCAGCGTCGCGGTGCGGGTCAGGACCCAGCAAGCGCCCGAGGCGCACGCGGGCATGCAGATTCGCAGTAATTTGCGGGAACTGCGCCAAGCGCGCCATTTCGTGCGCCAGTTTTGCGGCGCACTACGCCATCCAGTTCCTGGCGAGGAGCTGGTCGACGCGCTCGAGCTGGCGGTGAGTGAGGCGGCCAGCAACATCATGCGGCACGCCTACCATGGCCGTCCGGACCAGTGGATCCGCCTGGAAGCAGAAGCTCTTCCCGAGGTCATCACCGTGAGGCTCCTGCATCTCGGGGCCGGATTCGATCCGGCGACGCTGGCGCCCCCGGTGCTGGACGGCACGCGGGAGTCTGGGTTCGGAACCTACATCATCGACCGGAGCGTGGACCTTGTGCGGTACCACCGGGACGAGCATGGCCGGAGCTGCGTGTCGCTTATAAAACATCGCAATTCCGGAAAGGAAGGAGTGCACTCTGATGGAAATGGCAATCGATAGAATTGGCGACGTCGCGGCCGTGGCCGTGCCAGTGGACGAACTGGACGCGGGCAACGCCTCCGAGCTCAAGCGCGATATCGCGCCGGTGCTCCAGGCCAATACCAAGGTGGTCCTCGATCTGAGCCGCGTGCGGTTTATGGACAGCTCGGGACTCGGGGCCATGCTCTCTTGCCTGCGGCAGCTCACCGCTAAGAAGGGCGACCTGAAATTGTGCGGGATGTCCAAGCAGGTCCGCGGAGCCTTCGAGCTGGTGCGCCTGCACCGGATCTTCGACATTTATCCCGGTAAGGCGGAGGCCGTGCTCGCGTTTCAGTCCAAGCCCACGGGCGTCCTGTGATCGCAGCGAACACGATAGACGCCAGGCCGGTCCCCGCCTGCTCGGTCGCGAGCCTTCAGGAGGCCATTGAGCGGCACGTCAGATACTCGCTAGGCAAGCTGTGGCGGGATCTGTCTCCGCGCGAGCTGTTTGTGGCCGTCGCGCTGGCCTGCCGGGATCGGATGGTCGAGCGCATGCTCGAAACCGAGGAGCGCTACCGGCGCGGCGATCTGAAGCGCCTGTACTATCTTTCGATCGAGTTCCTGCCGGGGCAATACCTGGGAAACAATCTTCTGAATCTGGGCATTCGCGAGCAGTGCGGCGAAGCGCTGCGCAACCTGGGAGCAGACCTGGACGAGATTGAATCGAGCGAGCCGGATCTGGCGCTCGGAAACGGCGGTCTAGGGCGCTTGGCTGCGTGCCTGCTGGACTCGCTGGCGACGCTCGGATTGCCCGGCTACGGCTACGGCATCAACTACGAGTACGGTCTCTTCAAGCAGGAGATCGATCGCGGATACCAGCGCGAAAAACCGGAAAATTGGCTGGGCCAGGGCACTCCCTGGCAGATCGCCCGCCCCGATAAGGCCTGCGTAGTGCCGATTCGGGGCCGCATCGAGCACAGCGTCGACCGCCGTGGCGGTTACAACCCCATGTGGATGGACTGGAAGGTCTTAATGGGTATCCCCTACGACGTGCCCATCGTGGGGTTCGGCGGGCAGACGGTAAATTTCCTGCGGCTGTACTCGGCGCGGTCCTCCCACGGCTTCGATATGCGCATCTTCAATGCCGGTGACTATTTCAAGGCCGTGGAACAGAAGATCGCGTCCGAAACCGTTTCTAAAGTGCTGTATCCTCCGGATGCCCCGGGAGCCGGCTACGAGCTGCGCCTGGCTCAGGAATACTTCCTGGCAGCCTGCGCCCTGCGCGATATCGTTCGTAGATTTGAGCAAGGCCACAAAGATTGCCGCGATCTCGGAGCGCACGTCGCGATTCAATTGAATGACACGCATCCGGCACTGGCCGTTGCGGAGCTGATGCGCATTTTGATCGACGAGAAGAATCTGGAATGGGACGAAGCGTGGGCGGTCACGCAAGCCACCGTCGCGTATACCAATCACACGCTCGCACCCGAAGCGCTCGAGAAATGGCCGGTGGCGTTGCTGGAGGCGGTGGTCCCGCGCCACCTGCAGATCATCCTGGAGATCAACCGCCGTCTTCTGGACCGCGTCTCCGGGGTGTGGCCGGGACATACCGGGCTCTTGAGACGGATGTCGATCATCGAGGAATCCGAGCCCAAGCAGGTACGAATGGCCCACCTGGCGATGGCGGGAAGCCATGCTATCAACGGCGTGTCACGGATTCACACCGAAGCCATCAAGACTTCGCTGGCGCCGGACTACTTTGAACTTTGGCCGGATCGGTTCCATAACGTGACCAATGGCATCAGCCCGCGGCGGTGGCTGCTTCGCGCGAATCCCGCGCTGGCGGCCTTGATCACCGCTGCCATCGGCGACGCCTGGATCACGGATCTGCCGCGGCTGAAGGCGCTGGAGCGCTATGCGGAGGACTCCGCGTTCCGGACCGAATTCCGAGCCGTCAAGCGCGCCAATAAGGAGAAGCTGGCCAGGATCATCCAGGAACTCCACATCCGGGTGGATCCGGATTCGCTGTTCGACGTTCACGTGAAGCGAATCCATGCGTACAAACGCCAGCTGCTCAATGTGTTTCACATCGTCGACGAGTATCTTGCGTTGATCGAAGACGGCCGCCAGCCCGCGGCTCCTCGGGTCTACATCTTCGCCGGAAAGGCCGCGCCCGGCTACTGGTTCGCGCAGCAGGTCATCAAGTTGATCCACAATGTGGGGCGGGTGATCAATACCGATCCGCGGGCCCATTCCTGGATCAAGGTCGTGTTCCTGCCCGATTATCGCGTCTCTCTGGCGGAGCAGATCGTCCCCGCGGCCGATCTGAGCGAGCAGATTTCGACAGCCGGAACGGAAGCCTCGGGAACCGGCAATATGAAGATGGCGCTCAACGGCGCCGTCACCATCGGCACGCTGGACGGCGCCACCATCGAAATCCGCGAAGCCGTGGGCGCGGAGAACATGTTCGTGTTCGGCCTCACTGCCGCCCAGGTGCGGGCCGCACGCGAGCCGTGCACTTATCGGCCTTGGGAGCATTACGAGCGCGACCCGCGCGTGAAGCGCGTGGTGGATGTCCTTTCCTCCAATCTGTTCTGTTCGGAGGAGCCTGCCCTGTTCGAATGGGTTAGGAAGTGTGTGCTCAATGGAAACGACGAGCACTTTCACCTGGCCGACTTCCGGTCTTACGCCGATGCCCAGGGGAAAGTAGGGCAGTCGTTCGGCGAGGCAGATCGCTGGACCCGCATGTCGATCCTGAATGTGGCGCGGACCGGGCCGTTCTCGAGTGATCGCACGGTGCTCGAGTATGCGCGCGATATCTGGGGAGTGCAGGCGCCCAGCCAGTCCATCGCCTGTAAATGAGCTATTTGTGGCCGGCCGGACTGAAGACCCGGTGAAAGAGACGCACTGGGCCGCCTCATAATTCAGCCGTCGTGGACGAAGAGGTTTCCGTAAGGGAATGACCCTGTTTTGGAGGAACTCTCTATGAGACTTCCGCGGCCGTTAAGGCTTCTGGTACTGGCCACGCTGTGTGTCCATTTCGCGCACGCGGTGACCTTAGACGCGGTCTCTACCGCAAGAGCGCCCTCCGACGACGCTTGCAACCCCGCGCCCCTCACTTCCACATTTCTTACGACAGACGAAACCGTATGGTTGTACGTCCGGGTTTCCAATGCAGCCACGGGCGACCGCTTGCGCGTGGACTGGCTCCGGCCGGACGGCGCGACCTACGACACGTCTAACTTCACGCCGCTCTCGGCCGGCGGCAGTTGGTGCTTCGACGACCCCATCAGTCTGGCGGGACAAAGTGCGGCCCAATTCCCCGGCGTCTGGACTATTCGAGGATCCTGGAACGGGTCGGCTTTCTTCACCATCAATTTCACGGTGACTGCTCCCGGCGGGAGTGGTTCGAACCTCATCCAGAACTCCGGCGCGGAGCTAGGCGCGGGCAGCGCCGATTGCCTGGTGGCCATCAGCGTCCCCGGCTGGACCATCGCCGGCAGTGTTTCCATCTGTAGATACGGACCCGCCGAAATCGAGACCACGGCTCCCGGCCCACCGGATCGCGGGGCGAATTTCTTTTCCGGAGGGCCCGATAACGCCAGTTCCAGTCTGGCCCAGCGCATCGATATCAGCGGCAACGCTGCGGCCATTGATGCCGGCACGCTGGCGTACACGCTTTCCGGATGGCTGGGAGGCTGGGACGTGCAAGACGACAGCGCCACGCTGACCATCACCTTCCGCAACGGAGCCAACGGCTCGCTTGGCACGGCCAGGATCGGGCCTGTCAATAGTAACGAGCGCCCCTTCGGGAGTGGGTTCGTGCAGAAGACCGCCACCGGCACGATCCCGGCGGGCACCCGCAATCTGGATCTGGTGCTGCTGTTCAATCGCTCCAGCGGCGTATATAACGATGGAGCGGCGGACAATCTGTCGCTGGTGTTGGCGACCGGCGGCGGCGGAACCTGCTTGTATACCATCAGCCCGCTGGCCAACTCCGTGGCCGCGAGCGCCAGCACGAAGGTGGTGCAGGTGACTGCAGGAACGGGCTGCAGTTGGACCGCGGTCAGCAACTCTTCCTGGATCTCGATCACCGCGGGAAGTTCCGGAAATGGAAACGGCTCGGTGAGCTATACGGTGGCGGCCAACACGTCCACCTCTGCGCGCACCGGGACACTTACCATCGCCGGCAAGACGCATAGCGTCACGCAGGCGGCTCCGTGCAGCTACGCGCTCGGCTCTGCGACCAGCAGCGTAAGCGCCACGGGCGGCGCCAGAGCGGTCTTAGTGACCGTAACCGCCGGGTGCGCCTGGACCGCGGCCAGAAATGTCGCTTGGATCACCATCACGGCCGGAGCCAGCGGATCCGGGAACGGAACCGTCAACTACTCGGTGGCCGCCAATGCGGCTGCCAGCGCGCGCACCGGGATACTGACCATCGCTGGACTAACGCATACGGTCACACAATCAGGTGCGGTGTCCTCCACGGCGCCCGCCATCACCAGCATCGTAAACGCGGCCAGCAACATGCCGGCCACCCTGCCATCGGGCGCCATCGCGGTGGGGTCCCACTTTATGATCCTCGGGGAAAATATCGGCCCGAGCTGGTATTGGTCTCAGACCGCATATCCGCTTCCAGATACTCTGGCCGGTGTGACCGTGACCATCCGCAAGGGAAACACGGCGGTCAACGCATTCCTGATGTTTGTCTCTTCCACGCAGATCAACGCCATCATGCCTTCGAACGCCCCCACCGGCGACGTCACGGTGACGGTAGCGTTTGATGCCCTGGCCAGCGCGCCGGCCCCGGCCAAAGTCGCCAGCGTCAATTTCGGCATCTTCACCGCAGCGAGCGGACGGGGTCCCGGAATCATCCAGAACGATGTGACCTTGCAATCGCTGAACTCGCGATCCGTCCCCGCCAGGCCCGGTCAAGTGGCCGGGCTGCTCGGTACCGGACTGGGAGCGATTCACGGCGCCGATAATCAGGCGCCGCCGGTGGGCGATCTGCCGGTCTCGGTCGAGGTCACTGTGGGCGGCCGACCCGCCGCAGTGCGCTACCACGGCCGCATGTACGTCGCCGGCGTGGACATGATCCAGTTCGAAGTTCCGGCCGACGCGCCGTCGGGCTGCTCGGTTCCGGTACAGGTCAAGGCCGGCGGCACCTATAGCAACGTCGTCACCATGGCCATCCAGCCGCAAGGCCAGCCCTGTTCCGACCCGCAGAATCCATTCGCGCCTTTGACAGATGTGGGCGGCAAGGCGGGTATTATCTTCCTATTGCGGCTGAGCCTGCTGGCCCAGCTGGAAAGCGGCCAGCCGCCGCTCGATCTGACGCTGGATTTGGGCCTGGCGGCCTTTGAAGAGATAGCCGCGAACGGCGACTCGAGTTTCAGTCCGCTGCTCTCGCTGCCGCCCGTGGGAACCTGCACGGAGTACTCCGGCAATCTCGACCTGAGCGGCCTGTTAGAAGGTGTGACAGGAGGCGGCCTCGCAGGAGCCTCCAGTTTCTTCAGCCGCCCGCTCGACGCCGGACCATCCATCGCCGTGACCGGGCCCCAGGGAACCACGATTCCTCTCTTGCCCTTGGATCCAAGCATGGATCCGAGCACGAACACCGGTCTTTATCTCGGCCTGTTGGGAGGCAGCTCGCCGCTGGCAGAAACGAGTCTGCCGCCGTTCCTGGAAAGCGGCATCGTCCGAATCGCCGGAGCCGGAGGCACTGACGTCGGGGCTTTTCAAACTTCGATTACCCTCGGAACTCCAGTGGTCTGGACGAATCGCGACCAGATCAACACCGTGAATCGCGCCTCGGACCTGCTTCTGACGTGGTCCGGAGGCGACGCTTCCAAGATGGTCCTGATCGCCGGCGGGGGTGCGGACTCGAACACCTCGGCGGCCGCGGGATTCTTCTGCTTCGTCCCCGCCGCGCCCGGGCAATTCTCGGTTCCCGCATCCATGCTGGGGAACCTGCCCGGCTCTGCCTCCAGTCCGGGCAGCGCGATCGGCGCGCTGCTGGTGGGTAGCGTGCCCAGCGGCAGCTATCCCACGTTCACGGCCGGCGGCCTGAATTTCGGGATGATCATCAACGCCACGCTGGCCGCGAAAACGGTCGCATTGCAGTAGCCGCAAGGATCGGCATCCGGCTGCGACGTTCACGTCCAGAACTTACTGCTTGCGCCGACCCTCCGCGGGTTTAGCGGATTCGCGAGCGCGCGCAACAATGTAGGCCTGAATTGTCCGTACCTGTTCCGCATTCAGGATCTTGCTGAACGAAGGCATGCCGGCCGAAGCGCGGCTCCCGCCCAGCACGATGTTCTCGAGATCCTGGTGGATCTCCTTGCTCGCGTAACGGAGATCGGGCGTGGGGCCCGCCACTGCGTTTATGCCATGACAGGGCGCGCAGTTCGAGTTGAAAAGCAAGTTTCCTTCATGCACGGTTTTCGGAGAGGCATTGGTGGTGATCGCAGGCACGGGCGGATCCTTGTGTCCATAAGGCGGGGCTTTTAGCGTCGCGGTGCCGTTCAGGTTGAACGTCAGAATCCGTCCATAGCCATACTTGACTGGGCCCGATCCAGGGGCGTTGAACAATCCCGGAGCGCCGCCCAAGCCCACCATCACCGAAATGTACTGCGTGCCATCGACCGTGTAGGTCACCGGAGGCGCCATGATGCCGGTGCCCGCATCGAACATCCACAATTGCTTGCCGTCGGTGGCGCGATAGGCGGCCAGTACGCCATCACCGCGTCCCTGAAACACCAGGTTGCCGCCGGTCGCCAGAACGCCGCCGTTTTCGACTGTGGGACTGCTTACCCGCCAGGCCGCTTTCTGCGCTATCGGGTCCCACGCCACCAGTTCTCCGGTCGACGGCGGCATGGAAATCAACTTGGCGTTGAGCGGGCCATCGTACATCCCATCGAGAGCCAGATTGCTGCGCTCGGGATCGTACTTCCATTTCGGATCGGGTACATGCAGGAACTGCGTGCCGACTTTCGCCGGCAGATAGACCAGCCCCGTCGTGGGATTGAACGCCATGGGATTCCAGTTGTGCGCGCCGTTCGGACTGGGGGAAACGATCACAGGCTTGAGCTCCGCCGCGCCCGGCGCTTCGATCGGACGTCCGGTCTTGGGGTCGAGCCCCGTGGCCCAGCTGACGCCGTTCACAAATGGCGCGCCCGAGATGAACTCTCCTGTCTCGCGATCGAGCACATAGAAGAATCCGTTCTTGTTCGCCTGCATGATTACTTTTCGCGCGCGGCCGTTGATGGTCAGGTCGGCCTGCATCAGCGGCTGCGTGGCGTCGTAGTCCCAATTTTCCCCAGGGGTGGTCTGGAAATACCACGCCAGTTCACCGTTGCTCGCGTGCACCGCCAGGATCGACGCCGCGTACAAACTGTCGCCCCCGCCGCGGATCGCGCGGTACCATGCCGTGGCGTTGCCCGTTCCGAAATACAGCAGGTCCAGCGCGGGGTCGTAGACGATGCCTTCCCAGGGGGGCCCGCCCGCGCCGGTTTTCCAATACTCTCCCGTCCAGGTCTTCGCCGCGGTCTCCATAGCCTTCGATTCGAACCCTTTCGAAGGGTCTCCGGGCACAGTGTACGTGCGCCAAGCCATCTTGCCGGTTTCGACGTCATACGCTGAGATGTACCCGCGCACGCCATTCTCCGCACCCGCGTTGCCGATGATCACCAGTCCCTTGGCGATGCGGGGAGCGCCAGTGATCGAGTATTGCTTGCTATCGGTGGTGGCTGCAGTCCACACCGGAGCGCCGGAATGCTCATCCAGCGCGATCAGGCGGCCATCCAGCGTTCCCACGTACACTTTGCCGCGGTACAGCGCGACGCCCCGATTGACCACGTCGCAGCAGACGAAATAAGCGTTTTCACGCGGGACTTTGGGATCGTAGGTCCAGCGCATCTCTCCGGTCTTCGCGTCGACGGCGTACACGACGCTCCAGTTGCCGGTGGTGTAGATGACGCCGTCCTCCACCAGCGGCGTCGCTTCCAGGCCGCGCGTGCTGCCCAGCTCCCGGCTCCAAGCCAGCCCGAGCTTGCCGACTGTTTCCTCGTTGATCTGTTTCAGCGGGCTGAACCGATGGTCGTCGTAAGTCCGCCCGTACATGAGCCAATTGCTGGTCTCTTGATCCGTGCTTCTGAGTCTCGCGTCGTCGAGCGGCTTGGGCCCGCTGCTGCAGGAGGCAAGGACGATGAGGATGGGCAAAAATGCCGAAACAGCTACACGGTGCTTCAACATGAAATGAATCTCCAAAGAGCAGGTTTTAAGGTCAACGCGCTTCATTTGTTCGAGGAGTGGTACGCCCGAGAGGATTCGAACCTCTGACCTTTTGCTCCGGAGGCAAACGCTCTATCCAGGCTGAGCTACGGGCGCGCGATCAACTGCGGTCATGGAACAGTTTACCACCTACAGTACATCCGCGAAGCCGCGCTTCAGATGGCGGAAAAACAGCCCGCCCAGCACGAACACGCTGATCGAATAGGCCGCGATCACCGCCAGCTCGCGCCAAGTCGGCCACTGGGGGGATAGCAGACGATGGCGGTAGGCGTCGACGACCGAGGACATCGGATTCCAGGTCACCAGCGGCTGAAATCGCACCGGAATCCTTTCCTTGGGGATCATGATGGGCGTGATCCAAAACCATAGGTTGATGATCACACCCAGCGCCTGGGCGGTATCTCTCAGGTAAACGTGAAGGCTCGAAACCACCCAGCCCACGCCCACGGCCAGCAAGCCTACAAAAAACATGTAAACGGGCAGCAGCAGGATCATCGGGCTGAAGGTCTTGAGCCACAGACCCACCGTCAGAATCGCCAGTCCCACGGCGATCAGATGGTGAATCATCGAGGAAAGAAAGATCGATACCGGCACCACCTCGGAGGGAAACACAGTACGGGTGATCAGATTGGACTGTTCCACCAGGGATCCCGCGGAGCGCGTCACTGTCTCCTGAAACAGCCACCAGGGCAGGATGCCGCAAAATATGAACAAGGGATAATTGGTGGTCACTTCGCCGGGCTCCAGCGGAACCTTGAGCCAGTACTTGAACACCATGATCCAGATCAGCACTTGCACGACGGGGTGAACCACGCCCCACACCCACCCGGCGGACGAACCCACGTAGCGCGTCCGAAAGTCGCGGCTCACCAGTTGCGCCACCAGCGCGCGGCGCTCCACCAGGTTTCGCAGGAAATGCCGTCCGGGAATGCGGGCCACGAATCCGAGTGTAGCAGTGTGGTGTAGACTCGAAAATTGTGCGCTTAGCGATCTTGGCAACCCTGTCGTTCGCCCTGCCGCTGATCGCGGCCGATTCCATCGAGCGGCTCAGCTACACCATCGAGTGGCGCTTGATCCACGCCGGCAACATGGTGGTGGAATCCGGGCCCACCTCTGAAGTGCTCAAGCTGGAGTCGGCGGGCATGGTCTCGGCGCTCTATAAGATCGACGATACCTATCGGGTGCAATTCGACTCGTCGTTCTGCGCCGCTTCCAGCCTGATGAATTCGAAGGAAGGATCGCGCCACCGCGAAACCAGCATCAACTTCGACCGGAACCGGAACCGGGCGTTTCTGACCGAGAAGGACCTGATCAAGAACACCATCGTGAGCCGGACCGACGTGCAGATCCCCACTTGCGCGCACGAGGTGATCACCGCCCTGAAGCAATTGCGCCGGACGAAGGTCGAGATTGGCCAGTCCGTGCAGATTCCCGTCAGCGACGGCCGCAAGTCGGCTGCGGTCAGGGTGGAAGCGCAGGAACGCGAGCGCGTGACGACCCCCGCGGGCACCTTTAACGCCATTCGCTATGAGGTCAACCTCCTGAACGGCGTGGTGTATTCGCGCGCGGGGCGAGTTTTCGTCTGGCTCACGGATGACGAGCGCCGGCTGCCGGTGCAGTTCCGCCTCCGGATGAATTTTCCGCTGGGTACGGTCACGCTGGGGCTGGAAAAAGAAGAACATCCGTAGTCCGTCTGAGAAAGAGCCTGTTAAAATGGGACCTATGGGCCGATTTCGCCGGGCCTGCCTGTTTCTTGGAATGACGCTGGCCGCCTATGGCCAGCGCCCGATGTCCGTTCCCGATCTGGTCACCTTTATCCGGTCTTCCATCCAACTGCACAACGACGATCGCGCTGTGGCTGCTACGGTGCGGCGTCTCAAGCTGACCAGCCGGCTGGATGCGGGAACGGTAGAGGATCTGCAAGGCCTGGGAGCGGGTCCGCAGACTCTCGCCGCGCTGCGCGAGCTGATCGGCGCCAGCGCTAGTCTTCCCATCGCCGCGCCGGTTGTGCCTCCTCCGCAAGTCGTGATTCCTCCGCCCAGTCCGGCGGAACTGAAAAAGATCCTGGCCGAAATCACCGAACGGGCGCTGGATTACACCAAGAGCCTGCCCAACTTTATTTGCGCGCAAGTCACCACGCGCAGTTTCGATCCCTCCGGGACGGAATCCTGGCGCCAGGAAGACAAAGTCCAGGAGCAGCTCAGTTACGTGGACGGCAAGGAAGATTATAAGGTGGTGCTGGTGAACAATCTGCCGGTGACGAACATGAAACACGAGCAGTTGGGCGGGATCACTTCGTCGGGCGAGTTCGGAAGCATGCTGTACCAGATTTTTGCTCCGCAAACTCAGACGCAATTCGACTGGGAACGCTGGGCGACGCTGCGCGGGCGGCGGATGTATGTGTTCAGCTTCCGGGTCCCGCAGTCCAATTCCGACTACAGCATTTACCACCAACCTTCGGGCCGCACCATCGTCGCCGGATATCACGGGCTGGTTTACGCCGACGCGGAAAGCAAACAGGTCATGCGGATCAAGATGGACTGCGACGGCCTGGAGGCCTTCCCGATCAACCAGGTGTCCTTGACTCTGGATTACGCACCTACCAAGATCTCGGAACAGGATTTCGTGCTGCCGATGGCGGCCGAAATACGTTCACGCGAAGGCCGGAGGCTGGGTAAGAACGTAATCCAGTTCAGTCTGTACCGGAAGTTCAGCTCCGATGCGACCATCACGTTCGACACGCCGGATCCTATTCCAGAGGATCAGCTCAAAGAGCAGCCCGCTCCCGGGAAGAGATAATAGTCCCATCGTCCCGATGAGCCTGTCGATCGAACACAAAGAGATCGCGCCCGCCACACGCGTCATCACTCTAAGCGGGAATCTCTTACTGGGGCCGGGATGCACGGAACTGGAATTACTAGTGCCGCAGCTGGTGGAAGCGGGCGTGAGGAACCTGGTGTTCGACCTGAGCGGAGTGACGCGGATCGATTCGACCGGTATCGGAAGGTTCATTGATACCTATGGCCGGCTCAAGAAATCGGGCGGCCAGATGCGCCTGGCGGGAGCCGCCGGCGCGGTCCGGGATTCCTTCCGCCTGACGCGGCTGGATAGTGTCTTTTCCTTTTATCCAACCGTGGAAGCAGCCTGCCAGGGGATCTGAGCGGGGCAAGGTCGCGAGACCTGCCGCGGATTTCAGCCAAGGAAGAGCGCGGGTTGAATGTAACTACAAATAGAGCTACAGTGGTAGATGAGATACGAGTGGGATGAAGCTAAGAGCCGCATCAACTTCACCAAGCACGGCTTGAGCTTCGAGGATGCCGGGCTGGTGTTTTCCGGACCGTGCGTCACGTTCGTAGATGATCGCTTCGACTACGGAGAAGAACGGCTCATCACGTTGGGGCAACTCGCCGGGCGGCTGGTGGTCATCGCCCACGCTCCGCGAGACGAAGGAACGCGCATCATCTCCATGAGGAAAGGGAACCGGCGTGAGCAAGAAATCTATAAAAAGCGACTTAGCGCGAATTAAGCGGATGAAGGATGCCGAGATCGATTATTCGGACATTCCGTCTCTCGACAAATCGTTCCTGAAAAAGGCGACGATCGCGTGGCCTCCGGTCAAACAGCAGTTGACGATCCGGCTCGACGCGGACGTGCTGGCCTGGCTCAAGGGTCATGGCAGAGGTTACCAGACGCGTATCAATCGGATCCTGCGGGTTGTGATGGAAAGCCACCCTCCACGCGCGACTCGGTGAGAGAGTTTCGCTCTGGGAAAGGCGGCGTGATTGGGCAGGCGAGTTCGCCCGCTACTTCCCCCGTAGAGCCCGCGAAAGCTCCAGGATGTGCTCGGCGACCTCTCTGGGCCGGTCGATAGAGGGCATCACAATGCGGCTGGTTTCTCCGGCGGTTTCCACAGATAAGTCGCCCGTGCCGATGATTCTCTGGCCGAAAGTCTGATCGAACCGAACGTCCTGCACCTTAGACAGTTCCATAATGCGCGAAGTCTTCGAAAACAGGCCGGCTTCGTAACGGAGACGGTCTCCCTGTACATCTAAGCAAGTGGTGCGGCGCCGCAAGTGCCGGATCGCGGTCAACAGAAGCAAGGCGGCAGGAGCGAGCATGGGAGCCCACAAAGGCACCTGGGGAGGATCGGATGCACCCAGCCAATAGGCCGCAATGGCGGCGGCCAATATGGCCACCAGCGCGTAGGCAATCTTGACGCCTTTGAGCGACTGGCGCACTTTCATGCGGTGAATGATAACATGACCCAACCTACTACCCAACCCATAAAGCAACCGGCGGCTGGCACAATGAATAACAGGATGACAACGGAACGGGCGCAAACCCGGGTTCTAGTGGTGGACGACGAGGAGAGCCAGCGCACTGCCCTGGCCGGAATGATCGCCCTGTGGGGATATGCGGTGGAAACCGCCGCCGATGGGCAGGAGGCGCTCGACAAGCTGGCGGATGGCAGGTTCCACGTCGTGGTCACCGATATGATGATGCCGCGGGTGGATGGAACCGAGTTACTAAAGCGGTTGAAAGCCCAGGGAGGCGGGCCGCCCGTGATCGTCCAGACCGCGTTTGGAAACCTGGAAACGGCGGTTGCCACGGTCCAGGATTTGGGCGCCTACTGGTTCCTGGAAAAGCCGGTGCAGGCGCAGGCTTTGAAGCTCCTGGTAGAGCGCGCCGCGTCGCAAGGCCGCCTGGCGGAACATGCCGAGCGCCTGGAACGCCAGCTTACCTATCAGGGCGTGCTGGGCGAGATGGTGGGCGCTTCGCCCAAGATGCAGGAAGCGTTTGCCCTGATCCATCAAGTGGCGCCCAGCCGGGCCGCGGTGCTGATCACCGGCGAAAGCGGCACGGGAAAAGAACTGGCGGCGCGCGCGATTCACATGCTCAGCCCGCGCAAGGCCGGACCCTTCGTCGCCATTAATTGCGCCGCCTTACCGGACTCGCTGATGGAGAGCGAACTGTTCGGGCATGAGAAGGGGGCCTTCACGGGCGCTGTGGAGCGCCGCGCGGGCTGTTTCGAGTTGGCGCAGAACGGCACGGTTTTACTCGATGAGATTGGCGACATGCCGATAGCGACCCAGGCCAAGCTCCTGCGCGTGCTGGAAGACGGCCGCGTGCGCCGCCTGGGAGGGAAGAGCGAGATCCAGCTGGACGTGCGCGTGATCGCATCCACCAACACGCCCCTGGACAACTCCATCAAGGAGGGTAAATTCCGGGAAGACCTGTTCTACCGGCTGAACGTGTTTCCGATCCCTCTACCGTCCCTGCGCGAGCGCAAGGACGATCTGCCCATACTGGCGCAGGCGTTGCTCGAGGACCTGAATCGCAAGCATGGGACCAAGGTAACCGAGCTTTCCGGGGAAGTGCTGGCGCGCTTCCAGACCTACGATTGGCCGGGAAACGTTCGCGAGCTGCGCAACGTGCTGGAGCGCGCGGTGATCCTGGCAGGAGAGGGAACCATCCAAATCGCCCATCTGCCGCCGGGATTTTCCGGCGCGCCGGCGCCTTCCGGCGGTGTTTCCTCCGGGCCAGACGCGCTTCGCGTCCAGGTTGGCCAGACCATCGAGCAGGCCGAGCGCGCGCTGATCGAGCTGACGCTCGAGCACACCAAGAACAACAAGACCCGGGCTGCGGAAATCCTGGGTATCAGCCAGAAAACCCTGTTCAACAAACTGAAGGAGTATGGCACGCAAGGGGCGGGCGCCGCATGACGCCCCGCTCGCGGACCTCGCAATCCTAATGTCGCTGCGCGTCCGCCTGGTCCTGCTGATTCTGGTGGTAGTGGCATTGGCGGCGGTGGCGCTGTCGGCTGTGGAACTGGAGACTCTGGTGGACCTGCTCACCACAGATGCGATCGAGCGCAGCAGCCTGACCGGCCAGCAAGTCGGCGCGCTGTTACGGGATCACATCGAGCGCTATTCGGAGAACTATCCGACCCCGCAGAGCCTGGAGGAGATCAAGTCGCTGTGGAACGATATCGTCTATGACGACGCGGAGTTCAACCGGTTGCTGTTGCAACTGATGGCTTCTTCCCGCTCCATTCTCGAGATCAATGTGGCCGGAGAATCCGGTATCATTCTGGCTTCGTCCAACCCTCAGGCGGTCCGGACCGCGATGCAGCGGCGCCAAAACTTCCAAGCCTGGGGAAAAGGTCCGTGGTACCGCCGCACGCTGGATCTGTTGACGCGTCGGCCGGACTGGGAGATCACGGTGGGCCTGGGCATCGGCGAGCAGGACAAACCCACGTTCACCATCCAGGTGGTTACGTCGAGTGTGTTCTTGCGCGATGCACTGCGCCCCCAGATTGTCTGGCTTGGCTGGGTTTCGGGCGGCGCGATCGGTCTATCCCTTCTGCTCACTATGCTGGCGACCACGCGGGCGCTACGGCCCGTAAAACGGATCGAGGACACCATCGACCGGATCGCACAGGGAAGTGTCGCCGGCGAGGACCCGGCCGGTGGGCCGGTTCCGGATGAGGGACTGGCCAAAGAATTCCGCGTAGTCGAAAGCAAGCTTAACCTCCTGGGCCAGCAGTACCGCGGAGCGCGCGCAGATGCCAGCGAGCTACGACATAATGTGGACCAGTTGCTGGAGCGGATGGCATCTCAGCTGGACGTAGCCACGCGCCTGGCCGCCATCAGCCGCCTCACGGGAGGCGTGGCGCACGAGATCAAGAATCCCTTGAACGCCATCGCTCTGCGGCTGGAGTTGCTGCGGGCGCGGCTGGGCCAGCCGGACCAGGAACTTTTCGGTGAGATCGACATTCTGTCCAAGGAAGTCCTGCGCCTGGACCGCGTGGTGAAGACGTTTTTGGATTTCTCGCGGCCGCTGGACGTGCATCTGCAGAATATCGACCTGGGAGTGCTGGCGCGCGAGGTCACCGAGTTCGTCACCCCGCAAGCGCGGGAGAAAAAGATCGACGTGGACTTCTCCGCACCCTCCGAGCCCGCCGCATCCAATTCCACAATGATGCGCGGCGATTCGGATCTGCTAAAACAAGCGGTTCTCAATCTGGTGACCAACGCGATCGATTCCATGGGTAGCGGAGGCAGGCTGCAGGTCCGGGTAAGCAGAAGCGGCGACAAACTGACTCTTGAAGTCGGCGATACCGGGTCGGGAATCCCACCCGAGTTGCGCGACAAGGTGTTCCAGCTATACTTCACCACCAAGCCGGGAGGGTCCGGGATCGGGCTCGCCATGACCTACCGAGCGGTCCAGTTGCATAATGGTACTATCAGTTTCAAAAGCGAAGCTGGTTCCGGGACAACATTCCGGCTAGAGTTCCCGGCGGATGTCCGTCATGCCTGATTTATTCCACCCACGCGCAGGTTTGCGTTTCCCGAAAAGGATGGCGGCGACGCTGTGCTTAACCGGCGCAGTGGGCATGTCGTCTTGTGGGTTTCACAAGGCTCCGCGGGCGTTCAACCCGCCACCCGTGACGGCCAAAGCGCGCCAGCCGATCCCTCCCGCTCCCAAGATCGCGCTGCCCCCTGATGTCGCGTTCGAGCCGGTAGTATACGACTTTCCGCGCCAGACGGATCCCAGGCTTCCAGTGCTTCCGCCCCCTCCACCCCCGCGCGCACCCGTGGCAAATGCCCCCAAGCCCCAGCCCCCGCCCAGTGAAAATCCACCGGCTCAGGCTCCAAAACTTGCCCAGATTCTCACGCCTGAGGAGTCCCGTCGGAACACTCAGGAGCTGGAGCAGTACATGGAGCGTGTGAAAAGAGCGCTAGCGATGGTGGCGGCGAAGAATTTAAGTGCGGAGCAGAAGGATACTGCGAAGCTGATACAGACGTTCCTGGCACAAGCAGAGCAGGCGCGCGAGCAAGATCTGGTGACGGCAGTCAACCTGGCGAGGCGTGCAGATCTCCTCGCCAAGGATCTTCTAGAGCGCCTGCCCTGATGGCCGCTGCGTCGGAGGGAGCCAGCGGCCAACTGAATGCCCATGCCCCACGGGTGTCAGGTGAGGCACGGACAAACCTCTATTCCTACTGGGCTGAGGCGACGGTGTTGCTCGGCTGGATCGCTTCCGGCACGAACAACCGGACTTCCACGCGGCGATTCTGCTTGCGGCCGTCGCGAGTCTTGTCGTCGGCAACCGGCGTGGCGTAACCGGACCCCAGCGTGGTAATGCTGCGAACCGGGATCTTGTGCTCATTGACCAGGTACCGGGCAACGGCGTCCGCGCGCGCCTGGCTCAACTGCTCATTGGTCAGCGCCGAACCGGTCTTGTCGGTGAAGCCCTGGACCTCAATAATGTAGCGGTCCTTGCCGTCGGTCATTTTGGCGATCTCGTCTAGCTCGGCCTTGGCATCGTCGTTCAGCTTGGCTTGGTTAACCGCGAACAGCACGGTGGTCGTCTTGGCCATCTGGAACTTGTTCATCGCTTGCATGTTCTTCTCGATCACGTCGTCGCGCTGCAAGCCACGGTCGGCCGCGCGCTGAGCGCCTTCCGCGGAACGCTGAGCGCCGTCGGCGGAACGCTGGGCGTTATCGGCGCGCTCGCCGGCCCTCTGGGCGGACTGTCCGGCGGCGACGGCTTTCGCGTCGGCATCGGTCACGCGCTCCTTGGTACGGGACAGATCGGTGGTCAGGCTGTCGATGTCTTTGGAATGATCCGCCAGCTGCTTGTCCTGGTCCGTGTTCTTTTGCTCAGTCGCAGTGACGCGGCCTTCCACCGGTGAAATGGTTTTCGCCACGTACTTATGGGTTGCGACGCAACCCGCTCCCGTGAGACTCAGGAGCAGTGCACCTGCCATGATCAAATTCGTTTTCATTGTCAGATTCCCCTTTCGAGACTTTCGTTCTTAGCTGGACCCGTATGGTCGATCCCCGGGCTGGCTACGCCCGGTAAAGGGCGCTGGGTGGAGCCAGCCCGAAGACCGATGCCCGCGGGAGCAACCACGGGATCCTGTATAGAATTCACAGCGCCAGTACAGGTCGGTAGGATCTTCCTCATGGAAACAGGGAAGTATTTACCTGTTTCCGATGTAACCGATTGATTCTGCAACCCTCCGCGCTTCACGGTATACCTTAGAAGCACGTCGGGGTCCAACGTTACTGAGCCGGGGGGGCTGGTAGAGCCGCCTTACCATCCAGTACGAACACCAACAGCTTGGGGGTCACCTGGGGACCGCCGAATCCGGGGAATCCGGCTGGAGGCGCTGCGCCGGCTGCGGGTGCCGGAGCGCCAGCGGCGGGTGGAGGCGGTGCTGGTGCACCAGGAGCTGCCGGACCTCGGCCGCCGGCGGGAGGCGCGGCTGCTCCGGGCGGAGGACCGAACGTGGGCAGCGCTCCGGAACCGCCTGCCAGCGCGACGTACTGCTTCCCGTCGAGCATGTAGGTGATCGGGGGGCCCATGCCACCGCGAAGTCCGGTCTGAACGTCGAGGAGTTTCTCTCCCTTGTCGGCGCTGTACGCCACCAGCCGCCCGTCGGGGATGACCTGGAACACCAGGTTTCCGGCCGTGGTCACCGTGCCACCGCCGATTCCGCCCCCGCCCTGTGCGCGCCAGCGTTCCTTCTGGTTCACAATGTCCCAGGCGAGCAGAACGCCTCCGCGGCCGTTGCCCTCAGGCGGCTCGGGTCCGATCGCCGGAGGAGCGGGCAGGGGCTTGGGAGGAGCTGCGGGAGCAGCACCCGCTGCGTTGGCCGCATCACCCGCGGCAGCCGCCCCGCCGCGCCCGAATCCGCCGAAGGTGATGCCCATGTTCTGTTTGCCTTGCTGATATTTGAAATTGGGATCGGATGAGTAGTTGAAGCTGCCCCCGGGCGACGCGGGCAGATACACCAGACCGGTGGCCGGATTAAAGGACATCGGAGCCCAGTTGTGCGCTCCTCCCGGACCGGGCGCGATAGGAATACTTTGGGTGCCGTAATAGGATTCGTTATTGATGATCGGCCTGCCCGTTTCTTCGTTCAGCCCGCGAGCCCAGGTGACCTGCGCGAACGGCTGGCCGGAGATGAACTTGCCGGTGACGCGGTCGATCACGTAATAGAATCCGTTCTTGTTCGCCTGCATGATGACTTTGCGCGGCTGGCCCTTGATGGTGACGTCAGCCAGCATCAACTGCTGAACGCTATCGAAGTCCCACTCATCGCCGGGGACCATCTGGAAGTACCACGCGAGCCGGCCCGTATCGGCATTCACCGCCAGGATGGAAGCCGCGTACAGATTTTCCTTGTCCTTACCTTGTTTGCGGGCATCCTGCGTCCAGGGACCCGCATTCCCCGTGCCGACATAGAGTAAGTTCGTGTCCGGATCGTAGGACATGCCGTCCCAAACGGTTCCCCCGCCGCCCATCTTCATTCCTTCCGTCGACCAGGTTGCGGCCGCTCGGCGCATGTCTTCGTTCTCAGGCGGCTTCGAAGGATCGCCCGGTACGGTGTAGGTCCGCCAGACGAACTGGCCGGTCTTGGCGTCGTGCGCTTCAAAGTACCCGCGCACCGGGTATTCCGCGCCCGCGACACCGATGATCACCTTGCCCTTGGCGATGCGAGGCGCCATCGTGAGGGTGTAACTATCCTGGCTGTAGGCCACTCGAGCTTCCCAGGCCGGTTTACCGGTCTCCACATTCAGCGCGATCAGCCGTCCGTCGATGACAGGAGCAATGATGTTGCCTTCGTAGATCGCGATGCCCCGGTTCACAACGCCGCAGCAGATCTTGGGCTGCACCGCGGCATGGTTCACTTCCGGATCCCAGCGCCATTTTTCCTTGCCGGTGCGCGCGTCGACGGCGTACACGATGCTCCAGTTGGTGATGCCGTAGAGGGTGCCGTTCGCCATCAACAGAGTGCCTTCCTGGTTGCCGCCGCCCGGACCGATTTCGTACAGCCAGTTCAGTCCTAGGCGGCCGACGTTGGTCGTGTCGATCTGCTTGAGCGGGCTGTAGCGGGTTTCGCCCGGAGAGAGGCCGTAACTCAGCCATTCTTCTCCGGTCTTGCCGGCGTTTTTCAGCGCGATGTCGTCGATGCGGCGAGGCTGCTGGCCGGGGGCTACCCAGGCTAATAAGAGTAATCCTGCTGCCGAAGTACACAGAGCGAGCTTACGTAGCTTCATTTCCACCACCTCTTGTATGTGCGCGAACTCCCCACAGCCCGCGGAATTGTCTGGTTCAGAACATTCTATCGAAAATGCGGTGATAATGGATGGAGAGCGACCTTATGCTTGACTGGACCACCTGCCCGGCAGTGGAACGGCACCCCGAGAAGGTCAGCGGCGCATGGGTGTTTCGGAAAACGCGCGTGCCCGTTTCTGCCCTCTTTTCGAATCTCGAGGGCGGAGCCACAATCGACGAATTCCTGGAGTGGTTTCCCGGAGTATCTCGTGAGCAGGTGAACATGGTCCTGGAGCATGCATCCCGCAGCTTGGGCGATCCAGTACCAGCGTGATCGTGACCATGGCGATATTCGACAGACCCTCCCGTGATCCACTCCCTGAGCCCGACTTCGAAGACGTAAAATACGCGACCGGAAAAGGCATCGTTTCGCTCATTCCCGGCCTCGGTGAGGCATGGGGCCTTATCATCGCGACTCCTCTCGAACACCGCCGTAACGATTGGCTGCGCGATCTCGAATCCCGGCTGCGGGAACTGGAAGAGTATGTAAAAGGCTTTCGGTTTGACAATCTCGGCCAGAATCAGGAGTTCGTTTCCGCAACCTTGCAAGCCACACAGGCGGCTCTCCAAACTCATTTGAAGGACAAGCGGGAAGCACTGAGAAATGCCGTACTTAACGTGGCGCTCGGCAAAGAGCCAGATCCGAACCGACAGCAGCAGTTTCTTGTATTGCTGGATCGGTTTTCAGAGGACCATCTCAAAGTGTTGAGTTTTCTGGGTGACCCAGCAGGCCATTTTCAAAAGCAGGGCGAGCAGGGCCCACACACTACTTATGTCGCGCCAAAGATGCTTGTGAATGATCTTGTCGCTAGAGGATTGCCGCATCTAAGAAGAACCTCTCCCGGGGACCAGACGTCAACGTCGTTTCAGTACATCGAGATGATTTTGGGAGAACTCGTCTCTCTACGTCTTGTATCGCTGGAGCGGTTACAGGAAACGTGGGCGATACCTGCTTTCGCCATCAAGCCTGTTGGCGGACCAGTTGGCAAAATGACGACGCATTTGGGGGAGGAATTCCTCGCATTCATAACCGAGCCTGATCTCGGAAAGTAGAAGGGTTGGTGACCGCCGGGCTTATTCCGTAGATCCGGGTGCCACAATCACCAATCTCCAAGAGGTCTTCCCCACTTATTTCGGCAAGTTGCATCCTTCGACGCCCCCGTGTCCGCCCCTACCCGCCGTACCCTCTCAACTGGAGCTCACGCCACAATCGCGCGGGCACAGAACGCGCGAAAGCAGGCACTCACGAAAAATGCACGACGCTTTACTTTCAACACCTTCCTGGGTTCGTTTTGTCGCTACGCGTTTCGAGCCAGGGCAACTTCGCTACAATCGAGAGCGAATGGCCTTCCCCACCCATCGCAAGCGCCGGCTGCGCGTCTCGGAGTCCATGCGGCGGCTGGTGCGCGAAACCCAACTCGAGCCGGCCGATTTCGTCCTGCCCCTGTTCGCCTGCCCCGGCGAAGGCGTACGCAAGCCGATCAGCTCCATGCCCGGCAACTTCCAGCTCTCGGTCGACGAGTTGGTCAAGGAATGCGAGGGCGCCCACGCGCTAGGGATCGGCGGCGTGATCCTGTTTGGGATTCCCGACAAGAAAGATGACACAGCGTCGGAAAACTACGACGAAAACGGTATCGTGCAGCGAGCCGTCCGCGGGGTGAAACGCGCTCTCCCCAACCTTCTCGTCATGACCGACGTTTGCAACTGCGAATACACCAGCCACGGCCACTGCGGCAACGTGATCGATGGCGACGTCGATAACGATTCAACGCTCGAATGGCTGGCAGCGGCGGCTCTCACCCATGCGCGCGCCGGAGCCGATATCGTGGCTCCTTCCGACATGATGGACGGCCGCGTGGGCGCGATCCGGCAAAAACTCGACGCGCACGGATTTCAAAAAGTCGCTATCCTCGCGTACGCCGCGAAGTTCGCTTCCGGATTCTACGGACCCTTCCGCGAAGCCGCCGAATCGACCCCGTCCTTCGGCGACCGCCGCACATACCAAATGGATCCCGCCAACGGCCGCGAAGCCATGCATGAGATGGACCTTGATCTGGAAGAAGGCGCGGACATGCTGATGGTCAAGCCCGCCATGCCGTATCTGGATCTGGTCCGCCAGGCTCGCGACCGTTTCCCGGTTCCTATTGGTGCGTACCAGGTTTCGGGCGAATTCAGCATGATCATGGCGGCAGTCGAGCGCGGCTGGCTCGATTACGAACGCATCATGATGGAAACGCTTACCTCGATCCGCAGGGCCGGCGCGGATTTCATTTTGACTTATTTCGCCCGCGATGCCTCGCGTGTTCTGGGTTAATTCACTCGCCCAGCCAGGTGTACGTCTGGCCGTGCTGCTGGCGATGCTGACCATTGCTGCCTTCATCCTCCTGCTCGGGCGGCCTTCCTTTACCAATGCCTCGAAGCCGCCTCGCTTTGGCGATCCTACGCTGGCTCTCCAGTTCGCCCGCGACGTGCAGGATGTCGACTGGATCCTGGGCGATGCACCAAGCCCCGACCGCGAAGTCATGCGCCTAAAGCAGTACGCCGACTTCGGTTTTATCGCGTGCTACACGGGACTATTCCTGGCACTCGCCGCGCTGGCGATTCGCAAAGGCGGATGGAAACAGGTGACTGGGATCGCCGCCGGAATCTGCGGGCTGGCGGCCGGTGTGTTCGATGTGCTGGAGAATCGCGCGATCCTGAATATACTGGATGTTCCGCTGCGTGCAACCACGCCTGCGATGATCCAGGCGATCCGCGGGCCGAGCACGGCCAAGTGGATCCTGGCGGGTGTTACGGTGGTGCTGTTAGCCACCTCCTTTATCAGAACTCCTAAAACCTCATGAATCCCTTAACCGAGATCAAGTTCAAAGTTCCCTTTGACCAGGTGGAAGCCTCGCACGTCGAGCCGGCGGTCGACGAATTGCTGGCCGATGCGAACCGGCGCGTAGAGACCGCCGTCACGGATCCGAATCCGCTGAAGGCCATCGACATCATGACGGAAAGGCTCGATTTCGCCTTGAGCGTCGTGCGGCACATCGAGAGCGTTGCTACTACTCCGGCCTTCCGCGCGGCGTTCAACGCCGTGCAGCCGAAAGCCAGCGCGTTCTATTCGAGCATTCCCTTAAATGAGGGTTTGTGGCAGGCACTCAAGAAGTACGAGGCCACAGAAGAAGGGCGCTCACTCAAGGGGACCTATCACCGCTTTCTGAAAAAGACCATCGACTCGTTCAAGCGGCACGGAGCGGATCTGGATGCGGCTGGCAAGGCGCGCTTAAAGGAAATCGACGTGGCGCTGGCCGAGGCCACCACGAAATTCTCGGAAAACGTTCTCGATGCCACCAATGCCTGGGAGCTGGTGCTGACCGAGGAAGCGCAGATCAAAGGCCTGCCGCCGTCGGCGGTGGCGATGGCGCGCGCCGCAGCCGAGTCGAAGGGCGTCGCCGGATGGCGCTTCACGTTGCAGGGCCCGAGTTACGTCGCGGTGATGACGTATCTGGACGACACCCAGGTGCGCGAACGGGTCTGGCACGCATACAACACGCGCGCGGCTTCCGGGAAGCACGACAATCGCGCCCTGATGGCCAAGATCCTCGAGTTGCGGAACGAAAAAGCCAAGCTGCTTGGCTTCCGCGACTTCTCCGACCTGGTCCTGGACGATCGCATGGCCCACACCGGCGAGCGCGCGCAGAACTTCCTGCGGGATCTGCGCACCAAGACCGAGATGCGCTTCCGCGAAGAGAATCAGGAGCTGGAGCAGTTCGCCGGGAAAAAGCTCGAGCCGTGGGATATCGGTTACTGGGCCGAGAAGCAGCGCGCGGCTTTGTACGATTTCGATGAAGAAGCCCTGCGGCCATACTTTCCCTTGGATCGCGTGGTCTCGGGGATGTTCGAGATCTTCGGTCGCATTCTCGGAATCCGGGTAACCCAGGTGAGCGACATGCCGGCTTGGGATCCGGCGGTGAAGACTTTCGAGGTTCGCGACGCAGGGAACAACGCTCACCTCGGATCGTTCTACGCCGACTGGTACCCGCGCGAAAACAAGCGCGGCGGCGCGTGGATGGATTCGCTGATCACCGGCGACCCCGGCCAGAACCGTCCGCACCTGGGGCTGATCTGCGGAAATCTGACGCCGCCCGTCGACGGGAAGCCCGCGCTGCTGACGCATCGTGAAGCCGAAACCATCTTTCACGAATTCGGCCACTTGCTGCATCATCTATTAACCCGCGTGGAGGTGCGCAGCTTGGCGGGCACTAGCGTGGCGTGGGACTTCGTCGAGCTGCCGTCGCAGATCATGGAGAACTGGTGCTGGGAGCGGGAAGCGCTGGATCTTCTCGCGCGTAATTGGGAAACCGGGGCGCCGATCCCTGAGGATTTGTTCCAGAAGATGAAGCGCGCCAAAACGTTCCGCGCGGCCAACGCGCAGATGCGGCAGTTGGGTTTCGGCTTCGTGGACCTGGCGCTGCACCGCGAATGGGACGGAAAGGAAGACGTGGTGGCGTTCGCCCGCAGGATGCTGCAGCCGTTCGCGGCGTCTCCGCTGCCGGAAGACTACGCCATGATCACGGCTTTCACGCACCTGTTCGCGAGCCCGGTTGGGTACGGCGCGGGTTACTACTCCTACAAATGGGCCGAGGTGCTGGATGCGGACGCGTTCACTCGGTTCCGCAAGGAAGGCGTGTTCAGCGAAGTGGTCGGGCGCGACTATCGCGACAAAATCCTGGCCCGCGGCGACAGCGAGGATCCGGCCGAGCTATATCGATCGTTCATGGGCCGGGATCCGGACCCGCAGGCGCTGCTGGAACGCGCCGGGCTGGTTTCTGGTTGAGAGTCTCACATGTCCGAGAGCGTCGCCCAACTTGAAGCGCGTCGCACCGCGTTAACCGGGCATTGCTACCGCATGCTCGGCTCGAGTGTGGACGCTGACGATGCCACGCAGGAGACGATCATCCGCGCGCGGAAAAGCCTGGATCGATTCGACGGCCGGGCATCGCTGCGGACTTGGCTGTATAAAATCGCGACCAACGTCTGCCTGGATGAGCTCGCCGACCGGGGCCGCCGGGCACGTCCCATGGAAGAGGGTCCGCGGGCTCGGCGAACATCACGACCGAGGTCCTTATCCAGCGGCCAAGCACTCACTGGATTGAGCCGATCCCCGATGCCCGCGGGCGGACATAAGCCCTGGGCCGTGATTGTACTCGAACTGTCGGGCGACCGAATCGCCGGATTGAACTCGTTCCTCGATACCGAAACACTCTTCCCCAAGTTCGATCTGCCGATGGAACTTCCCGCTTAATTTCTGGCAGTTCTAGGCGCGAACTTTTTTTCGTGCACGGCGCCGATGATTTTCGCCGCTGGCAACAGTCTACACATCTGAAAGGAGAGATACTGATGCCGGTTGGACGACGGACAAGATCGACATCCAGCGCTCCAGCAAGCTTATGACTACATCATCAACATTTTCAAGCGAAAGAATTCCGGGAACAAAACTCATGGCATCAACTATTTCGGGGAGCCGACTCTGGACTGGACGCATCGCAAGCGGACTCGCTGCATTATTCCTGCTGTTCGATGGCGTTACAAAACTCTTCAAGCCGAGTTTCGTTGTGGAAGCAACGGTGCGATTGGGATTCCCCGAATCCGCGATCGTTTACCTGATTCCACGCACCTCCATTCTCGTCGCCGTGTTGGTGACGGGCTACCTGGGCGGCGCAGTCGCGATTCAACTGCGTGCCGGCTCCAGCGCGTTCGAGACGGTGTTTCCCGTATTGATGGGATCCTCGTCTGGGGCGGCCTTTGGCTGCGGGATAAGCGGCTGAAAGAACTGTTGGCCCATTAAGGATAAGAACATGACTACCCTTGAACAGACTGGCACGGCCCTGGTGGAGACGCTATGAAGTTTCGCACCACGCTCCTGAAGGCAGGAAAGACAGCGACGGGCATTCAGATTCCGGCGGACGTAATGACCAAGCTCGGACCCAGCAAACGTCCGCCAGTGCGCGTCACGATCAACGGACACACGTACCGCAGCACCGTCGCCGTCATGGGCGGGAAGTTCCTGGTCGGGGTCAGCGCGGAGAACCGTGAAAAGGCCAAGGTCGCCGGGGGCGATTCGATCGTCGCCGATATCGAGCTGGACACCCAACCTCGCGAAGTGACTGTGCCCATCGATCTCGCAAAGGCTCTGGCCAGAGACAAGACCCTCAAGCAAGCATTCGACGGACTGTCTTATACCCACAGGAAGGAGCATGTGCGGTCGATCGAGGAAGCTAAGACGGCCGAAACCCGGCAGCGGCGCATCGCCAAAACCATCAGCAAACTTAAGGGTAAACTCTGAATATGAAACTTCGCTCGCTTGTGCTCAGCTTATTGCTGCTGGCGGTCTCGGCCTTCGCGGCCGACGTCGATGGCAAATGGAGCGGAACCATCTCCACGCCCAATGGAGACTTTCCACAGACCTTCACCTTCAAGGCCGTTGGCGACGCGCTGAGCGGGTCCCTGGAGTTCATGCCGGGAATGGAAATCCCGATCAGCGAAGGAAAGGTCGACGGCGACAACATCTCCTTCTCCGTCACCCTCGATTTCGGTATGCCGTTCAAGCTGACCTATACCGGTGTGGTGTCGGGGAATGAGCTGAAGGTCAAAGGCGACGCTGGCGGGATGCCCTTTGAGTTCGTGCTGAAGAAGGCTTGAACCGACCTGCTTAGCGGGGCGGCCCGGGAATTACGAACAGCGAGAAGTGGGCCAGCATGCGGCCCATGAAGCTGTCGTGTTCCGATACGCTGACCCAGGCGACCTTTTGCGGATCGTTGCGGTCCTCGAAGAAACCCACTCCACCGCGCTTGAGCACCGTGTCGGTCCAGGAGCTGATGACCTGGCCGTTCAGGTAGGTGACGAAGTGGTCGTCCTGCACTGTCATGCGGACGCGATAATTGACGCCGCGCTCCAGGCTCAACGGCAAGGGCAACCGCACCGCGCTGGTTTCGTGCCCGTCGATCACGGCATAGCGCACCAGTCCGGCGTTGTTGGCCCCTCCTGGCCTGGCGATCACCAGCTTGGTGGCATAGTAGTTATTCCCGTTGGCCGCGCGGAACGCCCAGCTCAGACTGCGGCTCTCCATCTGGCCCTGAAACTCCATCTGGTAGTTCTGAAGGGAAGAAGAACGCTCCCACAAGCGCAGGGCGACGGGACGGGACAAAGCGGGGCGAGAAGCGCCCACCGAATCCCGCTCGTCATCGACATTCATCCCGATGCGCGAGCTGACTGTGACCCATTCGCTGAAGCCCGACGCGAACTCATGATGCAACGTGACGGGAGCCTGACTCCGCACCAGCTCTCCCACCGCGTCCCAGGCGCGAGCCGGCAGACCGCGTTTGATGGACGGATCGAGTGAAACTTGAGGAAACGCCGAGCCGGGTGCTGGTCCGGGAAGCAACAATGCGGCGACGAGGAGACCACCCACGGTCAAAAAAGCGAATATCGATGCGGTCTGGCCCGCAGTCGCGGCAGAGCCTCTCTTCTTAGTACCCTTGGATCGCGCAACTGACCAGTGTTCTAGCTCATCTTCTTCGCGAAACGCCTGGGCGGAGGCGAGCCTGGCTTCTTTGCGGTGGAGCGTGGAACAATATTGCTGGTCCACCAGTCTCCGCAACAACCCGATCTTTTTACCGCACAAGAAGCAAAGCATCCGATTCGCAACTCAATATTGCTAGCCCGATTCTAACAGCTGGCACTCGGTCTGAAGCAGTCCTAAGGGAAGAAAACCTAAGGGGCACCCGTACTACGGAGACTGGTTCTAAGGTGTACCATTGAGACCTGACACTTCCTAAATCGGCCATGGCTGACGAGACCTTTAGCGAACCGTTCGGCACCCGACCCATACAACTCCCCGTCACGGATGTGTTTGATTTGCATAGTGTTCCCGCCAAAGACGTCAAGGAGGTGGTGGAGGAGTATCTGTCCGAAGCCCATCGCCTGGGGTACCCAGTGCTGCGGATCATCCATGGCAGGGGCATCGGAGTCCAGCGCGAAATGGTTCGCCAGATCCTGGCGCGCACACCCTTCGTCGAGTCCTATGGCGACGCTCCGGGGGAAGCCGGCGGATGGGGCGCCACCCTGGTCACGCTACGCGCTTCAAACCGTCGAGATCAAATCGGAGTTGGCGGCTAAAGGCCTTCCGCACAGCTCGGCCCTTCGGTGGTAGTGCGTCCCTCTCAATACGAATCAACTTAGCCCGCTAACGACCACAGTTATGGAAACCGGGGACCTGCTCAGCTTCCTCCTGCGTCTCCTCTAAGTGGTTCGCAGGTGATAAGTGGTTCGCAGGTGATAAGTGGTTCGCAGGTGACATTTTGTCCCTGTCGCCATAGGGTTTCACTGGACATTTTGGCCGATCATCTTTCTACCTAGAGGGCCAAGTCGCTGCCCCGCAAGGCCCAAACATTTGGTGGGCCGAATGCTTCCATTAGCCCAGAGGCTTGAGAACCGTGCTTACCACCGAATCCACAGCACCCTCCGCCGCCAGTACGGGAACAGAAGCAGTACTGCGCGTCTCCCAGCTTATCTCGGCGCTTTCTTACGCGTTGGATCTCACCGAAGGCCAGCCTATGGGGCATTCGGTCCGCGCCTCCATCATGGGGATGCGAATTGCGCAGCACATCGGGATGCCGATGCAGGAGCAAGGAGATCTGTACTACTCCCTCCTGCTGAAAGACGCCGGATGCAGCAGCAATTCGTCCCGGCTGTTTCACATTCTGAGCGCCGATGAGATTCGGGCCAAAGGAGACGTGAAGACCACCGATTGGACGCGCGTGGGATGGGAAAGCCTCCAGTATGCGATTACCCACGTGGCCACCGGCGCACCGTTTCTGGAGCGAATACGAACGCTATTGCGCGTGGCCGCTACCCAACAGCGGGACTCCTGTGAGCTAGTGAAGATCCGGTGCGAGCGCGGGGCGTCGGTGGCGCGCGGCATGGGTTTCTCGGAGACTGTGGCCGCCGGCATCTTCAGTCTCGATGAGCACTGGAACGGCGGCGGCTATCCCGAGGGACTCCGCGGGAGAGAGCTTCCCTTGTTCTCCCGCATCATGAATCTGGCTCAGACCCTGGAAGTATTCCTGGTCAACCGGGGAGCTGAAGCTGCCGTTGGTGTGGCCCGGCATCGGAGTGGCCGTTGGTTCGATCCCGATCTGGTCAAAGCGGTGGTCTCGCTGCATCAGAAAGGCGTCCTGTTTGCGGATCTGGAGACGGAAAAGATTCTGCAGCAAGTAGTTGCCCTTGAACCGGAACAACGGCAGATCGTGGCTACCGAAGAGGTGCTCGAGAGCATCTGCCTTGCCTTCGCCGAAGTGATCGACGCAAAATCACCATTCACCTATCGGCACTCCAACGGCGTAGCGGACGCCGCCACGGCGATCGGCCAACAGCTGGACCTGAGCGCCCCGGACATCACGTTCTTGCGCCGCGCCGCCCTTCTTCACGACATCGGAAAACTCTGCGTATCGAATGCGATTCTCGAGAAGCCGGACAAACTCAACAACTACGAGTTCGAAGTCGTCAAGAAGCACCCCTACTACACCATGGAAGTCCTGAAGAGAATTCCGGGCTTCGGCAAACTCAGCGAAATCGCGGCATCGCACCACGAAAAGCTGGACGGCTCCGGATACTTCCGCGGATATAGTGCCGAGCAGCTATCCTTGCCCGCGCGAATTCTTGTGGTGGCGGATATTTTTGACGCGCTGGCCGCCAAGCGGCCCTATCGAGACGCCGTACCGATCGAAAAGGTCTTCGCCATTATGCAGGGCGAGGCAACCAAGAAGATCGATGCCGAATGTCTTGAAGCGCTTACCGCCGCGCACCGCAACCGGGAATCTTCAGACTGCGGCTTGATGGAGTTGAAGCAAGCCGTGTGTAACCCAACCATCCCCAATTCAAAGGAGGCATTTGCATGAAAGCAACAACCCACCGACTATTCCACGTTCTCGCGTTAGGCGCCATCGCCAGTGGTTTACACGCACAGGACTTTTATTTGAACACCACCAGCGCCCGGTCTCAGGCTGTGGGCGGGGTCTATATTCCCTCGTCTTCGGGCGCTCTGGATGCATTGGCCACCAACCCGGCCGGCCTATCGACACTGACTTCGCGCACCCTGGATCTCAGTGTGACCAGCGTGTTCGCGCGAGGAAGTTTCTCCAACTCGGTGAACCAGAATGTTCCCCTCCAGAACTCGCCGGGCGTGATGCCCTACGGTGCGTTTGGAACGCCGATCGGCCACTCGCGGTTTACGATCGGTGTGGGCCTGGTTCCGGAGTTGATGTCGGTGTCCGATTGGAAGTATGTGGACGCTCCTGGCGTCGCGGGCGCGACCTATGGATTGCAGACGCAGAAGTCGGCCATTCTATCCGCCCGATCGGTCGCCGGCGTGAGTTACTCACTGAACCGCGCCGTATCCGTGGGAGCCTCCATTGGATTCGACTACAACAAGAACACGCTGGAGGCGCCTTACATTTTCCAAAGCCATCCGGCGTTGGCGGGCCTGAAGACGCTGCTCGATCTTCACACCACGGGCGTTGGCCGGAACTATAGTGTCGGAATCCTCGCCAGCCCCAGCAAGAAAGTCCAATTCGGAGCCGCCTGGAAGTCTCGCACTGTGATCGACAGTGACGGTACGGCGACCGGCAACATCGGCGCGCAGCTCGACGCGGCGGGCTTGGCCGCGCGGCCGGATTTTGCCTATTCGGCAAGAGTGCGCAACGTGTTTCCGCAATCAGTGATCGGACACATCCTGTGGCAAGTCGATAACCGCTGGAATCTCGCGTTTCAGACCAATTGGGTGAACTGGAAAGACGCGTTCGTCACTTTACCGGTGGCGCTGACCAACGGAACCAACGCGGACATCAATGGATTGCTGGGCACCAACACGCTTAACGACGGAGTGCCTCTACATTGGAAAGACCAATTCTCCTTCCATGGCGGTGTCGAGCGGTTGGTGACCGAGAACGTCTCCGTGCGCGGCGGCTTCGCGCACAGCAACAGCCCCGTGCCCAATTCGACCCTGTCCCCGCTCACTGCCGCTATCATGAAGGACCAACTGACGACCGGCTTGGGGATTCGCCGCGGGCGTGTTCGGTACGACCTGGGATACGGCTTCGGCTTCCAGGCGCACCAAAGCGTCGGCCAGAGCGGCTTGCTGTCGGGCGAGTACAGCAACAGCCGTGTAGGGATCGGCACGCAGGCGTTGACGTTCAATACGTCTTTCCAATTCTGAACCGCGTTTAGAGCGTTCGCCCCGGTAGTGGGCTGCTAGAATCGACCTTGTGTTCCGCAAGGTCCTGGTAGCGAATCGCGGCGAGATCGCCGTGCGTGTGGTGCGGGCGCTCCGGGAGTTGGGGATCTCGAGCGTCGCCGCATATTCGGATGCGGACCGGGGATCGCTGCCGGTCCGCTTGGCGGATGAAGCCGCCTATGTCGGAGCATCCCCATCTTCCGAGAGCTACCTGCGGATGGACCGCATCCTGGACGCGGCTAAGCGCCATGGTGCGGAAGCGATTCATCCGGGGTACGGATTCCTGAGCGAGAATGCGGACTTCGCGGAGGCGTGCGCGGCCGCCGGAATCGTGTTCATCGGCCCGCCCGCGGAGGCGATCCGCAAACTGGGATCGAAAACCGCGGCGCGGCAACTCGCCATCGCGGCAGGCGCGCCGGTGGTTCCGGGAACCGACCGGGCTTTATCCGGATGGGAGGAAGCCCGGGCCGCGGCGAAGTCCCTCGGCTATCCAGTGCTGCTCAAAGCCTCGGCGGGCGGAGGCGGCAAGGGGGTGCGCCGCGTCGATGGCGAATCTCAACTGCAATCGGCCCTGCGCGATGCCGCGAGCGAAGCCGGGCGCGCCTTCGGCAACAGTGAAGTCTACCTCGAAAAGCTGGTGGACGAGCCGCGGCACATCGAAATCCAGATCCTGGGCGATCAGCACGGCCACCTGATCCACCTGGGCGAACGCGAGTGTTCCATCCAGCGGCGCCATCAAAAGGTGATCGAGGAGTGCCCGTCTCCGCTGATGTCGTCTCACCCGGACTTGCGCGAACGAATGGGGCAAGCCGCCGTTAAGGTGGCGCGCGCGGCGGGATATGCCAACGCGGGGACCGTGGAGTTTCTGATCGACCGCGACGCGAATTTCTACTTCTTGGAGGTGAACACACGTCTGCAGGTGGAGCATCCGGTGACGGAACTGGTGACCGGGCTCGATCTGGTGGAGTGGCAGCTGAAGATCGCGGCGGGCGAGCGGCTGACACTGAAGCAAAGCGATGTTACCTGGCGTGGTTCGGCGATCGAGTGCCGGATTTACGCCGAGGATCCGGATCACGACTTCATGCCGGCCCCGGGAACAATCGTGCATTTGAGCGAGCCTTCGGGACCAGGCGTCCGGCTGGACTCGGGAATCTTCGAGGGCTGGGACGTCCCGCTGGAATACGATCCGCTGCTGGCCAAGCTCGCCGCATGGGCGCCTACCAGGGATGCGGCGATCCGCAGGCTGGATCGGGCGCTTTCGGAGTATGTGCTGACCGGCGTTCGGAACAACATCGCGTTTTTCCGCGAAGTGCTGGCGGATGCTGAGTTTCGCGAAGGACGGTTATCGACGTCGTTCCTGGATCGATTCTTCAAGAGGCGGAAGAAAGCGGTCGATGACCCGGAAGCCGAGGCTGCGGCCGCGCTCGTTTTGGCGCTCACCGCCGCCTGCACGCACGCACAGCGCGTGGAACAGAGTCGATGGCGCACCTCGGGACTCGAGGACGTGCTCCGATGACGCGCCAGGTGACGGTGAACAGCCGGTCCGGGAGGATCGAAATCAACGGCTCGCGGCTCAGGTATGTTCGCGAGGACGGAGTCGTGATTGAAAGCGAGTACTCGCTGGAGGGCGCTTCCGTGCTGCTCAACGGGCGCAGCTATCGGGTGAATAAGGGAGCCGGCAAAGAGATGTGGGTCAACGGGCGCCGGTTCTCCATAGAGGTCTTCGACCCGCGCGATCTGCGGCCCGGGCAAGGCGCGACCGTGAACCACGGACGGCAGGAAATCGCGGCGTCGATGCCGGGGAAAGTGATCCGCGTCTTGGTGTCGCCGGGTGAACTGGTGGAAGAAGGTCAGGGCCTCGTTGTCGTGGAGGCGATGAAGATGCAGAATGAAATGAAGTCGCCCAAGGCCGGACGCGTGGCGGAAATTCGGGCCAGGCCGGATGCTACGGTGGGAGCGGGCGAGATTTTGGTAGTGGTGGAGTAACGTAGTCGAATAGGAGTTAGCAATGGCAGCGACGGCAGTATGTCCCATTTGCGGAGGAACCGGCTGGAAGATCATCGAGCGCGCCGGTTTATCGGGCGCGGAGCCGTGCCGTTGCGCGGAAGAAGCGCGCGCGGGAGCGCTTCAAGAAGGCTCGGGTATCCCGCCGAATTACGTGCGGGCGACGCTCGATAATTTTCAAATCCCGCAGGACAATCCCATCGCACGAACTGGCCTGGGCACAGTGCTCATGCAGGTCCGCAGCTTCGTGCGCGAATTCCCCAATCCGGATCGTCCGGGGCTGCTGCTGGCGGGCGATACCGGTACCGGAAAAACCCACCTGGCGGTGGCCGCGCTGAAGGCCATCATCGATAAGGGCCACGAAGGAATCTTCTTCGACTACCAGAACCTGCTGGACCGGATCCGGTCCAGCTATGACAAGACGTCGGGCTCGAGCGATAAAGAAACGTACCGTTCGGCCATGGATGCCGAGGTGTTGCTACTGGACGACTTGGGCTCGCACCGGGTTACGGAGTGGGTGGAAGATACGGTTACGTCGATCGTGACCCATCGCTGCAATCACAAGAAGCCTCTGATCGCGACGACGAACCTGAGCCCGGACGACACGGGTTCGATTGCTTACACCACGCCAGGCGGGTCGGACGTCCATAAAAAATCGCTGAGGGAAGCGATCGGAGAACGGGCGCGATCCCGCCTGTTCGAAATGTGCCGGGTGGTGCGGATGCCTGCGGTGGAAGATTATCGGGTCAAGCGGTCGCGATAAGGGACGATCTTGGCGATGAACCTGCGCGGACCGACCCGGCGAAATGTGGGCCGCGCAGTCTTCTGGTTGGCCCTCGCATTCTTGGTTCACGCCCAAGAACCGCCCAAAGAACCACCGCGCAGTCCAGCGCAGGAGAACAAGCAACCTACCTCGGTAAACGTTACGGCGTTACCAGCTCTCAACGTCGCCAAGGAATTGGCCGACTACGTTCTGATTTGCGCGACTGTGCTCTTGGTGGTTGTAGGTGGCTACCAATTGACCGTGATGAGAAAGACGGTTAAGGTAGCCCAAGACAGCGCAGATGCCGCCAGGAAGAGTGCCGACGCTTCGGAACGAAGCTCCGGCATAGCCCAAGATACTTTCGTAAATACTCATCGCCCGAAGCTTGTGGTGAGGTTCATGCAAGCTCAGGGAATAGGAACCACGTCCATCAATGGGCAGTTCCGCGTGTTTAACGCTGGCGCAACCAAAGCGTTTCTCAAACGCATCTATACGGAGATCGTCGTCGCCGAATATCTTCCGGCGCTAACGCCTTACGATGGAAAGATCGGAGCCGTGCTCACGGACGTTGAGGTTGTCCCCGGCGGGGAAGGCAAACCGATGGACTTTCCGACCACACCTCAAGAACTGACGGTGAGCCATCGCAATTCCATTGCGAACCGAATAGATTGGCTGAAGCGTGGGCTTCCCGATGAAAAACATGCTACAAATCTCTACGTTATCGGGTGGATCGAATATCTTGACGAAGCCAAGAAAGTGCGCAGGATGGGTTTTTGTCGGAAATACAATTTCCAGGCGGAGCGCTTCCAGCGCGATCCAGATGAAGATTACGAATATGATGACTAGCGCTTAAAGCGCTACAACCCCCGATCCGATTGTGTACAATTGTACACAGATGAATGCTAGTCGAATGGGACGCCAAAAAGGCGGCTTCGAATTATCGTAAGCACCGCGTTCGGTTCGCTGACTCGTTGGCCGTACTGGAAGACGAGCGGGCGATCACTCTTCACGATTTCGAGGAAGAGGAGGATCGTTGGGTTTCTATCGGCTCGGACGCCGTCGGGCGAGTTCTTGTGGTGATCTACACTTTGCGCGCACAGCGAATTCGGATGATTTCAGCACGACGAGCGACCCGCCAGGAACGCACTCAGTATGAGGAGAAAGCATGAAGAAAGAATATGATTTCCGCCGCGGGAAGCGTGGTCCGGTCTTGAGCGTCGCCAAAGGGAAAACTCGCGTCACCATCCGGCTCGACGAGGACGTCGTCGAGTGGTTTCGTGAGCAAGTGGACGCCGCCGGCGGCGGGAACTATCAGAGCCTGATGAACCAGGCCCTGCGCGAGTTCATCAAACGTTCCAAGGAACCGCTGGAATCGACTCTACGTCGAGTAATTCGGGAAGAGCTGCGGAAGGCCGGATAAACCGTCTTACACTGGAGATATATGCGCATTCTGGTGGTGGAAGACGAAGGCCGGATTGCCGACTTTCTCTCGCGCGGGCTGGTGAGCGCGGGATACGCGGTGGACGTGGCGGCCACGGGCGGGTCGGCCATCGACATGATCCATTCCACCGACTACGACCTGGTGATCCTGGATCTGGGCCTGCCGGACGTGGACGGCCTCACGGTGCTGCAGAAGATCCGCAACCGCAAGGTCAGCCCGCCGGTGCTGATCCTGAGCGCCCGCGACGCCGTGGATGATCGCGTGAAGGGCCTGGAAGGCGGCGCCGACGATTATCTGGTTAAGCCGTTCGCCTTTGTGGAACTCCTGGCCCGCGTGCGAGTGCTGCTGCGCCGCGGCCAGCCTACACCGGAGAAATTACAAGTCGGCGATCTATCACTCGATTGCATCCGGCGCAAAGTTTCGCGCGACGGGGAAAACATCGAGCTGGCGCCCAAGGAATTCAGCATCCTCGAATACCTGATGCGCAACCGGGGGCGCCCGCTCAGCCGCACCATGATCGTGGAACACGTCTGGGACATGGACTACGACGGGCTGACCAATATCGTGGACGTGTACATTCGCCACCTGCGCAGCAAGATCGACGACAAGTGGCCACAGAAGATGATCCAGACGGTGCGCGGCATCGGATATATGCTGGATACTCCCGACCGCGCCGCGGAAAAGAGCTGATGCGCCCCCACGTCAATCTTATACGCGGGCTGCGGTTCCGGCTGACCGTCAGCTACCTGCTGCTGTTCTCCGCGTTGCTGGTGGTGATCGGCTTGTATTTCCGCCATAACCTCCAGGTTCAGACCGAAGGCGATGTTCGAGCAGTTCTGGAAGAGGTCTGGGGCGAAGCCAAAGGCTATCTGAAAATCGAAAATTACCGGCCGAACTGGATTGCGGATCAGACTGATCCGGAAGACGCGCACATCGTGGACCGTCTGCGTTATGTGATCCTGCTGACCGACGCGAACGGCAACATTCTGCTGGACTCGCCCGTATACGAGTCGATCGGGATCGATAGCCCGGCCGAGATCCGGCGAATCCTGGCGCTCAAGGAGCCCGAAGTTCACATCCGCACCGACGCTGCGGGCACTCCGTACATGATCAAGGCCGGGGTGATGCCCGACGACCATGGCCAGCGGTATTTTTTTGCGATCGGACGCCCGTTGAGCGACAGCGAGCACACGGTCAAAACCTTTACGACCGACTATTTCCTGTCGCTGCTGGCGATTATTCCGTTGACGGGCTTGCTCGGCTGGGCGCTGGCGGGGCGGGCGATTCAGCCTGTGAACGAGGTTGCGCAGGCGGCCCAGAAAGTCACGGGCTCGAACCTTTCCTTGCAGATTCCCCTGCGCGGCTCCGGAGACGAACTCGATCATCTGATTGGGAGCTTCAACCGCATGACTACCCGCCTGGAGGACTCCTTCGAGCAGATTCGCCGCTTCTCGACGGACGTATCGCACGAGCTGCGCACGCCGTTGACCGCGATTCGCGGGCAACTGGAGGTGGCCCTATTCACTGCCCAAACGGTGGAGCAGTACCGCGACGCAATGGTGAACGCGCTGGAGGACGTGGAGCAACTGTCCAGCATCGTGCGCGCACTACTGCTGCTGTCGCAAGCCGAATCGGGCCAGGTGGTGCTGCAAAAAACGATATTGGATTTGGGGGAAGTGGCCGAGGACGTGGTGGATCAGTTCCAGATTCCCGCCGAGGAGAAGCAAGTGCGGCTGACGGCCCGGATCGAACCGGGTGTTCTGATTTCGGCCGACCGCACTCAGATGGAACGGCTGTTCTCAAATCTCCTATCCAATGCCGTCAAGTACACTCCCGCTGGCGGTACCGTTCAGGTACGCGTCAAGCTTGAGGCAAGCCAGCGGGATGAAAAAAAGAATTGGGGACGAATCGAGATCGAAGATACCGGCGTGGGAATCCCGGAGGAAAACCTGCCACACATCTTCGACCGCTTCTATCGCGTGCGCAACGCCGAAACCAACCTGATTCAGGGGCTGGGGCTGGGCCTCAGCTTCGTAGCCTGGATCGTGAAGGCGCACGGCGGACAAATCGACGTCACCAGCACCGCGGGCGCCGGGACGCGGTTCACGGTCCGTCTGCCGGCGGAAGCTACCGCAGTGGCTCCTATGAACGAGGAGCATCCCGCCGCGGTTGAGCCTCAACGGCTTTAACGACGATCCACACTGCTACACTAGGTTTCCATGGCTCTGGATATCGCTGAAAGCGTGCGCGAGGAAGTCGTCATTCTGACATTGAAGGGACGGCTGACGTTAGGCGAGTCCAACCTCGTGCGGGAACGGGTTACACAGCTGGCCGCGGCCGGGAAACACAACATCGTGGTGGATCTCGGCGCAGTGGACTACATCGATTCCACCGGGCTCGGCATCCTGGTGATCTGCTTTACATCGCTCAAGAAGCAGGGTGGCGCGCTCAAGCTGGTGAATCCGAACAAACGCAACGTTGAACTGCTGCTGCTGACCAAGCTGCACACGGTCTTCGAGGTGTTCAACGAGGTCCAGGATGCGGTGAACAGCTTCTTCCCCGATCGCCAGATCAAACACTTCGACATTCTGAGCTTCGTGCAACAACAGGATGAAAGTTAGTTACCGGCAGAGCTGATAGACCGCAGTGCCGCCGGCGCGGCCCGCCAGGCAATAGCGTTTGAACCAAGCGGCGAGATCCTCATAGTTCCCGATGTCGAGCCGCGAGTTGTACGCGCTGAGACCGTCGACGATAATCGAAGGTGAACTGCGGAGCAACTCCGCCCGGTTCTGGCGCGCCCATTCAGGGTCGACGCTGATGGATTCCGTGAGGTGCCGGTCGGCGGGCACGCCGGTCAGAGGTTGCGATTCCCACATGCGCGACGCCACCGGCAGGCGCGTATAGACGACCAGATTCGGCCGATAGCCCCAGATAAAGATGGTGTCGCCGCCCTTGTCCAGGGTCCGGATTAAAGCAGCCGCCTGGCGGCTTTCCTGGTCCAGGGCCACGTCGCGCCAGGCGTGGGGCCGGCCGGCCAGGTCGTCGGCGGCCAGTAGAAAATAGCGGGGACCGAAACGGATCATCGCAACCAGAGCAGCCACTATCAGCGCCAGAGCTCCGATGCGACGCAGCGGGACGCGCGCTTCCGCGGACAGGAGGCAGATGCCGTGAGCACCCGCGATGCACAGGGGTGGCAGCAACTGATTGAAATAGCGCGGCGAGAATCGCCATCCCAAACTGGCGGTGGCCAGCGATACGGCTGCCCAAGCGAACATGCGCGCACGCACGCCGCGATCTCTCCCGCGAACCCAATACCAGGCGGCGGCGAGGACCAGCGTGGCGTGGAATCCGATCCAGTTCCGGACGCGCATCAGGGCGCTGTCAACCGCGGAGTCTCCCGTCGGCGCGCCCGCGTACAAGAGGCCCCAGCGCCAGACGCTTTCCACATAAGCCGAAAACGCGTGCTGCGAGATGAGCCACCCCAAAAGCAGCGCGTTGGGAATCAAGAAACCTGCCAACATCAGCGGCCACGCGGCGGGCGCAAAAAGCAGGCACACAAACAGGACCAGCAGACCCTTGATGTTCATCGCAAACGCGAGACCAGCAGCCACGCCCGCAGCCAGCGGTTTCTGGCGCCAGGCGAAATAGACGGCCGCCAGGTGCGGCAGGATCATCAAGGTATCGGGTTCGAGGGGAATCGTCGCCGGGGGCAGGTAAAAAATCAGGGAAAATGCCAGCAAGCCAGCCGCCCAATATCCTTCCAGCCGGCTCCAGAGGCCGGAGGCGAAGCGGAAGGCCACGGCACACGATGCGGCTGCGAAGAGAGTCTCCGCAATTCGCAGAGGCCACCCCGGCCAAGCTCCGAATAGCACAGCCACCATTGCGGTCAACGGGGGCTTGTCGTACCACACGTCCCGATACAGCATCTTGCCGTGCAGCAGTTGGATCGCGGCGGCCAGATGGTAGTCCTCGTCCGCCCAAAGGATGTTCACATGGCACAGCCGGGAGAGCAGTAACACTCCCGTCAGGGACACCCAAAACCACACGGAAGGACGTTGCATGGCGGACTATCCATTGGAGCACGATCATTGCTAATAATGCGGGATCCTGCGATACACTACTTAAGAAGGAAATACATGGCGAAAATCTCTGAAGTGCTGGGTGGCGCCGCAGCGATCGCGAAGGGAATGTCGGTGACCTTCCGGGAAATGATGAATCCCACGCTCACCGAAGACTATCCCGAAGCTCCGGCGAAATTTCAGGAACGGTATCGCGGCGTTCACGAGCTGCAGAGGGACGAAAACGGCCTGGAGAAGTGCGTGGCCTGTTTCCTGTGCGCGGCGGCATGCCCGGCCGATTGCATCTACATCGAGGCCGCCGAGAACACCGAGACGCTCCGCATCAGCGGCGGCGAGCGTTATGCCGAGGTGTATAACATCGACTACAACCGCTGCATTTTTTGCGGATACTGCGTGGAGGCGTGTCCCACCGATGCGATTACCCACGGCCACGGGTTTGAGATCGCCAGCTACAACACGTCCACGCTGATTTATCGCAAGGAGCAGATGCTGGTTCCGATACCCGCAGGGGCGCAATTTCCCCTGAAGGCCGAGCCATCCCCGGCGGCCGGCGGGCACTAGGGCTCTTCCATCCACCATGATTCTTCCGACCACAGCATCCGCGGTGTGGATACTCGCGATTGTTTCCCTGCTGTGCCTGGGAAGCTGGGCGAACACCCTCAAGCTAGCCGGCAAATGGCGATTTGAGTACTTCTACTATGATTTCGTGTTGGGAGTCCTGCTGAGCGCGGGCGTGGCAGCCCTGGCATTGGGATCGGCACGTTCCGAGGAACTCACGTTTCAGGACAATATGCTGCTGGCGGGCTATCGAAAAATGGCCTGGGCCCTGGGCAGCGGCGTGGTACTGAACCTGGGCACACTACTGCTGCTTGCCGCCATGACCATTGCCGGCATGAGCGTGGCGTTTGGACTGGCTCTGGGCGTGGCTGTGGCGATTGGCGCGGTATGGGATTTCACGAACACCGCGCAGGCCAACACGCCGATGACGGTTCTGGGAGTCACTCTGCTGGTGGCCGGAGTGGTCGTCATCGCCCTGGCTAACGTCCAGCGCCTGCAGGCTCAACGGGACGCCGCGCAGCAGGCACTGGCGCCGGATCCGCGCGCGAAGTCGAAACGCGCCAAACCGACTGGGGCGGCACTGGCGATTATTTTAGCCGTGGTGGGCGGAATCGCGCTGAGCATCTTCCCGCGAATCTTGGCCGAGGGCACCAGCGGCGAGAACGGCCTGGCTCCCTACTCGGCGGTTCTGTTGCTCGCTGCCAGCGCGGTCCTTTCGTCACCCTTTTTCGTGCTGGTCTTCATTACCTTTCCGGTGGTCAGGACTGCCGGCAGCCCTGGTCGTTATTTGGCCGGCAACAAGAAGCAGCACCTGCTGGGTGTATTGGGAGGAATCCTGTGGGGGGCCGGCATACTGACGGGTCTTCTGACGGGAGTTGCCCCGCGGGATGCGCAACCCAGCGCGCTGGTCCAATACGCGCTGAACAATGGGGCACTGGTGGTGGCCGCAGCCTGGGGCGTGCTCGCCTGGCGGGAGTTTCGCGGCGCCGGCGACCGTGCTCGGATGCTGGCGGCGGGGATGGTGGTCTTGTTTCTGGCAGGCCTGGGCCTGGTATCCTTCGCCTTGTCCTCAAAATGACGCTGCACGGCCAGCGGCTCGCCCGCGTCATCCTTTACGAGATGAAGTGTGCGACCGGCTTCCTGGCGCTGATTGTGGCTGGCTCTTCGGCATTCGGCGGGGAGTACGTGGTTTTTTCCAGCGGTCTGAAGCTGCGGGCGGACCGTCATGAGCAATCCGGCAGCGTGATCCGCCTGTTCCACAACGGCGGCGTCATGGAGATCCCGGTGGCGCTCGTATCCGGATTTGAAGAGGAAGAGGTCCTGGCGCCGGAACCTATCACGGCGGTAGTTGCACCTGTGATCAGAACTGAATCCGCCGCGCCAGCAGCCCTTGATCCAAAAGAGATGGTCCGCGACGCGGCACGCCGTTCCGGGCTTCCTCCTGAATTCGTCGAGAGCGTGGCTCTGGTTGAATCGGGATTCCGGCCCGGCGCAGTCTCCCCTAAAGGCGCCATGGGAGTGATGCAGCTGATGCCGGGCACTGCCAAGACGCTGGGCGCGGATCCGCATGATACGGCCCAGAACATCGATGCCGGCACGCGGCTGTTGCGAGAGTTGCTGGTCAAATACGACGGCGACGTGGTGAAGGCGCTGGCCGCTTACAACGCCGGCGAAGGCGCGGTCGACAAGTATCAGGGAATGCCGCCCTACAACGAGACTCGCTGGTACGTGAAGAAGGTGATCGACGCGTATCAGAAAGCCGGCGGCCGGTAGACTACCTCAGCCGCGCCACTTCAGGATTGGTTTCCGCGCCGCCGCAACTTCGTCCACCTTGGTTGTGCGCGTCGAATGCGGCGCTGCTAATACCACCTCCGGATTCTCCTCGACTTCTTGCGCAATGGAGATGAGCGCGTCCGCGAACAGATCCAGTTCCTGCTTGCTCTCGGTTTCCGTGGGCTCGATCATCATGGCGCCGTGTACGATCAACGGGAAGCTGACCGTGTAGGGGTGGAATCCGTAGTCGATCAGGCGCTTGGCGATCGCGCCGGTGGAGGCGTGGCGGAACACGCACTCGTGCATGCTGGGCGCGTGGTAGGCGATCTCATAATGCGATTCGAGCAATTTGCGCAAATAGTTCGCGTTCAGCAGTGCATCAAGGGTAGCCCGCTTCAAGCCATCGCCGCCATGCGCCATGATGTAGGCCAGCGCCCGCACCAGGACGCCGAAATTTCCGTAGAAGGCGCGCACCCGGCCCATGGACTGCGGACGATCGTAGTTCCAGGACCACCCGGAAGGCGCATGCTGAAGGCGGGGAAGCGGCAGAAAGGGCTCGATCGGTTTCTTCACTGCCACCGGTCCTGAGCCTGGGCCGCCGCCACCATGCGGTGTTGAAAATGTCTTGTGCAGATTCAAGTGCATGAGATCGACACCGTAATCGCCCGGGCGCGAGATGCCCGCGAGCGCATTCATGTTGGCGCCATCCATGTACACCAGCGCGCCTTTGGAATGCAGAATCCGCGCGACCTCGGCGATGTGCTCCTCGAACACGCCCAGCGTGTTGGGATTGGTGATCATGATGGCGGCGATGTCTTCATCCACCATTCGGGCCAGCGCGTCCACATCGAGCATCCCCCGATCGTTCGAGGCCACATTGACCACTTCATAGCCCGCCATTCGTACGGAAGCAGGATTAGTTCCGTGCGCCGAATCGGGAACAATGACTCTCTTGCGCGCATTTCCTTGCGCTTCGAGCGCAGCGCGGACCAGCAGAATCCCAGTAAGCTCGCCGTGTGCGCCGGCGGCCGGCTGCAGCGTCACCGCATCCATGCCGGTGATCTCGGCGAGCGCCTTTTCAAGGTCGGCGAGGATCGCGAACGCACCCTGGGAGAGAGCATCGGGCTGATAGGGATGGATCCACATCAGTCCCTCGGTTCGCGCCACGGCTTCATTCACGCGCGGGTTGTATTTCATGGTGCACGAGCCCAGGGGATACAGGCCCAGATCGATGGCGTAGTTCCAGGTGGAAAGGCGCGTGAAGTGGCGGATCACGTCCACTTCACTGACTTCAGGAAAGTCGGGGATTTCCTCGCGCACGTGCTCCGCGCCCAGGGCTTCCGCTGGATCGACGGCAGGCACGTCCAACTCGGGAAGTTGATATCCGGCCTTGCCGGGCGAACTCGTCTCGAATAACAGCGCTTCGTTTTGGGTAGGATGCGGGCGGACCTTCTTGATCATGCGCCGAAGGCCTCCGCGACAGCGTCCATATCAGCTCGGCTGGCCATCTCCGTGCAGCACAGGAGCACGCTGTTCCCGAGCTCTGGATAGAAACGATCGAGCGGCAGGCCTCCGACGATTTGAAAACCCAGCAGGCGGCGGTTGATCTCCTCTGCGGATTGCACACCCGTGGCCGCCACAAATTCGTTGAAGTACGGCCCGTTGAACCGGCGCCACAACCTTTCTCCCAGGTAATGCGCCTTAGCGAGATTCTGTCCGGCCAGCTCGCGCAGGCCTTGTTTGCCGTAGAGCGCCATGAACACCGTGGCCATCAGCGCGATCAGCGCCTGATTGGTGCAGATATTCGACGTAGCTTTCTCTCTTCTAATGTGTTGCTCGCGGGTAGCGAGCGTTAGGCAAAAGGCTCGGTTGCCGTTGGCGTCCTTGGTTTCGCCCACCAGCCGGCCGGGCAACTGGCGCACGTACTTTTCCTTGCAGGCCAGGATGCCGGCGAACGGTCCGCCGTAACTCGGCGCAATCGCAAAGCTCTGCAACTCGCCCGCGACGATATCGGCGTCGCGCGGCGGTTCCAGCAATCCCAGCGATACAGCTTCGGTAAATACGTACACCAGCAACGCGCCCTTGGCATGGGCCATCTCGGCGATCTGCTTCGAGTCTTCGACAACACCGAAGAAGTTCGGCGATTGGATGATCACCGCGGCAGTAGTTTCGTCGAGGACCTGCGCCAGCGATTCGACGTCCACCTGGCCGGATTCAGGATCGTATTCGAACTCCTTCACGGGAACGCCCTGATGTCGCGTGTAGGTTCCGAGCACTTCGCGATATTCCGGATGGACCGTACGGGCCACTGCGATGTTATTGCGCCCCGCAATCCGCATGGCCATCATCGCTGCTTCGGGCATGGCTGTCGACCCGTCATACATGGACGCGTTGGCCACATCCATGCCGGTCAACTGGCAGATCATGGTCTGGAATTCGAAGATCGCGGTGAGCGTGCCTTGCGAGATTTCGGCTTGGTAGGGCGTGTACGACGTGAGAAACTCGCCGCGCGAGACGACCGCGTCCACCAGCACGGGTCGGTAGTGATGGTAGACCCCGGCCCCCAGGAAATTGGCGTGCTGATTGGCGTTTTCGCCGCCGCGCGCGCGGAAATAATCGACGATTTCGTATTCGCTCTTGCCGAACGGAATATTCAGTGCGCCGTGGAAGCGCACGTCTTCCGGCAGATGCGCATACAGGTCTTCGAGCGACGACACGCCGATGGTATCGAGCATCTGGCGGCGCTCGATATCAGACTTCGGTAAGTAGCGCAATTAGGACGATTCCGTTCCGACGTAAGCTTGGTATTCAGCGGCCGTGAGTAGCTGGCCGGCCTCGCCTGGTTCCGACAACTTGATTTTAACAAGCCATCCCGAGCCGTATGGATCCTTATTGAGGATTTCAGGCGATTCCACGAGCGATCCATTGACTTCCACCACTTCGCCCGAGACCGGCGTGTAAATGTCGCTGACCGCTTTAACGGATTCCACCGAGCCGATGGTTTTGCCCTGTTGTACGACCGCGCCTTGCTTAGGCAGATCCACATACACGATGTCGCCCAGTTCCTTCTGGGCGTGAAACGTGATGCCGATGGTTCCGGTATCGCCTTCGACACGTACCCATTCGTGCTCTTTGGTGTAGCGGAGATTTTCTGGGTCCATTTAACCGGGTCCTTTATTCAATTAACGCTTCCTCTTGTAAAAGGGAATCGGCACCGTGACCGCATCCACGGCCTGGCCCCGAACCATTATTTGGATCGGGCCGCCGGCCTCGGCATGCGCGCAAGGCAGGTAGCACAAGCCGATGTTTTTGTTCAGCGTGGGGGACGGTCCTCCACTGGTCACCCAGCCCGTCCCCAAGCCGTCGATGCACACTTCATAGCCGTCGCGGCCGATGCCGCGCCCTGCCATTTCGAATCCAACCAATCTGCGTGTGACGCCACGGTCTTTCTGGTGCGCAAGAGCCTCGCGCCCGACGAAGTTGCCCTTGTCCATTTTGACGATCCAGCCCAGGTTCGCTTCCCACGGCGTGATGGAAGCGTGAATTTCATGGTCATACAGGGCCATGGCGGCCTCCAGGCGCAGCGTGTTGCGGGCGCCCAGACCGCACGGCTTGATCCCGAACTCGGCGCCTGCCGCTAGGATGTCATCCCAGATGCACGGAGCATCGCCGGGCGGAACGTAAATCTCGAAGCCGTCTTCGCCGGTGTAGCCAGTTCGAGCGATTCGCACCCGTGCACCATCCACCATCCCATCCACAAAGCGATAGTAGCGAATGGGCGCCAGCGGCACCGCCGTCAGCTTCTGCAGAGTGTCGAGCGCGCGCGGACCTTGTACGGCGAGCTGCGCATAGCGCGATCCCGCATTTTCGACAATCGCCTCGAATTGGTTGTGAGAGTGGATGTGTTCGTAATCCTTATCCTGGTTAGACGCGTTCACGCACAAAAAGTAGTCGTCGTCCGCGACCTTGTGCACCAGAATGTCGTCGACGAATCCTCCGTGCTCATACAACAGGCCGGAGTACTGTATTTGACCAATGTGCAGTCGTGAGGCATCGTTGGTGGTGACGTAATTCACCAGACTCGACGCTTCCTTTCCGCGGATCTCGATTTCGCCCATGTGGCTGACGTCGAACAAGCCCACCCGTTGCCGCACCGCATGGTGTTCCTCGAGCAGGCTGGCATATTGAACCGGCAAGTCCCAACCGCCGAAGTCGATCATCTTCGCGCCTAGACGTCGATGAATCGCATTCAGGGGCGTGGTCTTCAGAGGCACGGGTGGCTGCGCCATTGAAGATCAGGCTAGCACTAGCGGCGTTCTACCAGTTCCCGGATTACCGGCCCCGGCAGATCGGGCTCAGGACGGCCCATCAACTGCAAGATGGTCGGGACCAAGCTCAGGCTGTCGTAAGGCGTCTCGACCCGCAGACCCGCCGGAAGTCCGGTATCCTTGCCGCCGGCGAACAGCAGGACCGAATGGGTCGACTCGCGGAAGAATGACCCGTGGTTGCCGCCGGGGTTGAAGCCGCGCACGTTGAAATTCCAGTGGTCGTTGGCAAGCACCAGCAAATCGGTGCGCCGCAGATCCCGCTTGCGCTGGCCGTAGCGATCCAGGACATCGCCAGGGGCTGAGGGCGAGTCGAGCAATTCCTCGGTCAGGCCGATGATGCCGTTCGAATAGCGCGTGCGATGCACGGCTTCAAGCCACGAGCGCTCGTCATGCCATTGGCTGAGCCAGATTTCACGATCGCCAGGTGGAACACCGAGCTGCGGATCTTCCAACAGCTCCAGCGGCAAACCAGGTTTCCACTCGACTGGTTGAAGGTTTTCGTTGACCGGCATGTAGCGAAGCTGCCCGCCGCGGGCGAGAATCAGCGCCTGGTGCGCGTCGTCGCGCCACACCAGGACCGCATTGCGATCGGGGATTCGCACGGCGATGAAGTCCACCGGCTTGGGCGCGAGCCCCGGCTGGACGTTATTGCGAACTGAAATCGAGCGAAATGCGGAGAAGTAGTCCACGGTTACGAAGCTGCGGTCCCAATCGAGCGAACCATCCTCGCGAAGCTCCAAGCCGCCAGGCGCGCGCCCGGTCACGTAGTGGCGCAAATCCGACGGCGAATTTGGCGGCCCCAGCGACTTGGCCGGAATCAGCTCGGCCATCTTGAACTTGCCAGGATCGAAATCAGCCGCTGTGAGATCCAGCAGGCGCCATATGACCGCCACATATTCCGCATAGGCCTTGCGCTCCGCGCGCCAAGAGGCCAACTGAACGGCCTCGCGGCGGGCATCTTTGTCCAGACCACGCGCGATCTGCTCCTTGGTCCAGGTCTTCTTCTTGGGCTGAGCGTCAAGGCGTTTCTGCTGGGCATCCATGCGGGCATCGAGCGCGGTGAGTTCCTCGGACAGATCGTCCACGTCCCGACGCCACGCCGTGCGGACCGTGTCCAGGGTCGCAAACAGCGCGGATAAAGCGGCGGTCCGGACGGGGCCCGGCAAGTGCTTCTGGAGTAACTGGTCCAGAAGAATCTGAAGGACGTTGAAGGTGTTGTTCCGCAGGCCGATGTTCGCACGTTCATTGCCATCCAAATCCAGCATCGCGGTCGGGTATTGGTCGGACTGTCCAGACAGATAGTTCGAATCCGGACTCGGCGTGATGACCTCGGAAACGAACGGGTCCAGTCCCTTGAGTTTGAATTCTGCGAGCGGATGCCGGTTGGTGAGCACGTGATGCGCGCCGCCGGCGGCGCTATTGAACCAGTCCACGAAATTGAATCCCTGGCTGAAAACGGTCTCCGAGGTGTTCATGCCGTGATCGGAAACCATGACCAAGGCTGTATGCGCGGCCAGCGGGCTGGCGGCGATGGCGTTCCAGATGCGGCCCACCAGCGCGTCCAGGCTTTCCAGGGCATGGAGCTGCGACACAGGATCGGCGGTGAGATGCGCGGTGTGATCGTAATCACCGGTGAAGTAATCCAGATAGCGAATTTGCGGATCGTTGAGATTGCGGATCAGTTCGGCTTCGTTCTGGCGATATATCGAGGCGGCCCAGGGTAGGCCGATCTGCCACTCATCCAGAAAGTCCTTGGGCGAGCTGGCGGCGACGGCACGTTTCAAGGCACCCGAAAACGAGTTCAACTTCAGGCCTCGCTGCAGGAGCTGCAGGGATTGGAAGCGCTGCTCATAAGGAAACCGGTCGATGAGCAGAGGGACCCCGGTTTCGTCCATCAGCTCTACGCCCGGCATGTCGATGTGCCGCGAAATCGGGTAACCGAAATAGAACGAGAGAAAGTTCAGGTAGTCATAGACGCGCAGGGTGTAGCGATCGTACTCGACGTTGCCGCGGATCTCCAGATGCCGCCCGCTATCGAGCAGCGACCAGGAGGGCGCGGAAAGGCTCAAGCCGCGAGTGTAGAAGTTTTCCATCCATACACCGTTCTGTGAGAAGACGTGCTGGATCCACGGCAGGCGGCTGTGGCCTTCCCGGCCTGGGCCGCCGGTCTGTTTAACGTACCGTTCCAGCAAGTCGCCGGGCAGGCCGTCGACCTTCAGAACAACGATGCGCTGGACCCCCGCTGATTCCGAGGCTGAAAGCGTGCCCGCGCACAGAAACAGGAGCGCGATTTTTCGCACTGTTCTATTGTCCCGCTCTTATTGCCCTGCTGCGAGGCCGGCGCCAGCGAGCGCACGGGCACATAGCTCCCGGGTTTCAGCATCGGTGGTCTGCTGCATAATCCGCGCGACTACCTGCGCGGAGCGTGCCGGCACACCCGTGACGATCAGCTCGTTCACCGCGCGGCGTACCTCGGCGATGTTCCAGACCACTTCGGGCTGGGGGCTCGATTGCGCCACTGTCTCCAGGAACCGGATCTGGCGCTCTGCCCGCCGTTCCCGGCCCACTGCGGCGGCCAGGCTCGTACTGTCGTTTGATTCCCGATGGGAATAGATCCCCAGGGTAGACCACTTCGCCAGCCGCAGGCCCGTGCGTGCGGGCACGCCGTGGCGGCGGGCGGCCATTTCCGTGTTGCGGTCGCGATCCAGCCGCGCGGGCAATCCGTTGGGATCGGCGGCGTAGCGCAACAAGGCATTGTATTGACGCTCGGCGATCTCGGTCTCCTCGAAAACGCTCTCTTCCAGCGGATTCACCCCCAGGATTTCCAGCCGGCGCTGCAAGTCGGCACGCAGCGCGGGGTCAATGGAGCCGTCGAGTGTCAGCCAGCGCCGCACCTGGGAGTAGGCTTTCAAGCGGGCCGCGCGATTATTGGGATCGCCATGGCGGGAGCGAACGAAGTTCCAGGCCATGGAACCGGCCAGGTACGGCCAATTTCCCCACTTGGAGACGCCAAGCATGCCGCTGACGGCATCTCCCGTGGCCAGGCTTAGCATCTCCCGGCGTTTCGGTTTGCGGGTATCGCGAAAATCGGCGAGCAGCAGAGGGACTTTCGGGTATTCCAGAGCGTACAGCGCCAGCGGGATCAGCTCGCGTGGGTTGGCCCCGGGCGTGTCCGCGTCTACGGGCAAGCCCGACTGGTCGAAATAGCGCTTCTCAGTGTACCCGGTCCAGTTCTTCAGCCGCGAATCATTGAACGGATCGGCGATACCGAGAAAGCGTCCATCCCACTTATGCGGCTGGCCGTTCGCGACAAGATCCTCGCGCGCGATCCACAGCAGAGCGTGCGTCCGGGAACGGGCGAACCCCAGCGGATCGAAATACAGCCCGTTGGCTTCCGCGCGCTGGCGCAGAAGCTCCCAGTTGTGGCCCCGCGTTTCCTCGGTTTGCACCCGATTCTTGTAATACGCTTCCGGGAGGCGCTCGGTGGTGACCAATCCGCCCAGAGTCTTTCCCCCCAGGGCCAGGCGAGCCTGCATTTCGAGTAATTCCGGCTCGCTCAGCAGAGCCTTTGCGTCAGGAGTCTCCTCCAGCTGCGAGATTACGGTCAGGCCCTCCATCAGGTTGACTTGGCGCTGATCGGCGAGATTGGCCCGATAGCGGCGCGTGGAGGCGCGGATGAGGGCTCCATTCGAGTCAATGGCGGCAGCCTGGACCAGGGACTGCGCCAGCGCGTTCCAGACGACCTTGCTGGTGTTACCCAGGTCCAGGGTGGCGGCTGGTTTCCGGTCCATGTTCTTACCCAGGTCCGGCCGCCAATAGAAGAAGGGGACGAACGCCGCGGCGTGTTGCAGCACGGTCGGCCGGGCGGAGGTGAGCACCCAGACGTACCGCAAACGGTCATTATCGGAGTCATTATCGCCCAGCGAGTCCCGCAGGACGCTCACCAGCGGGATTTCCCCGGCACTATCAGGAAGGGAGCTGAAAACCGTCAGCAGCTCGGCGCCATTGGCGACAGGCTGGCGCGCCACACGGAAATCCGGCGGCCGGAAGTCCGGGGTTGCTGCCATGGCAACCACGGGGAACATGGCAACCACGGGGAACATGGCAACCACGGGGAAAATGAGCGTCGCCCAGCGCATGAGGACTCTCTATCAACACCATGATACCAGCGGCAACAATGAGGGTTATCCCGAGTCGATACCCCCAAATGCGGTTTCCAAAACCCGCTTCAAACCGCTTTGCGGAAAGAGCCTACTACGGCATACTAGGACCTCATATGCCGGGCTACGAAGAATCCTACCCAAATGTTTGTGTAGAAGTCGGACTGACCTGTGAAGCATGCACGTCCCACACAGCGGGTGAAGTCGCACGCCTGTGCAAGGGACTGCAAGGCAAAACGCTGGGGCAGATGTTCGTGCAGCTCTATCCCAACCCGGCTTGTTCCCGGATGCATGGCCATTTCGCGCAGGCGTATCGCGACGCTTCGCCTAAGGGCGTTCAGCGGGAGACGTCGCCCGTCAGGATCGCGGCTGTAGCGTAAACGTAACTTTGTTCCCTCTGCGGCGCGCGGAAGAATAACGGTAGACTATTTGGAAAACCGTGCCTCTTTCCGCTGGTGACAAGCTCGGTCCCTACGAAATCCTGGCCAAAATCGGTGCGGGAGGCATGGGCGAGGTGTATCGGGCGCATGACCCGCGCCTGCGGCGCGATGTCGCCATCAAGGTTTCGGCTGAGCGCTTCAGCGAACGTTTTGAGCGCGAGGCGCACGCGGTCGCGGCGCTGAATCATCCCAACATTTGCGCGATCTACGACGTCGGCCCGAATTACATCGTCATGGAGTTCGTCGAGGGCGAGGCGCCTCAGGGCCCGCTGCCGTTGGAAGAAGCCTTGCGTCTCGCAAGGCAAATAGGCGATGCGCTGGAAGAAGCGCACGGCAAGGGAATCGTTCATCGCGACCTGAAGCCCGCGAATATCAAGATCAAGCCCGACGGCACGGTAAAGGTACTGGATTTCGGACTTGCGAAGGTAGGGCCGATGTCCACGTCGGCCGGGGGAGAAAATTCCCCGACCATCAGCATGGCCGCGACACAGGCCGGAATGATCCTGGGCACTGCGGGCTACATGAGCCCCGAGCAGACTCACGTATACCAGCATATTCAACTGTAAATAAGTAACTTATAGTATAGACTCTAGATACGTGTGTGCCTTGTGGGCCTCGTTCTGCTACACTGGTCTGAGGACTTTGACCCTCTGACCAGGAGACCAACCCGTGCTCACGATCTTCCGCCGGCACACTAAGGACTGCATCGCACACCACCACGGACGGGACCCAGGTCGCACCTACCGCCGCTGCCAATGCCCCCTCCACGCCGAAGGACACTTGGGCGGGGTGATGCACCGCAAGACCCTGGACACCTCTTCCTGGACGCGTGCCCAGGAGTTGGTGCGCGAAAAGGAAGCACGTGGAACCTGGCACGACCCAGACGAGAAACTCCAGGTGACCGTGGCCGATGCAGTCACAGCTTTTCTTCAGACGTTGACTGCCCAGTCGAACGGCAAAGCCAAAAGCACTACGCGTAAGATCCGCACGGCGCTCACCGGCGTCAACCCACAGTGGGCTCTCAAGACGCAACGGAAGGTGTCCGCCGGCCTGCTGGATTTCTGCCGCGACCGGGGCATCGTTACGCTCGCTCAGTTGAGTGTGCCACTGCTCGCCGAGCACGCTGCCTCCTGGACGTGCGGCCCGCGGCATCGTTCCAAGCGGATTCAAGTTCTGCGCCGGTTTTTCCAGTTCTGCATGGTCGCCGAATGGCTGGAGAAAAACCCGGCGCTCGGCCTGGAGCACCCGCGCGGACGCGCAACCACTGTGCCGCCCAAGCAGCCGTTTGACGCGCAGTACTTGCCGGAAGAGGGGCCGGAATGGAAAGCCACCCTGCAGCAGGTCCAAGATCATCCCAAGCTCCTCGCCTTCACGCTGCTGATGCGAAGAGCGGGGCTGAGGATCTCTGACGCCGTCACCTTTCACCCCAACCGTCTGATGGCGGACGGCAGCATCCTGCTGTACATGAGCAAGACGCATGAGCCAGTCAGCGTGCCGGTGCATCCGCAATTGCGGTCGGCGCTGGACGCCATCGAACCCAATGCCGCTGGCTACTACTTCTGGAGCGGCGAGAGCGCCATTGCGACGGCGACCGATAACTGGCGTCGCCGCCTGAGTCAGGTTTTCAAGAACGCCGGAATCGAAGGCGGGCATCCCCATCGGTTCCGGGACACCTTTGCTGTGGACCTGCTGCTTCGGGGTGTTCCCCTGGACCAAGTCTCGATCCTGCTCGGCCACTCTTCGGTCAAAGTCACCGAGCGGCACTATCTGGCCTTTGTAGCGGCGCGCCGGGAGCAGATCGCCAACTCGGTCCGCCGGGCCTGGGCGAGCGGAACGGCGGCGTAGGATCGGTCGGCAGGATGGAGAGAACATCATCTCCCCGCTTTCATTTTGTGCTGATCCGGGACGTGCACGAAACTGGGGCGCGTGCAGCGCCGGTACACCCGCTCGGCGACGCTGGAGGGAATGCGGAGGGTCACATAGTCCCGCCGATGTCCCCTTTTCTCCTTACCGAAACGCAGCACGCCCGGCTCGTCGCGAAAGAAGCGCCGGATGGCCGCCGGGGAGAGTCCCCACATTTGGGCCACTTCCTTGACGCTGTAATGACGCTCTGTCAACGTGGGTTGAGTCATCGGTCCTCGAAGAGCCCCAGCTTTAAACGGGGACAACCGCTTCCCGAAAAAACTTGCTTCTACCTAACTACCCGCGAAATTTCGGCAATTTTGTCAGTTGGAGCCCTGCAGCCGGTCCGCGCAGAAGCCGCGTAGTTATTTGAAATCAATGCTGATAGAGGGGTGGGGAGGAATAGTCAAGAAAGTTTAAGTCAGGCAGCTGAAATTTCGGCGATCTGACTCTAGTGGTCCACGGGGTTAGGGAACGACAGCTTGAACTTAGGGGCGTAGTGCTTGACCTGGCGGTACGGGTGAAAAGGATCGTCGTCTAGGCCGAACAGGTCCTTTAGCCTTTTGCGCAGGGCCTGTACAGCTTTCTCGACTTTGGCAGGTTCACTTAAGGGTCTCTTGAACTCATTGCCCTTAGCGAGTGCCAGTTCGCGCAAAAACACCCAGGCGGTGTTCGGCGCTCCCGACTTCCGTCGGTCTTCGAAGCCCAATTCGGAGAAGTTGTAATGCCGGCGTGAATCTGGCGTTGCGATTTCGACGGTTTCACGGCTGAGAAACCGCATGTGCATGTTCTCCCACTTCGTACCCGGTGGAATCTCGATCCGAAGTGATGGGTTTCCCTGCCTTGATTGTGTCGCAAGTTCAGAAAGGCGCATTCGGATCGCCAGGAGGTCATCTCGTGCTTCCGTCCCATCAGCGCCTAAGCCGCGCAACAGAAGGGGGAGCTTCTCAACCTCCTTTCGAAGCTCTTGCATGCTCGGAGAAAGAGGCAAGAACCGAAAGGCTGATTTGATCTGATTGAGCAAGCTCCTCACGCCCTCAGTGAATTCGCTGAAAGGTTTGACAACCCTATTGATCTCCTCGTTGCATTCAGCGATCCGCTGCTCGATTTGATCGGCCTTGATCGTGTCCTTTGGGACCTGACCGTTCACCTGGGAGAGTTGCTGCTTAAGTGCCTCACGTTCGAAGACCAAAGGTTTCATCAGATCCCTGGAGGAGTAGGCGCTCTCCGTAGCTGATTGAAGCGTATCCGCCGCAGCAGCGAGAGCTACGAGCCGAATGCGAATCCGTTCTTGCCTCCCTGTTTGAACTGTTGCCAGTCGCGTCACTTCTTCTATTCTTGCCCGACGTAAGGACGCCCTGTGTTAGGGCGGACTGTGTGGTGGTTTTCGGCGGCGGCTTTTTCGATTACGTGGGCAGCGTACTGGCGACGGCACATGGACGGCGCGCTCTCAGATCGTCGATGGCGTCGGCCAGCTCAATATTCAGCTGGCGAGCAACACGCCGTCTGGGATCAGTTGCCTGATCACGTGGGCGGGTTGACCAGCGCGGCGACGCCGTTCTGCAAAAACTAGGTGGGCGACCACTCGTTCGTGGCACTGATTCACTCCCTACTCGAATCCGAGTTCTCATTTTTTCGCAGAAACTTGGTGTAGGGTTGCGCCTCCGCGAGTAGAGTAAACTTACCACCGGTAGCGCGCGCTGCCCGAAGGTATCTTATCCGCTGCCGCATCGCTTCTCCCGCCAATGTGCGGAGACACCGACCGTTACGCCCAAAGACAGAGGCGGGATTCAATCGGTACGGGGATCTGATGCGCCGCGCAGAGTGCGTCCCGATATTCAAGGAAGGCGTCCTAAAACTCTCAGACCGTCGGGTCCAAGGGTAGCTGTATCGGGACCGACAAAAAGGCTTCAAGGGCGCTGTACAGGAAGCGATGGCCGGATACGCTTTGTAGTCCGAGCTTGGGATGGGTTAGGCGGATAGCTGTGGCGCACCGAAAGCGACGAGGCGTCGCGGTGGTAAGTGCAAACGTGACATCGGTTACTTTGGTCCGCCCCGCTGCGTTCCTCTCCGGTCGACAAAGGCCCTCCGGGATTCCGGGAACAACACCGTTTTTCGTGCCCGGTATTTTCTTAGTTTTTCCGAGAACTCCTGTAAGCACTAACCCGCTGATTCATAAGTATTATTTCCACATGCTTTCCTTTGCGCACACACGTATAATATATTACTTACTAGAATTGGCGTGCGTTAATCGTTCCTTAAATCCAACATCCGCTCCGGCCCGACCATTGCGGAAACCCAACGAAACGCGCTTCCTCTGACGTCCAAAACTGGGGCGGCGATTCTAAACCGCAACAGGATTATCCCCGGGAGGCTGGGAGCGGAGCTTGCCACGGGATATCGGCCCAAAAATATTTGGGTGACCTTAGGCAAGCCGGGCGAACCTAGTCGGGGATCGGGACGATTACCTTTCCTGATCGCACAGCGGGCGCGCCAAGGCGTCCCAAAAACCTGGCCCATCCGATTCCCGTCACTTGGAGAAGTAGATCGTGCAACCCTTCCGGGACCGTTATTGATGCTATGAAAGCGCTGCAGCGGGGTTTTGCGTAGACTGCGAGCGAAACCCCAAGCACAAGGAGGTGCTGCAGTATGGAACAGTTTATCGGATGTGACGCGCACAAGAAGTTTTCTGTGTTCGTCGCCGTGAATGAAAAAGGACAGGCCGGCGAGGCTATGCGGGTGGCGCACGATCGGCAGCTTTACCGCGAGTTCCTGGCGCGGCTCCCTGCGCACTCAGCGATCGCGGTGGAAGCTAGCGGTAGCTACAGTTGGTTGGTGGATGAGATGGAACGGTTGGGCCATTGCCCTAAGCTGTGCAATCCGTTCGAGGCGAAGCGGCGCATGGGGCTAACCAACAAGACAGACAAGCTGGACGCCAAAGGGCTGGCCATCCTGCTTCGCAACGGCACGCTACCGGAAGTGTGGATTCCGCCGAGCGAATTACGCGATCAGCGCGAGCTACTGCGATTGCGCATTTTCCTGGTGAGGCTGCGCACGCGAGTGAAGAATCGCATCCACGGCACGCTCGCGCGTCACAACGTGCAGGTGCCGGGAGCAGATCTGTTCGGCGTCGCTGCTCGTTTGGAGCTCGGCACGCGGCTGCCGGAATTACCGATACACAGCCGTGAAGCCGTCGAACAAGAACTGGCGACGCTTGATTTTCTGGAAACCCAGATCGAATCGGCAGAGCAGCGGCTGCAGTTGATTATGAAGGTGAGCGTAGAAGCGGATCTACTAAAGACGCTGCCCTGCGTAGGCAAAATCCTCAGTATGGTTCTGATGCTGGAGATCGGCCGCGTGGATCGGTTCCCGACGGCACAGCATCTGGCCAGCTACGCCGGGCTAGTGCCGCGTGTGCGTTCCAGCGGCGGTCACACGCGTATGGGCCAGGTCTGCGGCAACGTGAACCGGAATCTGAAGTGGGCTTTTGTGGAGATCGG
>JAIQFI010000003.1 GCA_020073345.1 Terriglobia bacterium
TCAGCAGCTTGCCGCCGTGGTTCTTGAAGGCTGAGAGATCCGTCGAGCTAGCCATCATGAAATCCCAGACGGCTTCGGTGAATTCGCCGGACTTGGCGTATAGTTTCGCGGCATCGCGTTCGAAATCGACGCCCAGGAGATACGCCACGGGACCAGCTCCGGCGGTCGGTACGGCAATGGGTGGCGTTACAAACAGGGCGGAGGCCGAAGCGCTCCCCAAGGTCGCGATGATGGAAGCATTGTTGGCGGCATCGAAGGCGCCCAGCTTCCACGATCGCCACCCTTGGTTGTAGGTTTCGCCGATCTTGCCGCCGATGCCGCGGTCCCAGGCCCAGTCGGCATAGAGCAGCTCGCCTTGGGCGCTCCTGGCGCCCGCGAAGATCTTTTGGAGCGCCGCCACTTGCACAGCCGAAAGGCAGGTGTTGCGCTTGGGTCCCTTACACGTGATCGCCGTGAACTTGGGCGTCACAACCGCTGGAGTGCAGGCTGGGAAACTGTCGATGATCCCGTCCGCGAGCCCATCCAGCGAATCGCACGCTGATAGGATGGCCTGCGAGGCGAGATCCAGATCCTCGTCAGTAAAGGTCTTGTTTAAGAGCGGTTGTCCGAAACGGTCGAAGATTCCGGACGTCTTGGCCACTTCACTCAATGCCTGGGCATCCGCGGCGTGACCAAAGAGCGCCGCTTTGGCAAGCTTGAAACCGGGAGAACACGCCAGGATCCCATCGAAATACGACGGGAATCGCTGCGACATCATCATCGCTTCCCGGCCACCCTCGGAGCAGCCAACGTAGTAGGAACGCTCGGGCGCCCGGCCGTAGTAGGCGCGGATGATCGCCTTGGCGGCCTGGGTAACCTGATCGTAGGAGTTGTATCCAAAGTCGCGGCGCGCTTGTGGATCAAAGCCGAAGGTCACCGTACCATTGCGGTTGGGATCGTTGTTGGCGGCGTTGTCGTGGCCGGAGTCTGTCGATACGACCGCGAATCCCATCGCAAGAGCATTGGTTCGTTGTTGACCTTGCAGGTTGCCCAGCGCATTGCCGAGATTTCCGTTGGATCCGCCGCCGCCCTCAAAGAAGAAACGGCCGTTCCAATCCGTGGGCAGCCGCAGATGAAGCCGGATGGCATAGCGTTGCGCGTTGACGCCAGTGCGTTCGTTCATCCTGCCCTGGACTTCGCAATGCTCGGGCAGGGCGGGCGCGTTGCCTTGCGCTGCCCGCGGCGCATTCAGTGTGGCCGAGTTGATTACCGTGGTTGGGTTCGGTAGGCCGGTGAGTGAATTGAGGCTCGGGCACTTGGATGCGATGCTCTGGCCGATACACGGGAGAGCCGCGGTTAATACGAACAAGATCCGGTGTCTCATGGTTATATATTATGTCGCGAGTTCCAGCAGAACCTTGGCATCCGGGAGCAACTCCAGTCGCTGGACCGCGTCCGCCACACGGCCGCGCGCATCCGCGGACAAAAACGCGCTGGCGTTTTCCTCGAACTTGGCGCGAAGTTCCTCGTAAGTCATCGGATTCTCGGCCGAGCCGCGATTGTACTCTTCCACGTCTGTAAACTGCCGTCCGTCGTTCAGCGTAACCTTGACGGCTCCCTTGAAGCGCCCCGGACCGGGATAATCCGGATCGACGCGATAGCGAACTTTTCCAGCCAGCGCCAGAATCTCGGGATTCCGGCGACTCTGGTCGCTGTAGGCGTGCTTCCCCAGTTCTCCGAAAAACAGCGCTTCGGCGACGCTGTACTGCAAGCTCACACGGCCGTGCGAGTCCGATGCGGGCGCGTGTTTCTCCGCGATCGGCTCGCAGACGATCGACACGATGAATCCGGTGACAGGGCACTCGACGCTTTCGATATCGGCGGCCTGGATCGCGTGCTGGTTCCGCAGCCGAATGGCGGCGCTGATGTAAGGATGAATCACGTGCGCGGCCGGAAACGGTTTGAAGGACGAGTTGCGGCTTTCCCAGTGCGAGCCTAGATCCGCTTTGATGCGCGCGAAATCGCGATGAGCGGCCTGATCCTGCACATGGCTCGCGAACAAGCCCCAGCGACCCTCGAATACCTGCGCAGGACCTGTGACTCCCGAGCGCGCGAGCATCGCGGCGGTGATCCCGCTCTGCGCCGACCATCCGGGGTGGAGAAATTTCGTCTGCGTCCCATCCACCCAGCATTCGAGCAGGCCCGAGGCGAAGCTGCCGGCGATGCCCGCAGCGCGGGCCATGGATTCCGCGTCCACCCCCAGAAGCTTCGCGGCCAGAAACGCCGCCCCGAAGGTCGCGAACAACCCGGTGGGGTGGAACCCGCGCTTGTGCAGCTCGCCGGAAGATACGCTGCCTACGCGGCAGGAAATCTCGTTGCCCAATGCGACCGCTGTGATCAAGTCACGTCCGGTAATAGCGGTGAACTCGGAGAGCGCTAACGCCGCGGCCACGGCCGGGCTGCTCATATGCACGATCGACTCATTATGGGTATCGTCGTACTCGAGCGCCTGCGAAAGAGCTCCGTTGGCGAACGCGGCTGCGGTCACACCAACGCGGTCTCCGAAACCAAGAATGCGGCAAGGGCCGGTGGGAAACATGGCCACCACTGCCTCGCGGGTCGATTTTCCGAAAGGGGTTTCCGCCCCGGCCAGCGACAATCCGATCACGTCCATCACGCGCAGTTTGGTGGCTTCGACGACGTCGGCCGGCAGATCTTCGAATCGGAGGCGCGAGGCCCACGCGGCAAGGTCAGTAGATAGTGGCAGGCTCACGGCACTACTGTACAATGAGTTTCACTCCCCAAAGCAATGCTGGAAACGCAAACACTGGCATCATACATAGTTACTAACCGGATCGAAAGCGTCCCCGAGGACGTCCGTCACGAAGCCCGCCGGGCGATTGTAAATTATGTGGGCTGCGCCCTGGGCGGCAGCATCGACACCGCGGTGGATCGCGCGATCCAGGCTCTGAGTCCATATTCCGGAAGGCCCACCGCGAGCGTTCTGGGACGCAGCGAACGCATGGACCCGCTGCATGCTTCCCTGATGAACGGGATCAGCTCGCATGTATACGATTACGACGACACCACGCCGAAGAACTACATCCATCCCACCTCGCCGGTAGCGTCGGCGCTGTTCGCCTACGCCAGCGTGCATCCAGTGCGGGGACGCGACTTCATGGAGGCGTTCATCCTGGGGTTCGAAGCGGAATCGCGCATCGGCAACGCGGTGTATCCGGCGCATTACGACGTCGGCTGGCACATCACCGGAACAGCCGGGGTGTTCGGCGCGGCCACGGCGATCGGCAAGCTCCTGGTGCTGGAGGGTCATGAGATGATCTGGGCGATCGGGCTCGCCGCAACGCAGGCCGCGGGCCTGCGCGAAATGTTCGGGTCCATGGCCAAAGCGTTTCATCCGGGCCGCGCGGCGCAAAACGGATACGCCGCAGCGCTGCTGGCGCAAGCTGGCTTCACTGCGGGCGAACATTCCCTAGAGGGTCCGCGGGGCTTCGCGGCGGTCCAGGCCGCCAAGTATGATCTTTCGAAAATCACAGCGCGACTGGGTGAGGATTTCGACCTCCGCGCGAATACCTACAAGCCGTTTCCATGCGGCATCGTGAATCATCCCACCATCGACGGCTGCATTCAGATTCATCGGCAGAATCAACTGGCGCCGGAACAGATCGCGGCTGTACGCCTCCGCGTTGCGCCCCTGGTGATGGATCTCTGCAATCAACAGGGCATCACCAAGGGACTGCAGGGAAAGTTCTCGGTTTACCATGGCGCGGCCATCGGGCTGGTGCGCGGCAAGGCGGGGATTCAGGAATACACAGACGAAGCCGTGAACGATCCGCTGATTAAGCGCGTGCGCGAGCTGGTCGCGGCCGTGGGTGATCCGTCGATCACCGAAGATCAGGCTCGGATCGAAGTGGACCTGGTAACCGGGGTGACCCTCACCCGATTCGTCGAACAGTCACTGGGAAACGTTCATCGCCCCATGACCGACAAACAACTGGAGGATAAGTTTCGCGATCAGGCTGTGGCGGCGCTGCCGGCGACGCAAGTGGAGAAAGCGATCGAGCTGTGCTGGAGGATCGACGAGCTGGAGGATGTGGGGGAATTGATTCGGGTATGCGGCTAACGATCGCGCTGGTGTTTTTACTCTTAACCGCATGCGGCGGCGCGAACAAGCGCGAAGTCCGGATTCCCAAAGGCGCGGGCGGCGTCGGATTTCTTCCGCTGCTGGTGATGGAGAAATATCGCCTGATCGAGAAGCACGCGGCGGAGTCGGGCTTCGGCGACCTGACGGTCCGGTGGATGGATCTGGGCGGACCGGCAGCGATGAACGATGCGCTCTTGTCTTCGTCGGCCGATTTCATCTCGGCGGGCCCGCCTGCGTTTCTAACGTTATGGGATAAGACTCGCGGCTCGGCCAATTCGATCAATGTTGAGGGAGTCGCCGCAATGACCTCGATGCCGATGTACCTCAATACCAACTCTGCACGTCTTAAAAAGCTGGACGACATTACCGATCAGGACAAGATCGCCATGACTTCCATCAAGGTCTCCATCCCGGCGATCATCATGCAGATGTACGCACAGGAGAAGTACGGTGCGGCGCAAGCCACGCGCTTCGACAAATTTACCGTTTCGATGGCGCATCCCGATGCCGTGGTGGCGTTGCTTTCCGGCTCGGCCGGCATCAGCGGACACTTCAGCTCGCCGCCATTCCACCAGCGCGAGCGTAAAGACCCGCGCATTCGCACGATCCTGACTTCCGACGACGTCATGGGAGGCTCCACGACGTTCACCATGATTTCCACGACCAGCAAGTTCCGGCAGGAGAATCCGCAGATCTTCGCCGCGGTGCTGAAAGCGCTGGAGGAAGCCAACCGCATGATTGTCGCCGATAGGAAAATGGCTGCGGACCTTCTGGTGACCTCCGAGGGCGGAGGCTTAACACGCGAGGAAATTGTCGAAGTCCTGAGCGATCCACACGTGAAGTTCACCACCACTCCGGAGAACGTCATGAAGTACGTCGAGTTCATGTACGGCGCGGGTTCCATCAAGAACCGGCCCGGATCGTGGAAGGATCTGTTCTTTTCCGAGATCCACGGAGTTTCGGGAAGCTGATTCGACAATGGTTCCGCTTCTTTCGGTAGAAGGCGTGACGCTCCGTTACCGGACGAGAGATCATCTCGTCACGGCTACGTATCGTGTCAGCTTCAATCTGTTCCAGTCGGACCGATTTGTCGTGCTGGGCCCGTCCGGGTGCGGTAAATCGACTTTGCTGAAGGCCGTCGGCGGGTATATCCAACCGACGGAGGGACGCATCCGGTTGAACACTACAAACATCACGGGTCCAGGGCCGGATCGCGTGTTCGTGTTCCAGGAATTCGACCAGCTCCTGCCCTGGAAAACCGTCAAGGAGAACATCGTCTTTGCGCTGACCGCAAGCGGGAAACTGCCGCGTCCTCAGGCGGAGGAGCGCGCTGTGCACTACATCGCCAAGGTGAATCTAACGGAATTCGCTTTGAGTTACCCCCACACGCTTTCCGGCGGGATGAAACAGCGCGTCGCGATTGCGCGGGCGATGGCCATGGAACCTCAGATCCTGCTGATGGATGAGCCATTCGCCGCGCTCGACGCGCTCACGCGCGCCAAGATGCAGGAAGAGCTGCTGCAGCTATGGGAGGAGACTAAGTTCACGGTGCTGTTCGTCACGCATTCGATTCCGGAAGCGATTCGCGTCGGCAACCGCGTTCTGCTGATGAGCGCGCATCCCGGGCAAGTAAGAGCCGAAGTCAACAGCCGGGGCGCGGACGTTCCGGACGCTTCCGGGAAAGCGCTCTCGGCACGGATCCACGAACTCCTGTTCGGCGAAGGAACGCAGCAAGGAGTGGCGAATCATGGTTGAACGCACGGAGTTGTTCCACGAGGTTTCCACGGCGGGATTCGACGTGGTCGAGAAGCCACTCAGCGCGTGGGAAAAGCTGTACGATAACGGAGCCGTCCGGAAGACGGCGCTGCTGGCGATCCTGGCAGGCGCCTGGGAACTGTACGCCAGATGGCTCGGTAATCCGCTGCTGGTGCCGACGTTTTCGGCCACGGTGGGCGCGCTGTTTGCATCGGTGGCGTCCGGAGCACTGCCGCGGGCGGCCGTCTATACGATTTCGATGCTGCTCAAAGGCTATGCCGCGGGACTGGCGATCGCCGCACTCCTGACGGCCTTCGCCACCGGCACGCGCATTGGCGCGGATCTGCTGGAAACGCTCACCGCCATGTTCAATCCCCTGCCCTCGATCGCGCTCCTGCCGCTGGCGCTGGTGTGGTTCGGACTCGGCGCGGGAAGCGTGATATTCGTGCTGATCCACGCGGTGCTGTGGGCCGTGGCGCTGAATACGTTCGCGGGTTTTCGTTCGGTGAGTCCCACCTGGAAGATGGTGGGCCAGAATTACGGGTTGTCGCGGGCGAGCTACATCGCGCGGATTCTGATACCCGGCGCGTTCCCCAGCATCCTGACGGGCCTCAAGGTCGGCTGGGCCTTCGCCTGGCGCACGCTCATCGCGGCCGAGCTGGTCTTCGGCGTCAGCTCCGGATCCGGCGGGCTGGGCTGGTTCATTTTCGAACGCAAGAATCAGCTTCTGATCGCCGACGTCTTCGCCGGATTATTGACGGTGATTCTGTTCGGCCTGGCCGTCGAGAATCTGATCTTCAAGACCATCGAGAGCCGCACGGTGCGGCGCTGGGGCATGCAGGCCTAACGCAACGAGCGCTTGTGATCCTTACAGCCGTTCCAAATCCGGATCCACGCCCGCAGCTGCCGGTTTCCCGATATTCTCAAGCTGCGCGCGGATCTCGTCCGCGTCGGGTGCGTTCTTGTCCAGCTCGAGGTAATTCGAAATGTGCGCGCGCGCGCCGGCGGCGTCCCCTTGCGCCTCGAGAATCCTGCCAAGCACGTACTCCGACCGAGGCGTCCTGTGCTGGGGATCCTGGCGCATGGCTTCCTGCACGCTGGTCATCGCGCCATCCAGGTCTTTAAGCCCGTAGCGCGCCACGGCCTGGTGGAGATAAATCTCGGTAACCGTCTTCTTCGAGTCGATCTTAATCAGCGCATCGGCGTTCTTGGCCGCGCATTGCCAGTCCTTGGTCTTGATACAGAGGCGTGTCAGCGCTATATAAGGCGGCAGGAACTTGGGATCCGCCTCGATGGCATGCTCATATGCAGCGCGCGCTTCGGCCGGTTTCAGCAGCTGCCTGTCCTCGACCACCCCCAGCGCGTGCCATCCGATTGCAAATTTCGGAGCCGCCGCGACCGCCGCCTGCATCTGCGTTTCGGCTTCCGGATAATTGTTCTTGTCGAGCGCCTTCATGGCCGCTTTCCAGGACGAGCTTGCCTTCGACGGCACACCCGAATCGGAACTGGTAATAGAGTAAGGATCGGCGGCGCGGCTGCTAATCACGATCGTATCGAGCGTAGTAACGGTACTGATGTATCCATTGAGACCGGAGACATCAATGTTGGTCGAGGTGTAGCCGGGGTGCGTCGCACGAATGAAGCACGCACGGCTGCGCAAGGGATCCACGTCCATCCGCCACAAATACTCGCCCTTCTTATCCGTGACGGGCCCCGGGGCCGAGCCCTGGAGATCGCTACAGACACGTTCGATGCCCACACTGAACGGCGGCGGTGAGCCGTCGGGCAGAGTCACTTTTCCTTTGATGATGAGCGGGTAGACCTCGGCAACAGCCGGTTGAACAGAAAATAAGAAAGTGATGGTGAGGCAAGCACCAAGAAACGCTCGCAAGGCGGCCATAAGTCCTCCTGACAAATAGTCTATCGCTTAGTTTGTTTGTCGTACCAGGCCTGGAAGAACTCCACCTGCGCCGGAGTCAGCCCTGGGCCGGAGATCATTCCGGTATCCACCCGGACGGGATCGTTGATGGCGGCGGAGACGGCAGAGGTTAGGGCGAGGACGATGAACAGGCCGACACGTGGCATATGATCTCCCAGGGGCAATCATATCCTACCCACTCGAACTTCGCCGTTGTCTATCAGAACGTAATGCGCGTACCCAGCTCGATCTGACGGCGTTTACCCTTCCGGCGGAGACATCAGAACGTGTACCGCACGGCAAACTGCGCCTGAATCGGCGAACTGACGCTCGCTCCTCCGATATTCAAGCTTCCGTCCGGCAGACGGAAAGTCGCAAATGCCGCAGCCGGCGTCTGACCCGTTCCCCAAATCGATCCCTTCGCGGTAGTCGTCGATTCGTTGCTGGACACCGAAAAGAAGTGATTCTCGTGATTGAATGCGTTGAACAAATCGACCATCAACTCTACTTGGTGTGTTTCTGCAATGCGGAAGGTCTTGGTGATGCGCAGGTCGGTGTTCCAGAAGTTGGGCTGGCGGAAGCTGTTGCGCTCCAGCAAGGCACCATTGATAATCGGCCGGTCGGTGAAATTTCCGTCTTTGTTGGAATCCGAATTGGTATAGGCCGAAAACGGCAATCCGGTACGCCAGGTCATGATTCCGGAGATCTGGAAGCCGAGCGGCAGATCGTACAGCGCGGACGCAATCAAACGCCTGCGGATGTCGTCACGGGACCATGAGTACTCCTGCTGAAAGTTGAAGGCATCCTGGTAAGTGATACCCGAGAAATTGCGCTCGTTGCTGTCGTCATCGTGATTCCACGAAAGCGTTCCGTTAATCTGAAACTGGAGGCGGCGGCTCAAGCGCTGAGTGAACGCCAGCGTCAAGCCGTCATAGTTCGAGCGCGCCGAGCTTTCTTGCGAAAGTAGCTTCCCGAAATTCGCGTTCGGACGGCTGGCTGTGTTAAAAATCGGTCGCTGTTGCGGTGGCACACCAGTGTCATTGCCGACCACCGGCTGGAACAAGTTGGTATCCCGAATGCGCTCCAGATGAACCGTGTTGGAGTGCACAAAATCCAAGGAAACCGACATCGCGTGGGTTAGCTCGCGCTCCAAGCCCAACGTATAGTTCACACTGCGAGGATTCCGAAAGTCTGGCGCGAAGAACGATGCATCCGGCTTCAGACCAGCCACGCCCGAGTTCGAGAAGAAGACGGAATCGGCGGCATTATTGGTGTTGGGCACAAAGGGATACACGAACTCGGGATGAACCTTCTGTACCGCTGCAATCTGAGTCGCGTTCAACGTGAAACTCACGCCTACGTTCGGATTGCCGGTTGAGTTAAACACCTGATTGAGCAGCAGGGCAGGCGTTCCGGCATAGAAGATTCCCGTGGCGGCGCGGAATACAGTTTTATTGTCACCGGTGAGGTCGATCGCCAAGCCAATCCGGGGCTGGAACTCCTTGGTGTCTGATGGGATCTGCGCTGAAAGCGGCAGGGCCGGATTCGGACGCGGTGGCGTCGGCATGATGGATGCTTCATACCGGAGGCCCCCGGACAGTGTCACGCGACGGTTGATCTTCCACGAATCCTGAACGAAAACCGCGGGGTTGTTTACCACGGCATCGAAATTGCCGTCGCCGTAAAAGATCCGGAACTGGTCGGGAACCGCGTTCTGTTTTTTGTTTAGGACGTCAAGGAAAGTCGAGAGATTGTTGAAGATGTAAACGCCGCGCCAGTTGCCGCGGAAAATCTCACTGGTGTGGTAGCGGTTGACGTCGACCCCGAACTTGACCGCGTGCCCGCCGTGAATCCATGTGGCGGCGTCGCTAAATTGCAGGGACTTGGAGGTTACGGGAATCGGCAGGAAGGAAACTCCCCCGAAGAAGCAGCAGCCGCTGACCTGAGTCTGCGGTCCGGCCAGATTCACAAAGTCCGATCCTTCCCCATTATTCACGCGAGGCCTGTCCTCCACGCGGTCCTGGAAGCGGAGTTCATTGAGGAATACCGGCGAGAATACGGAGGTGAGAGTGGCGACGCCGCCTTTGTTGAAATCCTGCTCCGTTCCGTTATTCAAGAGAACGCCGCTCTGCACGCCGGTGAACGTTCCGTTCAGAGCATCATTGCCGCTCTGGTTGTAGCGCAACGTCAGGCGGTGCTTGTCGGTGATCTGATAGTCGCTCTTTATTAGGAACGTGTTGATGTTATTGGTGGACTGAAACACCCCTTGCTGATCGAGGTAGCTTTGGGGCAGCCCGGCGGTGGTATTGAAACGGATGGTGAGCGGCGCATGCTCGCGCTGCCCGTCGTAGACCCCGAAGAAGAACAACTTGTCCTTGACAATCGGTCCACCCAGGGCGCCACCATATTGATTGCGGAAATCCGTGACGCGGTCGCCGAAGATGGTCTTCGGCGAGATATTTGCGAGCCGAAGGTAGTCAAACGCCTCGCCATGGAACTCATTCGAGCCGGACTTGGTGATGACATTCACCGAACCGCCCGTGGCCCGGCCGTATTCCGGATCGAAGGTGCCTCTCACCACCTGGAACTGGCTGACGGCCGCTTGGCTTACCACGAAGGCCGATCCCGAACGTTCGCCGCCCGCCTGGCCTCCGAAAAAGGGCTCATTAAAGTTCGCTCCATCAATATTGATCGCCGAGTTGATTCCGCGGCTGCCGGCGAAGCTGATCTGGCCGCGTTCCGGCTCCACCATGACACCGGGAGTCAACTGCGCAAGATCCAGGAATCGGCGGCCGTTGATCGGCAGGCTGGCCACCGACCTGCTGTCGACCAGCGCCGCGGTTTGCGAACTGCTGGTTTCCACAACCGGGGCCGCGCTTTCCACGGTCACTGTTTCAGCAGCCGCCGATACGCGCAGCGAAATATTCGCCGTGATGGTTTGACCCAGCGTGAGTGTGTACCCTTTGTTGATAGTGGTGGCAAAGCCTGGCGCCGATGCCGTGACCTCATAGTCCCCAACCCCCAGCAACGGCACCAAGAACCGTCCTTCGCCATCGGACACGACGCTACGCTCGTTGCCGGTATTCTCACTCTTCACGACGACCTTCGCGTTGGGAATGGCAGCTCCCGAGGGATCCTGAACCGTTCCCTGGATCGTACCGGTCGTGGCTTGAGACTGAGCCAAAAGAACTCCCGCCAAGAAGGCGAAAAGTAAAGCTAAAGCCAGTCCGCGCTTCGGCTTTGTGGTCATGCAGCCTCCTTACCCAAATTCACAACTGACGTGGACAGACCGCCGACGGTTGATGTACCGTACGCCGCTTGGCCAAGCAGCGATGCACTCGCTGCGAAAACCAACGCACAAAGACGGAGAAGCCAAGCTTTTCTCATAAGTTTTCTGACCTCTTTGGACTGAGAAGATGCGAGAACCTTGAACGTTAAAAATACCAGAATCAATGTTTCAAAGGAATGAAAATGTTGTAAACACTGCAAGGTGCGGGCGCTGGAGCGTAACTTAAGCCTCATCAATGAGATAGCAGGAGCATACTCGAGTCCGCCTTAGGAATCGATGGAAGCAATAACACTGCAGTTCCGACCGCTTGCTTTCGCTTGATACAACGCCCGGTCGGCTAACCGGTGAGTTCCGCGGTGGAGGTCACTCCTGGCTGAATGAGGGCAGCTCCCACGCTCACCGTAACAGTCTGCTCGCCACTGGATAGATCGAAGGCCTGATCCGAGATGGCGCCCCGCAAACGCTCCGCGGCGGCCTTCAGGGTCGCCGCATTCGCGTTCTCGACCACGAACTCCTCCCCTCCGTAGGAGGAGCGGACCAGATGCCCACCTTCTCGCTAGCGATGTGGGTGTGCCGGCACGCCGAGCCGGTTTACCGTGTCGCCTTCGAAATCGAACTCGATCAGCACGGCGGGTTCGTCGCCCACGACCCATCCTTGATGACCGGGTTCGACGGCGACGAACTGGGGCGCCTTGTATTCGATCACACATCCATCGGCAAACCGCACGTTGATTTGGCCTTGCGCCATGAATCCTACGTGGGCATGCATGCACAAATCCGTTCCGACCACGGTTTTCAGATGGGCGTTCCAATTGAATCCAGGCGGGTAGATCATGCGCTTCACCCTGACGTTCCCGGCCCTCGCGATATCGACCAGAACACCGCCCACTTCGCGATGCTCGTCGGCTTTCATCGGGCCAAGGAGCGGATTGGTTGTGCTCATGGTTGCTTCCTCCAGACATTCTCCAGACTATGGAGAGCATAGGGCATCTTGGGGGGCGGACACAATGTGGCGATTCAGGAAGGCGTCACCAGGGGGATTCGAACCCCCGTCCGCCGGAGCCGCCTATGATGGAGTCTATGGAACCGCTTGCAGGCGCGCACTTGCTCACTGATTCATTGATTGAGTCGGTAGTTGAGAAGGCTAAGCACTCCCCGAGGCTTCGGATGAACTACAACTTCCATACGGGCCCCGAAGACAACCCGCATCGCTTTCTCAATGTCTTGGCCTACGGCACATATGTGATGCCCCACCGTCACAAGAATCCCCCGAAGGCGGAGTCCTTCATCGTGTTGGACGGCTACGTAGCCGTCTTTCTCTTCAAGGATGACGGAACTCTAGGCAACACTCTCATCCTGGGCTCGGGACCTCTTCCTGAAAAGCTTCCCGCCACCGCCGCTGGAAAGCCAGTGGCCCGCGGTATCGACCTCGCTCCAGGCATTTGGCATAGCATCACCGCCTTGACCCCCCACGCTGTCTGCTACGAAGTGAAGCCTGGCCCTTGGGACCCGGTCACCGACAAGGAATTTGCTCCCTGGGCACCATCGGAGGGAAGCGCAACAGCTTCAGAGTATCTCGGCAACCTCCTTCGTTGACCTTGCGCCAAGGCCAATGAGTCCAGTTCACTAGAAGTCCCTCCCTATCTCCTGCGCGCAATACCTAGTATGCTCGCCTTGAGGAGAATCGCATGCTGTTCCAACGATTACTCGTGGTTCTGTTGAGTGCATCAGGCATCTGGGCGGCAGATGCCAGCATAGGAACCTGGAAGCTCAACGTCGCCAAATCCACGTTCAGACCCGGCCCCCCACCTGTAACTGAGACGCGGACATACAAAGCGCAGCCTAAGGGAGTGCAGACCACAGTAAAGACAACTTGGGCCGATAGGTTGTCCACAACTGTCGAATACCCAGCAAACTACGATGGCAAGGATTATCCAGTCGATGGATCTCGTGAAGTTGACGTAGTAGTACTTACGCGGATTGACGACTTCACCTCCGCAGCAACCCTGAAGCACTTTGGCAAGGAGATTGGCGTAGCCCGCCGCGTGGTCTCACCAGATGGGAAGACCATGACGATCAGCTATAAGGGCATCAACACGAGAGGCGACCAAGTTGATAACGTGGCGGTCTACGACAGACGCTAACTACTCGATTTGGTTTGGCGTCCCCAGGGGGATTCGAACCCCCGTTACCGCCGTGAAAGGGCGATGTCCTAGGCCGGGCTAGACGATGGGGACAGCTGGTGCAACCACTACGCGGACAAACTTACAGGCTCTTCAGATATGCGACGATGTCGTCTTTCTCCGCCTTGGTGAGCGCGTCGGCGAACGGAGGCATTCCGTTTCCACCTTCGTTGATCATGGTCGTCACGTTGGCGTCGTTCACAGCCTTGCCGTTGGCGAGCTTGTCGTGCTTGAACAAGCCCTTCAGTCCGGGGCCCACTTTCTGATCTGTACTATCCGCATTGTGGCAGACCGAGCAGTTATCGTCGAAGTTGGATTTACCCTTCTTGGCATCGGCCGCAAAAGCCTGCGCTGCCATCAGGAGTCCCATGGCACCCACTGCAGTTAGTGACGTCTTCATGCTTTCTAGTTTACAATCTCGGCATATGAGTCTCCAAGCAGGCGATCGCGCCCCCGAAATTAAGGGCGGTTCCTTCCAGCTCTCCAAGCTCAAGGGTAAGACAGTGGTTGTGTTCTTCTTTCCCAAGGCCGACACGCCCGGGTGCACCAAGGAATCGTGCGAATTCCGCGATTCCGCGAAGAAATTCGCCAAGAAGAATGCCGAGATCGTGGGCCTCTCGCCGGACAAGCCCGAAGCCCAGGCCAAGTTCGCCGAGAAGTACGGTCTTCCCTATACCTTCGTCCCCGATCCCGACCATAAGATCGCGGAAGCCTATGGCGTGTGGAAGGAAAAGAGCATGTATGGGCGGAAGTACATGGGTATCGAGCGCACGACTTTCGTGATCGACCCGCAGGGGAAGATCGCCACGGTGTTCGAGAAGGTGAAGGTCGCCGGGCACGCGGAAGCCGTGCTGGAATCGTTGGCTACGTAAGATCTACCAGATCCCGATCAGCTTCCACCACGCGAATCCCGCCGTGGTCCAGATCAGAAGATGGGCCACACTCGCCAGCGCGCCGGCCTGCCACCATTTCTTGAGCGATACGTAATCCTGCGCGAAGTAGACCGGCGCGGGCGTGGTCCCGTAGTGCGTCAGGCACGCGGAAAGATTGGCGAGGCAGGCAAAGGTCCATACGGCCAGCCCGATCGGGGCGCCCTTCATCAGCAGCACCGCCAGGAACGCGGGAAACATCGACAACATGTGCGCCGTAATGCTGGCGAAGGCATAGTGCGCATAGAAATAGATCACGATGGTAATGGCAAACAGCGTCGTCCATCCGTAGCCTTCCAGATGTGTCCCGACCGAGTTGGCGAAGGCCTTGGTCACTCCGGCATCGTTCAAGCCCTGGGCCAGGCGATACAGACCTCCGTACCAGATGAAGATCCCCCAGCCCGCTCTTTCTCCCCGAATGTCTTCCCAGGTCAGCACGCCTGTGAGAAGCAGCACCATGCAACCCAGCAAGGCGGTGACGGTGATATCGGCGCCCCACGCAGTCCGCGAGGTCACCCAGAAAAAACAGACCGTCGCGAACACGCCGGCAAGAATCCACTCTGCTGATCGCAGCGGTCCCATCTTCGCGAGCTCTGCAGCCGCGAACTCGCGGGCTTCGGGAGTCTTCTGGATACTGGGCCGGATGACGCGCATGGTCAGCCAGGGCACCACGGCCATGGAGAGCAACCCGGGCACGATAGTGGCCCGAATCCAGCCCGCCGGAGAGATTTCGTAGCCCGCCTGATGGGCCAGATCGCGGGCGATAAAGTTGCTCACCTGCCCGGTGATGAACATGGCGGAGGTGACGCACACGGCCTGATAGACGGCGCTCATCAGATAGGCTCCCAAGCGGCTGGCGGTCTCGCCCGGATGCGAGCCGTAGAGCTCGGCGATCGACCGCACCACGGGCAGCACCACGCCGGCGCTGCGCGCGCCGTTCGACGGGATCATTCCCGCCAGCACCATGTCGGACGCGGCCAGCGAGTACGCCACGCCCAGCGAACTGTGCCCGAACGCGCGGACAAAGAAGAGCGCGATGCGACGGGCAAGCCCGGTCTGGATGAGCGCGCGCGAGATGAAGAACGCAACCAAAACCAGCCAGACCGAGGAGTTCGAGTAGCCAGACAGCGCCTCGGTGATGGTGAGGCCGCCCATCAGCGCCGAGAGCGTCACCGCCAGCAAGACCAGCGCGCCGGCGGGAATCGGCTCGATGATCGAGCCGACGATGGTGGCGGCGAAAATTCCGGCGAGCCTCCAGCCTTCTGGTTTCACGGCCGCGGGCCTGGGGATGGCGTACACCACCACCAGATACACGGCCACCAGAATCGCGAAGCCACGGAGCATGCGCTTTCGGCCGGACATGGGCAAAGGACAGGATACGCCATTTAGGCTTGCCGTTCCGGCCGTATGAGCAACCAGCACGCCGCGGCGATGAGATACAGACCTGATAGCACGTGGAGCGGTAGACTCCAGCTACCGGTGCGATCCACCAGCAGCGCCAGTACCAGCGGGCCGAAGAACGCGCCCACCTGGCCTGAAGTGTTCATGACGGAACTCAGCAGCGCCGTGTTGCGGCCGCCCAGACCGATGGCCGTCGACCAGCTGGGCGCCAGCGTGAACATCGAAAATGCGCCGCCCAACGCGATCAGCGTTCCGCCGATGCGCGGATTGGACGCCAAAGTTCCCGCCAGCATCGCCGCGGCCGCGAGTAAATACGCCACGACCCCGACTCCGCACGTTCCCACTCGCACGCCCAGCCGGCGGCACAGAGCGTCGGTGGTAAACCCGCCGGTTACATCGGCGATGGCGCTCAACGTAAGAGGAAGTCCCGAGAAAATCGCCAGCTCAGCCGATGACATGCCGCGCGCCTTGGCCAGATACGTCGGCAGCCAGGTGATGAAGAAATAGTATCCGTAGCTGTTGGCCACGTACTGAAGGCAGAGAGGCAGCAAGCTGGGGACCCGGAAGACTTCCGTCCATGCCCGGCCGCGTTCGTGCGCCGGAGGCAGGCCGCGCGTTTTCTCGATCAGGTCGGCCTCCGCGGCATTCACCGAAGGATGCTCGCGCGGCTCGTCGCGAAACCACCCATACCAAAACGCGGCCCAGGCGAGCCCGATGAATCCCAGGGCGACGAACACCATCCGCCAGGGCAGATACAGCGCGATCAACGCCACCAATCCCGGCGTGAGACCGCCGGCCAGGTGCGCGCCGGCAAAGAATATTCCTTGGACCTGTCCGCGCTCTTTCAGGGGGATCCAGCGAGAGAATACGCGTGCGGCATTGGGCCAGGCTCCGGCTTCTCCCGCGCCGAACAGGAAACGGACCACCAGCATCACGGCGTAGCTGGTAGCGGCAGCCGTCAGCATCGTAAAAGCCGACCACCACAACACGATGCGCGTCAGCACCCGACGGCTTCCGATTCGGTCCGCCCACCAGGCCGTGGGCATTTCGAACAGCGCGTAGGCGGCGGTGAAGGCGCTGAACACCCAGCCCATCTGAAGCTGGGTGATGTTCAGATCCGCCATGATGGAAGGCGCCAGCACGCCGACGCACACCCGATCGAGATACGTTACGCCGGCCAGGGCCACTGCGGCCCCAACGACGCGGTAACGCACACGCGTCGCGGTCATGAGCGTCGCAGCTTCTTAAAAACCTCTTCGATCGATTGAGGAGCCGCGTCCTTGAAATCGCGGAGCATCTCGTAGACCTCAGCGGCGGCCTGATGGAACTCGGGCGGCATCCCCGCGGCTTCCAGCGTCGCGGCGATTTCGCGCATCTCCGGGGCCCACCGCCAAGCCTTGGGCGTCGCACGCAGGATGTGGCCGTCGGTCTTCTCAGGCCCACCGGGACGGGACCACGTGCGTCGGAGGTCATCCAGCACCCCCAGGCGATCCGCCGCGCCCATCACAGCGATCAGCAATGCAATCGATCCCTTGTTCTGCGCTGCGTAACACATCTTGAGCGCCGACGCCTTGCCGATCTCGGTCCCAATGACCTCCGCTTCCAGTGGTCCGGCCTGGAAATAACAGGCGATGGTATCGGCGTGCTCGCCGCTCAAGTACAACCAGGTCTGGCCGCGGGCTTTGGGAGGCAATCCAATGATCCCTCCGTCGATGAAATGGATGCCACTCGGCCGCATTTGTGCAGCGATCTGTTGCTTGTGCGTGGGTGAAATTGCGTTGGCATCGAGATACGTTCCGCGGAATCCTTGGGCGAGCACCTGCGCGGCCAGATCGGCGGCGAACTCCGGCGGGCAAACACTGAAGATGACCGGGCAGGTTTCGCAAAGATTCGCCAGGGTGCCCGCGTCAGTGAACCCGGCGCTTTCGGCGCGCGCCCGGCTGTGATGACTGCGTCCTTCGGCAACCCAGCAGACTTCGTAGCCGCTGTTTCGAGCAGTAGCGGCGACCGCACTGCCCATCTCACCCGGATGCAGGATACCGACGCGCTGAGCAGTCATGAACCCATACGAGTTTATCGTACGGGGTTCACTTTTTGGACCGGTCCTGCTCCGCTTCCCCCTCAACGGCGGCTCGAGGCCCGGCCTTCTTGGCTTCCTCAATCACCTGCAAGGCGCGCGGGGCATCCGCTTTCGACACCGCGACGGACCAAGGGAGGTTCGGGAAGCTGGTTTCACCACCGACCACCACGCGAATTCCCTCCGTTTCGAGTACGGCTTGGATTCCGAGCGCCTCGATCTCGGCGGTCGTACCCGACCCTTCGAACACGATCACCGAATCCAGGGCGTGGGAGATTTTCTGCTCTTCTTTCATGCCCTGAGCATAGCGCGGAGCATGGGGCGTCTGGGGATCGGTAGAATGAGGATATGGAAAAGACAGACAGCCTGGTATGGTTTCTGACGGGTGCGGCGGTCGGCGCCGCAGTCGCGTTGCTCTACGCTCCGCAATCCGGCAAGGATACACGGCGTTATCTAGGCAAGAAAGCAAAGCAGGGTCGAGAAGCGGTCGGCGACGTGAGCCGCGAAGCACTCGACAAAGGCCGCGAGCTGTATGAAAAAGGCCGCAAGATGGCGGACGACGCCGCGGATCTGTTTGAACGCGGCCGGCGGTTGGTAGAGGGCTAGCCTGGCGTCGACTCGGCCGGGCCAGTTGGATACCGAGACCCAGCTCCCGGCCCGCCTTGTCGGGCTGATGGCCGCCAGCGTCGGCGCCATCGTAGCCAACATTTACTACGCCCAGCCGCTGCTGCCCGACATCGCCCGAGCCTTCGGCCTGAGCGCAACCGGGATCGGCGTGTTTGCCATGCTCAATCCCGCGGGCGCCGGCCTCGGACAACTCCTGTTCGTTCCCTTGGGCGATATCCGCGAACGCCGCGGAATGATCACCGTCATGATCCTGGGAGCCGCGGTCGCGCTGGCGCTGACGGCCACTGCTCAAAATACCGCTTGGCTGATGGCTTCGGCGCTGCTGGTGGGCATGACGGCGTCCATCAACCACGTGATCATTCCGTTCGCGGCTCAGTTGGCCCCGCCCGCCCAGCGCGGCCGCGCGGTGGGGATCGTCATCAGCGGGTTGCTCGTCGGCGTCCTGGTGGCGCGGACCTTCAGCGGCTACCTGGGCGCCATGTTCGGCTGGCGCGTCGTGTTCGCGACGGCCAGCGTGTTCATGCTGATGCTGGCGATCCTGCTGCGCACCTCGCTGCCACAAAGCCGTCCGACGGTGAAACTGAGCCGGCCCCAACTGATCGCTTCCGCCGTGCCGCTTTGGCACGGATTGCCGGTATTGCGCGAGGCAGTCTTTACCAGCGCACTGATGTTCGCCGTTTTTAGCGGATTCTGGACCGCCATGGTCTTTTTCGTCGAGGGACCGCCGTACTATTTCACCAGCCGCGGCGCGGGGCTGTTCAGCCTCATCGGGGCCGCCGGGGCCTTGATCGCTCCCTGGGCCGGTCGCGTCGCGGATCGCCGTGGAGGACGCAGCAGCGTGCTGGCAGGCATGGCGACCATGGCCGTCTCCTTCGCCGTGCTGGGCTTGCTGGGCGTGAAATTATGGGGACTCATCGCGGGGGTAATTCTGCTCGACTTGGCGATGCAGGTCTGTCATGTGACCAACCAGACGCGCATCTACGCGCTGGTACCGGAGGCGCGCAGCCGCTTGAATATGATATATATGACGTCGACGTTTACCTGTGGCTCGCTCGGTTCGTACCTGGCCACGTACTGGTGGCATCGTTCAGGCTGGTGGGGTGTGTGCGGGTTCTCACTGGCGATTTCGGCGATTGCGCTGATCGGGGGTTGGCGTCTGGGACGGCATGCGCCCGGGACTAAAGCTCTCCCGTGAACCCGCGAGTCCCCCGCGAATCTGCGCGGTATGGCGCGAAATGCCCCTGCCCAACCAGGAAATAAGACCGGCCCGCACGACTAAGTCCCGTAGAATCATCTTGCGCCGTTTGGCAGCCGGTTTGCATCTCACAAAGACAGAGAGTGAGAGACGGTTATGAACATGTTGCCGCTAACCGAGCCCTTCCGGCCTCATCCGAACTTTGACGACGCCATCAATCGCGCTATCTGCCAGTCGGAGATAGAGGGTGGCGTGAGTCTCGATGAACTTCCCGTGGGCGCCGTCCTGGAGGTCCAGACGGCGAATACTCTGTATCGGATCGAAAACCGCGGAGACGGTGAAGTTCTCATTTCTGGTCATCCGGGAATCTGCCCCACGCCGGTGCTGGTGAACTTTCACGGATCGACCTGGGGGACGCCCATGCTCAAGCTGCGGTTCATCGGACGCGATATGAGGATGGAATTCCACCATCCCGAAAAAGGCGTCGTGCGCACGTCGCGCGTCAGCGATATCCGGGAACAGAACGCATCCAGTATGACTGGGACCGCCTTGATGCGGAAAGCATCTTAAGGCATCGTTGCGCGCTGACGAGGATCCGATTTCCGACGCTGGGTCTCCCGATCTGGCTAGTGCAAGATCTGCCCAAGTATGTAGTTCATATCCTGCGGGGTCCCGCCTTGAGAGACTCGGGTCTGCAGGTCCAATATGTTCACGTTCCCGTCCACGTTCACGTCCGCTGGATTCGGTCGAGTGGAGTTATGGACAGCACTACCCAGGTGATAGGCACTCAGTCCGAAATTGACGACGGTAAAGAGGCGTCGGGTCTTCGGATACTTCTTCACAAGGAAATGTTCGGCCACAATGATGCCGGCGTTCATGGAAGATTCAAGCGCCGCCTGTTTCGCTCCGTACACGCCTTGCCCCATTCGATAGCTGTCCCACTTAGAAACAACATCGAAGGTAGTAAACGCGGCCACGGAGACAACCGACGCTCTGAATATTTCGTTTGCGGAGCGGCTCTCAATGCGTCCGGGCTGCTGTTGGGCGAAGCATCCGGATGCAAATAGAAGTACTCCGCCCGCCAGCGTACTAAAGCGGCGTTCAGAGAAACACATAGAGAGAGTCCTCTTCACGAAAGAACAAATCATTGTGGCGTTTCCAGGATTCGAGTTTCGCGCGAAGAATAGCGGCTGTCCATGGTACGGTAGACCTGGACCTAACACGCAAGGAGTTCCGGTTTTACTCTAAGGTCGCCCGCAGCTTGGAGCTTTCGAGATCGAAAGCTGATCGCACTGAACGAAAGTTATTTTCCCGGCGCTGGCAACGAAGAACCTTCGCGGATTTCGTCGGTGGCACGCCGGACGATGAGGTCACCTGCCTTCAGATCGCCAAGAACTTCGATCAGCTCGCCGTCCGTAGCGCCTCTTCGAACATCCACCCATTCCGCTCTTCCGTTCTGATTGCGCACGACGAAGGTCCGCTCGGTGGTCGTCACGACGCTGGTCTTCGGAACGAACAATGCCGGACGCGATCGCCGGATGGGCCACTTGACGCTCGGATACATTCCTGGAGCCAGAGAACCATCGCGATTCGCAACGTCCAGCTCGACCGCCATGGTGCGGCTAGCCTTATCGAGGGCATGGGAAACCCGCGCGAGCGTTCCCGAATACATCCGCTCCGGATAAGCAGGCACTTGAAATGCCACTTTCGCCCCTTCCATAATGCCGCCGACATACTCCTCCGGCACCGCAACCACAAGTCTGAGTTGCGAGATTTGCTGGATGGTCAGAAGTACGGGATTGGCACCGGGGCCGACCAGCGCGCCAGGATGGACCAACCGCTCGGTCACGACGCCGTCAAAGGGGGCGGTGATGCGGAGATAGGATTGCATCTCCTTTTCCGCGTTCACGGACGCTTCCGCGGCACGTTTACCTTGCTCGCGTGAACGGACCAGGGACTGAGCCGCCTCCACTTGCTTTTCCATCTGAACGAGTTCATTGCCGGCAATCGCTCCGGGGGTCTCCGCAGCCTTCTTCAACCCGTCATAAGTGCTTTGCGCAGCGGCAAGCTGCGCCTCAGCCTGGAGCCGTTCCGATTCGATGGCCTGAACCTTGGACTCACCTTCCGCGATCTGGGCGGCCATTTCGGGCGCACTCAACTCTGCCAGAAGCTGCCCGCCCTCGACTCTGCTTCCCCGGTCCACCAGGATTCGTTCGACATAACCCGGCACTTTAGCGTGCAAAGAAACACTGAGGAACGGCAGAAACTCGCCCGGCAGATCGGCCAGCCGGGATATCGGCTTCGAAACCACCGGGACAAGATCGGGGGCTTGCCCAAAGACCAGCGACGCGAGGGCGAGCGCCCCTGCGGCCGAAATCGACGATCTACTAAGTCTTCTCATAATATCGGCTCGTGGGATCCAGAGGATTGAGGGATGCGGACGCTACGGACGCTCTGGCTTGCAGGATCGCGTAGATCGAAGGCAGGATCGTGAGTGTGGCGAAGGTCGACACGATCAGTCCGCCGATGACCGCCCGGCCCAGCGGCTCGGAAGGTGAGACGCCTTCACCGAGTCCGATCGCCATCGGCACCATACCGAAGATCATCGCGGTGGCCGTCATCAAAATGGCACGCAGGCGGCCGGTGGCTCCTTCCCGGACGGCTTCGAGCAACGGCCTGCCCTCATACCGGAAGCGCTCGGCAAAGGATACCAGCAGGATGGAATTCGCCACGGCAATGCCGATCGCCATGATCGCGCCCATGAACGACTGAATGTTCAAGGTTGTGCCTGTCAGCCGGAGCATGAGCAGAACACCGCAGAGCGCCGCGGGGATGGTCAGAATGATGGCCAGCGATAGCCGGATCGACTGAAAGTTTGCCGCAAGCAGAAGGAAGATCACCAGAATTGCGAGAAGCAAGCCGGTTCGCAAGCCGGAGATGGTCTGTTCCAGCGGCGGAATCTGGCCCCGGAACGCCACGGTCACCCCGCGCGGCGGCGCTCCCGCTTTCGCGACAGCTGCGTTCAATTGGCCCGCCGCTTCCCCGAGAGTAACGCCATGGATGTTCGCCGTCAGACTGACCACGCGCTGGCCGTTATAGCGCTCGATCAATCCAGGCATGGTTCCAGGACTCAGGGCCGCGACGTCGGTAAGTCTCGGCTCGGAGCGGCCGTTTTGCATCACCGGAAGATCTCCCAGCTGGTCGATGCCTTGCATCCGATTCTGGGGCAGCTCCACCTGGATCTGGAATGCGTTGCCGGAGTTCGGGTCGCGCCAGTAGTTCGGCTGTGTGAATCGCGACGACGACGTTGCCGGGACCACCGAGCGGACCACGTCGGCCATGGTCAAGCCGAATTGCCCGGCCCGGTCCCGGCTGATATTAATGTCGAGCGTCGGGTAGTTGAGTTCCTGCGCGAACTGCAGATCCCGCAAGAAAGGAAGCGGCGCAAGCTGCGCCTGAATCTTCTGCGCGAAGGCGCTGGTGTCCTGCAGGCTATTTCCCAGAACGGCGATCTCAACAGGAGTGGCGGATCCGAAGCTCATTACTTGCCCGACAATATCCCCGGGCTCAAACGAGAACTGACAGGCCGGAAGTTCGCTCCGCAGACTCTTTCGCAATCTCTCGGGCAACAGGTCGCCTCTGATTTCATCCTTGTCCGCCTTGGAATTGAGGGCAACCTGGATCAGGGCTTCCTGCGGGCCACTCGTGAACAAATGGATTAGGTCGACTGGATAGCTGGACGGCACGACGCCCACAAAATCACTGGTGATCTCGACTTTGTCTGCACCTGCTTCGCGCTGGATCACGTTGAGCGCCCGAAGGACAATGCGTTCGGTCTCCTCCACTCGAGTACCCGAAGGAGCCCGCAGCCGCAGTCTTAAGATCGAGGCTTTGGATTTTGGGAAGATCTCTGTCCCCATGCGCGGCGCCAGGACGTAAATCAATCCTATCGATGCCGCCAGATAGCCGAGGACTACCGGCCAGCGGAATCGCAGCACGAAGCCCAAATACTTCGAGTAAACGGAACGCAGACGGTCAAACATCCCTTCCCTTGGCTCGCCGCGGGCTTCTTTCAGGAGCCACGTCGAAAACACGGGAACCAGGGTGCTGGAGAGCAGATAGGACGCAACCATCGAGAAGGCCACGGCCAGCGAGAGCGGAACAAAGAGCTGCCGGCTCACACCGGTCATGAAGAACGACGGAACGAACACCGCCAGAACGCACAGCATGGCTAACAGTCGCGCTACCGCAGTCTGGCGCGAAGCCTCCAGAACCGCCCGGGCCTTCGAGCGCACAGCGCGGGGCGCGCTCCCTAAGTTTGGAATGCTATCGCGCCCCGCTGCGTTGTGCGCGGTTTCAAGTGAGGATGCCTCCGGGCGCATCTGAGTGTGAATATTTTCGATCGACACGGTCGCCTCATCCACCAGGATTCCGACCGCCAGCGCCAGGCCCCCGAGCGTCATCATGTTGATGGTCTGGCCGGTGAACCACAACAGAATCACAGCCGCTAGCAACGCGAACGGAATGTTCAGAACGACAACCAAAGCACTGCGCCAGTCACGCAAAAAGATCAACACCATCAACCCGGTGAGAACCGCGCCCAGCAAACCCTCGGTCGCTAGATTGTTGATTGAACTAGTCACCGTAGGCGACTGATCGAATTGCAGGCTCACGCCGACGTCTTCCGGCACCACATTCCTGAACCTGGGAAGCGCTGCCTTCACGGCGTTGATGACCGCTAGCGTCGATGCATCGGAGCGCTTGGTCACCGGAATATACACAGTTCGTTTTCCATTGACGTGCGCATACGCGGTAACCAGATCCGTGCTGTTCTCGATGGTTCCGATGTCGCGTAGATACACCGTGGCACCCGCGCTGGGCCGGATAGGCATGCTCAACAGCTCGGCCAGATTGCCGCCCAGGGCGGCGTTGGTTCTCGCAATGCGATTGAGTGTTCCCGTCCACATGTTGCCGGACGGCATCACCAGGCTGCCCGTGCTGACAGCCGCGATCGCTTCATCTGGTGAGATTTGATATTGGTGCAGCTTGTCCGGATCGAGCGTGACGACAATGGTCCGCTGGTTCCCTCCGAACGGCGGGGGAGCGGAAACGCCGGGAAGGGTCGCAAACAGCGGCCGAACCCGATTCAGCGCGTAATCCTGCAGCTCACCCTGTGTATGCGTCGTGCTGGCGAACACCAACTGGCCCACGGCTACGCTTCCCGCGTCGAAACGGGTGACAAAGGGCGGCACGGTTCCGGGGGGCATGAAGGCGCGAGCGCGGTTCACATAGCCGATGGTCTCCGCCATCGCCTGGTTCATGTCGGTACCCTCGTAAAACGTCAGCTTCATCAAGGCCGCGCCCTGGATGCTCTTGCTTTCGACGTGTTCGATTCCCGTGATGTAGAGAAAGTGATACTCGTAGTAATATGTCAGGTAGCCTTCCATCTGAGCGGGATCCATTCCACCGTAAGGCTGCGCGACGTAAATGGCCGGATCCCCGCCTTTGGGAAAAATGTCGATCGGCATCCTCTGGAGCGCAAGAAACGCCCCCAGCGCAATGGCGACCAGCGCCACCACAATCGTGATCGGCCTGCTGAGAGCGGCTAAAACCAGACGCATTTTCTCTGCCTCCTCACCGGCTAGCCTCGGCAACGAACGGTCCAATATCGCCCGCGGCAGTCGCGACTCCCAGTAGCCCGCGCCAAACACCGAGACGGGCCAGCGCGTCGTCGATCTCGGACTGTGTCAACAAGCGTTGCGCTTCCGCGACTTCATCGATATTTCCAAGGCCCGCCTGATATCGAGCTGTGGCCTGTTCCGTCGCCGCGCGCGCGGCCGCGACTTGGACCGGTGTGTTGGCGGCCACGTTCCTGGCGCCTCCTAGCATCGCGACCGATCGATTCCACGCGGCCGTCAGGTCCGTCGCAATCTGCTGATACCGAGCTGTCTCCGCCCGGATCGTGGCCGATTGCCCGGCTTCCTTGGCGCGAATCGCCGGCCGGTCGAACGCCGAAAACTGTACAGTAAATCCCAGCGCGGAATTCTGAATCGTAGGAGCAAGACCGTTCACTCCCCCCAGGTTGTTTCCATTAATCTCAGCCCCGGTCCCTCGTGCATAGGTCGACGCCTGCGCGAAAAAGCGCGGGAAATACGATCGCTCGAAGACCTTGAGCTGCGCTTTCAGTTGCTCGACGACGGCGTTCTGCTCCACGGCCACGGGATTTGCAGCCGTGTCCAACGGCGCCACAGCCGTCTCTGGCGGCAACTGAAGTAACCGGGCTGAGGCGACTGTGATCTGGGCCGGAGGGAGCCCTACGAATTGGGAGACGTTCACCCGCGCGATTTCAACCGCCTGCTGCGCCTGAATCAGTAAGGTGCGTGCCGCTGCCACCTCCGCATCCACCCGGGATGCGTCCGCTCCGGGCCGCAACTGCGCGTTCACCTGTGCGTGAATCGTCCGCGAAATTGCTTCGGCTCGATCCACCCCGGCTTGCGCGGCCCGCACTGTCTCCTGTGCCGCCACCAGCGTGACGTAAGCATCCGCTGCCGCCACTGACACATCGAACTGTGTTTTCTTGAGAGCGGCTTCCGACTCGGTACGCGCCGCCGCAGTGGCATCCACGTTCGCCTTCCGTAGACCGAAATCAAAAGGTTCCCAGGTCACCAGCACCCCCATCGCGCTGCCCCAAGCCGTTCCGAAGTTATTCGTCCCCAATACCGGACCCGAGATAGACGGGATCACGCTCTGCGGCAGCAGCAGGCCGAAGACGTTGTTTCTGGTGGCGCGATTCACTTGGGCTATAGCGTCCACTCTCGGCAGGTAGGCCGTTCGCGCCAGCTGAATCCCGGCCGCGGCGGCGTTGATCTGTTCCTGGGACACACGCACGGAAGGATAGTTGCGGAGAGCGCTGTCCACCGCCTCCGACAGTGTCATTTGTGCCGGCAGATTCATCGCAAACATCAAGACCACGACAAGCCTTGTCATTCGCCCTCGATGAGCTCTCGGAGCAGCTCCAGCACTTTGCTCCGCGCAGCCTTTAACGCTTTCTTCCCGAGCGGCGTCGCCCGGTAGACTTTGCGCAGCGACTTTCCATTTCGCTTCTCGCGCGAAGTCAAATAGCCCTTTTTTTCGAGGCCATGCAGTAACGGGTAAAGACTTCCCGGACTGATCCGATATCCGTGGCGCGCCAGCTCGTCCATCATGCCGAGCCCGAAGATCGGCTCTTCGACCGCGTGATGCATGACGTGCAGCCGGATGAGGCCCGAGTACAAGTCCCGGTCGGCGTCGATGAGCTCCTGATCTGTCTTCGTTCTCGACATACGTCTACGAAAACACGTAGTGTAGGGCAGCTTGAGGCCCGTGTCAACGGGTACTGTGGAATCGAAAAGGGGGATGGCGGAGAGACGGGATTCGAACCCTATCTTAGATCCACGTTCTTATTTCAACGAGATGCACGGTATACGGAAACTCTGATATCTTGTGGATCGGTCCTTGGAGTTAATTGTTCCGCCGAATGAGGCGCCCATGCTATGAACTCCGATGAATGGAGCATCACAGACGGTACGGGGCAACAACGAAGAGCCTCGGGTACGCTGATTGGCTCCTATCGCCTTGAATCTCAGCTAGGCGAGGGCGGCATGGGCACGGTGTACCGCGCGCTGGATACGAAGCTGAACCGGCCCGTCGCGATCAAGTTTCTCTCGGACGATTTGGCCGATGTGGCAGCGCGTCGTCGGTTCCAGCGCGAGGCCCAGCTGGTCTCTTCATTGAACCATCCGCATATTCTCACGGTCCACGATGTAGGGGAATTCGAAGGACGCCAATACCTGGTAACGGAATATGTCGACGGCGGGACGCTGAAGGATTGGGCGCAGCGTGAAAAGCGCGAGTGGCGGGATGTAGTTGAACTACTGGTGGGCGTCGCCGACGGCTTGGCGGCCGCGCATGATGCCGGGATTCTGCATCGCGACATCAAGCCCACCAATATTCTGATCACCAAGAGCGGCTATGCCAAGCTGTCGGATTTCGGTTTGGCGAAGCTGGCGGAACAGCCAGCTCGCGAGGACGGGTCGACGCGAACCCTAACCGACGAGCTCACCCGGAGGGGCGCAGTAGTCGGAACCATCGCGTACATGTCGCCCGAGCAGGCCTCAGGGAAAGCTTTGGACGCCCGCAGCGACGTTTTTTCGTTCGCTGTGGTGCTGTATCAGATGCTAACCGGCCGGCGGCCGTTCGAGGGTGCGACCGATTTGGAGACTCTACAGACGATCATCCACGGCTCGCTCCGGCCGCTGGGAGACGAGATCCCGGCGGGGGTTCGCGCCCTGGTGGAAAAGGCGTTGGTGAAGGACCCCGCTCAACGCTATCAGTCGATGCGCGAAATGGTGACGGACCTGCGCCGCTTGCTGCGCCAAGACGCGGAGACGTCAGCGGAGCGCGCTCCCGCGTCCCCGCCGCATCCCGCGCAGCGATTCAAGTGGGCCGCGGCCGGGGCACTCATTGTGTTGGCGCTGGCTGTCGGCATCGGGTTCGCCGTGCTCCGATCGAAACCGGCCGCGCAGCTGGGGGCCGCGCAGTATACCCAGCTCACCAATTTCGATTCGGCGCTCGATCCCGCGCTCTCCCCGGACGGCCGCATGCTGGCTTTCGTCCGCGGCGTGGGGATCGGAGTCCAATCCACGGGCGATCCTACCGAGATTTACGTGAAGCTTCTGCCGGATGGAGATCCGGTGCAACTTACGCATGACGGCCTGCCCTACAAGGGCCGCCCGCGATTCTCACCCGACGGCGCACGCATTGCGTACTCGACCCTCGAAACCTCTGGTTTCAACACTTATGTGGTTCCCGTACTGGGAGGGCAGGAGCCGCGCCGCCTTCTCACCAACGGCATGGGCCTTAACTGGATCGATGAGAAGGACATCCTCTTTTCCTATATGACGGGCAAGGGAGTCACGATGGCCGTCGCGACTTCCACCGAGAGCCGCTCCAATGAGCGCACTGTGTTTGTTCAGGACGGCTACATGGATCATTACTCGTATCTGTCGCCGGACAGCAAGCAGCTTCTGCTGGCAGAAATGGGACCTACTAACTTGACGTGGGAGGCCTGCCGGGTGGCGCCGTTTGATGGTAGTTCGAAAGGCAGGAAGGTTGGCCCCGAGCCGGCACAATGTGTGAGCGCGGCCTGGTCTCCCGATGGGAAGTGGATGTATTTCTCCGCTGATACGGGCAGCGGGTTTCATATCTGGCGCCAGCGCTTCCCGGACGGAAAGCCGGAGCAGCTTACCTCCGGCACTACGGAGGAAGAGGGGGTGTACGTCGCCCCCGACGGCCGCTCCCTGCTCTCATCCATCGGAACATTCCAGAACAAGATCTGGGTTCACGACTCGCGCGGCGACCGGCAGGTTACTTCGGAGTCCTACAGCTTGCTTCCGACGTTTTCCGCCGACGGCACGAAATTGTATTACATCGCACGCACCGGCGGCGGGCTCCTGGCCGCATACGGCGGCCTGTGGCTGCTGGATGTGGAATCGGGACAACGCCAGCGGCTCCTCCCTGAGTTTCAGATGTGGCAGTACAGCATTTCTCGCGACGGAAAGCGCGTCGTCTTCGCCGCTCCGAAAGAAACGGGACGTCAGGGAGTCTGGCTGGCGGCGCTGGACGGCAGCTCAGCCCCACGCCAGTTCACGTCCGGTTTCAGCTCTTCAGCTTTCTTCAGTGCGGACGGCGACGTGTTTTATTCGACCATTGACAAGGACGCCAGAGACCTGGGTTCCGTGTATCGCGTGAAGGAAGACGGTAGCGAGTTACGAAAGGCGATTCCACAACCCGTGTATGTTCTCAACGGTGTTTCCCCGGACGGAAACAATTTAGCCGTCTCGGTACCGGCTTCCACCATGGAAACTGGCAGTGGCGCGACGGAGTTGATTCCCTTGGATGGTGGTTCTCCCACGACGATATGTATCTGCGGCAACCGCGGTCCCGACGCTCCACAGCCGGTGAGCTGGTCGCCAGATGGAAAACTGTTCTACATAAGTTTGGTGGGAGGGCAGACTGTCTATTCAGTTCCACTGCGCCCGGGCGAGGTTCTCCCGCCGCTTCCACCCGAAGGGATTCACTCGGCTGAGGAAGCGGCCAAGTTGCCGGGAGCGAAACTGCTCCCCGCTCCCGGAGAGTTTCCCGGACCCGACCCGTCGGTCTACGCGTTCCCGAAATTTACATCTCAGCGCAACATCTATCGGGTTCCCGTGCCGTAGCCACCATAGGCGTACCCGTGTCAGGTCCCCAATCGACACCAGAAGTCAGCAAATACTGGATAAGAAAACGGTGGCGGAGAGACAGGGAGAACCGGCGACGCGGGGATTAGGCAGCCCCAGGTCGAGGGATCTACTGGCCCCGCTTTTTGCTGTCATAAGTGCCTTCACCCAAAAACACCATTACGCGCGAATGGATTCGATCGCGCAATCGTCGGAAGGCGTGGAGACGTTCTTTGCCGACCTCGATGAAACTAGCTGGGTCTTCGAATGGCCAGTGGAGCCATTTCGTTTCCCCGGAGAAAACTGGACACTCTTCGCGCGCCTTGTCACAAACAGTAATTATGAAATCGAATTGCTGCCCTTGAAACTCCGCTATCGGCTTGGACCGCTGCGTGGAGATGTCGACGCTGATCTCACGCATGACCGTCACAGCTTCCGGACGGACAGCAGCCGGATGGGTGCCCGCCGAGAAGACCTCGTAAAAGTCACCAGCCTCGTGCCGAAGCAAGGCCTCGGCCATCTGACTCCGGGCCGAGTTGCCGGTGCAAATGATCAGCACTCGTTTCTTCTTCACAAGAGACTCTTTCACGACGAGCGCTTATTCGCTGCTCCCGACGTGCGCGGATGCGAGCGATACGGCGCGCCCGCGGGGTAAGCTGAGCGACAAAACAGCCGCCGTGAGTACGAGTACAGCGGACCCCCAAAGACATCCTTGAAACCCGGCAAACTGGAATACAACGCCAGACAAAAGCGTTCCGAGAAGACGCCCGCAAGCGTTCGCCATGTAGTAGAACCCGACATTCAGCGCGACGCTATCCTCGTCGGTGTAGGCCAGTACCAGATAGGAATGGACCGCCGAGTTGATGGCGAAAACCGCTGCGAAGACGGCGAGGCCCACTATGAGTGCGACACCAGGATTGACACCGAGTCGCAGCGCGCCCGCCAAACCGATCGGCGCGAGAAGCAGCACGAACGCCCACCGGCAGGCAGCGGTGCCGTCAACCGTGCCTCCCTTGCCGAATACTCGGAGAATCTCCGGTACTCCCGCCTGGATGAAGCCGTAGCCAATGACCCAAAGCGCTAAGAACGCTCCAACCGCATAAAAGGACCATCCCAGTTGACTTAGGAACACCGGCAGACCGACGACGAACCAGACATCCCGGGCCGCGAACAAGAACAGGCGTGCGGCGGAAAGCCAATTGATCTCGGAACTCTTTGAGAGGATCGACGAGAATTTGACTTTCTTTTTGGAGCGTCCCAAGTCACCAGAGAGAGAAGCTGCGGTAGCAAGGAGTACCACAACCAGTGCACCAGCCATTCCAACCAAAGCGCCAACGAACCCGAATGCCGCGAGCAACGCCCCGCCGACGAAAAAGCCCACGCCTTTGAGCGCGTTCTTGGAACCCGTCAGACGCGCGACCCATTTGAATAGTGTGCCGTCAGCACCGTCAGGCACGATGACCTTGATGGCACTCTTGGCGCTCATCTTGGTCAAGTCCTTCGCAATGCCGGACAGCGCCTGTGCCGCCATCACGTAGGCCACCGAAACGATCTCGGGCCACTGCTGGTTAAGGAGCGCAAGCATGAGGAGCGCGATGATCTGCAACACGAGCCCGCCGTAGAGTGTGACCTTCACGCCCGAGCGTGCCGCGATCCATCCGCCAAAGAGATTCGTTACGATCCCAAAGAACTCATAGAACAGGAAGAGGAACGCGATCGAAATGCTGTCGTAGCCAAGTTGGTAGAAGTGCAGGACAACCAGCATCCGGAGTGCGCCGTCGGTGATGGTGAAACCCCAATAGGCTCCCGTAACCAACGCGTAACTGCGAATTCTGTTCATTCAGAAACGGTAGATCAGGCTGCGGTCGCCCGGCGTGGTAGCTGCGCTGCCACCTTTCGCGCGAGCTCGACCATGCGATTCACGTAGCCCCATTCGTTGTCGTACCAGGCGAGGATCTTCACTTGGGTTCCGTCGATAACCATCGTGGATGGCGCATCGATAATCGCTGAGTGTGGGTCGTTCAGGAAATCGATGGAAACAAGTGGACGTGCCTCATACGCGAGAATGCCGCGAAGGGTTGTCTCGGCGGCCTGCTGGAAGAGCTGGTTCACTTCTGCAACACTGGTGGTCCTCTCCACCTCGAACACACAATCCGTCAGCGAAGCATTAAGCAGCGGCACGCGGATCGCGACGCCATTGAGTTTGCCTTGCAACTCGGGATAGATCAGTCCAATGGCGGTCGCAGAACCCGTGGTTGTGGGGATGAGCGACATCAGAGCTGACCGGGCGCGCCGTAGGTCTTTGTGAGGGAGATCGACAATCACCTGCGTGTTCGTCACGTCGTGCACGGTGGTGATCACGCCGTGTCGAATCCCGATTCCTTCGTGTATAACCTTCACCACAGGAGCCAGACAATTGGTAGTGCACGACGCCGCAGTAATAATGTGATGGTCAGCAGGTGAGTAGAGCCCGTCGTTCACGCCCATGACGATGTTCAGCACGCCCTGTTTTACCGGCGCGGCAACGATCACTTTACGCACCCCGCGTTCGAAGAACGGCTGGAGCGCGTCAAGCGTCAACAGTTTTCCGGAACACTCCAGCACGATATCGACGTTGCTGCTTTCCCAGGGAACGTCATTCGGCTTTGACTCAGCGGTGAACTTGATCGAACGCCCTTCGACGGTCAGCTCGTCTTCCACGGCCTTCATCGGCTTTGACCAACGCCCATGCACACTATCGAATTCCAACAGATGCGCGGCGGTCGCCGATCCTGCCTTAATTTCATTGATGTGTACCACCCCCACATCGGTGCAATCCCACGCGGCGCGAAACGCAAGTCGACCCATCCGGCCAAATCCGTTAATTCCAATACGAATCATCTGTTGTGTCATTCCTTCGGGGATTGTTTTCAGCGTGGAAACAGGAGTCGTGGGCTCAGGCGTAGGAGCCTTAGCTACAGCAGGTCGGACCGCAGCACGCCTCTCGCGAACCGGTGATGGACGACGGTTTTTCAGCGCGGATAAAGGCGCTTATGAACCTTCCTTCTACTTGCTTACTGATGGCGTCCACGTCGATGCCTTTACCGGAAAGGAAGTGCCGAGCATCGTCTATGCTATAGACTCGCGTCGGTTCGATCTGGATGGATGCAAAACCCGCTGCAGTCAATTTCTTGACGTAGTCCGTTTCTTCGAGGGCGCCCGCAATGCACCCGACCCACAATTCCATGTTATGGCGAATTTGCTCCGGGACATCGCCGCGTACGACCACATCGGAAACCGCCAGGCGGCCTCCCGGCTTGAGCACACGCAACGCCTCACGGAACACGCTGTCTTTGTCCGCAGAAAGGTTGATCACACAGTTTGAAATAATGACGTCGACGGAGTTATCCGGAAGCGGGATGTGTTCGATGTCGCCCTTGAGAAACGCCACATTCTGCACCCCAGCCTTGCGCTGGTTTTCCCGTGCAAGCGTCAACATTTCATCGGTCATATCCAAACCGTACGCCTTGCCCGTCGGCCCGACGCGCTTCGCCGACAGCAACACGTCGATACCGCCGCCAGAACCAAGATCAAGCACGGTTTCGCCGGACTTCAACTGAGCCAGGGCCGTGGGATTCCCGCACCCGAGAGACGCAAGGACGGCCTCTGCCGGAATCTCAGTTGTTTGGCTCGCGTCATAGAGTCGGGATGTGATCGGATCGACGCTCCCGAGTGAGCTTGGGGACGAGCCGCAGCAGGAACTGCCGCCGGATTGGGCGCGGAGCGCCGCCGCACCGTATTTCTCTCGAACTGTTTCCTTTACGTCCATGCTGATTTCCCTTTCCCTGACTTGGTGTGATGGTGTTCTTTCACAAACTCGCCGACGTGACGGCGAATCGCATCGCGAGCATGGCGCACTGCGACGCCATGATCGATACCCTCTGTTTCCAACGCGAGCGGGCTTTCGATCGACCATTTCTGTCGCCAGATGGCGCCAGGGAACACTGGGCACGCCCCTTCCTGGTCCCGATCGCACAGCGTGATGACGTAGTGAAAGCGTTGGCGGAGGTATGGATCAACCACCTTGGTTTGGGCCGAGGAGATGTCGATGCCGACCTCCCGCATCGCACTTACCGCTTCCGGGTCCAAGCGACCGGCTTTTGCTCCGGCGCTCACGATCTCAATCTCATCGCCAACCAACTCGCGAAGAAATGCCTCCGCCATCTGAGTACGGCAGGAGTTCTCCGTGCAGAGAAACAAGACTTTCGGTCTAATCGCCATCGCTTCGTTCTCCTATCTACAAAGTTGCGTGATCTTGGCCGGTTTGATGGCCTTGTTGCGGGTACAGCACTCGGCGTACAGAAACCCGAGCAACTCCTCCAGCGCGGTCGTATTTGCGGTGTACCGGAGAAACGTGCTTTCCCGCCGCACCGCAATGAGATCTTCGTGCTTGAGTTTTTCTAAGTGATGCGACAACGTGGAGGGTGCAATCCCCAACTCATTCTGAATCTCGCCGACTACCAGTCCTTCGGGATGCGCGGCGAGGAGCACGCGCAAAATGCGCAAACGCGGCTCCGCCCCCAGAGCGGCAAACATATCCGCATAAGTTGCCGTCCGGTCGGTTTCGGGCGCAAGTTGCAATCGTGACGGTTCCATAGTTCCAGCATACTGGAAGTATCAAATCAGTCAAGCGATTTGCGAAACGTTTCCAAGATTCGCGTACGGATACGCGGTGATGCTGGTCCTCTCGAACCAGCCCTTGGGTTCTGCTGGCACCGCTTAGAGAGGGGTTAAATAGACACCAAGGCTTGTAACTGATTGATTCTAAAGCATGGCGGAGAGACAGGGATTCGGAGCTATGCCGCCCGCTGATTCCGCGTAAGTTATTGATTCTAAAATACGCAGCATACTCCCAATAATCAGCTTCGCGGGTTTCTTGGTACAAAATCGGGGACAGGTCACCAGTGGATCTCGCCGCGAACGATGGCAACGAGAAGGTAGATGAAACCGATCAATCCTGCGATCTCCAGGAGGAGAAGTTTTATGGAAAGGATCGCGTGATGAACTTGGCGGATGGATATCCCTCGGCGGTGGCTTGTCTGCACGAAAAACTCCGTGATCCCGGGGGAGAGGACTCCATCGTATCACAAAGAGTGGTGGAAATGTTTTTTCGTGATATTCTGGTGCCGGTGGTCACGCCGGAACTCATCGCCGCAATCCAGGTGTTCGGTGCGACGCTCTCGTTCGTGAGCATCTGCCTCGGCCTGACGAAGACGCTCGTTGACGTGGGCGTTTTTAAAAAAGCTCTGCCCGTGCTAAAGTCAGCACACCCCCATTCCTTCACCCTTTTTAAAAAACTCTAAAAAATGTGAGCGTTTGCTCTCAGAGCAAAGGGTCACATTTCATTTCGATCGGAAGATAACCACCATCGAAGAGAATGGGGCGGCGTTGTTGCTTCCATTCATTTTGGTCCCTCGCAATAGTGGGCGACAATAGGCTTGACTCATCATTCAGCGACTGCCATCATGAACCCTACAGGACATGGAGCCTGTGGGAAATGCTTCAATGCGCGGCCGGTAACTTTATTGACGCTGGGCGGAGACTGAATGAGCTAGAGGGGCGATTCGCCTTCGTGCGGCCAGAGCGTCGCGATGACGTGATGGAACCCAATGAGCTCCATCCATTTGATGGGGCGTTTGGGCATCTGCGCGGTCTTTGTCGCTACCTTTCCCTTCCCGTAACATCTTTAGTGGTAGCCGAGATCGATGATCTGGTGGATCGGGCAAAACACATAGGTTTAGAGACCATCACCTGGGGCCAGCTTTTCGACCTAGTAAAATACTGCATAAATCAGCAACTTACGCATGTTGCGCTGGATGATCTTAATTTGAACCCATGAGGGTGGGAGTCTGTGAAGAGTGGATATGCTGCGCCGAAAACAGCGTTTTGCAAGGTGCTGAAATTAAATAACTTAGACCGGGTTTCTTGTACAAAATCGTGTACAGTCACACGACTGCGAAGTCGCTAACTTGTTGAGCTACAAGGAGTTATTTATGGCGGAGAGACAGGGATTCGAACCCTGGTTAGAGTTTCCCCTAAACACGCTTTCCAAGCGTGCGCCTTCAGCCACTCGGCCATCTCTCCGCGCGAGTTAGCTTTCCCAGTCTAACGCAGGCGAAGCAAATAGTCGCGGATGCGCAGGTACCACTCGGCATCGGAAGGTATGGGCGTTCGGCACGAACCGAAGACGTCCTGAAGCTCTGCCCGGGGAGCACGTCTGGCGAGCGTTAGATCTTGCAATGCATTGCGCAAGCGCATGCCGCGTATGGTGACGCCCGGCGGAACCGCGCCGTAATCGATTACTGGTCCCAGGTTGCAGAGGAAGATTCTCATCACGTCGGCAGGTGGCGTGTCTCCCCCGACTCCACTCCCGACTTCTCCCGCTGTGGCACTCATTACCCGAGCTTCCATCGGATAAATCACCCAGTCATTGTTCACGTGCAACTGCGGCTCGACCTTGATCCGCTGGACCGGCGCGTCGCGGGCCGTCCACAGGTCCATCCAGAAGACTTGCGTGCCGTTGCCGCTGACCGGCTGTTGCACGCGTTCCAGCCGCTCTCCGTTTTCGCGATACAAAGTGACTTCCACCGCATTCTCCGGGTTCTGGGCGACGTAAAGCTGATAGGGAGTCCCCGACGGCACGTCCACCACCACCTGGAACGATGAAAAGGCGTTCCGTGCAATCGCAGGAGAGAGAATCTCGCGCGGCTCTTCAGGCGCGGTCATTCGTCCGGCAGCGTCAATCTTGGCAAACTCGGAGTACACTCGCAGCGGCTGCGCGGAAAGCGCAGCTGCCAACGTGACGAGCAAAAACACCGCCGCTTTCACGAACGTATTGTATCCTGAAGACGTGGACCCCCATCGGCACGAACGCGTCGCCGAAAGCCTCCGTGAAGAGCTGGAAGAGCTGATCGGTTACGAGCTCGCCGACCCGCGAGTTGGCAGCGCTTCGATCACGGAAGTCCTTCTTTCGCCCGATTTTCGCCAAGCTCACATACGTGTCTCGCTGCACGGAACTCCGGAAGAGCAGGAACAGACACTGGCGGGGATCAATCACGCTAAGCCATTCTTAAAGCGCGAGTTAACTGAAAGGCTCCAGCTATTCCGCATGCCTGAGCTGCACTTCGAAGCCGATCTTCCCGCAGCATTGGCAGCCAGAGCACCCCAAATCCTCAAGAGAATCAAGCGCGGAAGGCCAAAGGAAGAAAAAAACCCGATTTCCTGATCCGAGTCGTGCTAACTTGGTGAAAGGAACAGGCCAACGGGTCTAGCCAGCTTTTCTTTCCGGGCGCCACACTTCATACGACAGCGCCTACAACCGTTTAGCCGCAACAACAGGGAGTTAATTAAGATCGATGCGCGTGGCTCCAATGACAAGCCGCTTTCTCGACGCATGCCGCCGGCGGCCGACCGACGTTCGGCCGGTATGGTTCATGCGGCAGGCCGGACGCTATCTGAAGCAGTACCGTGACATCCGTCAGCATCATGGGCTGCTGGAAATCTGCAAGCGCCCCGACCTCGCGGCTCAGGTAACGCTCCAGCCGGTAGAAATCCTGGACGTGGACGCGGCCATCATCTTCGCCGATCTGTTGCTTCCCGTGGAGCCGATGGGATTGAAACTGCGCTTCGCCGCGGGCGAAGGGCCGGTGATCGATAATCCCGTGCGGACTTCGAACGATATCGACAGCCTCTCGATTTCGAATACCGACGATCTGGGCTACGTAGGCGAAACGATCCAGCGAGTGGTCACGGCCCTGGCCGGACGAGTTCCCGTGATCGGATTCGTCGGCGCTCCGTTCACCATGGCCAGCTACATGATCGAAGGCGGCCCATCGCGGAATTACATCAAGACCAAACAGATGATGTACCACGATGAAACGCTGTGGCGGCGCCTGATGGGCAAGCTGGTGGACGTTCTGGGCGCGTTCGCGGTGCTGCAGGTTTCCGCGGGCGCGAGGATCGTGCAGGTGTTCGACAGCTGGGTGGGCGCTCTGGGACCGGACGATTACGTTCGCTTCGTGGCCCCGTATTCGCGGGCCCTGATCGAACGCATCCGTACGGCCAGCGTTCCGGTGATCCACTTCGGAACCGGCGCGGCGGGCTTTTTCCGCGAACTGCACGCCGCCGGCGGCGACGTGATGGGCGTCGACTGGCGTGTCAACATCGACCAAGCCTGGATGGACATCAGCTACCGGTCCGCCGTACAGGGCAATCTGGATCCGGCCGTGCTGTTTGCGCCGCTTCCCGAGCTTCGTATGCGCGTGCATGAGCTGCTGAAGCGTACCGGCTCGCGTCCGGGGCACATCTTCAATCTCGGCCACGGTATCCTTCCGGAAACACCGGTCGAAAACGTGAAGGCGTGCGTCGAGATCGTACGCGAATTCAAAATCTAGGGGCCCAGTGCCAGCGGTTCGAGGCCAGGTCGTCATCATCGGCGGAGGGATCTCCGGATTATCCGCTGCGTACGATCTGGCGAACGCGGGCGTGCCCCATACCCTGATCGAGAAGCAACCGCGCTTGGGCGGGGTCATCGAGACCCGGCAGTGGGACGACTGCGTGATGGAATGCGGTCCGGATAGTTTCATCTCAGCCAAGCCCGAAGCGATGACGTTGATCCGCGAGCTGGGCCTGGCCGGCGAGGTCATCGGCTCGAAAGACGAAGAGCGCGTCACCTACATTCAACGCCACGGGAAGCTGGTCCGGCTGCCCGAGGGGACCACGATGTTCGTGCCCACCCGGCCCAGCTCGATGCTGGCATCGCCACTGGTGGGCTGGGGCACGAAAGTTCGCATGGGCCTGGAACTCTTGCGCGGACCGAAGACGTATCCGGATCGCAGCGTCTCGGAATTCGTGACGGATCACTTCGGACGCGAGACGCTGGATTACCTCGCCGAGCCGCTGCTTTCAGGCGTGTACGGCGGCGATCCCGACCAGCTCAGCGCGGCTAGTGTTCTTCCGCGGTTTGTGGAGATGGAGCGCACCAAGGGCAGTCTGGCGCGCGCGCTCATGGCAGCACGCCGCGGCGCCACGCGGAGCGAACCCCTTTTCCGCACTTTGAAGGGTGGCCTCGGATGCCTGGTCGAGAGGCTCGCCGCGAAGGCCAATGTGACGCATGGCGCGGCGGAAGCGATCGAGCGGCAAGGCGAGGGGTTTCGGGTGCGCGTGAACGGCGATTGGATGGACACCGATCATTTGGTCGTCGCTTGCCCGGCATGGGCGGCCGGGGAATTGCTCTGTGATATCGACGGCCGTCTGGCATCGCTGCTGCGGATGATTCCCTACACCTCATCGGCGATTGCACAAATGGTGTTTCGCGCATCCGAATTCGACGGCCAGCGCGCCGGCACGGGTTTCCTGGTTCCGCGGGCTGAACGGAAGCGGCTGATGGCATGCACGTTTGTGGGGACCAAGTTCCCCCATCGGGTTCCCTCGGATAAAATCACTCTGCGCTGTTTCTTCGGCGGCGCGGGCAATGACGCTGTTCTCGGAGAGCCGGATGATGCGTTGATCGCCATCGCACGCGAAGAACTCGCGGCGATACTCGGCCTGACGGCCGCACCCATCTTTACCGGAGTCTACCGCTGGCCGCGGTCGATGGCGCAATACATCGTCGGGCACGGCGCGCGGTTGAAAGAAATCGAAACGCACGCGTCGGCCGTGCCGGGACTGCACCTGGCGGGCAACGCCTACACAGGCATCGGCATCCCGGATTGCATCCGCATGGGGCGGCAGGCTGCCGCAAAAATCATTACTTCTTGATCAGGACCCGCACACCGGTGGGCTGTATTTCAATGCGATCGATGTTGAAATCCAGATCGAACGGCTCGTTAATCTTGATGTCGGGATAACGCGGCTGCACGAAGTGCTTGATGAGAAAATCGAGGATCGATCCGTCGATTGCCACTCCGGAGAGTTCCACGTGGGTCAAAAAGACCGTGGCGCGCCCGTTCGCCGATTCGACGCGGATCGCGACTCTTAGCGGCCGCTCGCCTTCGATCAGCCGGGCGATCAGGGGATTCACGCCATTCTTGGATTTGCTGATTTTCGTCAGGTCGACCAGCGCGTTCCCGTCCGCCATGCCGGGGCCGAGATCCACGTGCTCATTCCGAATCCCATCGGGGAACGCTTTGACGGCCTTCTCGTGGATCCAGGCGTTTATTTCGCGTGCGCTGAGAGTGACTACCGCGCCGGGCTTCAGCTTCTGATCCGAAATCGAGTCAAGCTTCTGCTGCGCGCTGTCGGCAAGCGGGTCGGCGGCCCGCAACACCAAAGCCGTGACGGCGATCGACAGCAACCATCGCACGCTTCTAGTGTAGTTGAGTCTCAAAAGCCCACGGCCTGTGGAACTCCGTCCAGAAGACGCAACGGGATCTGCGTCAATGCGCCCGTTCGGGGCCCGGGCAGGAGGATGCCAGTCAAGTTGAGCGGATCGGCGGGCGCGATCTCAAGCTGTTCCCCGGTCTTGGCCGAGCGCCGGAGATGACGCAGCAGATCGAGCGCCTCAGGACGCGCAAACTGCTCGCCAACAAACCCACTGACGAACCGGCCGCCGCGGATCTCGCCGCGCGCTTCCATGCGGCGATACACCTGCAACAGATCGCGCCAAGCCGGCGCCAGGGTTTCGCGCGACAGCACGTCACGGAACACCACGCCCCAGCGGTCCAAGAGCTGTCCGGCGAAGAATTCGATCTCGGTTGCGACTTCTGCTCTATTGAGTAACGCCCAGCGCCCAGCCGCATGGCGGGGTCGCGCGCTTCTCCCACGGCCTTCTCCACGGCGACGCTTTGGATCGATCAGCGCGCGCACGTTCTCAAAGCCGTCTCCGGTGACGAGCCCCGCCGCGACCAGTTCCCACAGACCGTCCTCGACTTCACTGGCGAGTCGCCCTGTGGCGCGCACAAGTTCGTTGAAGAAGGACGCCCCGTGCGATTCGAGGGCCACGAACACGTCGCGGGCAGGATGCGAGAGAAGAGGCATTTGCGAGGAAGCAGGCGACAGCAGCCGCTTGGCGTCGTCGCGCAGGAACAGCGCCAGCGGCGCCACGCGGGTGGGGCGCACCCGACGGCCTCCTTCGGTCTCCAGCGCCGGATGCGGCGAAAGCCGTCCCCACATGACTTCTCCGGACAGGCATAGGCGGTCGAGCAGCTCGGGATCGTAGTTGGCCACGCGCCGCGGCAGGACGCTCGACTCCCACGCAGCCGCCGAAATCTCGTAGCCCTGAAGTTGGCGCAGGACCTGGAACAATCCGTCGGCTCCATGGAGCTGCGTCCCGGGCGCAAGGTGCTGCCAGCGGCCCAGAAACCGCATGAAGTCGGCGGCAGTCACCGGCTCGATCTCTTTTCGAAGACGTCCGAGCGTCATGCGATGAATGCGGGCCAAGACGCGGCGGTGACAAAACTCATCTTCTTCGGACGCGAAGCGCCCGCGAAGAATCAGACCCTCCGATTCGAGCTTGGCCAGCGCAATATCGATGGCTTCCAGTGGCAGCGACAGCCGCGTCGCCAGAGCCGCTGGCGTTATGGGCCCGATTGAATCCGACCATCCTCGTAAAACGGCCGCCGTCGCGGCCTCCTCCGGAAGATTCCGCGCGATCTCCAGACGCTCGGTCGCGACCCACTGTCCGTTGACCGTGGATGCCCGCCCGGCGCGTTCCAGCGCTTCATACCAGCCGCGCCATTCGTCATTATTAGATTCGGCCGGAGGCAGCACGATCAGCGTCAGCAGTGCATCGTGGAGCTCGTGTTCGTCGCGCACCACCGGCCAGGATTCTTCGGCTACTTGTGCGATGGCCGCGGGATCGAGCGTCCCCAGTTCCTTCGCATCTTCCACCGACAGACTCCGCCGCATCTGCACCGCGCGTGTGCGGCGTTCCTCTAGTGGAGCATCGTCCAGAAACGCATAAGGATTGGCGTTCAACAGTTCATGACTGAAAGGCGACGGCTCGCGCGTGTCCACGGCAACGGTTCGGAGCGTGCCTTCGCCCATGCGGTCCAATATGTCCTTCAGTCCTTCCAGATCCATCGCCTCGTGCAGGCAGTTGTCGATGGTCTCCTTCACCAGGGGATGATCGGGAATCCGGATTTCGCCGGTAAGGTTTTCAGCGCAGGCGACCTGGTCGGGAAAAACGCTGGCGAGCAGGTCGTCCGAGCGCATGCGTTGAATGGGAGGCGGGACCTTACGACCACCAGAGAACCGCGGAACGGCCAAGGCCCGCGCGGCGTTCCATTTCCAGCGAGCCCCGAACATGGGCGCGTCGAACATAGCCTGCGTCAACACGTGCTCCACCGTCGCCGGCTTCAGGAAACTGAAAACCAGATCCAACGGGAATGAATGCTGATCGCTCAAGGAGAGCACGATCCCGTTGTCGGTCGCAGCAGCTTGCAGCTCGAAGTTGAACGTGCGGCAGAAACGTTTGCGCAGTGCGAGCCCCCACGCCTTGTTGATCCGAGCCCCGAACGGCGCGTGGATCACCAGCTGCATGCCTCCAGCTTCATCGAAGAAGCGCTCGGCGATCACGGTGTCTTGCGTCGGCATGGCGCCCAATGCTTTGAAACCGGCCTGAACGTATTCGACGGCTTGTTCCGCGCCGCGCTGGTCTAGCCCGCAATCGGCGAGGCCAGCTTGACCCAACTTCGCAATCTCTTCCCGCACAGCCGAAATTTCTTGCGACAGCTCGCGCGTGCGTCCCGGCGCTTCGCCTAGCCAGAACGGGATGGTCGGCGCCGCCCCCTTCGCATTGTCGACGCGAACTCGCCCGGTCTCCACGCGACGAATTCTCCAGGACGTGGTTCCCAGCAGAAACACATCGCCGACCATGCTCTCAATCGCGAAATCTTCGTCGAGCGAACCGATCACGGTGCCTTCGGGCTCGGCGATCACCTGATATTGTGCCGTATCTGGAATGGCGCCCCCGCTGGTAATCGCCGCAAGACGCGCTCCCCGGCGGCCTCGCACCCGATGATTCACCTGGTCGCGATGAAGATACGCCCCGCTGCGACCTCGAGAGTGTGCGATGCCCTCGCTCAGCATCGTGACGACAGCGTCGAAGTCCGCTCGGTCCAGATCGCGATACGGCATCGCGCGCCGGACCATGGCAAACAAATCGTCTTCCGCAAACTCCTCGCAGGCCGAGGCCGCGACAATCTGTTGCGCCAGGATGTCGAGCGGAGCCCTCGGAATCTCCAGGCGGTCCAGCTCGCCGCGGCGGATGGCGCGCACCAGCGCAGCGCATTCGACTAGTTCGTCACGAGTCGTCGCGAACAGCCGGCCTTTCGGCAACGCGCCGACCCAATGCCCCGCCCGGCCGACTCTTTGCAGCGCCACGGCAATCGAACGCGGCGAACCGATCTGGCACACCAGATCCACGGTACCGATATCGATTCCCAGTTCGAGTGACGCCGTAGCCACTACCGCCCGCAACTCGCCGTTCTTCAGGCGTTGCTCGGCTTGGAGCCGCAGGGCGCGCGAAAGGCTGCCATGATGGGGAAGAACTGCGTTCTCGCCCAGCCGCTCCGCCAGCTTGTGAGCCACCCGCTCGGACAGACGGCGCGTATTGACGAACACCAGCGTGGTGCGGTTCTCCTGCGCCAGGGCTGCGATGCGGTCGTAGACCTCGTCCCACATCTCCATGCTGGCGACGGCTCCCAGCTCGTCGCGAGGAACTTCGACGGCTAGATCCATCGCCCGCCGATGCCCGACTTGCACGATGCGGGCGTCATCGCTCAAGAACCGCGCCACATCTTCGATGGGGCTGACGGTCGCCGATAGTCCGATTTTCTGCAGCCGCGCACCCGTAAGCGCTTCCAACCTTGCGATTGAAAGCGCCAGATGCGATCCGCGCTTGTCATCGGCTACCGCATGAATTTCGTCGACGATCAGGGTGCGCACGGACGAGAGCATTTTTCGCGGCCCTTCGGCCGTCAGGAGAATATAGAGTGATTCGGGCGTCGTTACCAATATGTGCGGCGCTTCTTTGCCCATGCGCTGGCGTTCCGACGCAGGGGTGTCCCCTGTGCGCACGGCCGTGCGGATGGGCGCCAGCGCGATGCCCTGGGAAGCAGCCAGTTTCGACACGCCCGCCAGAGGGATATCCAGATTCTTGTGGATGTCGTTACTCAGCGCCTTGAGGGGCGAAACATACAGGATCTGAGTCTGATTCGGCAGGTCACCCGCGCGCGCCTGGCGAACCAGAGAATCGATAGCAGTCAGAAACGCCGCCAGCGTCTTGCCGGAACCCGTGGGTGCTGAAATAAGGACATCGTTACCGGCCTGGATCTCCGGCCAGCCCAACCGCTGGGGTTCTGTTACAGCGGCGAATTTCCCGGTGAACCATTCCTGAATGAGCGGATCGAACGGCACACTTCCATTATCTCAGGCGGATTTTGCACCGTTGAGTGCGGCGAGCACGCGAGCCGGCGTGAACGGGAACTGTTTCATCCGCACTCCCGTGGCATCGAAAAACGCGTTGGCGATGGCCGCCGCAGCGGCCGCCATGACCTCTTCGCCCGCGCCCGTGGATCTCTGATCCAAGCGCTGCACCACAACGGCCGTCACTTCGGGACATTCGTCGAACCGCAGGATTGGATAGCTCGCCCAATCGAGACTGGTCACGCCGTTTTGATCGAACTTCACTTCCTCTTTGAACATGCGGCTAGCGGTCTGCACCAGCTGCCCCATGATCTGGCTTTCGACGAACCCGGGATTCACGACCTGGCCCGCATCGATCGCGCCGTAGAGATGTTTCGCCACCACGCGGCCGGTTTCCTTGTTGACCTCGATCTCGGCAACCGCGCCGCCGTAGGATGTAAGATGCGTGCCGACCCCAATGCCGCGTCCCGTCACAAGGTTCGCTTTCGAGAGATTTGCCGCAGCCTTGCGAGGCGTCCACTTGGCGGCTTGGGCGGCCGCGTCAAGAACCCCCAGCCAGCGCATATCGGTCATGTTGCGCTTGCGAAATTCATAAGAATCGGTTCCCGTGAGATACGCGAGTTGATCGATTGCCTGTTCGGATGCGAACGCGAACGAAAGATCCAGCGGCGAGCGCAACCATCCACCCTTCAGGTAAGCCGTCACTGGCAGCTTGTGATTCACCAGCTTCAGATTCGGGATGTCGTACATGCCGCCGCACGTCAGCCGGTTCACGCCCTGGACACCTCCTCCGGGCCATTCCGAAGTCGGCGTGCCGATTAACTGGGCGGACGTTTCGGTGTTGCTCCAGCCATGCTGCCAGCCTTGATACTCGTAGGCCGCGATCTTGCCGTTAGCGTCGGCGGCGGCGCGCACTTCGCCGAGATGCGCCGGGCCATAGTTGTCCCAGCCGTGCTCATCCCAGCGCATGAACTGCAATCGCACCGGCTTCCCGGCGAGCTGCGACAGCAGCGTAACGGCCTGCGCGACGTCGTCGTAGCAACTGTGACCGTAGGTACCCGACCCTTCGTAATACTGCACGCGAATCTTCTCCGCTGGCATACCCAGCAGACGCGACAAGCTGTTGCGCGTTCCGTAGACATCTTGCGTCGAGCACATGACTAAGGCGGAATCCGGCTTCACGTCCGCCAGCGCGCAGTTCGGTCCGAAGGGCGCATGCGCGTGGTAGGGGCCCAGGCACGTCTGCGAAACCGTGTGCGCGGCCCCACTCAGCCCTGTTGTCACGTTACCGCGCTCCAGCACGATACTGTCTTCCGTCTTCGCGGTACGCATGTGTTCGTGCAGCCCCGCGTTACCCGGAAGCGCGGGGGGCGTCTCCCAGATAACCTTCAACTGTTGCGCGGCGCGAACGGCGTCCCACTCGTTCTCCGCGACCACGCCCAGGAAATCGCCCTTGCGAAGCACACGCGCGCTGGGAATCGCGCGGATAGAAGCTTCGTCGACGCTAACGATCTTCGCTCCGGCTCCATACATCCGCTGGCCCCGCGGACGAACCACGCGGCCATGCAGCATCCCGGGCACACGCACGTATTGCATGTAGGTGTATTGAGCGCTGACCTTGGCAGGAGTATCGTTGCGCGGGAACTTGGTCCCGACGATCTTGTACTCAGTCGTCGGTTTCACCGGCGCGGTTCCAGTGAAAGTCACATTGAACGGCTTGTCGCCGACCAGCTCGCCGTACGTGACGGATCGGCCTGAACCCGATACGACGCCTTTCGACACGCTGAGCTGATCTTGCGGAGCGTTCAGCTTCGCCGACGCGAGCTTGAGTAGCGCGAGTCGCGCCTCGGCCGCCGCCGTGCGGACCTGTGGCCCGCCGCGATTGATCGACGCACTGGAGTACGTCCCACCTTGGTTAGGCGTGACGTTGGTATCGAGCCGCACCGTCTTAATCTGGCTCATGTCGAGATCGAGCTCCTCGGCCGCGATCTGCAGCAGCGCCGTCGAGGCACCCTGCCCCAGTTCGGCGAAACCTATATATACGGTCGCGGTATTATCGGCGTGGATCGCGAGCCAGGTGTCGACCTGCCGCGCATCGGGCGGACCAGCTTTGGTTCCGCGAACGACCTGTTCTTGCGCGACCAACGAGTCGCGCAAACTGAAACCGACGACGAGCGCCCCACCCGCCTTGAGGAAATCGCGCCTGATCATCGCCCACCCCCTGCCATCGCCACGGAGGCTCGTTGGATGGCCTTCATGATCCTGGGATACGTCCCGCAGCGGCACAGATGCCCGTTCATTTGGGTGCGGATTTGCGCTTCGGTGGGTCGCGGGGTTTTCGAGAGCAGCTCGGCACTCTTGATGATCATCCCGTTGAAGCAATAACCGCACTGGACCGCCTGTTCGTCGATCATGGCTTGCTGCACGGGATGGAGCGCGGGCGCTTTCGCCAGCTTCTTCTGCGCCGCATACCAGGCCGGCAGCCCTTCCAGAGTCGTGACCGATTTACCCTCGACTCCGGACACCGGAGTCACGCACGAGCGGGTTTCGACGCCGTTTACCAGCACCGAACACGACCCGCACTGGGCCAAGCCGCACCCGAATCGCGGGCCCTGGAGCTGCAGCTCATTCATCAACACATACAGGAGCCGCGTATCTGGAGCGGCATTGACCGTCCACGACCGTTCGTTCACTCGGATTTGCATCGGTTGTCCTCTCGCCTGTTAAAACAGCTTATCAGGATTGCCGGCCGCCACAGGTCCTCAGATTAGGTTAGAATCAACGCGAGAATCAGGAGGAACCATGAAGCTTCCACAGTTGCGTTACGGAGCAGTCGCAGCCGGGGCCGGCATCATCACCATGTCGATTTTGGCCCAAAATCAGACCACCCCGCCCTGGGCCTACGCTCTGAATCCGCCTGCAACCCAAGGAGCCCCCGCTCCGGCGCCCGCAGCGCCCGATACTTCCCTGAAGCATGTGCCCGGTAGCAGCGTGGGCCTCACGCTCCCCCAGACTCGCGATCTATTTAATCCGCCGGACTGGTACCCCGACGATCACCCCGCGATGCCCGAGGCAGTCATGCACGGACGGCGGCCAGATGTCCGCGCCTGCGGATACTGCCATCTGCCCAACGGGCAAGGTCGTCCGGAAAACGCGAGCCTCGCGGGACTTCCCGCAGGATACATCGTGCAGCAGATGGCAGACTACAAGAACGGCCTGCGCAAGACTTCCGAATCGAAGATGGGACCTCCGACCACTATGCTCGCCATCGGCAAAGCCGCCAACGATGCCGAGGTGAAAGCGGCCGCCGAATATTTCGCCAGCATCAAGCCGAAGCCCTGGATCAAAGTGATGGAGACCAAGATGGTCCCCAAGACGCATGTCTCCGGATGGATGTTCGTCGAAACAGAAGGCCCCGAAAAAGGCATGGAGCCGATCGGCTCGCGCGTGATTGAGATGCCGGTGGATCTGGAACGCACCGAACTCCGCGACTCGAAGTCGGGTTTCATCGCCTACGCGCCCATCGGCAGCATCAAGAAAGGTGAAGCGCTGGTTACCACTGGAGGCGCGGGCAAAACCATCAAATGCAGCATCTGCCACGGCGCCGATCTGAAGGGCATCGGTAACGTGCCGTCGATCTCCGGCCGCTCGCCGAGCTACATTGCGCGCCAGCTCTACGACATCCAGCAAGGGAACCGCAACGGGCCATGGACCCAACTGATGAAAGAAGCCGTGGCCAAGCTTACCGTCGACGACATGGTATCGATCACGGCTTACCTGGCGTCCCGCACTCCGTAACGCTTAGGAGGTTTCAACGTGCTCAGTCGCACAATTGTTGTTCTCGCGATTTCGGTTTCGATTGCGTTCGCGCAGTCGAAACCCCAGTCGAAGCAATGGACCCCGCCTCGAACCGCCGACGGCCAACCGGATCTGCAGGGGGTCTGGACCAACGCCACCATCACGCCCTTCGAGCGTCCCGCGCAGCTCGCCGGGAAAGCGTTCCTGACGGAACAGGAAGCGGCGCAGCTCGAGAAGGAGTCGGCTCAGAGCAAGGTCGATCGTCCTCCCTCCGCAGGCGACGTCGGCACCTACAACCAGGTCTGGTTCGATTCAGGGACGAAGGTTGTTGGCACCCGGCAGACCTCGCTGGTGGTGGATCCGCCGGACGGAAGAGTTCCCGTTAAACCAGCGGCCGAAGCCAAGCGCGACTACGATCTGGCGCACATCGGCGATTCCTACGAGCACATGAGCGTCTGGGATCGCTGCATCACGCGCGGTGTGCCGGCGCGGATGTTCCCGGCCGGATACAACAACGCCTACCAGATCGTGCAGACCCCCGGATACGTCGTGATCATGTCGGAAATGATTCACGACGCCCGCGTGATCCCGCTCGACGGACGCGCCCATGCTCCAGCCGAAGTCCGCAGTTGGGACGGCGATTCACGCGGCCACTGGGACGGCAACACGCTGGTGGTCGACACCACTAATTTCAACGGCAAGGGCTGGATCGCCACCAGCGCCGCCACCGGACGAATCAAAGGCATCCCCCAGAGTGAGGCCCTGCACGTCGTCGAGCGATTCACTCGCACTGACCCGGGCGCTATCCTTTACGAGGCCACCATCGAAGATTCGAACGTGTACACCAAACCCTGGAAGGTGTCGATCCCGTTGACCCGCGATCCGCAATACGTGGTCTATGAGTACGCCTGCCAGGAAGGCAATGCAGCTGTCGAGAACATCCTTCGGGGGGCCCGCGCAAAGGATCAGGCTGCTCGATGAGCCGGGGGATTGTCTACGGTGCAGTCCTGCTTTTAGCCGCAGCGGTCGTTGGCAAAGTGTCGATTTCAAGAGCGCAGTCTACGCCTTCCCATCCGCTCACGACAGCAGCCGAATACCAGCGCTGGCAAACCGAGCTTTCCAATTGGGGACGTTGGGGCAAGGACGATGAACTGGGCACGCTCAACCTGGTTACGCCCGCGAAGCGCAAGCAGGCAGCAGCTTTGGTAAAGGAAGGATTCTCGGTATCGCTCGCCCGCGATGCCAGCAAGGACAAGGAAATCGACAATCCGTGCCCCATCGAGTGGGCCATGTACATGGATACGCCCGGCATGGTGATGGACAGGATTTCTTACCCGTGCATCCATGGCCCGGGGACGACGCATCTGGATTCATTCGCGCACGTCTTCTTCGACGGCAAGATGTGGAACGGTTATTCCCACAGCCTGGTCACCAAGGAAACCGGCGCCACCAAGAGTTCCATCATGACGATGAAGAACGGCATCGTCACCCGTGGCGTTCTTTATGACATCCCCAAACTGAAAGGGCTGCCCTATCTCGAGCCCGAAACACGGATCTATCCCGAAGATCTGGAAGCCTGGGAAAAGAAGACCGGCGTGAAGGCCGGCCCGGGGGACGCCCTCCTGTTGCGGTGGGGCAAGTGGGCTCGACGGGCCAAGCTCGGGCCTTGGGCCAATGACGAAGCTGCGGGTTTCGATAATTCCGTCATGCCGTGGCTCAAGAAACGCGATATCGCGCTGCTGGGGTGGGAGACGGCCGGCTATGCGCCAGCGCCGCCCGGCGATATTCCTAAGGCGTCGCTGCATAATTTTGTTTTGGAAATCCTGGGCGTCCACATTCTGGATCGCGCGGATTTCGAAGCCTTGAGTGAAGCCGCCGCCACGCGCAACCGCTGGGAGTTTATGCTGACAGTGGCGCCACTGCCGATCCCTAACGGGACCGGCTCACCCGTCAATCCCCTGGCAGTATTCTAGGAGGTCACCTTATGAAGGTTTCACGACGCAAGGTAATGGCAGGCGCACTGATCGCACCCGCGGCCGCGTTCGCGCAGAGCGGCGCACAGAAGTCTCCGAAGCTTTGGTCCAACGAATACTGGGCCCAAAAGGGCGGCGTGAAGCTGTACATGTTCCGCAAGCGATCTACTCCGCCCAGGCCCGGAGAAAAGACGCGACCGGTGCTGCTGCTAATCCACGGCTCCTCGAATTCCAGCCGTTCTTCATTCGACCTCGCGACGCCGGGCAAGGGCGAATACTCCGTGATGAATGTTTTCGCCCAGCTCGGCTACGACGTGTGGACCATGGATCACGAGAACTACGGCCGGTCGAGCCAGACACAGGCCAATTCCGACATCGCCAGCGGCGTCAAGGACATTCAGGCGGGCATGGAAGTCATCGCGCGCGAAACCGGCCAACAAAAAGTGCACCTGTTCGGCGAATCGTCGGGGGGCCTGCGCGCTGGCGCGTACGCCGTGGCCGAACCGAAACGCGTCGACCGCCTGGTCCTGGGAGCGTTCACCTACAAAGGCGACAACTCGCCGACTCTGGCCGAACGCGCCAAGAACCTGGATTACTACCGCACCCACAATCGCCGCCTGCGCGACCGCGACATGATCCGCAGCATTTTTACGCGCGACAAGTCGGGCACCACCGATCCTGCCATCGCCGAATTCCTCGCCGACGAGGAGCTGAAGTTCGGCGACCAGGTCCCGACAGGAACGTATCTCGATATGACCGCGAACCTGCCCATCGTGGATCCCAAGAGAGTGACCGCGCCGGTGCTGCTGGTTCGCGGCGAGTATGACGGCATCGCCACCGTGAGCGATTTGACCGACTTCTTCTCTCAACTCCCCAGCGGCGACCGCCAGTTCGTGGTGCTCCCGGGAATGGCTCACTCCGTGGTGATGGGCCTGCATCGGCAAACATTCTGGCACGTCATGCACTCGTTCCTCTCGATGCCATCGACTCCTCTTGGGTGAATTATGAAAACTTTGCCTCTCTTTTTGTCGCTGATTCTCGCCGGTTGTTCGGCCGCTAAACAGGAAACGCCCGCGGCTGCGACCCTTTTCGAAGGCGCTCGACTCATTACCGACGGGAGCACCGTCGTCGAAAATTCCGCATTCGTCATCGAGAACGCGAAAATCTCGAGCGTGGGTCGCAAGGGCGAGATCACAGCACCTGCGGGTGCCGCGCGCGTCGATCTGACCGGCAAAACGGTAATTCCCGCGCTGGTCGATACGCACACCCATCTCGGCTGGGCGATTATCAAGACCGGCCGCATCGACAAGGACACCTATACCAAGGACAACCTCATCGATCACCTGCATAGGCTGGCTTACTACGGCGTCGCCGCGACCCAGAGCATGGGAATCGATCCGGGCGACACGCCCTACGAGGTCCGGGCCAATCCGGTTCCCGACGCCGCCCTGTTCCACATCGCCGGGCGCGGGATGGGGCGTCCCAACGCCGGTCCCGGTCAGCCGTACTGGAAGCCCGTGGCGTACGCGATCGATTCGGAAGCCGACGGCCGAAAAGCCGTCCAAGAACTCGCAGAAAAGCATGTCGACTGGGTCAAAATCTGGGTGGACGACCGCAACGGAACCGTTCCCAAGCTCACCCCACCGCTCTATCGCGCCATTATCGATGAAGCCCACAAGCACGATCTTCGCGTGGTTGCGCACATCTACTATCTGGCCGACGCCAAGGAACTGCTCCGCGCCGGAATCGACGGCTTCGCCCACGGCGTCCGCGACAAGGACATCGACGATGAGTTCATGAAGCTGATCAAGGAGCGGCCCAACGTCTTCGTGATTCCCAATCTTCCGGATATCGGGACTGGATTGCAGGATCCGGCGTGGATCGGCGAAACGGTTCCCGCGGCCGAGGTAAAGCGGCTGACGGACGCTCTCCAGAACCGATCAGCCGAGGATAAGAAGAAGGCGACAGACTTTTTCGCCGTACAAGCCCGCAATCTGAAGAAGCTGAACGACGCCGGCGTCCGGATCGGCTTCGGTACGGATTCCGGGGTCACCGTCGGATGGCCCGCGCACGAAGAGCTGACAGACATGGTTACGGCCGGCATGACTCCGGCTCAGGTGCTTACGGCGGCGACCAAAACCGCCGCTGAAATCCTGAAGATGGATCAGCTCGGCTCGGTCGCGGCCGGAAAGAGCGCCGACTTCATCGTGCTGGATGCAAATCCGCTGGACAACATCACCAATTCCAGGAAAATCGCGAAAGTGTATCTGCGCGGGAAGGAAGTCGACCGGGCGGGATTGAAGGCCGGTTTTGTTGGCCCGTAGCTGTTTGAGTGAGTCAGTGGGCGGGCTTCCACTTTCCCTTAACGTCTCGCTGATGTAGACTGTGTAGACTAATGCGGTTCTCCGCCGGAGATAAGCTTGGTCCCTACGAGATCACGGGGCTGATCGGCAAGGGCGGTATGGGCGAGGTGTACCGCGGTACCGACACGCGCCTCGGCCGGTCCGTCGCGATCAAGGTTTCCTCGCGCGAGTTCAACGATCGTTTTGAACGCGAGGCGCGCGCCATCTCCACGCTCAATCATCCCAACATTTGCACGCTGCACGACATCGGGCCGAATTACCTGGTGATGGAGTACATTGAGGGCGACCTGCTGTCGAAGATCATCGAACAAGGTCCCCTGCCACTCGACAAGGCCCTGAGTTACGCCGTGCAAATCGTCGACGCGCTGGCCGCCGCGCATGCCAAAGGCGTGATCCACCGCGATCTCAAGCCCGGTAACATCATCATTACCAGCAACGGGGTCAAGGTTCTGGATTTTGGCCTCGCCAAGCTCAGCGGCGAAAAGGCCAGTGACGAATCGGCGGCCCATATCGAAACTGTCACCGAGCCCATCACCCGCGCCGGCGCCATCCTCGGAACGCTGTACTACATGGCGCCCGAGCAGGTGGAAGGCAAGGAAGCCGACGAGCGGAGCGACATCTTCTCCTTCGGCGTCGTGTTCTATGAAATGATCACCGGCCAGCGTCCCTTCAGCGGCGACACGCAGGCCGCCGTCCTGGCCTCGCTTCTCAAAGATCAACCGCCGCCGTTGAGTCAGCGCCAGCCGGCAACCCCGCGAGCCCTCGAGCGCGTGGTCAGAAAGTGCCTGGAGAAAAAGCCCGACGACCGTTGGCAATCCGCGCGGGATCTCAAGCCGACGCTGGAGCTGATCGATCTGGATGCGCCACCGTCCACCTCCACCAGCAGCGCCTCCGTACCGATTCAGGTCCCGTCGCGGAAACGGTGGTTGTGGCCGTCCGTAGCCGCAGCAGCGTTGATGATCGTCGGCGCGGTGCTGGCGCTCTGGGCGCCCTGGCGGCCGCGGAACAACCAGGAAGCCGTCCGCTTCCAGATCCCGTCCACCAGCGACATTCGATTCATCCTCGGCGGCTTTCCCGCTATTTCACCCAATGGCAAGTGGATTGTGTTCCCCGCCACCGGTTCGGACAACGTGACGCGCATGTATCTTCGCGCGCTGGATTCGGTGGAGGTCAGGCCCCTGGCCGGAACCGAGAGTCCCGCCAGTCTTCCGGCGCCTGTGTTCTGGTCGCCGGACAGCCGATTCATCGCCTTTTCGGCGACCGTCGCATCTACTCCAGGAAAGTTGAAGAAGCTCGATATCTCCGGCGGGCCGCCCCAGGTTGTGTGCGATGTGCCGTCGGCAGTGCCTGGCGCCGGGTGGAACCGCGATGGCGTGATGGTCCTGGGAACGAATACGGGACCGCTGCTGAAGGTCCCGGCGGCCGGCGGTGTGGCGACTCCCATCACGGCGATCGACTCATCCCGCAAGGAGACTGCCCATCGTTTTGCGCAGTTCCTTCCGGACCAGAAGCACTTCATCTACTACCGCTCCTCCTCCGATCCGCAATTCAGCGGCGTTTATGTGGGCTCCATGGATGCCAAGCCGGCCGGGCAGAGCTTGACACCGGTCCTGCTCACCGACCGCCAGGCCGTGTACTCTCCTTCGGTCATCGGCGGCACCGGATGGCTGCTGTTCATGCGCAATGACACGCTCTTCGCACAGCCGTTCGATCTCAGCAGCCTGAAACTCTCAGGAGAAGCCGTTCCGGTGGCCGATCAGGTGGGCTCCTTCCAGCTCGCTAACGCCGCCTTGTTCTCGGCTTCTGAAAACGGCAACCTGGCATATCGGATTGGAGGCGGTGGAAGCGGGGGCCGCCTGAATCAGCTCACCTGGTTTGACGCTGCAGGAAAACCTACCGGCAATCTGGGGGAGGCGGGAATTTACGACAGCTTGGCGATATCACCGGATGGCATCCGCGTGGCTATCACTAAGTTTGAAGCGTCATTGGCCAGCAGCAACATCTGGGTGATCGATGGGGCGCGCGGAACCAGTGCGCCCCTGACGTTTGACCGCAGCAGCAGCGATAACGCTGTCTGGTCGGCCGATGGGAAGAACATCGTCTATGCTTCCAACCGTGCTGGACACTACGACTTGTATGAGAAATCGGCGGATGGTTCGGGCGAGGAGCGCCTCCTGCTGAAGTCGGATCAGGACAAGCGGCCAACGAGTTGGTCTCGGGACGGGCGCTTCCTGCTGTACACAAATTTCGATGCCAAGACAAGCCAGGACCTGTGGATCCTGCCGATGGAAGGCGACCGGAAGCCCTTCCTGTTCCTGCAGACCGAGTTTGCGGAAGGCCAAGGCCGCTTCTCTCCGGATGGGAAATGGATTGCGTATGTCTCCAACGAATCCGGCCAAAACCAGGTATGGGTCCGTCCCTTTACACCCAACCAAAACGAGGGATCCGCGGGTGGCGGTAAGTGGCTCGTGTCCCGAGGCGCCGGAGCGGCGCCGCGCTGGCGGGCCGACGGCAAGGAACTCTTCTATGGAGATGTCCAGGCATTCGCCGAGATGGCTGTGGACGTCACAACAGACAGCAGCATTCAACTCGGAGTTCCCCATCGTCTTTTTGGCGCGCTCCAAACCCTAAGCCCGCCGGAAGCCAGCGCGGACGGAAAGCGCTTCTTGATCGCCGTCATCGGCGGATCTGCAACGGCTACGACGGACACGCCCTTCAACGTCGTCCTGAACTGGCAGGCTGCGTTGAGAAAGTAGGTTCGGTCCGTCGTGGCGCTTTTCTTAGCCGGGCGCGCGCTATTTTCGCGGGAAGGAAGTCGACCGGGCGGGGTTGAAAGCCGGCTTCGTTGGTCCCTAGTCCATTGACACCCTGATACAGGGCATCTAGAATCTAGGCGAGATACAGGAGGCATCCATGAAGAAATTCGGCATTTTGCTGGTGGTCTCTTTTTCCGCTTTCGCCGCCGATTTAGGCAGCGACCGGCCGGTGACGTTCACCAAGGACGTCGCGCCCATCCTGCAGGCAAAATGCCAGGAGTGCCACCGCGCCGGAGCCATGGCGCCGATGTCGCTGGTGACCTGGGAAGAAGTGCGACCGTGGGCGAAGTCCATCCGCCAGCGCGTTGTCACGCGCCAGATGCCGCCCTGGCACATCGATATGACGGTGGGCGTCCACAAATTCAAGAACGACATGTCCCTGTCGGACGACCAGATCAACATCATCACTCGCTGGGTGGATTCCGGCGCGCCCCAAGGCGACCCCAAGGACATGCCTCCGCCCAAACAGTGGCCCAAGGCGGACGAGTGGCAGGCGGCCCAGGAGATCGGCGCACAGCCCGATCTGATCATCAAAGCGACCTCTTACACTATGCCTCCCAAGAGCCAGGACGTCTGGTGGCGGCCTCTGGCCGACATTCCGTTAACCGAGCCGCGCTGGGTTCGTGCCGTCGAAGTCCGTCCCACGACGGCCGATGCGCGCAAGACCGTTCATCATGCGGTCGCGTACCTGGTTCAGGACGATGGAGACGCCCCTGCCGCGAGTTCAACCAACGATGCCGATCGGCAAGGAGTTCTGATGGAGTGGGCCATTGGAAAATCCTACGACCTGTTCACTCCCAATACGGGCAAACTTCTGCTGCCGGGATCGAAGATTTCCTGGGATGTCCACATTCACGCGGTGGGTGAAGCAATTCCCACGGGCGTCGAACTGGGCTTGTGGCTGTATCCGAAAGGCCAGGAGCCGAAGTATCGCACGCATCTGACCGCATTTCCCGGCAAGACCGGGCCGAATCTCGACATCCCGCCCAACAGCGTGATCGAGAGCCAGGGCTTCACTGTGCTGAAGCAGGCGGCCATTCTCGAGAACATCCAGCCGCACATGCACCTGCGCGGGAAGGCGATGTCCCTGGAAGCGATTCTGCCGGATGGGACCAGCCAGATGCTCAGCTACGTCGGCAACTTCAACTTCAACTGGATGACCAACTACATCTACGATGAAGACGCAGCGCCCGTGCTGCCCAAGGGCACCGTCATCAAAGTCACCACCTGGCATGACAATACGATTAATAATCCGCACAACCCGGACCCGGAACAATGGGTCGGCTACGGGCATCGCACCGTCGACGAAATGGCGCACGCCTGGGTCAATGTCACCTACATCAGCGATGAAGACTACAGCGCCTGGGCCTCGAAGCATAAGCCGCCTCGCGAGACGGCCAGCGCCGGACGGTAGATGAAGCCCTTACTCTTGTTCGCTTTCGGCGTGCTGGCGGGCGCGCAGTCGCTGCCGCTCGAACCGTCGCACGAATCGGGCACCAACATCACCGGCGCGTTCGAAGGATGGTATAAGAATCCCGACGGCAGCTTCAATCTTCTGTTGGGCTATTTCAATCGGAACACCCGGCAGGACCTGGATATCCCCATCGGGCCCAACAATCGGATTGAGCCGGGCGGGCCGGATCGCGGACAGCCGGCGCACTTCCTGGCCGGCCGCCAGTGGGGCATGTTCGTAGTCAAGGTACCCGCCGATTTCGGTTCCAACAAGGTGACCTGGACACTCACCGTCAACGGCAAGACGACTACGATCCCCGCTAGCCTGCACCCGGATTACGAAATCTCTCCGCTAAAAGAAGAGGCCGTGGGCAATACCCCACCGGTGCTGCGCTTCGAACCACAAGGTCCGTCGGCGCAAGGGCCGCAAGGGCTGATCGTGGAGCGTACCGCGACCTTGGCGAATCCATTGACGCTATCCGCATGGGTGACCGACGACGGCAAGTTCACCAGCTCATCCAGTAACCGGCCCAAGAACCTGGGCCCTCCGATCAGGCTGCGATGGACCAAGTATCGCGGTCCTGGAACGGTGACGTTCGCGAAGGACCGTCCGCCGGTCGAGAACGGGAGTGCGACCACCACGGCCCGATTCAGTGAACCAGGAGACTACGTGCTGCACCTGGTGGTGAACGACTATTCCGGCGATGGCGGCGGCGGGTTCCAGTGCTGCTGGACCAACGGCGAAGTCAAGGTTTCCGTCAAACCCTAAGGCCGCTCCATCCCCTTGGCTTTGAGCGTCGGCGCCACTGCGGGGCTCGAGAAAAACTTCATCAGCGCTTTTCCGGCGTCGGTATTCTTGCTGTTCGGACCGATTCCCTCGGCGAAGTTCACATAGTGCTGGACCTCGGCGGGTAGCGGCCCCACCAAGTCGACTCCAGGCGCAGGCAGGATTTCGCTCACCAGAGTCAGCACCATCCCCGCCGAACCGTCGGCCACGCGCGCATTCGACCGGACGGATCCCTGCTCCAGGATCGTCTTCGATTTCATTTGGCTGGCGATTCCTAACTTGTCTTCCATTTGCACAATGTAGGCGGCACTTGCACCATCCTGCGCGTAGGTAATCGATTTCGACGCGAGCAATGCTTTCTTTAGAGCATCGACAGTCTTGATGTCGGGCTTCGCGGCGCCGGCGCGAACGCCGATGCCGATCCCGCAGCGGGCAATTTCGGTTTGTGTTCCAGCGGCAATCTTCCCTGCTTTTGCCAGGTCGCCGATCACGTCGGAGGTGAGAATCGCCACATCGAACGCCGCCCCGCCCTCAATCTGCTTCTTAACCGCGGACGAAGTGCCAAACTCGATGGTCAGCGGACGTCCGGTGGCCTTCTCGGCCTGTGGTTTCAGTTCGTCGATCACGGCTTTGACGCCGTTCGATGCCAGCACATGTACGGGGGCGTTCTGTGCCGCCGCTGAGTACGCCGCCAAAACGAAGAGAGCGCTAATGGCTAGAGTTCGTGTTCGCATGTGGCATATTCTACAGGAGAATTCGCTGATACGATAGGTCTGATGAAAAACCTGAATCGTCGCGAAATGCTGTACTACACGGGCGGGCTGCTAACGGCGTCGATTGCCAGAGCTCAAACCAAGGGGCCTGCCGTCAGCCCGGTCATGACCCGGCTGAGCACCTTCATGGCTGCGGCTGCCGCTGCGAACCTTCCCGCCGATGTCGTCGAGAAAACCAAGCATATGATTCTCGACACGCTGGCGGCCATGATCTCGGGCTCCGAGCTGCCTCCCGGCCGTTTCGCGATCAACTTCGCCCGCGCATACAAAGGCGACAGGGTCGCGACCGTCGCCGGTTCCAACGTCCTGTGCGGGCCGATAGAAGCCGCCCTGGTTAACGGGATGCTGGCGCATTCAGACGAGACCGACGATACCCATCCGCCCTCGCAATCACATCCCGGGTGCTCTACGGTCCCGGCTGCGCTCGCCGCTGGAGAACGGTTCAACATCAGCGGCCGCCAGTTCTTGCGAGCCGTGACGCTGGGTTATGACGTCGGCACGCGTGTGACCGCCACGCTGGGCCGGCTGGAATACATGTTTGACAGCCATCGGAGCACGCATTCGATCGCCGGGACCTTCTGCGCGGCGGCGGCCGCCGGATGCGCCGCTAGCCTCAATGCCCAACAGATGCGCTGGCTGCTTTCTTATACCGCGCAGCAGGCCTCCGGAACCGCCGCCTGGCAGCGCGACACGGATCACATCGAAAAGGCGTTCGATTTCGCCGGGATGCCCGCTCGCAACGGTGTTACCGCGGCATTGCTGGTTCAAGCCGGAGGCACAGGCGTCGAGGACATCTTCAGCGGAACCGATAACTTCTTCGACGCGTTCATGCCCAAAAACAAGCCAGACATGGTGATCGATAAGCTCGGCGAACGGTACGAGATTTCGCGGACCAACATCAAGAAGTGGACCGTTGGCTCGCCCATACAGGCGCCTCTCGACGCACTCGAGATCTTGCTCAAGCGATACAAGTTCCAGCCCGATCAAGTGAAGCAGATCGTGGTTCGCGACGCGACCAACGAAGCCAAAATCGTCGACAACCGCGAAATCCCCGATATCTGCCTGCAGCACATGATCGCGGTGATGCTGATCGACAAGACGGCCTCGTTCAAATCGGCGCACGACGTGGCCCGCATGAAGGATCCAGAAATCCTGCGGCAGCGCGCCAAAGTCCAGCTGGTGGGCGACGAGGCACTGGAGAAGCTGATGCCACGCCGGGTGGGGATCGTCGAAGTGACACTCAACGATGGGATGAAGTACACGGAGCGCGTCGACAACGTGCGCGGCACCTTTGAAAATCCCATGCCGCGCGAGGAAGTGATCGCCAAGGCGCGCGACCTGATCACACCGGTCCTCGGCGCTGCAACATCGCAGAAGCTGATCGATAAGGTCTTCGACATCGAGAACGTCAAGAGCGTTCTCGAATTGCGGCCCTTGTTACAAAAAGTGCCACAGAAAGCTTAGAGCTTCCGCGACCACGCCACAACGGCGTCCGCGACCGCATTGGGCTGCTCCACGATGATCGCGTGCGCGGCGTGCGGCACACGCACCACCGTAACCCGCTTGGCTCCGAACTCATCCACCAGCTCGTTCTTTGCGGACGGAGGCTTGTACGGGTCGTTTTCGCCCTGGATATCGAGCAGTGGCACATTACCCGCCGCGTAGTATTCCTTCTGCGGAGTCGCATCGCGCGCGATGATCTCGGCTGCGCGCACGCTCGCATGGAACCCGGCGAGCCACGGCCGCGCGTCATTGCCGGGTGCGAAAAACACGATCTTCAGATGCTTCAGACGCTCGGCTTCAGGCTGCGACGGGTCCGACGCGATCGCGACCGATCGCTGCACCTCCGGGTCGGGCGTCTTCTGCGCCGCGCCGATCAGGATTACGCCCCGGACCAGTCTCGGGAAATCCACTGCCGTCATCTTGGCGACAAAATGCCCGAAAGCATGCCCCGCCAGGATCGCTGGACCTGAGTTCTCACGCTCGATCACGGCGGCGACATCCTTGGCCAGATCGTGCAGCGTCAGGTTCTCCATGGGCCCCGCACTGCGGCCATACCCGCGTGGCTGCGGCCGGAGCACCCGGAAGCCCGCTGCGGCGATGCGTGCTGCCGCCGGATCGAACTCCTCGGAATCGCGCCCGAGCGAAGGCAGCATCACGATCAGCGGCCCGCGCCCTTCGGCGATCACCTCGATGGTGACGTTGTCGCGACGAACGATATCCCTTGTTCGGGCTTGGGAGAACGCCACGCCTGCAAACAGCAGCGCCACTGCAATCACCGTTTTCACGGATATGAGTTTATCATTGCGTCTATGGATAACTCCAAGGCGCGAAATCGCAGAGCGTTTCTACGGGCAGCCGGCGGAGCCTTGGCGGGCGGTCTGGCTCCGTTGCCCCAACTCCTGGCGCAGGCCGCGCGTTCCGTGCAGACGCCGGTCCTGAACATCGCCTATGAAGAGAGCGGGCCATCCCAAGGATTTCCCGTCATCCTGCTGCACGGCTTCCCCGACGACGTTCGTGCGTTCGATGAAGTTGCGCCGCCGCTGGCGAAGGCCGGATATCGCGTTCTGGTTCCCTATTTGCGCGGGTACGGGCCGACGCGCTTTCGCGATCCGGCTGCTCCCCGCATGGCCGAGCAAGCCGCGATCGGCCAGGATGTGATCGACTTTGCGGACGCCCTGCGGCTCCCCCGCTTCGCGGTTTCCGGATTCGACTGGGGCGGACGGGCGGCGGCGATCGCGGCGGCGCTTCACCCGGATCGCGTGCGTGCGGTGGTTCTAGCCGGCGGCTACACGATACAAGATACCGTCAACGCCTCTCAGCCGGGATCGCCAGAAGCCGAGCAGCGGATCTGGTATCAGTACTACTTCAACACCGAGCGCGGGCGTGCGGGCCTGAAAGCAAATCGGCGGGCACTCTGCCGCTTCCTGTGGCAAACGTGGTCCCCCAACTGGCATTTCACCGACGAGACCTACGACCGCACGGCAATTTCTTTTGACAATCCCGATTTCGTCGATGTAGTCATCCATTCCTATCGCCACCGGATCGGCAACGCGCCGGGAGAGAAGCGCTTTGAGGCGGTGGAGCAGCAACTGGCCAAGCGGCCCAAGATCCAATGCCCTTCGATCACCCTTTACGGCGCGGACGATGGGATTGCACGGCCACCCATAGAATCTCCGCCTGCCGAGCGGGCTGCGTTTGCTTCGCTGGTCGCACGCCGCGTGATCAACGGCGTCGGACACTTCATGCCCCGGGAAAAACCGGACGAAGTGTCCTCGGCACTGCTGGAATTGCTGGCGTCGACCAAGTAAGTCCAGGCGCTACGGAAGACTGTACGTCAGCAGCTTCGGCAAAACCGGCGGAGTTACGGGCGGCGTCGCAGCCTGCCCGTTACGAGGTTGCACCGGACCCGTTCCACCCATCACAGCAACGTACTGTTTCCCATCAAGTTGATACGTGACCGGCGGTCCCATGCCGCCGCGCAGCCCGGTCTGGATCTCCAGGAGCTTCTCGCCCTTGTCGGCGCTGTAAGCGACCAGACGTCCGTCGTTGATCGCCTGGAAAACCAGATTCCCGGCCGTTGTCACAGTGCCTCCGCCGATTCCGCCTCCGCCCGGCATGCGCCACTTCATGGTCTGAGAAACCGGGTCCCAAGCCACCAGCGCACCGCGATTGCCCTGTCCCTCCGACAAAGGCGCCGGACCGATCGCCGGCGGAGATGGAAGTGGATTGGGAGGCGCCGGACGCGCAGTGCCGGTGCCCGTTCCCGGATACGTGTCAGCGGCCGCGTAGGTGAACGGGCTCGAAGTGGTCGACGTGGGAATGTATACCAACCCCGTGTTCGGATTGAAGGACATGGGCGACCAATTATGCGCCCCGCCGCCGCCAGGCGAAATCGAAATCGCTTCTTTCCCGTACCACGCTTCGGGGTTTACAATGGGCCGCCCCGTCTTCTGATCGATGCCCTTGGCCCAGTTGACGGTCGAGAAAGGTTGCGCCGAGATGAACTGTCCTGTGACGCGATCTATAACGTAGTAGAACCCATCTTTGTTCGCCTGCATGATCACCTTGCGCTGCTTCCCGCCGATGTTCAAGTCGGCCAGGATCAGGTGCTGCACGCTGTCGTAGTCCCAGGAATCGCCCGGCGCCATCTGGTAGTGCCATTTCAACTCACCGGTCTCCGGTTGCACCGCGACGATGGACGCTGTGTACAAATTGTCCTTGCCCTGCGCGTCTTTGCTGCGAAGCGTTCCCGGCCACGGCTCCGCATTGCCGGTGCCGGCGTAAATCAAATCCGCTTCCGGATCGTACGCCATTCCGTCCCATACGGCCCCGCCGCCGCCGAGCTTCCACCATTCGTTGTCCCAGGTTTCGGCCGCTTTGCGCATGGCCGAACTCTCGAAGCCCTTGGAAGGATCGCCTGGCACGGTGTAAAAGCGCCATGCCTTCTTCCCGGTCATCGCGTCATAGGCGTCGAAATATCCGCGCGTGGGACGATCGCCGCCGCTCACGCCGATGATCACTTTGCCCTTGGCGATGCGCGGAGCCATGGTGATGGTCTGCTGGTCCTGCGGATACGCCACGCGCGCTTCCCAGATCGGCTTGCCAGTTTCGGCATTGAGTGCGAATAGCCGTCCGTCGATCGCGGGAGCGAGAATCATGCCCTGGTAGATCGCAATGCCCCGGTTGACGACGCCGCAGCAGATTCTCGGGAAGACCGCAGTCTGGTTGACTTCGGGATCCCAACGCCAGCGCTCTTTGCCGGTGCGGGCGTCCACTGCGAACACCACGCTCCAGTTGGTGATGCCATAGATCGTTCCATTCGAAACCAGCGGAGTGGCTTCCTGCGCCCCGCCTCCAGCTCCCAGATCGTAGGTCCAGCCCGGAGTCAGACGGCTCACATTCGTGGTGTCGATCTGCTTCAGCGGGCTGTAGCGCGTTTCGCTCTGCGTCAGCCCGTAGGTCAGCCATTCTTCGCCCGCTTTACCCGCGGACTTCAGTGTGTTGTCGTCGACGCGCCGCGCCTGCTGCGCGGGAATGACCGAAACCACCAGGAGGAATGGCGCTACTACGCGTCGAATCATCGAGTCACTTTAGCCCCTTCTTGCACGCGCGCGCCGGACAGAACACCCGTCATGCCGTAGTTGCCTTCGTGGCAGGCGAATTCGTACATCACGCCTTCGGCTCTCGTGGTCGGGATCTTGACGGTCCAGGGCTTGCCGAATGTCGCCGGATCGTCCACTGTGAATTCGTACAGCAGTGAATCGGTGCCGGTGCGGGTGAAGCGTTCGATCAAGCGCATCTTGTCGCTCGATCCGCGAAAGGCAGTCTTATCGCTGAAGTTCGTGGTCTCCACCACCAGCGTGTTGCCTTCCCAATGGCCGCGAGCGTCGCCCATCCATTGGCGGATTTCCTGCGGAACATGCGGACGACCGTCCAGCGGAATGACGCGAGCGTCGTGAGCCATTTCGTTCACCAGAATCACCCATCCGGGGCCCTGCGCGATCTGATAATTGGCGCTGTAATTGGCCGGCGTCATGGGGGGACCGGCGTTCGTCGCCAGCAGGCAGCGTTCCTGCAGGCTGCGATTCTCGGGGCCATCGAACTCGTGCCCTCGAGCGGCAGCCGCGCGATCCGCTTGCCGTTTCCGCGCTTCCGGCGTCAGTGGCGGAATCTTCCCATCCGGCGGATCGGTAATCAGCGACGTGCGCAAGTCGGGCACCACCTGGCCGCGCTCGCGCCAGAACTCGTTGTAAGCGCGACCGACGTCGGCTGCACCGCCGCCATCGCGCCGGTCGCCGTTGACGTCGTAAATCGCCTTCTTCTGATACTCGGCGGCTTCCGCGGCAGTCAGCGTGGATTTCCCAGCGAATTCGGCGGGACGTTCCAGCGGGGTGGTAGTCGCCGTGGACCAGACTCCCTGGATATCGGGCTGGCCGTCCGGAGTGTGCGGCGGAGTCCAGGGCTTAGTGGCCTGTCCAGCCGCCGTCGATGCGATCAGCAGAACAACGGAGTAGCGATAAGTCATGGAAACTTCTTCGATCCTACAGTCGAGTGGCCTCGGTGTCAAAGGAGACCCTGGGGGATCAGTGCGCCGCGTCGGGGATCTTCAGGCGCGCGACCTGAGCCTGAAAGCGCGGATCGGACCGCAAGGAATCGAGCGCAGGATCGACTTTGATGAATTCCGCCATGAATTCTCGTTGATCGAGCGCTTTGGTGATCCACTCCACGGCGCGGTTCGCGTCCCCGATAGCGACGTAGGCGTAGGCCAAATCCATGGGATCGTGGAGTTGCCGCATCACCTTGAGGGCGTCGGCGCGCCGGCCCAGCCGGGCGTAGGCCACGGCGAGGGAGCTGGTGGGACCCAACGGCTGAACCAGCTTGAGTGCTTCTTCCGTCCTGCCGGTTGCTTCCAGCGCGGGAGGCAGGAAAGAGTAAATGTCGGGATCCTGAGGATCCAGTTCCTTGGCACGCAGAAGATGCGGCACTGCCTCTTCCGGTTTGCGCGCGAACAGCAGCGCCATGCCGTACATGGCTTGCACGTTCGCGGAAAACGGGTTGAGCTTGGCGGCATGCTCCAGGTTGTCCAGCGCCTCCGGAAATCGTCCCTGGCTAGTAAGGAAAATGGCGAAGCAATAGCAGGATTCGAGGCTGTCCGGATTAAACTCCAGCGCCCGCCGGAACTCCTTTTCCGCGCCGGCCCAGTCCCAATTGAAAGCACTGTCCACGTGTGCCGCGGCCGCGTGCGCTAGGGCCAAGTCCGGATCGAGTTGAAGCGCAAGCAAGGCGTTCGAGCTTGCGGGACCTACGCTCTGGTTGAAGTTTGCGTAAGTGCCAAAGTTCATGGTCCAGGCCATCGACAATCCCGCGTACGCGGGAGCATAACTTGGCTCGATCTGGATCGCTTTCTCGAAATGCGCGATGGACTGCTTAAAGTCGTCGGGCGTGGGACTGGTCTTCCAACTCAGATACTGGCCCAGCAGGAACTCATCGTGGGCTGCGGGGTTCACGGTCTTGGCGCTGGACAGCCGTTTGGATTCCTCGGGCGTGACCTGCGTGTTGATCTCGCTGGCGATCGCCTGAGCCACTTCGGCTTCCAGCTTGAGTACGTCGGCATTGTCGCGATCGTACGCCATGGCCCAGATGTTCCGCTCCGTGGATGCGTTGATCAACTGGGCAGTGACGCGAACTCGTCCGCCCGCGCGCTGCCAGGAACCTGTCACGAATGCGTCCGCCGGGATCTCACGGGCGATCTCGCGGATGCTCTTCGTGGTTCCTTTGAAGCGCATCACGGAAGTACGGGAGATCACGGCCAGGGCATGGATTTGCGATAAGTCCGAGATGAGCGCCTCCGTGGTTCCGTCGGAAAACGCTTCCTGACTGGGATCGCCGGAGAGATTCTGAAGCGGCAGCACCGCGATCGTGCGGTATCGCGGTGCTCCGCTCGCGGGCCAATACTTCCACACGGCCAATGCAGCGAGCGCCAGCACGGCCACCGCCGCCGCTCGCTTCCACATCCGGTCCGCCGCGGCCTCCGTCTCCACGGCCTGACGCATCAAGCGCCGCAGGTCCACGACCAGCTCCTGCATCGTTTGGTAGCGATCCTCCGGTTTCTTTTCCAGGGCCTTTTCGATCACACGCCGGACGGCCGCCGGAAATTCGGCTCCCAAAGGCTGAGGCGTGGCGTGAACGATGGCTTGGAGGACCTCCAGATTGCTGCTACCAGCAAAAGGCCTTTGGCCGGAGAGCATTTCGTAAAGCAGGACGCCGAAGGAAAACACATCGCTGCGCGCATCCGCACGTTGCCCAGCAGCCTGCTCCGGGGACATGTAGGCCACCGTGCCCACCACCAAGCCGGGCTGGGTGATACCCTCGGTAAGGGTTTGGGTTGCGCCTTCCGGGTTGGACCGCTCTTCGAGCTTCGCCAGTCCGAAATCGGCAAGCTTGGCGTAGCCACTCTTGGTAACAAGAACATTCTGAGGTTTAATATCGCGATGCAGGATACCAACGGCATGCGCCGTGACCAGGCCATCCGCGACGCCGATGAGCAGTTCGACGACCTCCCGCCACGAACGTTTTTGGACACGCGCCCAGTCCTTCAGCGTGCCGCCGTCAATGAATTCCGTGACCAGGTATTGCCGGCCCTCGAACTCGCCCGCGTCATGTACCGTCAAAATGTGCGGGTGGTTGAGCGACGAGGCCATCTGAGCTTCACGCTGGAACCTACGCCGCGCCGAGGCGTCGGCCAGTTCGTCGGATAGAACCTTGATCGCGACCGGACGGTTCAGCTTGGTGTCGAGAGCGCGATAGACCGTCCCCATGCCGCCCTCACCCAACACGGCTTCGATTTGGTACACCCCGATCTGCGTGCCGGGCTTGAGTGGCCGCCGTTCCGGATCGCCTTCAATGCTCCACTCGCCAGAGTTCATCTGTCTAGCGGCCTTCAATCCCCTTGTAACTCCACTTCAGCGCGCGTTTTCCGAACGACTCGCCCAGGTAGACATTGCCCTTCGAATCCGTGGCGATGCTGTGGATATGGAAAAACTGAGCGGCTCCGTGCCCGCCATGGCCGCCGAAATATCCCACTACCTCGAGCGTCTGCCGGTTCAGAATCTGGACCTTCTTGTTGGTGCCATCCGGGATGTAGATGAACTGCTGCTGCGCGTCGGGCGAAAAGGCGAAGTCGAAGGTGGTACCTTCCTCTCCGGTGGTTTTCCGCTCGACGTAGGCTTCCTTCAAATACGTGCCGTCGGGCTTGAACACCTGGATGCGGTTATTCCGGCGATCGCCCACATAGACCAGGTCGTCGTTCGAGATCCGCAGCGAGTGGACGGTATTGAACTGCTTCGGTCCGTCACCCTCGAACGTCCGGGCATTCGATTCCTTATCGTCGGGCTTCTTGCCATACGCTCCCCAGTGGCGCTTGTAGGCGCCGGTGTCGGCATCGTAGACGATCACGCGGCGATTTCCGTACCCGTCCGCCACAAACACTTCGTTGGTCTTCTGATACACGACAATGCCGGCTGGACGATTCAGGTTCTCGGTGTCGTTGCTGCCGCCAGTCGTCCCGTGATGCCCGATCTGCAACAGAAACTTTCCATCCTTGGTGAACTTCAGGATGTTGGTATCCTTCATGCCGTTGCCGCCGACCCAGACGTTCTCCTTATAGTCGACAAAAACACCGTGTTCGTTATCCGGCCACTCATATCCAGTTCCGGGGCCGCCCCAGCCCTGCACGAAGGTTCCCGCAGCGTCGAATTCCAGGATGGCCGGCGCAGGCTTGCAGCAATCGGCCTGCGGCGGATCGAACGCGGCGTACTTGTCGTGGTTTTCGAGGCTCCTCGGACGATTCGTAACCCACACGTGATCGTGCGAGTCGACAAAGATTCCGGAAACTTGGCCCATCATCCACTGGTTCGGCAGATCCTTAGGCCAGTACGGATCCACCTCGAACGTCGGCACGCCCGTGCGCTCCGCTCCATTTCTCTGCAATATGAGGCGCGCGCCCGCGACGATCACGACCGTCATCAGCGCTACGCCGAGGAATTTCTTCATTGGCTCTCCTCAATCCGGCAGCCGGAACGCAACGAGTTCCGCTGGATAATTCGTCGCGCCGATGGCCAGCACGATGTACTGCTTCCCGTTCAACATATACGTCATCGGCGTGCCGGTCTGGCCCGTGGGCATGTAGACCGCGCCCTGCTCCTTGCCGCTGGCTTTGTCATAGGCACGCAGCATGGCGCCCTGACGTCCGTCCGGCAGGGTAAACGTTCCAGGCTCGCCCGCGATCAGCAGCGTTTTCGTGATCAGTAGCCCAATCGTATTCGCCGACCGGCCTGTGCGCGGGATATTCAGGCCCTTCAGCGCCGGATGATTGCGAACATTGTCCGGCGTCTCCGCATTCGCGATCTTCCAAAGAATCTCGCCCTGGTTCATGTCGATGGCGACGATGCTCCCCCATGGCGGCTTCACCAGCGGCATGCCTTGCACACGCAACGCAGGCGCTTCTCCGGTGGGCGCGGCATTTCCCCCCACCCAGGCAAACTCGGAGCGAGTAGGATCTCCGGGAACAAGGCCGTTCGAAACCATCCCGGTGGCCGCGTGCACGTACAAAATGTGCGATTCCGGATCGTACGAGCCACCTGGCCAATTGGTCACGCCAGTAGTCAGGATGGTGCCGAACGGTCCTTCTGGCTTGCTGACCACGATCGGGGTGAAGATGGGGCCGATCTTGTACTTCGAGACAGCCTTCAAAGCCTCGGCTCTCAGTTCCGGCGTGAAATCAATCAGATCGTCCACCGAGGGAATACCAGCCACACCGTATGCCGGAGGCTTTGTAGGTATGGGTTGCGTGGGCGAATACCTCTCGCCCGGCACATCGCCTTTGGGCACGGGCTTTTCCTCGAACGGCCAGATCGGCTGCCCGGTCACGCGATCAAAGGTATACAAGATTCCCTGCTTGGTCGGCTGCGCGACGGCTTTCACCATGCGGCCGTTGATGGTGATATCGATCAGCATCGGCGCGCAGGGGATATCAAAATCCCAGATCCCGTGGTGGACCAGTTGGTAGTGCCATTTTCGCTGGCCGGTTTTCAGATCCAGCGCGACCACACTCTCTCCGAACAAGCCATTCCCCGGACGGTGGCCGCCATATTCGTCGCCGGTGGGAAGTTCCACCGGGATGAATGCCATCCCCAGGTCCGGATCCACGCTAATCTGCCCCCAGACACCGGCGTTACCGGTATTCTCGGCGGAATCTTTTTCCCACGTATCGTGTCCGAATTCCCCTGGACGAGGAATCGTATGGAAGATCCACAGGCGCTTGCCCGTGCGGACGTCGAACCCGCGCACGTAACCGTTGACGTTGTGCTTCACCCTCGGAGCACCCGATGCGCGATGCGCCGCGCCGACGATCACGACATCGTTCGCCACCACCGGCGTCGCATGGAGCCCGACTTCCCCGGTCTCGAGATCGATTTCCTGATCGTCGTCGAGTTTCAGGTCCACGACTCCGTTGCGGCCGAAGCCCGACACCGGATTCCCGGTTTTCGCGTTGAGCGCGATCAGGCGGTAGCCGGGTGTGACGTAAAGAATCCTCTCGTCATTGCTTCCGGGTCGGCCGTCCGTCCAATAGGCCAGCCCGCGCCCGGAGAGCTGCCGCGGAGCGTTGGTCCCGCGCGCACCCTCGTCTTCGCTATGACTCCACAGAAATTCGCCCGTGGCAGCATTCAGCGCCACAACGGCCCTGCGCGTACCCGCCGTCGTGTACAGGACTCCCTTGACCATCAAGGGAGTCGACTGGAGATTGGTTTCCGGACGCGGACCAAAATTGTCGGTCTTGAGCCGCCAGGCCACTTGCAGCTTATTGAAGTTGTTGGCGTTGATCTGATCGAGCGGCGAATAGTGCGTGTTCCCCAGATCGGCGCCATAGGTCGGCCACTCTCCGTTTTTGGCTCCCGTCTGGGCACTGAGAGGCACGAGGATCAGCCAAAAATAGGAGAGTGCGCGCCGCATAAAATCCTGGCGGGGATTATATCACCTGCGGCGCGATGTTCTTTATCCGATTTAAAGCCGGGTCGCCTCTCCAAAGGCGGTCATGGCCTGGCCGTAAGCCCAATCGAGCCAGGGAAGAAGCGCCTGGATGTCGGAGGTTTCCACCGTCGCGCCACCCCAGACCCGCAGCCCCACGGGCGCGTCGCGATAAGCTCCGATATCATAGGCCGCGCGTTCCTTCTCCAGGATCGACACAATGGACTTGACGTGCATGCTTTGCTCGTCGGCGGAGAGCGAGGTGAAGGCCGGGTCCTTGATCTTAAGACAAATCGAGGTGTTCGAACGGCTGGACTTTTCATCGGCCAGGAACGCTGCCCAGGACGACTGCGCGACCCAGTCTTCGAGACACTTGAGGTTGGCCTTGGACCGTGCGATGAGCGCCCGCAAACCGCCGATGGATTCCGCCCACTTCAAGCTGTCCAGAGCATCCTCCACGCACAGCATGGAGGGCGTGTTGATGGTCTCACCCTGGAAGATCCCGTCGATTAGCTTGCCGCTTTTGGTCATTTGAAAGATCTTCGGCATGGGACGATCCGGAATAAACGTCTCCAGGCGTTTGACGGCGCTGGGACTGAGCGCGATCATTCCATGCGCGCCTTCCCCGCCCATCACCTTTTGCCAGGACCAGGTGACCACGTCCAGCTTTTCCCACGGAATGTCCATGGCGAAAACCGCCGAGGTGGCGTCGCAGATCGCCAGTCCAGCCCGGTTAGCGGCGATCCAGTCGCCGTTCGGAACACACACGCCCGAAGTGGTTCCGTTCCAGGTGAAGACGACATCGCGAGCCCAGTCCATTTGATGCAGATCGGCAAGCTTACCGTAATCGGCCTTAACGACGCGGAGGTCTTTCAGCTGGAGCTGATTTTTGCAGTCGCTGGCCCAGCCACTGCCGAAGCTCTCCCAGACCAGAACGTCCACTCCCCGTTCGCCAAGAAGCGACCACAGCGCCATTTCCACCGCGCCCGTATCGGAGGCGGGAACAATGCCGAGCATATACGAATCGGGGATCCCCAGTAGTTTCCTGCTGCGCGCGATAACGTCCGCCAGCTTGGTCTTGCCGACTTTGGCGCGGTGCGACCGCCCCAGCGCGGCGCCTTTGAGCACGTCGATGCTCCAGCCTGGCCGTTTGGCGCAAGGTCCGGAGGAGAAACAGGGATTCTTCGGTGTTTGAGAGGGTTTCATAGGTTAAGAACGCGCGTGGGAGCCTGGAACCAGCTTATCGAGATTCCGATTCTTGTGTCACGCAATGATTCCCGGCGCCTCGTGCCCGATCGCTTGGACGTACTCGATGTACGACCCCGGATAGACCACGGGAGTGCGATCCGTGCCGCTTTCGCCTCCCAGTTCCAGCACCCGCGAGCCCAGGCCCCGCAGGAACATGCGGTCGTGCGACACGAAAATCATCGTGCCTTCGAAATCCTTGAGCGCCTCCACCAGCATCTCCTTGGTAGCCAGGTCCAGGTGATTGGTCGGCTCATCCAGCACGAGAAAGTTGGGTGGGTTATACAGCATCCGCGCCATTGCCAGTCGCGATTTCTCGCCGCCCGAGAGCGACCGGATCTTTTTGTCCACGTCATCGCCCGAAAACTGGAACGCCCCCGCCAGCGTGCGCAGCGACCCGAGCCCATCCTGCGGAAAATCCTTGATGAGCTGCTCGATCACCGTCAGATCCGGATCGAGCACGTCCAGCGACTGCTGCGCGAAGTAGCCCATCGTAAGACTGGCCCCCAGCCGCACGCTTCCGGCATCCGGAGCGCTGGCGCCAGCGATCATTTTGAGCAGCGTGGTCTTGCCCGCGCCGTTCCGGCCCATCACCGCCCAGCGTTCACCTCTGCGGACCGTGAGACTGAACCCGTCGTAAATCACCCGCTTGCCGTAGCTCTTGTGCAGATCCTCGATCACAGCCACCTGGTCGCCCGAGCGCGGAGGAACGCGGAACTCGAACTTCACCACCTGGCGTCGTTTCGGCAGCTCGATTTTTTCGATCTTGTCCAGCGCCTTGATCCGGCTCTGCACCTGGGCCGCTTTGGCCGCGTGCGTCCGGAAGCGGTCGATAAAGCGCTGTTCCTTGGCCAGCATCGACTGCTGCCGCGCGAAAGCCGCCTGCTGGTTGGTCTCGCGGATTGTGCGCTCGCGTTCGTAGAAATCGTAATCGCCCGAGTAGGCGATAATTTCCCCCGCATCGATCTCCGCGATCCTCGAGACGATGCGGTTCATGAACTCGCGGTCGTGCGACGTCATCAGAACCGCGCCCCCATAGGACTTGAGGAAATGTTCCAGCCAGACGATCGACTCGATATCCAGGTGGTTGGTCGGTTCGTCCATCAGCAGAACATCCGGTCGTCCCAGCAGCACGCGCGCCAGCGCGACGCGCATTTTCCACCCGCCTGAAAGCGCTCCCACATCGCCGTCGATCTGGTCGTCCTGGAAACCCAAACCGTGCAGCACCTCCCGAGCTTGCGCCTCCAGCGCATAGCCGCCCAGGTGGTCGTACTCTTCCTGCACGTGGCCGAAGCGATCGAGGATCTTGTCCATCTCGTCCGCGCGCTCGGGATCTTCCATGGCCCTCTGGAGATCCTCCAGCTCGTGGTGCAGATCGCCCGCACGCCCGCTCCCGGCGATAGCCTCGTCCAGAACCGATCGGCCTTTCATCTCCTCCACGTCCTGCCGGAAATAGCCGATGGTCAGCTTCTTCGGAACCGAGACATCGCCTTCGTCGGGAGATTCCTCGCCGACTACCATGCGGAAAAGAGTCGTCTTGCCCGCGCCGTTGGGGCCCACCAGGCCGACCTTTTCGCCGGGGTTCAACTGAAAGGAAGCGTCGACAAAGATTAACTGTTTGCCATACTGCTTGTGGATGTTGGAAAAGGAGATCAACTCCCAAGCTACCAGAGCCCGCTAATTCAGCGCCGCCGCTTCACTTCTTCGCCGACACCATTAGCTTCACCAATTGCTCCGTCACCCGAGGCTCTAGCCCCTCGGTGTGGCCCTTGCCCATACGGACCACGTCCGCGACCAAGCGGCCGTCTTTGCACTTCGGATACTCGAAAACTTCTGCGGTCCCCGGCCTGGGCAACCGGCCCCAGGCATCCGAGCCTGGATCCTGCCGCGTTCCGTCGTAGACGTAGCCCGCTTTGGTGTCGATCACATCCGGCCGGCGAAGGCGCGCGCTGCAGCCGAGCTTCGTGGCCCACGGCGATGCGTCAGGAATTGGCTGATCGCCCAATTCGTGCTCGCCGGTTTCGAAGATGAAGGAGAACGTCGCGTCCGGCAGCCCTTGTGGAGCAGTAGGAAGAGCGCCACGCCCTGGCGCCGGTCCCTTAGTCGCATTCGCGCCCCCTTGAACAGCGGCGAAAAAACTCGCCGGGATCGGCGGCGTCGGCCCCAGACGGCCTCCGGAGAGACTGAGCCAGCCGTCGACTCTCTGTTTGAAGAAGTCCGTCCGCACTAGCCGGTTCGATGTCATGCCGCCCTGGGAATGCCCCGCCAGCCAGAACGCCTTGATGCTCTTCGTTCCCACCTGGTCATAGACCAGGTTCACGATGTTCTGAAGATACTGGTCGTCAACCTGAGCCCACACCCTCGGTGGAGCATTGGGAGTGGCGATCACCAGGCGATACTTCTGCGCGTAATCCATGATCGGAAAGTAATGGCGCTGCCAGTTGCCGTACGAACCTGCGCCGTGCAGGCTCAGGATGAAGGTGACCTTTTCGCCGCGCTTTAAGTCGCAGGGATAGTCGAGGAAAAACTTGCGTCCGGTTTTGGGCTCAACCGCGGTTCCTTGTTCGGTGACCAGCGCTCCCGGACAATTCGCGTCACCGCAATGCAGGGGGGGGTGGCGTCGCGCACGGCACACCTCCGAGTTCCAGATACTTTGCCGCCTGGGCATCCGGAAGAAAGACCGCGAGGGCGCCGGCAAGCGCCAGGAGTCTCGTCCAGTTTCTTGGCTGTGTCATAAACCTCACCTTCTACCGGTCGATCGTTAGAAATAGTGTACACTTAACAACTGTTCAACTCAAAAAGTGGCAAGACAGGCATAATAGAATCTAGCAACTCGGGTACGCAGCCCTTTCGCAAGCTCAATGACGCACACCTCAACTGCCGCGCCGGATAGTGCGACCACGGACCGGCTTTTCGACACGGCTGCGGAGTTGTTCTGGCGGCAGGGGTTTGGGGCAACCACCACCCGCGAGATCGCCGCCGCTCTCGGCATTCAGCAGGCGTCGCTCTACCACCACATCGCCAGCAAAGAGGACTTGCTCTATCGCATCTGCGTCTCCTCGCTCGAGCCCTTCCTTGCGGACGTACCCGCGAAGGTCAATCAGGCGAAGTGTCCTCTGGAGCGGATCCAGGTGTTCATCCACGCGCACCTCACCACTTTGTTGCAGCATCAACAGCGCAACGTGACTCAGCTAACCGAGTCCCGCTCGCTTTCCGCTCGTCACCGCGCGGAAGTCCTGGCCTTGCGCGATAAGTACGAGCATTTCTCGCGATCTACTCTGGAAAACGCTCAGACCGCCGGCGCGATCCGCGGCGACGTACCCGCTAAATATCTGAACCTGGAGCTGATGAGCATCCTGAACCATGCCTCGCTGTGGTTCCGGAGAGGCAGGGCGCTAGCGGAAGACCAGCTCGCCGAAATGTTCACCAAAGTGTTCCTCGACGGCGCGGCCGCGCCCAGCGTGCGCCCCCGCGTGACGCTGCCGGACCTGGCCGTGGATCGAAAGAAAGGTGTCGAGGAAAAGAAACCGGCGCGCGCGCGCAAGACGCCGTTAGTGCCGGACAATCCTGCCCTCTCCCGCGCTCTCGACGCCGCCGTTGGACTGTTCTCGCGCAAGGGTTATGCCGCCACCAGCACGCGGGAAGTCGCCGGGATTCTCGGCATTCAGAAAGCCACGTTGTACTACCACGTCGAGAGCAAAGAGGATCTGCTCTTCCTCATTTGCCAGTCTTCGCTGACGCAGATTCAGAACGACGTCGAAACCGCGATTCGAGACATTCACGATCCTCTGGAGCGCACGCAAGCCCTGATCTGCAGTCACATTGAAAGCCTTCTGCGGGATGAAGCCAAGCATGCGACTACCTTCACGGAAATGCACGCTCTCTCCGAAAAACGGTTCGAGCAGGTGATGAAACTGCGCGACGCCTACGAGAATTTCGTGCGGTCGGTCTTGCAGGAGGCCCGGGATGCCGGAGTCTTGCGCCAGGACATCGAAGTGAAGTACCTCTCCCTGGCTTTGCTCGGGATCATGAATCGTGTGACCGTGTGGTATCGCCGTGACGGACCGCTCTCGCCCAATCAGGTCGGCCGTCTACTCGCGGCGCTCTTCTTGAGTGGCGCGGCTGCGGTTAACGTTTAGCCTTCACCCAGGCCTTGGCCTGCTGGCCGACGATGTCGACCAGGTCGCCCATCGCCAGGTTCATGTCAACCAGATGCAAGCCCCAGTCGGTTGCGATCTGGCCGCCCGCACCCAGGTCGCCGACGATGTCGTCGGTGCGAGGGCCGGACGGATCGCCATGGACGGTGATCTCCAGAAAGGTGGCATTGTCATTGGTGGTGCATCGTGCGGTGAGCAAACCTGGCACACTCACCCACGGGCTTTCGATCGGCCGTTCCGGCTTGACCCACGGCTTCACCGGAGTTTTCGAAACAATGGTCTGTCCGTCCGAGGAAAGATAGGCGTGCAATTCGCCGCTGCCTCCGCTAAGTGCTGCCGGATTCGTGCACGCGGCCGCCATGTGGGCATCAGGCACTTTGCCGAAACGCGTATTGGCCGGGGGAGGGCTGGTCGCGCGGAACGACGAATACGCGATCAGGCATCCGGTCTGCGACGCCGAACGGCACAGCGGGACGTGCTGGAACTTGCCGCCGAAATCCTTTCCGCGCGCGACGGGGATCGTTGCGCCGGGCAGGATCGCCGAAACCATGCGCGCCTGGACCGGTTTGCCGTCGATCTCCTGGCGGATGAGCTCCGCCAGGATGTACGAACCCTGAGAATGGCCGACCAGCACGAACCCTCGCCCCTTGTTGTCGTGCTCCAGATAGTAGTTCCACGCGTCGCGCACATCGTCGTAGTGCACCCCCTTGTCGATCGCAACGCCGCTGGCCGCGCCCGCGAGCAGCCGTCCCAGCCCCGCGAGCGTTATCTGCCGGTACATCGGCGCATACAAGCGGCACTTCGATCCGAGACGCGCGAACTGCTGGCGGATGACGTTCAGCTCCGCCGGATCCGGGTTCATGTCGCTATTCGGCGTCGCGTCCGTCGAGACCGTCGGATACACGTAGAAACAATCGATGGGCGCGTTCGCATCGGCTTTCCATGTCTCGCGCGTTAGCTTGCCGTTCGGCGCAATGACCGTGGTAGTCAGATCGACGTCGCAGGCATCATGCTGGCCGGGCCGGCACAACCATGATTTTGTGTCGGCATAGTTGTTGGGTTTCTCCTGGCCGAAGGCCAGGCACGCCACCAAAGCTACCAGGACAACTCTCACCATGGGACCTCCTAACGCGCGGGAGGCTTGGCCTGATCCGTAGGAACCGCGTCCTTCGGGGGCTCGCCCGGACCCGACGATCCCAGGAACAGCTTGCGGCCATCGGCGAATGTCACATTGCGGCCATTCGCCCGGAGCACCGTGTGATCCCGCGACTGGTACCCGTCCACGACCACTTCCGTGCCCTCGGGAAGACTCGCCTTCGTGACGCCGCGCCGCAGCAGCGAGTTCGGGCTGCCTCCCTCCACCATCCACACTTCCTTGCCGCCATCGGGCTTCGCTACTTCAACATGAATCCAGGCGTGCGGATTGACCCACTCGACCTTCACCACCTTGCCCCGCAACAGCACCGGCCGGTTCGCGTCGAATTCGCCTCCAAACGCGTGATGCGCCATGGCGGGCACTCCGCCTAGAAGAAAGGCTGTGATCAATATCGTTTTCATTTTCCTTGCTCCGCTTCTCGCACCCGCGCGCCGTGCAGGATATCGCTCAGCGCGTAATTGGCTTCGTGGCAGGCGTACTCATAGATGTGAGAGTCGGTGGCCGGCCAGGCGTATTCGCCCGACCAAGGCTTCTCCCAGGTCTCCGGGTCCTCAATCGTGAAGCGGTACAGGAGAGTTCTGGCGTCCACCCGCGTGAAGCGCTCGATCACGTGCAGATTCTCGGTCGATCCACGGAAGCGCGTCTTGTCCGTGAAATTCGTGGTGTCCACTACCAGCGTGTCTCCTTCCCAGTGACCCACCGAATCGCCCATCCATCTGCGGATCGACTTGGGCAGATGCTGGGCGTTCATCCGGACGATGCGGGCATCGTGCACCATTTCCGTGAGGATCATCACGGTATCGCGCGTCTGCACAATCTGATGAAGATTGTTGTAGAAATAGTCCGGCAGCGCCGGCGGTCCCGACGTGGATCCAAATCCGAGCAGGCAGCGCTCTCCCAAAGGACGGCGCTCGGGATCGTCGTAGGATCCTGCCGGTTCGAGTCCGGTATCGTTGCTCTCCTGCGCGTCGGAGGTTGGCCGGGCGACCAGACTGAGCATGCGCCGGAGCGCCTCCGGCTTCATGGCGGGCACCCGCCCATTCGGAGGATCGATCACGATGGAGCTGCGCTTCTGCCCATCCACCACTGTGTAAGTCGACCCCGGGTCAAGCCATCCGGTGTTGTATCCGCCCACGTTGCCCGCAGAGCCCTTGGATCCGTCCCCGCCCTTGGGTGGAGCGGGCCGGTCGCCTCTGATGGATTTGTCCCCTTCTTCGCGGGCCACGGCTGCGCCGCGTTCGAGCTTGGCCGCTTCCTCCTTGGTCAGTACCGCGTTCGTGCCTGCCGCGCGCTCCAGCGGGGTCAGAGTGGCCAGGTCGTAGGTCCCTTGAAGATCCGGATGACCGTCCGGCATGCGAGGAGGAGTGTAAGGTTTCGGCGCCTGCGCAGCCAGAGTAATGGCTGCCAGGATGAGCAAGATGAATATATTCCTCATTGTGTCTCCTATTTTGCCAGGGGCTTCTTTCGCAGGGGGCCATACAGCAATTCTTCGACGAACTCGGGACACTTGAAATCCAAAATTTGTGTGTCTTGACGCCGGTACAGTGGCATGCGAATCTTCCACGGACGCGTGAAAACCTTCGGATCTTCGATGGTCGCTTCGTAGCTGATCACGTCGGGACTGGTGCGCGTGTACCGCTCGACGACATGGACCGCGTCGCTGTGAAAATTCCCGGATCGATCGAACCAGGTCTGGTCGTTCATGCCCGTGACGTCGACTACCAGAGTCTCTCCCTCCCAATGCCCGACCGATTGCCCCATCCAGGAATCAACCGGGGCGGGCCCGGGGTCTTTCAGGTAGATATCGCGCACCGCGCCCGCATACTCGTAAGCGAAGAAGATCCTGCTCGCGTTCTGAAAAATCTGGAACGGATACGGCAGGTAGGTGGCCCGCGGCACGCCCGGCAGGTAGCACTTGATCTCCGGATCGAGCGTCAGCCAGTTCTCCTGGTTCGCCTTCTTCTTGGCGAGAGCATCGGGCTTATACGGGATCTCGTCTCCCTCGACCACCCCGAGGCTGGGCGGTACCGAGCCGACCGCGCCGAGCGCCAGCACCGCCGCGGCGGGCACTGGACCATACGGTCCCGCGCGAAGTGCCATCGCGGGACGCGCTGTGTGGGCCTGAAGATCGTAGTTAGCCTCGTTGATCGCCTGCCAGATTCCGTTCATGTCGGGCCTGCCTCCGTCCGCACGCGGCGCGCGATAAGCCGCAGTCTGCCCGGCGGCCAGCATCGCGCTCACAGCAAGGGTGAACAGTAGCTTCATTTCGCTTTGACGTACCGCTTGAGCGACTTCGAGCCGACCTCGGCGCCGTAAATCACGCCATCCACATCCGCCGCGACGCCTTCCGAAATGCTGGTCGCCGGAAGCGCGCCCGTCGGCACCAGAGGATCGGGAATGAAAGCGGTCACTACTCCGTCTTTCGCGCTGCCGATCCGGATGCCTCGCTTCCAACCGGGATTGTACCCGTAGCCTTCCTTGTCGGTCGACTCCGAGTCGGTGACGTACAGAATATCGTTCTTGTCGATATACAACCCGCTCGGGCGCCCGAACTGTTTCCATTGGTCGAGAAATTTCCCGTCCTGATCGAAGATCTGGACCCGATTGTTGGCGCGGTCGCCGACGAACAATCGTCCTCGTGAATCGAGCGCCAGTGCATGCGGCACCTCGAGTTCTCCCGGCCCTGAACCGTGCTTGCCCCACTCCTTTAGAAATTTCCCATCCTTATTGAACTTCAAAATCCGCGCCGAGCCCATCATCGGCGTGTGCCCTTCCGCGACGAAAATGTCGCCGTTGGGAGCGATCGCGACATCGTTGGGTTGATTAAACGCGTAGTCCAGCGTCATCAGAACTTTTCCATCCGGGTTGAACTTAACGACCGTAAATCCTTTTCCGCTCGCCGCCTGACCGTCGGTGATCCAGACGTTGCCATCCTTGTCCACGGCAATGCCGTGCGGGAACAAGAACATGCCGGACCCGAAGCTCTTGATCAGTTTCCCGGAAGCATCGAAGTGCAGGATGGAATCGTCGGTCTTTCCGGCGCAGCTATTCGCCCCGCATCGTTCCCCGACCCAGACGCTCCTGCCGTCGCGATCGATATCGACGGCGCTGGTCGAGCCCCACGATCTTCCGTCCGGGAGCTTGGCCCAGTTCTCGATGGTCCGATAGGGATTCGGCTTCGAATTGTCCTGCGCGAAGATGCTCGCGCCGACAGCCACAAAAATTACGGCATATTTCATGACCAATCATTAGATCACACTCTTACCTGTCGATAGGTTGACTTCGAAGTTTCCGGGATGATAGCATCAGCCCAACATGAAACGTAATCTTGGTATCGGTCTTGCATTCATCACGGTGGTCGCTGCGCTCGGAATCGGGTCCACCTGGCTGGAGAAAAAAGCCACCGTCGAAGCCGCCGGCGTCCAGGCGCCCCGGTTCGAAGTCGACCCGATGTGGCCCAAGCCGCTGCCCAACCACTGGATCCAGGGCAATACCATCGGTGTGTCGGTCGATAGCAAGGATCACATCTGGATCATTCATCGCGCCGGCTCGCTGGAGCGAATGGAGACCTACGCGGCCGCCACTCCGGTCGCGTCGGAATGTTGCAAGCCTGCACCCGCAATTCTCGAGTTTGACGAAGACGGCAATCTCCTAAACAGTTGGGGAGGCGAGGACGGCCCAGGCTACGAGTGGCCCGCGTCGAACCACGGCATCACGGTCGACTACAAAGGCAACGTGTGGATCGGCGGCAACGGCCGCACCGCGAACGCGCCCGCGACTGCGGAGTCCGCCGGCAACGCCGCACCAGGCGCTGCCGCAACCCAGGCTAAGCAGGCCGCAAAAGCAAAAGCCGCTCCCGGCGGTCCTCCCCGCTACCACGACAGCATGGTCCTGAAGTTCACCCAGGAAGGCAAATTCCTGATGGCGATCGGCAAGCCGGGAGCCAGCCAGGGCAGCAATGATGTCGAGAACCTGGGCCTGCCCGCCAAGATCTTCGTCGACCCCAAGACCAACGAGCTGTACATCGCCGACGGCTACGGAAACAAGCGCGTGATCGTGTTCGACGCTGATACCGGCAAGTACAAGCGCCACTGGGGCGCGTATGGCAATAAGCCCGAAGATACAAATCTCGGACCCTATCGTCCCGATGCTCCGCCCGCGCAGCAGTTTCGCAACCCCGTGCACTGTGCCGAGCTCTCGGTCGACAACATGCTCTACGTCTGCGATCGCGTCAACGACCGCATTCAGGTGTTCAAACCTGACGGGACCTTCGTCAAGGAAACCTTCATCGCTAAGAACACGCTAGGCGACGGCTCCGCGTGGGACATCGCCTTCTCCAAGGATCCGCAGCAGAAGTACATGTATCTGGTCGATGGCGCGAACGAGAAGATCTACGTGATGCTGCGCGAGACGCTGGAGATCCTGACCAGCTTCGGCGACGGCGGCCGCCAGCCCGGCCAGTTCTACGCCGTTCACAGCATCGCCACGGACTCCAAGGGCAACATCTTCACCACCGAAACTTACCGCGGCCAGCGCGTGCAGAAGTTCGTCTACAAAGGCCTCGCGGCGGTCACCAAGAAGGACCAAGGAGTCGTCTGGCCTAAGAAATAGAATAGAGAAGTAAACTAGGCGCCAGGAGGCCTTCATGCTCTTAAGCGCACTCACGATCTTTCACGTTGCTTTGAGTTTGGTCGGGATCGGTTCGGGCGTTGTTGTCTTATACGGACTGCTCCAGGCGAAGCAGTCCAGCGGCTGGACCAAAACCTTTCTGACCACCACCGTGGCCACCAGCGTGACCGGCTTCTTCTTCCCGTTTCACGGCTTCACCCCCGCGGAGGGTGTCGGCATCGTGTCCCTGATCGTATTGGCGACAGCGATCCTCGCGCTCTATCGCTTTGCTCTCGCCGGCGCCTGGCGCAGGACGTACGTCATCACGTCCGTGATCGCACTCTATCTGAACTTCTTCGTCCTGATCGTGCAGTCGTTCCAGAAAATCCCTGCGCTTAGAGCGCTCGCGCCCACCCAGTCGGAACCGCCCTTCCAAATCACGCAGCTCGTGGCCTTGTTAGCCTTCGTCGCGCTCGGAATTCGCGCCGCGATGAAGTTTCGGGCCGAGCCACTCCGCAGGGCCGCAAACGCCTGATGCAACCTCGGAAGAGTGCAGCCAGGTGCTTCATTCATACCGCAACGCCCGGATGGGGTCGACTCGGCTGGCGCGAAGAGCGGGAACGTATCCCGCTGCGCACGCGACCAATATCAATCCGACCGTCGCCAGCACCATCGTCCAAGGATCGTTGGGAGTAACACCGTAGAGCTGCGCGCGAATCAAGCGCGTCAGCCCGAACGCCGCGGGCAAGGCCACCATTACTCCTAGGACCACGAGCACCAGGACTTCCTTCATGACCATCCAGACGACTCTGCCTTCCAAGGCCCCCAGTGCCATGCGGATGCCGATCTCGCGCGTCCGGCGCGCCACCGAATACGCCATTACTCCGTAAAGTCCGATTACGGCGAGAAGTGTCGCCAGGAACCCGAAGACCGCCGACAGGTTCGCCGTCATCCGCTCCGTAACCAGCGTGTCATTCAGATCCTCCTGGACTGTGCGCATACCGTAAACCGGCAAGTTCGCGTCCAGCTCCCGGATCTTTGTCCGCAGGATCGAAAACATTTTATTGGGGTCCGCGGCGGTCCGGACGAAGACCGTCATGCCTCCCTGGTTGCGGGATGCCAAATAGGGCAGGAACGCCTGATCCGGAATCTCGTTGCGGAGGTTCATGTATTTGATGTCCTTCACCACGCCAATGATCTCCATATCGGTCTTTGTGCCGGGGTCGATCCCAAATCCCACGCGCCGGCCAATCGCGCTACGGCCATTGAAGTAGCGCTTTACGAACGACTCATTGACGATGATCTTGGTCGGCACCCAGTTGTCCGGTTCCCTATGCAGAATCTCCTGAGTGTCCTGTGTCGTGAAGTCGCGTCCCGCGACGACAGGCACGCCGAGTGTGGTGAAGTAGTCGGGGCTGACCGAATTCATAAAGGCGTCGGGACGGTCGCCCGGTTTGGGCGTATACCCTTCGATGCTCACCCAGTTGTCCCACTCGTTGTTTTTTAGAATGCGCACGGCGGCAAGCCCCACCGATTGCACGCCGGGAACTGCGCGCAAGTTGTCGGTGAGTTGCTGGTAGAACAGCTTCACTCGTTCCGAGTTGTAACCGATCAGGGAAGGATTCAGATTGACCCCAATGAGCCGTTCCACCGGGAATCCCGGCCCCAGATTTCTCAAATTACTCAAGCTCTTCAAGAACAGCCCCGCTCCCACCAGCAACAGGAGAGACAACATCACCTGCGTCGCCACCAGCGCCTTACGGAGCTTGACGTTGCCGCCGCCCACCACTGCGCCGGCCTGATCCTTCAATGTCGGTGCGATATCCGGTTTAGTCGTCCGCAGCGCCGGGAACAGTCCGAACAGTAAACCTGTCAGCAGCGTCAATCCCAGGGTGAAGAGCAGCACACGGAAATCCGGCGTCATCGAGATCTTCAGACCCTGCGAATCGGTAGGCAGGAACGCGGCCAGCAGAATCTTGTCGGCCAGAAATGCGATCGCAATGCCGGCCACACCTCCCAATGCCGCAAGCAGAAGGCTCTCCGTAAGAAGCTGTTTCACGATACGCCAGCGGCTGGCGCCCACAGCCAGGCGTACCGCGACTTCTTTCTCACGTCCCGCGGCTCTGGCTAATAGTAAGTTCGCCAGATTTGCGCACGCGATCAATAGCACAGTCGCGGTGATGGCCATCAGGACCCACAGGGGGGCTCGAAGCTGCTGCCGCACAAACGAACGTCCCTGGGAGCCGGGAACCAGATCCATGTAGCATTTCAGAAACTGTTCGCGTACAAGTTCGGACGCGGTTCGGAAGGCGGGCTCGCGGACCTCCATTTCCAGGATCGAATGCATGAAGGGCTGAAGAGAAGCCTGGGCCTGAACTTGGGTGACGCCTGGCTTCAGCCTCCCAAATGCGTTTACCCAGCGTGTCCGCCGATCCGTAAGGAAAGTCTTATTAAACGGCAGCACTTCGGGCTGCATCATGATCGGAACGAAGATTTGCGCGGCGTTGCCCAGATCGATGCCGTAGAATTCCGCTTGCGCGATGCCCACGATGGTCATCGGTACGTTGTTCACAAGGACCTTTTTTCCCAGAACATTCGGATCCTTCGCGAAATGCGTCTCCCAAAAGCTGTAGCCAAGAACAACTAGTGGATGGCCGCTGGGCGTCTTGTCGTCGTCCGGCGTAAAGGTTCGCCCGATGGCGGCCCCCACGCCCAAGGTCGGGAAATAAGTGCCCGAGACCATCTCGGCTTGAACCCGGTCCGTAGCGCCGTCCGCGGTAAAACTCGAGGTAAAGGAGTATCGTCCGAACATCTCCGAGAACACCTCGTTGTGATCCTGGAAATCCCGGTACATCGGATAGGACACGGCGTTTGGACCCCAATTACCCCCGTAGTGCTGGCCACGCATGATGAACAGCACCAATTCCTTGGGATTCTTCACCGGCAGCAGGCGCAGCAGAACCTGATCCAGCAGGCTGAAAATGGCTGTGTTCGCTCCGATACCGAGCGCGAGAGACAGCGCGGCCACGGTGGTGAACATGGGAGCCTTGCGCAGCGAACGGCAAGCGTACTTAATGTCGGCCCACAAGCTAGTCATTACTGGGAATACTTCCCACGCGCGATTTGGTTACATCACGAATTGCCGCGGCTGATATTTCCAGTGCGGTCCGCCACTTCCGTTCTAGGGCGACTCCGTGTCGATTCCATCGGGACCATCCTTAAGCCAGGAGTTCGAGTGCTCTCCATCGGAGGACTTGGACCGGTCCTAAGCTAAGAAGCGGCATTCTAGATCCTGCCGTGAAGGGCCGCCTGGAAGGGGCTAGAAATGTCCGATGGTTTCGCCAGCATACGCGCCGGTCTCCCGCCGTGGGGAGTAAAATCAGCGGCTTCGGGGCCCCATGAATGGTCACCAAGAGTGACCAGCCTAAATGATCCGCGTGTCTCGGCCGATAGGACGTTTGTTATGAACGACAGGCGTTTCGACCTCCGGGCACATCGCGAAGACCCCGTGAGTCTTAGGTGGACGGATCACACCGGCGAGATACTACAAGGTTCCGCATACTTGGCGGACATCTCCCGCTCGGGAGCTTCGATACGAGCACAGCATCCCGTCAAGGTTGGGACCATACTCTCTCTCGGTTATCAAGACAAGGAATTTGCCGGCAAGGTGACGCATTGCGCGTCGGGTGCTTCCGGTTACGTCTTGGGAGTCGAGTTTGATGACGGGTACCGATGGTCCCCGCGCGCGGCGAAGTAGCCCTTTTACCCGTCTCCGCGAGCAACCTCCCTTGTGTTGACCGTTGTTCCCCCTTGCTCACCGTCCCGCTCCTACACGCCGGTCTCCCGCCGTGGGGAGTAAAAGCAGCGGATTCGGGCCCCATAGAACTCACACCGTACCCGATTGACAACGGCCGCGTGCTGTGAAAACATTCCCCGCCAGATAGGGGGACTTCATGAAATCGTCACACTTCTGCAATGCTGTCTTGGCCCTGGCGCTAGTCGTAACAACGACTCCGTGTGTCATGGCGCAGTCGGCTGGAACCGGCGCGCTCAGTGGAATCGTCACCGATGCGTCCGGCGCTGTGCTGGTGAACGCCACGATAACGCTTACCAACACGGCCACCAACCAAACACGAACGGGAACCACCGGCACGGACGGGTCGTACCGGTTTAACCTGCTCGAACCAGGCTCCTATCGCGCGAGGTTCGGAGCGACGGGGTTCAAGACCTCTGAGGTCGGTCCACTCACTGTGAGCGTGACGGAAACCGCGGTTCTGAATCGCAGCCTGGAAGTCGGCGCCGCTACTGAGCAAATTACGGTAGAGGCCGTGACGGAAACCATTCAGACCGCCTCCTCCACGCTGGGGACTACCGTGTCCGGTGGAACCATTACCTCGATTCCCCTGGCCAGCCGCAATTTTACCCAGGTGATCGGCATGTCGACGGGGGTTGCCGTCGACGTCAGTAACGGCGCAGGCTTCGGACGCGGCTCGCAGAACATGAGCGTCAATGGAGCCAGCCCGGAGAAGAACAATTTCCAGATGGACGGTGTCGGCATCAACAACGCAGCCGGCAACGGCAACGCGGGCGACGCCGGCCTGTACACCGGCATCGCGATCCCTAATCCCGACGCCATTCAGGAATTCAAGATCCAGACGTCGACGTATGACGCGAGCTTTGGCCGGAATCCGGGCGCCAATGTGAACGTGGTCACCAAGTCCGGCACCAACCAGATCCACGGCTCTCTCTTTGAGTTTTTCCGCAACGAAAGGCTCAACGCGAATGACTTCTTTTACAATCGCGATAATCCCGCCAGCCAGACCACCAAACAGGTGCTCAAACAGAATCAGTTTGGAGGAACCATCGGCGGTCCCATCCAGAAAGACAAGATCTTTTTCTTTGGCAGCTACCAGGGAACCCGCCAGCGGAACGGCGTCGCTCCCCAGGGTTTTACTACAGCCACTCTGTATCCGGTACCGGATAACCGCGAGGCTTCCGATTTTGCGCAGCGCCTGGGCGCCGCCATGTGTACCGGCTTCAAACCGACGCGTGGGAACCCGATTGACTGCACTGGCGCCAATATCAATCCCGTGGCGATCGCGCTGCTGCGGATAAAGCTTCCCGACGGGAGTTATTACATCCCGGGTTCCGGAACCAGCGGAAGCGTATCGCGACTCTTTAGCATCCCGGCGAAGTATACCGAGGACCAGTACATCGCCAACGCGGATTACCTGCTCACACCCAAGCAGACGCTGCAAATGAAATACATGTTCTCGAACAATCCGTTCCAGTACACAGGAAGCGGTCCATTCGGTCAGTTGCCAGGCCGGGTACAGAGCGACAGGCGCGCCAATACGTCCGCCGTGCTCCGGCTCACATCGCTGCTGAGCAGCTCGATGGTGAATGAAGCGCGGGCGTCGTTCCAGCGCGTGATCCAGGACAGCAGCGATACTGTGCCCTATACGCCTCAGCAGATCGGCATGAAGCCGTTGATCGATATTACCTGCTGCGGCGGGACCACTCTCGGAACGTACACGCAGCCCCCGCGCATCGATATCGGCGGCGCCTTTGGCATCGGTGGCGACCGCAACCCGTCCTTCGCTCCGTCGAACCAGACGCAGTGGGCTGACCAGCTCTCCTGGAGCAAGGGCTCGCACACCATGCGCGCCGGTTTCGAGTATGAAAACATCCGCTACCCGCTGGTCTACGGGGGCCTCGGCCGCGGCTCTCTGATCATCCCGTCTTTTGCCGATTTCCTCATCGGCCGCTCGGGCTGCCCCCCGTCCAGCACCACATGTAACCTGGCGAACCCCGGCAATACCACGGGGACCACACTCAGCAGCTTTTCGAACTGCTTGTTCTGTGTCCGCAGCCCCGTAGCTGGAATCATCCACAATTATCACCTGCACAACATCAACACGTTCTTCCAGGACGACTGGAAAGTGAACAGCCGCCTGACTCTTAATCTGGGCGTTCGCTGGGAGTACGACGGTGCGCTTTCGGACAAGTACGGCAACTTGACCAACTTCTGGGCCAGTGATTTACAGTCGGTCCCGACACCTCCAACTGCTCCCTCACTGACCGATCCAAAGGCTTTTATCGGCTACGTCGTACCCAGCAACTATGACGTGAAGGCGCACGGCGCTCTGCCCCCGGGAGTTCGCCAATTCGGCGGAGAGACCACCACGCAGAACGGAGTCCCGTTGAATAATTTCGCTCCTCGCATCGGCTTCGCCTGGCAGCCCACCGGAAAAGGTCGCCTGGTAGTGCGCGGAGGAGCCGGGCTGTTCTACGATCGCGTCGGTATCAACCGCGTGATTCATGCAGTGCAGGAAGGCCGGCCGTACGCGGATACCACGGGCCTCCAACATGACATCGCGAGCCTGCAAAGTCCATTCCAGGACCGGCCCTTGGCACTCCTGCCGCGGTGGTTTAATTTTACGACCTTGACCGGCTCCAGCTTTAATTCGCCGTTCTACGACCGGCTCCACACTCCGCTGGTACGCCAATACAACCTGGGTATCCAGTATGAGTTCCTGCCGACCTACGTATTGGAAGCCGCTTTTGTCGGATCGAGCGGCATTAACATCATGGACTATAACCACAACATCAACATTGCCGGGCTCGCAAGCGCGTCGAATCCGATCAACGGAATCACGACCAACACGACGGCAAACGCAGCGGCCCGTGTGCCGTATTTGGGGTACTTGCCCTCCGGCCTGCAGCAAAACGGTTTCGATGGAATCTACAACTACAATAGTCTTCAGACCACCGTCAGCAAGCGGTTCTCGCACGGATTCGGGTTCCAGGTTGCCTATACATGGAGCAAGAATCTCTCCAACGTCGGATTCGACGCCGCCAACATCAATAAGTCGACTGACATGGCCCAACAGTATGGGCAAACGCCATTCAGCCGGCCGCATCGGTTGGTCGTCAACTACCAGTACGAGCTTCCTTTCAAAGGAGACGGCGTGCTGGGTTACGTTGCACAAGGATGGGCCATCGGTGGATTGACCACGCTTCAAAGCGGCAATCCGCTCACCCTCTTCGATAATCGCGGCGGAAGCGTTTATGGGACCCCGGGAAGCGGAACGGTCGAAAACGGACTCAGCAGGGCGCAGCTATGCCCTGGATTTACGTACGACCAGATCGAAACCTCCGGCAACGTAAAAGACCGGTTGGGCAGCGCGAGTAATCCCAGCGCGCCTCGCTTCTTCAACACCTCGGCATTCTGCGCGCCGCCGGCCATTGGCAACGATGGATCTTTCGACTTCGGTAACACCGGCATCGGGATCGTTCGAGGCCCCCACCAGCTGAACTTCGATTTTCAGGCGGCCAAAACCACCAGGGTTGGCGAACGTCAGACCATCCAGTTCCGCGCCGAGTTCTTCAATATCTTCAACCACGCGCAATTCGCGATTCCTGGGTATACAGGAGCGCAAGCTTTCGCCAACAACGGGACCTTGTTCAACGGCGGGGCCCAGTTCGGCGTCATCAACCAAACTTCGGTGGCTCCGCGGTTGATTCAGCTGGCCTTGAAGTATTCGTTCTGAGCTATTTGCCTTTGTTCGCGTCGGGGAAGAACGCAGCGACTCGGTCGTTGAGAGTAAATTCCATCCCCAAGCCGGGATACTGTTTCAGCACGTTCGCCTTCATCTCCGCTGGAGTCTTCGACTTCGCGACATTCGCATCCCAGTCGGCGATGTATTTCTTCATGAACGCGATGGCCGAGATATCGTTCTTCGCCCCTGGACCCTGATGGCCCGGAACTATAATGGCTGGATTCAGCGCGGAAATCTGATCCAGCGTCTTCATCCAGTCTTCGCGAGCTTTGTCCTTCGGCACTCCGAAGTAGACGCGGTCGAAAACCGTATCGCCCGCGACCACGGCTTTGAGCGAAGGAATGTATACGAAGCTGTTCCCCGGACCGTCGCCCTGCACGCCGCCGGTGATCGGGAATTGCTCGCCTTCGAGCGTGAGCGTAGGGCTCGAAAGTTCCTCGGGAAGCACGGGATCGGGCCCAGGGATGTTGTTTCCATAGGTCGGGAACCAGAACTTCTGCCGGGCGGGCCAGCCGGTTTTCGCGCCGTTGATGGTAGCCGCCAGCGCGACGATTCTGGCGTTCGGGAACGCCTGGTGCAGCACCGCCAGCCCGAACAGATGATCGGGGTGGGGATGGGTGACGTAGATCAGCGTCAGGTTCTTCTTCGACTCGAGAATCTCCGCGGCCAGGCGATGAGCTTCACTCAACGAGAACTGCGGGTCGATGACGAGCATGTCCTTTTCGCCGGATATCATCGTGGAGTTGACGTCGTACCCGTTGACGCCGGCCCCGTGGTGGACCTTTAACTGGAGTTTGGACTGCGCGCTGACGGCTGCGGCCAGCGCAATTGAGGCAACTAGTGTTCGTATCAGCATCAGATGAATTATATACCGGCTTCGTGATACTATACCTACCGAGCGACAGGTTCACGCAAGGAGTTTCACATGGCCAAGAGACCGGTGTTAATCGCAGTAATCCTCTCTACTCTTTCTATCGCTGCCGATCTGAACACGAAGGCACCCACGTTTGCTAAGGATGTCGCGCCCATTCTTCAGGAAAAGTGCCAGGCCTGCCATCGCCCCGGCTCGATGGCGCCCATGTCTCTGGTGACCTATGAAGAAACGCGGCCATGGGTGAAGGACATCAAGCAGCGCGTGGTCACGCGCAACATGCCGCCATGGCACCTCGACAAAACCGTCGGCATCCAGCATTTTCAGAACGACATTTCCCTGACCGACGAGCAGATCGCCACCATCGCGCGTTGGGTGGATGCGGGCGCGCCCCTCGGGGATCCCAAGGACATGCCGGCTCCGAAACAATGGCCGCAAGACGACGGTTGGCAGCTCGCGAAACAATTCGGACCGCCGGACCTGATCATCAAGTCGGAGCCCTACACCATGCCGGCCCATGGACAGGACGTGTGGTTCAAGCCGCTCACGCAAATCCCGCTGACCGAGCCCCGTTGGGTCCGCGCAGTGGAAATGCGGCCGTCGACTCCGGCTGGCCGCAGGATCACGCACCATGCTCTCGCGTATCTCCAGCAGGAGGAGCCGGGCGTGAATAACGATGCAGCCCCCGGCAATGCTACCCAAGGCCTGCTCATGGAATGGGCGGTCAACAAGAATTACGATATCTACCGGCCCAACACCGGAAAGCTTCTGCTGCCCGGCGCGCGCATCTGGTGGGAAGAGCACTTGCACGCCGTCGGCGAGGAAATCCGCGATCACGTGGAGCTGGCCGTGTACCTATACCCCAAAGGCCAGGAGCCGAAGTATCGCACCGCGCTGACGCTGTTCTCGGCATCGCCTGGAAACAACTTGGATATCCCTCCGAACACCATCACACAGACGGAGGGCTACCATACGCTCAAAGAGCCGGCGCGACTGGAGAATTTCCAGCCGCACATGCACCTGCGCGGCAAGTCCATGCTGCTCGAAGCGCTTCTTCCCGATGGCAGCAGGCGCACGCTCAGCTACGTGGATCATTTCAACTTCAACTGGATGATTAACTACATCTATGCGGACGACGACGCTCCGGTGTTGCCCAAGGGCACGGTGATTCACGTAGTCGCTTCGCACGACAACACTCCGAATAACAAGAATAATCCGGATCCGAATCAGTGGGTGGGATGGGGCGATCGCACCGTGGACGAAATGGCGCACGCCTGGGTCAACGTCACCTACATTTCGGAAGAAGATTATCTTGCCTACACCGTCGCACATCGGACTCGCTAAATGAAGCACAAAAGATGAAGTACAAATTTGCATTTGCAATCGTCTTGGCGAGCGCTGCGCTCCTATTCTCACAGCAGCAGATCTATATCGAGCCGCCGCACGACTCCGGGCAAGGCGTCACGCCCGCGTACGAAGGCTGGTTCCCCAATCCCGATGGAAGCTTCAGCATTCTGTTCGGGTACTTCAACCGGAACCAGAAGCAGGAGCTGGATATTTCCATCGGCCCCGAAAATCGCATCGAGCCGGGCGGTCCGGATCAAGGCCAGCCCACCCATTTCTTGACCCGAAGGCGTTGGGGGGTTTTTACGATAACGGTCCCGAAGGATTTTGGAAACAAGAAGCTCACCTGGACTCTGACTGCCAACGGCAAGACGACCCAAGTCCCCGTGGGTCTCGATCCGCTGTGGGAACTGAATCCTTTCAAGGATGCGACCGGCAATACGCCGCCTTCCATCGGCTTCGCGCAGAACGGTCCGTTCGTGAATGGCCCTCGTGGCCAGACGCAGACGCTTTCTGGAACCGTGCCGACCCCTGTTCCCTTAAACATTTGGGTAGCGGATGACGCCAGCGTGATTCCCGGCGCGACGCGTTCGCGGACACCGGCCGTCACGCTGACCTGGAGCAAGCTCCGCGGACCCGGCGACGTGACCTTCTCAAGCGATAAGCCCATGATCGAAAACGCGCCGGTGCAAGGAGCGCCGAATCCCGTCTTCAGCGGCAAGGCGTCCGCCACCGCGACATTCAGCGAGCCTGGAGAGTACGTCTTGAACGTCACCGCTAACGATTGGTCCGGCGATGGCGGTCGCGGCTTCCAGTGCTGCTGGTCGAACGCGCAAGTGAAAGTCTCCATCAAAAAGTAAGTAAGGAGGGCACGTGTACAAATCAACCTTGTTGCTGCTTTTGTGCGCCACCGCGTGGGCCCAACAGCCGTCATCTCAACCGTCGACGAAAAATGGCGAATGGCCCTACTACACCGCCGATCTGAAGGGCACCAAATACTCACCCGCCGATCAGATCAACGCGAGCAACTTCAACCAACTGGAAGTGGCGTGGCGCTTCAAGACCGATAACTTCGGCACTCGCCCCGAATACAAGCTGGAAGGAACGCCCGTAATGGTGAAGGGCGTGCTCTACACCACCGCCGGAACGCGCCGCTCCGTGGTCGCGCTGGATGCGAGAACCGGAGAAGTGATCTGGTCTTATAGTTTGCGCGAAGGAAATCGCGCCGCCATTGCTCCGCGCCAGCTTTCGGGCCGCGGCGTCTCTTACTGGACCGACGGCAAAGGCGACGACCGCGTCGTGTTCGTCACTACCGGATACCGCCTGGTGGTTTTGAACGCGCATACCGGACAACCGATCGCCAACTTCGGCAAAAACGGGATCGTGGATCTGAAAGACGGCATGGTCAGCGGCTCGGGCCAGCAGATCGATCCAGAAACAGGGGAAGCGGGCCTGCACGCCACTCCGCTGGTAGTGAAAGACGTGGTCATAGTAGGATCGTCCTTCAAAGAGGGCATGACCGTCGTCACACATAACAACACCAAGGGCAATGTGCGCGCCTTCGACGTGCGGAGCGGCAAGCTCCTGTGGACCTTCAACACGATCCCCCGCCCCGGCGAATTCGGCAACGAAACCTGGGAGAACGGCTCCTGGAAGGACAACGGCAACACTGGCGTGTGGACGCAGATGACGGTCGACGAAGAACTCGGACTGGTGTATCTGCCAGTGGAAACTCCCACCTCGGATTTCTACGGCGGGCATCGCCCCGGGAACAATCTCTTTGCCGAAAGCCTGGTCTGTGTGGATCTGAAAACCGGCAAACGCAAGTGGCATTTCCAGGTGGTGCACCATCCCATCTGGGACTACGATCTGTCGTCGGCGCCGATCCTGGCCGACATCAATGTGGGCGGCAAGCCCATTAAGGCAGTCGCGCTGCCCAGCAAGGAAGCGTTCCTCTATGTGTTCGATCGCGTGACGGGCGAGCCGGTGTGGCCGATTGAAGAGCGTCCGGTCCCGCAATCCGACGTGCCCGGCGAAAAGACGTCGCCCACGCAGCCTTTTCCCACCAAGCCTCCGGCCTATGGCCGCCAGTACGTCAAAGTGCCGGACGACCTGATCGATTTCACGCCCGAATTGCGCGCCCAGGCGAAGGACAACGTGGCGCGCTATAAGACTGGTCCGATGTTCCTGCCGCCCATCGTCGGCGACAACAATTTAATTGGAGCGCTGACGTTGGGCACCGCCAGCGGCGGCACGAATTGGCCCGGCGCAGGCTACGATCCTGAGACGCACATCGTCTACGCGCAGGCAAACCAGTCGGCGCTGTTCCCCATTTCCATGCGTACGCCGCCCGAAGGATTTTCAGACATTCGCTACGTCATGGGACGGAACGGTACCGAGTTCCGCGTGTCGGAAGGTCCTGGATTCGGCAGCGCGGCGGACGCTCCGCAGCAGCCTCGCGTGGCCCCAGCAAAGCCCGCACCAGCGAAACCCGCTGCACCGGCTCCCGCGGCAGCGCCCGTCGGCGCCCTGACGGTACAGGGACTCTCCATATTGAAGCCGCCGTACGCGGTGATCTCGGCAATCAATCTCGATCGCGGTGACTTGCAATGGCAGGTCCCCTACGGCGAGACGCCGGACGTGGTCCGTAACAGTCCGGCTCTCCGCGGCCTGAATATCCCCAACACGGGACAAGCCGGCAGCGTGGGCCTGGTGGTGACCAAGACGCTGGTGATCCTGGGCGACAGCCAGATCACGACCACTCCGCAACATCCGCGCGGCGCGATGTTGCGTGCGTACGACAAGGCCACCGGACGCGAGGTCGGTGCGGTGTTGATGCCCGCTCCGCAAAGCGGCTCCCCGATGACGTACGTGGTCGACGGCAAGCAATACATCGTCGTCGCCGTCAGTGGAGGAGCTTACTCTGGCGAGTACATTGCCTACAGCCTGCCGTCGAATAACTAAGCTCTGGCTTGTTGGCGTCGGGCTACTTGCCGCGCAGACGACCCGATCCGTTTGGGACGGCGTCTACACCACAGAACAGGCCCAGCGCGGGGCCGCGCTCTATGCCAGTAACTGCGCGTCGTGCCATGGATCCGCACTCGGTGGCGGAGAATCGGCGCCACCGCTCACTGGCGGCGAGTTCTCCTCCAACTGGAACGGTCTCACCGTCGGCGATCTCTTTGAGAGAATCCGCACCACCATGCCGGCCGACCGCCCTGGAAAACTCACACGCGAGCAGGATGCCGACGTTCTAGCCTACATGCTCAGCGTGAGCGAGTTTCCCGCGGGCAAGACGGAGCTGCCGCGTCAGACGGAAGTTCTGAAACAAATCCGGATCGAACCTAAACCCTAGCGCAGGAACTTGAGCAACTCCCGGTTGAAAATCTCCGGCACTTCCAGATGCGGGACGTGACCCGCGTTGGGGATCAGCACCAACTGGCCGTTCGGGATCGTATCGGCGATGTGCTTCGCCCGCTCCGGAAAATCCGGACCATCCTTATCGCCGCCGAGCACCAGCGTCTTCGACTTGATCTTCGCCCAGTCGTAGACCACCGGATCGAGATAGGTGATCTGCTGATAGATCGCCCGGACCATGGCCAGCCGCGGCCACTCGCTGCCGAGCGTCGGTGCGTAAAGAATGCGCACGTACTGCTCGTACTCCGGTTTCCACGCGCCGGGCGACGGGAAATAGCGGCGGATGTTGGCATAGAACGCCTGATAGATCTGCTCGTGCGACTGCGCCATCGTGGCCTTGTAGGCGTCGTCCGCGGTGCGCCACGGCGTCTGGTAGCGAGGATCGGTCAGACCGATGGGGTTGTAGATCACCGTGCGCTCGGTCATGTCGGGATAAGACGCCGAGAAACGCGCCGCCAGCATTCCGCCCATGGAGTGGCCTACGATCGCGGCCTGCGCGATGCCGAGCGTCTGAAGCAGCTTCCGGGAGTTCGCCGCCATGTCGTGAAAGTTGTACGGGATGATCGGCTTCGACGACCGTCCGAATCCGATCTGGTCCGGAACGACAACGCGGAAGCCTTCCTTGCGGAGCACCTCGATGGGTCCACCGAAGTAGAATCCGCCGAAGTTCATCCCATGAAACAGAACGACCACGCGTCCGTTCGGCTGTCCAGCGGGAGGAATGTCCATGTATGCCATCCGCACGTCCTGCCCGTACATCGTCAGGGGCAAATACGAAACCGGGTAAGGATAGACGACTTCGTCGTAGGTGATGCTGCCCGGCTTGACGTCGGCGGGAGCCTTCGGGAGCGGGGCCTGCGATTGCGCCGCGGCAATGCCGGCTACAAGAAGCGCGATGGCGGCGCGACGTGTGAAACGACGGGTATATTTGTCCACCCGTCTAGTTTATCTAGGAAATCGAAGACGCGAGGTTCTTCACCCACCGCGATCGCCGCCACGCGGCGAAGTTGCGGATGTCCTCGGGGACCGTCTCGGTCTGCGTGCAGGAACTGACGCGTGGAACGTTGACAACCGTTTGAACGATCTCTGTGCTCTGCACCTTGCGTTCGCTCGCGAGCTTCCGGTTTTCCTTCTTAAGGAGGTAGCAGTACCCAGCGAGGCTGGTCACGCCGGTGATCATTACGACGTTAAGCGCTAACTGAAGCTGAGCTGGTTCCATAACAACCCAAGCATAAGGACGAGACAGGCTTCGGCGAATAGGCAGACAGCTTCAAACGGGCGGGGTACTAATTTCCCGGGGCCAACGAAACGTCGGTACTAAGGACCTTACTTTTCCGGGAACTGAGCGCGGATGACCGCGGGGGCGCATCGGTGATTTACTTCCTGCCGAGCGACGCCTTGATCTCCGCCAGCGTCGTGAGCCGGTCGGGGTTCAGGCTGTGAATCGACATGATCCGCTCGGGTTCGAGCTTCAGCCGCTCGATGTTGTCCACGAACACCATCGTGCCGGTCACCGGCGGATCGGGAACCGGCTGAGCCGCCGTCGGCAGGTTGAACATATCGGCGTACACCAGGATCTTCTCCTTGGGCAGGTACCCGATGACGAGGCCGTCGGCGTGCGGGAGTCCCTTGATCACGTGCACTTCGAAGGTGCGCGTCGCGTCCTGGAACACGCGCTTGTCGCCGGTGAAGCCCTCGATCACCGGTTTCTTCCCAGACTTCGACAGCGAATCCGGAGCGAGCGTGCGGGGAGCTGAAAGCGTCTTCATCAGAAATGCTTTGTTGACCGCCGGCGTCACGATGGTGATGCCTTCGGCGACCGCGGCCGGCAGGCCGCTGGTGTGATCGAAGTGGTGGTGCGAGATGACGCCGTAGCGGATCGGTTTGTTGGGGATCACCTTCTTGGCCTCGGCGATCACCGCCTGTGCGCGGGCTTCACTCTGCGGGCCGGGCTCGAACAGCAGGATGTAGTTCGCGAACTCGATGGCGAGTGAGTTGTACGCGCCGTTAATACGATAGACGCCGTCAGCCAGCTTTTCCGAGGTCGGGCCCGCAGCAGCAGCAGGCGGAGCTCCGCCACCCGCGCCACCTCTTCCGCCTGCGGGCGGCGTCAGTAGCTGCTGGATGTTCGCCGGATTCGCGTGCGCGCCCAGGATATACGCGGTGAAGAACGGCCAGCCGCCGCGCTTTTGGACGATCTGTGCGGGGAACTTCAGGCCGTTGGCGCCATCGCGATAATTCGTATACTCCGCCTCGACCAGCATGTCGCCGAAAATTGGGTTCTCGAGCCACGTCTGCACCTTGGTCACCAGGTTCCGGCTGTTGATATAGCCGACCACCTTGTAGGGCTGTCCGCCCGGCGACTTCACAGGCGCGTCAAACGTGACGACGCGGCTCGTGGCGCCCGCGGCCGGCGCTTGCAGCGTCGCGTTGTTCGCCGCCGCACCCTTGAGAAACCCCCATGGGGTGATCCAGATCTCGAGCTGCTGCGCCCACGCCATGTTCTGAGGCGTGATGTTCTGCTGGCCCGGAGTCTGTGTCGCCACGCCGCCGGTGACCGGCACAGCGTAATTCACCCAGGTCGCGCGCGAGGCCGGCTGGGTGAAATCGATCGCGCGCACGTAGTCACTCGCGCTGGCCATAGGCCACGGCTGATTGGAGTTGTTGTTCTGCCCAAGATTGCCATTCTGAGCGACGCCGTAAAAGTGAATCGAGTTCAGTCCGTCGACACCCATCGCCTTCGAGGAAGCGGCGATGACCGCCTTCGCGTCCTGGGCGGCGAGTGTTTGTGACAAGGCCCCGGCTAACACCAGGGCGATAACCCATGCTCTTCTCATTGTTCTCTCCTGGGGTCCTATTGTCTCCCCAGGACCGGGAGAGGTTCAACTGGGTGCCGCGATTCGTCGTGTGTATCGGCGATTCCCGTGCTAAAATAGAAATGTAAGCAATTTTGGCATCGTCGCATTAGTCCGGTCCGCCGCCCTCGTCCGATCCTGCCCCGATTCACCAAACTAGATTAAAGGACCATATGAAGAATATTTTTGTAGGAAACCTGAGCTTCGGTGCTACCGAAAGCTCGGTACGATCCCTGTTCGAGGCATACGGAACCGTGGACCGCGTCAGCATCGTTACAGACCGCGACACCGGCCAGGCGAGAGGGTTCGGATTTGTCGAGATGAGCGTTAACGCAGAAGCGGATCGCGCCATCAACGAACTCAATGGCAGGGAACTCGATGGCAGAGCGATGAACGTCAACGAAGCCCGTCCGAAAACGGATCGTGCATCCGGCGGCGGCGGCCAGCGCCGCGACAAACGCTGGTAGGAATTTGATCGCAGGAAGAGGCGCCGGACGGCAAATTGCCGCGGCGCTTTTTTCCTTTTAATCGCTATTTCCTGTTCTCGAGGTACGGCACCAGGGCGATTCCGGCTAGGGTCGGTAGCCAGAATGAGAATAGCCTGTAGACCAGCACGACAACCACGGAGATCGCCGTGGGAACACCCAAGATGCCGTACAAACCCACCATCGTGGTTTCGACCACTCCAATGCCTCCTAAGATCACGGTCAGCTTGCCCAGCAATTGCGGCACTCCGTAACCGGCCACTAATACCAGCAGATTGACACCGTGCCCGGCCGACAAGAACAGGAAGGCCAGCGTCAGCATGTCGAAGCCGGTATTCAATGCGGCTCCGGCCGCGGGTCCTCGCCAGCCGCCTTGCAGCACCAGCGCGTCCCAGGCTTCCAGAAGGCGTTCGACGGCGACCTCGGTCGCGCGCGGATCACGAGCCTTTCGCCGGAGCCTCGCCACGAAGTTGCTGATAGCCGTCGCGAGCGGCATCAGCTTTTCACGATGCGTCAGGCTCCAGAGAAGCGCTGCCATGCCTCCGCCGAGGGTCAGAACTGCCAGCACTAGCGCCGCCGCAAGGATGCTCGAAAACTTATTGAGCACCATCAATGTGAGCAAGCCGAGGAGCGAGATAATCGACAGCGTGGCGTCGTTGAGGAAGATCGGGATCCAGCCGCCGAGGCCGGCTGGGCCGGCATCCACGCCTCGCTGCCGAAGCCACAGATAGGTCATCCCAGCAGTTCCCAGGACGCCGCCTCCCAGGGTGCCGACGCTATTCGCACCGGCGGTGAGGAGCGCCCCCTCGACGATCGAGAACGGCTTAGCAGCCAGTCTGACCACTGCTCTGAGCAGATAGCCGCTTCCCAGGTAGCTAAGGATTTGCGCCCCCAAGGCAAGAGCCAGAAGGGGGATCTTCAGCGTGGAGGCTACTTCGAGCGCGTGCTGGATCTGGGCAAATCGGGGCAGGAGAAAATACACGCTGAGTCCCAGCACAATGAGCAGAAAAAAGTAGCGCCTCACCTTCGTTCTGGTCGGAAGGGTGACGGGCTCAGAGTTTGCGGTCATGCGATGCGGTTGACGCCGCCCGGGACTGCTCTCCAGTGTACTTAAGCGAGTTTACTTACGCGCCGAGCGCGGTGCGCAAGGTCATATTGCCGGGATTCTCGCGCTCGAAAGCCACGAGAGCAACTCTAAGCGGTGACGTCCGGATCTTGCTGTCCCGCCACTGAGGCGTAACCGGCAAGTCGCTGTGATCGATCTCCCGCCAGGGTTCTCCGCTCAGGCTGCGCTGATCGATGCGGGCCACGTTGTCTTCGATGCGAATTCGAAGGTCCTGCGTTTCAAATGTTGCGTTGTCCATATTTCATTCTCCCACTAACATTCCATCAACCTTTTCGGCGAGAGAACTTAGCCCTGGGGGCAAAGCTGCGAACGGCGTGAGCACGCGGCTCGCGATCGCCAAACCGGACCGCGCTGGCTCCCTGGCCCGCGTGCCTCGGCTCCTGTTCGAGTCCTGACGGCAGCGGTTGGCGCGTCAACTGGAGCTGGAGCAACTGCTCGATCTTGCGGATCTCGCCGCGCTCGCTGCGGGTGCTGAATGTGGATGCCGTACCGCGCAGCCCTGCGCGGCCCGTTCGGCCCACGCGATGAATGAAATCCTCGGGCACTTGCGGCAGATCGTAGTTCACCACGTGCGCGATTCCTTCCACGTGGACCCCGCGTGCGGCGACGTCGGTAGCCACCAGAACGCGATAGCTGCCTTCCTGGAATCCGCGCAGGGCCATGTTGCGCTGCGATTGCGTGCGGTCTCCGTGAATCGCGGCGGTTTTGGATCCGCTGCGTGCCAGCTTCTTCGCCAGGCGGTCCGCGCCGTGTTTCGTGCGGGCGAACACCAGGAACGAGCCCCGCTCTTCCTGGAGCATCTTCTCGAGCAGACCCAGCTTGCGGTCCTGCTCGACCTCATAGACGTGCAGGTCGATTTCCGCGGCCGGTTTGGTGGTGGAGCCGATCTCAATCCTAACCGGGTTCTTCAGGTAGGACTTAATCAGCGGCGCCACGGAGGATTCGATGGTCGCCGAACAAAATACGGTCTGCCGTGCGACGGGCAAGAGCGCCAGGATTCTCTTGATGGTGGGCAGGAAGCCCATGTCGAGCATCCGGTCGGCTTCATCCAGGATCAGAGTGTGAGCCGACCCCAGTTTGACGAGTTTTCGTTCCAGAAAATCCGAGAGTCGGCCGGGAGTCGCGATGAGCACCTGCGCACCCCTGCGAATCGCATTCAATTGAGTCTGTTCATTCAAACCGCCGACGACGACAGCGGCGCGGATACCGGTTCCGGCGGCGAGCAGTGAGAAAGCCTCGCTGATCTGGATCGCGAGCTCGCGGGTGGGCGTCAGAATCAGCGCGCTCACTCCGGGCGGGTTGTTTTGGGCGGCCAGCTTCTCCAGCAGTGGAAGGAGAAAGGCAAGCGTCTTGCCCGTGCCGGTTTGCGCCGTGATCACGAGGTCGTGGCCGGCGAGTTGTTGGGGGATAGCCTTGGCTTGCACCGGCGTGGGCTGGACGAATCCATTCCGTGCCAGGTTGGTCTGCAGGGCTGTCGATAGAGGTAGATCGGAGAAAGTGTTCATTACGTGTGTGTTAGAAGCGGGAATCAGCGAGCCAGGCAGGAACTTAAACCAACGGACGGGCGCGGTATGACTTCCGGTACGTCCCCAGTATAGCATTAGTCGAGCATTTTCAGGCATTTTCCGTGTGGGAGGCCAAAATTTGGGGCATCTGCTATCCTGGTAGCACATGCAAGATCGCCATCCCACGTTGTCTTCCTACCACTTCAAGCGGGCCAAGACCGACGGCCTGATCGAAGTGCTCAATGAGGGTTCTTACGTCATGGCCGAGTACAGCGAGCGTACCGGTATCGTGAAATGGCAGCGCGTCGTACTGGCCACTCAAAAGGAAAAGATCGAGAAGTGGCTGTTCGATCATTATCCCGCCCACACCCAGAAGTCGAAGGCAGTAACCCAGGGTGGCGGCGGCTCACGATAATATCCTCAAGCGGCCGGATTGAAGTGAAGCGGGTCCCTGAGGTTCTGTAACTCCCGGTAGTAGTAAAGGGGAGCGGGCCGCTTTCCCTTGAACTTCAACGCTCTCAGGAATTCGATTTCTTCTTCCGTGGCCTCGCCGCTGAGCGATTTGTCCCTGAGGAACTGTTCAAAGCCCGGTTCCAGAGCGAAAGCCGGCGGGGGATCCTGTTCCGCAAACTCGAATCGCTTCACGCCGCCAGGCGCCAGCCTGCGGTTTAAGACCACTTCCATACCAAACGTCTTGAGGTCGATGTCCCAGGATTCGATCATCGGATCGAGGAAGGACACGCAATTCTCCAGCGAGACGTTGAAGACGTCGGTATCGAGGAAATCCAGGATGGCAACTCGCATTTGCTCGTAGCTTCGGCCGCTGAGCTGGGCCATCAGGCGCAGCCACTCTTCACTTCGTAATTCCTCTTTGGCGATCCCCTGGGTCACGTCCAGCAGCTTCTGGGTGATCAGCCGTTCAAATTCGCCAAAGGGCTCTTTCTCAAAAATCCTGCGAATCTCTCTGCGCCGATCCGGTTCGCACTTGCGCAGAACCAACTCCCGGCATTCTTTGAACAGGGGCCTGGGTGGCTCCGTTATTCGTTTCTTCAGATCCTCCTGCCGCTGAAGGTCCGCCAGTTTCGAAAGTTCTCCGGCCGGGAGCTTCAAGAACTCGCTCATCCGGTCGTAAAGATCCGTCCGCCCCGGCGCCGGGGGGGCTTTCCTCCGCGTCAGAAGCTGGGAAATGTAAGATTCGGTGACTTGGGCAGCCGCTGCCAGATCTTTCTGATCGAGTTCCAATTCGTTTAAACGATGTCGAATCAACAGAGAAACGTCCATGCAACCTTCTTAAGTTCACCACCGTGAGTGAACTTCTGTTGACTATTATGCCATCTATTCGGTTGACTGGCAATATTTCTTAACCTATACTAGTTAATGTCAAGAGGAGATTCTATGCTTGAGTCCTATCAAAAATCTACGGGCACGGGCTACACGACGACCATCGCTTTGCTGGCCGTGGCTTTCATCTTCAGCCCGGTTGTATTGTTCTTCTCGCGCCCCATTGGATATGTTTCCGCTTCGCTGGCCATCGTCTGCAGCGTGCTGTGCGCGGGGTGGGCCTGGATCCATTGGAAGAAGTCATCCCAACTCTCCATGCCTTCGATCCAGAGTGAGGGAGAGGCCGCCGAATGACCCGCACACGCGTGGCCATGATCGGACTACTGTGTGGTGTGCTGGGGACGTCCCTGCTCTCCGCCGCGGATTTGTCGACCTATCGCGGACTGAAGCTGGGCATGAGTCTCGCGGCCGTAGCGAAACAGGTGGGAACGACGCCTAGTGAAGCAAAATTCGTTCAGAAGCGGCCGGCTGTGATTCAGGAAATGAACTGGGAACTTCGTTCAGCGGTCCAGGCGAATCCGAAACCAGACCCGGTGAAAGACGGATTGCTGTCCTTCTTCAACGGAGAGCTTTTCCGAATCATCGTCACTTACGATCGCTACAAAGTCGAAGGGATGACAGCGGACGACTTGATCCAAGCCATCTCTGAGACCTATGGACCCGCCACCAGGCCCACAGCCGAGATCGCCTACCACTCCAATTACGCCGAAACCGCAACCGTGCTCGCGCGGTGGGACGACTCAGAGTATTCCGGCGATCTTGTCCGCACCGGTGATCGAGCCAGCTTTGCGCTGGTCCTGTATTCGAAAAAGCTGCAAGCTCTGGCGCAGACGGCCATCGCCGAATCTGCCCGGCTGGATGCGCAAGAAGCGCCGCAGCGGGAAATCGACACGCAAAAGAAGCGAAACGACGACGAGCGCCTGGCGCTGGACAAAGCTCGTTCGGTGAACAAGCCGAACTTCCGCCCCTGAGAACGTATGACACAGATCATTGTTAAATTCACAACCCACGAGATTGAACTGCTAAGCAGCCTGGCCTCGGATCAGTTGTTCCGCAGGGAGTTCATAGACTCGAGGCTGCCGGGCTTCCGATCGAACCCAGGTGATGTAAGCCTGGGCAAGAAGCTGGTTGAAAGAATGCGTTTGACGGCAGACCGGGTCAATAAAGTCCCGTTATCGAAGAGAAACGGGGCCCATGCCGTTTAACCAATTTACTCCCCGGAACTTCACGCCGGACGCGATCCAGATGTATGCCCCCGTTACGTCGGGGGTTTATGGCATCTCGAACGCACGCGAATGGATCTACATCGGCGAAACCGATAACATCCAGGGCGCATTGCTGACTCACTTGCAGGGTCTTAAGACGGCCCTCATGAAACGAGAGCCCACAGGCTTTGTCTTCGAGGCTTGCAATGAATCGAATCGATCGACCCGGCAGGATCGGTTGGTGGCCGAATATGGGCCCGCCTGTAACCGGCCTGCGCAACACTCATGATGGCCCAAGATAAAAGGAAAGCAACCATGCAGTTCATACTCACCGGATTCACCCAAGACCTGGCATTCCGTGTATTCGCCTTTGAACGCCTGGGGCTCGACCGGGTGCGAACGAAAGTGGTGGTCAGGGCCGATCTTGCGATGACCCGGAGATATGGCATCCAAATGCAGGATCTGCCGTTGTTGTGCCGGAATCTTCTGGAGCGGAGTGACGACGGCGGCGAGACGCACACCGTGATCTTCACCGAGGATGAGATGAACCTGCACGCCAAGGGTTGCGCAGCCGCTAAAGAAGCAGCCGCGCTGAAAAGAAGGGCCCCGCGCAGACCGCCCAGTGATAACGTGGGAGTTGCCTGGCGAGGTCACCACCCGATTCAATCGGCTCGAGTGCCACAGGCACCGCGAGGTATCGATGAACAAGAGACTGTTGAAACGGCATAAACGTCAAGTGGCGCGCGCGAAAGAACATGTGAAGCTTTCCGAGCCCGACCTGAGGACTCCGGAGCAGATTAAGGCAGCCAGGGACGCGAGCCGGGCGACACAAGGCCCCGGCCAAGGACCCAGCGCGCAAGGCTCGGCGACCTCTTTCCGGAATAGAGCGGTTACGGGAACAGGCTCAGCAGCGAAAACCGGCTCAGAGTGAAGAATCGAGTTACGTAGAATCATGGCATCCGCACGTTGTCCCAACTGCCGGTCGGTCGAGTTCAGAGGCGTAGGCGTCCGGAACGCCATCGAGAGCGCCTTGTCATGGCTTCTCTCGCCCTACCGCTGCTCGCTGTGCGGCCGGCACTTCTTCCTGTTTAAATGGCGCGCACCTCTCGAAGGGACGGCCTAGCCGTCCTATCCGATCAACCCTCCGGTGGGGTCAACGCCTCGACCGCCGGGGGCAGGATTCCGAGTTCCCGGTAAATGGGGCGAATCACGCGCCGGATCTCGGGAAGCTTCCAATAGAACCACACGGCGCCTGCCAGGCAGATCGCGCCCGCTCCGATCATCGTCACCGGCACACCGATCCTGGCGGCTACCGCCCCGGCCAACAAGCTCCCGATCGGATTCATCCCCAGGATCGAAAGCGTATAAAAGGACATCACGCGACCGCGCTTATCGTCGGCCGCGATGGTTTGCAGGATGGTGTTGCTGGCCGCCATCTGCTGCATCATGCCGAAGCCGGTGATGGTCATCAGCAGCAGCGAAATCGTCACGGACCGCGAAAGACCCAGAACGATCAGCCCGGCTCCGAAGAGCGCGGCGCTGACCGCGATTCTCCTCCCCAGGCCGATCACAGTTCGACGCAGCGCCAACCCGATAGCGCTGGCCAGCGCGCCCACGCCCGACATCGCCATCAGGAATCCCAGGGTGTGCGCGCCGCCATGCAGGATTTCTGCCGCGACCACCGGCATCAGTACCGTATAAGGCATCCCGATGACGCTGACCAGCGCGAGCAACAGCAGGATGGAGCGGATGGCAGGCGATTCCACCACGTATTTCCATCCCTCCGCCAGCTCTTGCAGGGCGCCTTTCTGCGCGGCCCGCGGCTGTGCCCGCGCGACCCTCATCGCCAGCAGCGACCAGATCACAGCGATGTAGCTGATTCCATCAATGAGAAAACATACGCCGACCCCGGCGGTCGCGACCAGCACCCCCGCGATGGCCGGACCCACCAGCTTCGCTCCGTTCACCATGGAGGAGTTCAGGGCGATCGCGTTGCCGAGGTCGGCGCGTTCTTCGATCATCTCGATGACGAACGCCTGGCGGGCGGGCATGTCGAAGGCGTTGATTAAACCTTGAAACAGCGCGAGACCGATCACCCAATACAGATTGATCCAGCCGGTGAATGCCAGCGTGGCCAGGGCTAGCGATTGGACCATCGCCAGAATCTGGGTGATCACCAGTACGCGATGGCGGTTCCAGCGGTCCAGCCAAACGCCGGCGATGGGCGCCACGAAGAACGCCGGGATCTGGCCGACGAAGCTGGTGAGTCCCAGAAGGAAGGCGGAATCGGTGAGCTGGTAGACGATCCAACTGGTGGCGAGCCGCGTCATCCACGTGCCGATGAGAGAAACACTCTGGCCCGCGAAAAACAACCGATAGTTGCGAGATCGCAGGGCGCGCAAGCTGCGGCCCCACGCAATGGTGGCTGCCATCCCGACAACTTGATTCTACCGTTGTGTGCCGCAGGCGCGTTTGCCGGGAGCCAGTTCCCGAGCCGGCTCCGGGAAACACCTCCAACGGAGGCGGTTCGGGTGTATCATGACTGCAAATTGGATTCCAAAATGGAAACCCGCGTTAAGGCGCAAGGAGGGTGAAATGAACCGACGCATCTTCTGTGGAGCGGCGACGATCGCACTCAGCATCAGTGCTACCGTGATGCCCGCATTCTCTCAATCGGCAGTGCAAGCCAGCAGCGTGGTCGGACGAGAAACCGGCGCTGCAAGCGGCAATGGGGGCGCGGAGCCCTGCACTCGCTCGCCCATTTGCGGCTGGGGAAGAGGGCGCGACGCAGTCGTTCACGAACAGCGCAAACCGGATCTGGGTTTTACGTTCGCTTATCCGTTCACTTTGCCGGACGGATTAACAGGCGGTGTCTCGGCCGTGGCCCTGAATTCGAAGGAACACCTGTTCGCCTTTCAGCGCAACCCCGCCGGAAAACCGCAATTGTTCGAGTTCGACCAGAACCACAAGCTGGTCCGCACCATCGGCGAGGACGTGATCGGCCACCAGAACAAAGCGCACGGCATGGCCATCGACGCGCAGGACAACATCTGGATCTGCGACGAGAACGGCGACACCGTGATGAAGCTAAGTCCCGAGGGGAAGCTTCTGATGACCATTGGCGTGAAGGGACAAAGAGGGGATTGGGATGAAGCCAAGGGACAAAGGCTTCTCTGGCAGCCGCTGCACCTCGCCTTCGCTTCGAATGGCGATATTTATATCGGTATGGGTCACGCGAACGAGAGCCCCAATGACACCGATAAATCTCCGGCCGATAGTAGTGGCGCCGCGCGCATACTGCACCTCGATAAAAACGGTAAATTCTTACACCAATGGTTTGGCAACAATGCCGGGCAAGGACATTTCAGTATGGTCCATGGGCTGGCCATCAATCCCGCCAACGGAAACGTTTATATCGGCGACCGGGAAGAATACCGGATCGTGGTCTATGACGGGAACGGCAAGTTCATTAAAACCATTCAAATGAGAAACCTGGTTTGCGCCCTGTATGTCGACCCGCACAACCAGCTATGGATGGCGACCGGTCAGGATGGCCAGTTCTTCAAGATTGACTGGGATGGCAACGTACTCGGCGCGATCGGTAACGGACCGGGGAGAGGGGAAGGCCAGTTCGTCGAAGCGAGCTACATGGCCATGGATTCGCACGGCAACCTGTTTACGGGCGACACCAGCATTGCCCGGATCACGGAGATGGTCGCGCCTAAGAAGTGACGGTTTTGGTCCGGCCGATGCCATGGATCGGCCAACCGGAGGCGAGCGTTGTTCATTTTCGGGCTACCGCGGCGCCGCGATCACGGATAGCGTGATGTTCGCCGTCGAGCGTTCTTCCACCTTCACGCTCTTTCCTCTGGATGGCACTAGGCTGAGCATTGCCGCCGATGGTGACAGAAAACCGTCCAGGTGGTCGAACGCGGCGATGTAGTAATCGCCGGGCGAGACTTCGCTCAGCTCGAACGATCCGCCCGCGCGGCAAACGACGGTCTGCCCGATGGCCACTCCTTCGACTCGTTGGGGAACCAGTACCACCGTTGCGCCGTCGCCTTTCTCCACGGTTCCCCGCACGGTTCCAGACCAGGTCTTGAGAACGACGCGCAGCCGCGGACCACCAGCGGCGATCGGAAATGTTTGTCCCGTCACCTCGTAATCGCCCAGAAAGATTTGCGCCGATAGGCCGGGCTTGACGATGGCCTGGTAGCGGCCGAGCAATATATTCTCGAACAACAGGCCGCCGGACTCCACGAACCCCGTGCGCACAAACTCATTGCCGTCCGGATTTATCAGAGTCACAACACCCAGAAGGGGCTGGGGATTGGAAACCCGCTGGCTCCCGCTGTCTTCACCCTTCCATTCGATGATCCCGGTCAGATTGAACGGCGTCGCGACGTGGATTTCGAGATCGCCCACATCGCTCCGGTCCACACGCACACCGGCTGTTCCGCGAGCTTCGCGCGCCGAATCGGACACAGCGTTGATTCTCCAATCGCCGGATCGCACGGCGGGAAATTCGAAATGCCCATCCTTCCCGGCGATCGTGCTTGCCTCGGGCACGCCACTGGGTTCCCGCCGCATGCCCAACGCAAAGAAGGAGGGCCCTCCAGCGCGCATCCCCAGTCCCATGGGCCCAGGCGTGCTTTCGCCAATCTGGACTAACGTGAGTTCGGCCCCAGGCGACGGTTTCCCTTCCTCGTCCAGCACGATCCCGCGCACGCCATGGACCAGAGCGGTTTGCATCCGGATCTCATAACCGCCACCGGTGTTCCCCTGGCCGCGAACCACGATCGGCTGGGCCAGGGATTGGTCCGCGACAGAAGGATAGTAGGTGGTTACCATCGCGGATCTGGCTCCGTCGCTTCTTTCCTGTGGTGCTTGCTCCGACTGGGTGCTTTTGGGGGGCCTCGCGATCAACGTGTAGGACCCGGGCCGGATATCGTGCAACGCAAAGCGGCCCTCTTCATCGGTAACGGCCACCTCCGCCATAAGGTTGGGGCTTACGCTGACCTCCACGCCCGCGGCGGGCTTCCCATCCGGACCGAGTACGCGGCCGGCGATCATGTCAAGCGGCGTGAGTTGGAGCTCCACTTTCACGGGATCGCGGTCGGAGGCCACGCGCAATCCCGGGTTCGAAAGGAGGCTATTGAGACCGAACGATGGAGGCGCGAAACCGTCCTTCTTTACATCCGCGCGATAGCTTCCGGGAGCCATGCCTGTGATCTTGAAATGTCCCGCCGCGTCCGACGTGGTCTCGTACCTAGTAGATCGATTGGCGATTAAAACCACCGATGCTCCGGCGATACCCGCTCCTGTGACGCTGTTGATCACCACGCCTTCAACGGTGCCGCCCGGCGCTTCTTGCGCCGCCGAAAATGCCGCGAAGAACAGTGCGATGAGAACCGCGACCCCAATAAACTTCATGCGATTTGCAGTCCCTTGGGCGTTATGTTTCGATTCCCGAATTTCCCCATTGGGAAATGCAACGAGCCAGAAGGTTCCGGAAAGTTGAGCTGAAACGGCAGATTCGCGCCCGCGCCTATCCCTGATAGGGGAAGCGGTTGACCGCCCGCACGCATTCTTCCAAGGCTTCGAGCAGGGTCTTGCCCCAGCCGCAAGGCGTAAACGGGGCGACCTTCTGATTGGTCTGCTTGTCCGCTTCGGCGAAGAACAGGAGCGCGGGGTCCTTGGGGGTGAAGAATTCCTTCACGGTGATGGTCATCTCGATTTCCCGCCCCGGCTCGATCTTGCACATCGAAAAATGATGGACGCGTGCCAGTTGTTCACTCGGGTGCGACTGCGCGTAGCCCCAATCTTGCATTGCTGCCCTCCCGGCTGTATTGAAAAGCGAATGAAGAGATCATTATCATATACGCACGGGATCATATACGCCCCGGCCGGTTCCTGGTTAGCTACGCGGAACGGCCGGCGGCCACCAGCCAGACGGCGCCGGGCAACTTCACCCCCTCGGCCGACGCGTACGGCGCGAGGGCGCGCCGGATCGACTCCATGGCGGCGACCCGAATCTCCTCCGGTTGGTCCGCCAGGGCCCGTTTGGCCGGCCCCATCGCGGACGACTGGATCGCCGCGTCTTCGAGCGTTCCTCCGGCGGCGATGTCCATGTGAATATCCAGCGGGGTGAAAGCAGGCGCCGTGAAGCCGGCCGCCGTCAGGATCCTCGTGACGCGCGCCGTGTCACTAAACGAGAAAGGGCCGGGTTCTTCCGGATCCGGCTTCGGCAAACGCGGGGCGTGCTCATAAACCGCGTGCAGCGGAATCTGGAGCCAGGGGTTTTCGCCGATTGGACGCCAGCAGGCGAAACGCAGGCGCCCGCCTGCGGCCAGGCCTGTCCGCAGGTTCGCAAACGCAGTCACGGGATCGCCGAAGAACATCACTCCGAAACGCGAAACGATCAGTTCGGCGCCGAGATCACGCAACGGCAGCTGGCCGGCATCGCCGAGGAGACATGCCGTGTTGGCGAACGGGCGCAGGCGCTCCTTCGCGAGAGCGAGCATGGGTCCGGAGACATCGATTCCCACGACGCGTCCGGAAGGACCAACAGCACGGGCCAGTTCGATGGTTGTGGCGCCGCACCCGCAGCCAACATCGATCACCGTCGATCCGGCGCGCGGCGCGGCAAATGCGAGCAACGGTCCCATCACGGGAGCGAGTGTGCGGTCGAGGCGATCCTGGTGGCTGGTCCAATATTCGCCGTCGATTCCATTCCAGCGCGTGCGCTGTTCTTCGTTGAAAGCCTGAGCCGGTGTCATCGTGAATGTTCTCATCCCAGGATACGCCGGGCGTCTCGCTTGTGACACAATAGCTCCGTCGGGCGGGAGCGAAACTAAATGCTGACCTGGTGGATGTGGATGATCCTCGGGCTGGTGCTGCTGGCGTGTGAAATGATGACGCCGGGCACCTTCTTCTTCATGTTCCTGGGAATTTCCGGCCTGCTGACCGGGCTGGTGTTTTGGATTGCTCCGGATCTGCCGGCGTGGGTGCCGTGGCTGATGTTCTCCGTTTTCTCCGCGGTCTCACTGGCGTTTTTCCGCAAGCCGCTGATGGAGAAGTTCAAGCTGAGCGGAAGGGGCGGTCACAAGGTGGACTCCCTGGTGGGTGAGACGGCGCTCGCGCTCGAGGACATCGCGGCGGGAGCCATCGGCAAGGTCGAGCTGCGCGGCGCGTCCTGGACTGCGCGCAACACCGGAGACCAGCTCATCCAGCGTTCCGAGCGCCCCACGGTCGAGCGCGTGGATGGGCTGACGCTAAACGTTCGGAGTCACTAACAGCTCGGAATCAATAAAAGGGAGACTTGCATGGATCCTCTGATTCTTGTCGTCGCGGTTCTGGCGCTGCTGATCATCATCGTCCTGGTGAAGACGGCAGTCGTGGTTCCGCAGCAGAACGCCTTCGTGGTGGAGCGCCTGGGAACCTATAGCGGAACGCTGGGCGCCGGCTTCCACGTGCTGACTCCGTTCGTGGACGTGATCCGCTACCGGCACTCGCTCAAGGAGCAGACCTACGATATTCCCGAGCAGGTGTGCATTACCCGCGACAACGTGCAAGTGGGCGTGGACGGAGTCCTCTATCTGAAAGTGCTGAATCCGGAACGGGCCTCTTATGGAATCACCGATTATCGTTTCGCGATTGTCCAACTTTGCCAGACGACGTTGCGCAGCGAGATCGGCAAAATCGACCTGGACAAGACCTTCGAAGAACGCGCCACCATCAATACCTCAGTGGTGACCGAGGTGGATAAGGCTTCGGAAGCCTGGGGCGTCAAAGTGCTGCGCTACGAGATCAAGAACATCACACCGCCGCAGGACATTCTGGCCGCGATGGAAAAACAGATGCGCGCCGAACGCGAGAAGCGCGCCATCGTCCTGACGTCGGAAGGAGTCCGCGACGCCGCGATTAACAAGGCGGAAGGCGAAAAACAGCAGGTGATCAAGGCGTCCGAGGCTCGCAAGCAGCAGCAGATCAATGAGGCGGAAGGACAGGGATCGGCGATCATGACGGTCGCCAACGCCACCGGGTCGGGCATCCGGCAGGTGGCCGAAGCGATCCTCGCTCCGGGCGGCTTCGAGGCCGTGCAGCTCCGGGTCGCCGAGCAGTACATCAATCAGTTCGGCAATCTGGCAAAGCAGGGAAACACGCTGATCGTTCCAGCCAATCTGACAGACGTCGCTAGCATGATCGGGGCAGCGATGAGCGTCATCCGCGCGGGGCAGCCCTCACAGCCTGGTCCGAATCGGCCTCCGCAGCCGCCGCCGGTGGCATAGCTCAATCGGAAAATGGTTCTGGCGCGCGTTCAAAAAAAGGTGGCGCCTGGAAATTCAAATAGCTGCTTTTGACTGAGGGCCGGGATCGACGTGAAGGCGACCCCATTGAACCGGAGACCGAGAACTACGACTGCGCCCGTGGAAACAGAGAATTTGGCGAGACCCTGTTTGCCCACGATCGGACTGAGCCCCGGAAGAGACCGCAGAGCGGCTTCGGTCTTGCTGAACGGCTGCAGCACCACCGGGGACGAGGATGTGGCGATCACGTTTCCGTCGATACCCTCAATCGTAATCGTGACCGAAGTGACGACGGAGCTGGGGTTGACGATGGCAACAGCGGTGACGAACTTCGTCTCATCGTAAACCAGGGTCTGATTCGATGCACCGCTGTAGACCAAGGGCACGACTGCTTCCTGATCGGCGACTCCGGGGACACTCTGCCGGAACACTCCGTAAGCAGTCACGCCGATGGGCAAAACGACCGACACGTATCCCTGTTGTATCTGCGACCCAACGTTGAGAGCTTCGATCACGGCCGAGCCTCCCGGTGGAAGAGTGATCGCTTTGGAGCTAGCGCCTATCGAGGGAATGTTCAGAGGAATCCCGCTATCGCCGGTGAAACTCGCGGGGAACGAGACCTCGTTCAGGCCGGCGTTGGAGAAGTAGACGGCCGAATACCAGCCACCGCCAAAGACAAACTGCCCCAAGATGGCGTTAGCCGAGGCTGCATCATCGGCTAGCTGCCGGAGTTGCGCCGGGGTGAGGGCGACTCCAAAAACGGCGGCGCCGCTTATGTTCCCTTCAAATTGCTGGGTTCCGTCGGGCGCGGCCCCGATGGTCAGAGGGGCAGAGTTGAGGATCGAACTGCTGCCGATTGCGTCCGCAGCCACGATCGGAGCGGCCAGGTAATTTCCGTCGAGGTACAGCCGCACACCGATCGCCGTGCCGCTTCCATCATAGGTCGCCGCTACCAGGTGCCATCGTCCGTCGTTCACCGGAATCGTGGCTTCGACGGCGAGAGTGATGTTCCCGGACACCTGGAAAAGCAGCACGAAGCGGCCCCCGTTCTGTGGTGCGATAGCGTCGCTATTATCGATGCCGATGCCCCATCCGGTCCTGACGGCCGGGTCAAACTTGCCCAGGATGGTCACAAACCCGTTCCCCTGGCTGGTGGTCTTGATCCAGGCCATGGCAGTCATCGCGTGAAGGGCGCCCAGGTTAAAGATGGAGCTCCCGCCTCCCGGCATCGAGATGAAATGGTCTTTTGGGCTGGTGAACACCGCGGCCTTCGGCTCCACTGGAGAAGTGAAAAGGCTGGTGAAGAACAATCCGTTCATCGGAGTACCGTTGTTGCCGTGGGTGGACACATCGTTGGCGTCGCCGTTCAAGGGCCAGAAGCCGAGAGGGCTCATCGCCAGCAAATCCGTCTGATACTTGGTCTGTGCGACTAAGAGAGGCGCGACAGACAGCGCTAGGAACAGGCGAGACGAAAGACTCATCGGTCCTCCAACTTTTTAAACGGGAGAGTATACACACCTTAGCGCAAATGGGCATGAGAATCGCAGGGAGGACCCGAGGTCGAGCCGCTTGCTCCTTGGCACCCCCCGGCGGCGGCGTAGGGCGAATGCCTTAACGGTAGTACCGGACAGGAACCGTACGTAAGCACAATAACCAATCGTTCTGGGGCGGGTAGCGGCCGAAGTATAACTGTGCAGGTATAACCATGGCCACGTTTCTGCGCAGACTGCTTAAGCATGACGACGATGGTCTTTTTAGCGGGTCGAGGCTTCGAAATCTTCCTTACGCCACTGTAGCCATTGCCCTGTTTCTCGCGCACCTCGCATTGTCGGAGCTGGGATGGATGCTGCTTTCAGGGACCACCCTGACTCCCGTGTGGCCCTCCGCTGGATTAGACCTGGTCGCGCTGCTGGTATTCGGACCCCGCTTCTGGCCCGTGCTGCTGGCCGCCTATTTCCTGACCACCTCAGGGCGAGGGGTAGCCTGGGCACCGGCACTGGGAATGTCCTTCGCAAATGCATTGCGCGCCTTCGTGGGTTTCCGGCTGTTCACCGCAATCTCGAAGAACAGAAAGTTCCTGGGGCATTTCGAAGAAGTCGCCGCAATCGCCGGAACCGCATTGTTGTCGCCGCTGGCGCCCGCGGCGGTGGGCACGGGGATTCTGATTCTGGGCGGCACGTTCCCGGCCAGCCAATGGGAACTGGTCTGGAACCGCTGGTGGATCGGGGATGCGCTCGGCATGCTGATCGTGGCTCCGGTTCTGCTCGGCTTGGGGAAGTGTGCCGGTGGCCTGGTACCGTTTTGCGATCGCAAAGGACTGGTCAAGACCGTCCTACTGGCCGCCGCCGTAGCGGCCGGATGTTACTTCGTCTTTTTCCGCCCCGAAGGCGCCCATCTACTGTTCGCGGTGTTCCTCTTGATCCTGGCCTCAGCGGCCTGGGTGGGACCTCCGGCGGCCCGCGTGAGCGCGCTGGTGATTGCATCTGCTGCCGTGTGGGCCACGCACATCGGCGTGGGAGCATTTGCGGGTGGCACGGTCCGGGAAAATCTTCAAAACCTGAACCTGTTTCTTGCGGCCGTATCGCTGACCGGTCTCGCCGTTGGGGCATTCCGGACCTCCGGCAGTCTTTTGCTGCCGGGCAGCGTCCTGGTGGCGGGTTGGGCGTTGAGCGGGTGGCTGTACGCTTCCCTGGATCGCGACCGCGTGGATTACGACCAAGCTCGTTTCGACAAACTGGTGAGCTCGGTAGAGAGCCGCATGCACGGACGCCTGGCGAATTATGAAGATGTCCTGCGGGGTGCAGCCGGTTTCATCGCTGCCGCGGATCATCCCGATCCGCAGAATTGGCACAGCTACATCGACCGCCTGGGATTGCTGACTCGCTATCCCGGCACCACCGCCGTCGAGTTCATCCGATGGGTCCCGGAGGCCCAGCTAGAGACATTTGTCGCCGAGCGCCGCCGCCAGGGCTCGCCTGATTTTCAGGCACGACCCATGCCTGGCGCCCCGGAATCCCCCGGTTCGAACGACGAGCACTACATAACGACCTACGCCGAACCGGCGCAGCTCTCCCCCATGATTGCCGGAGTTGACGTGGCCACCGAGCCCCTGCGGAGACGTGCCGCCGAGCGGGCGCGCGATACAGGCATGCCAACCCTGACCCGAGCCGTCACGTTTCGCGCGCGGCCGAATCCCATGAACGGCCTCATGCTGTTCGTGCCGGTGTACCGTGAGGACGCGGCGGAGGCCGAGCATCGCGGCGCGTTTATCGGGTGGGCGGCGCTGGCCTTCACAGCGGACGTGTTCTTCAGATCCGCTCTGGATGAAGTCCAGGATCTGGTTAAATTGCGGGTATACGACGGCGGCGCGACGCCTGGCCATTTGATGTTCGCATCGGACGACTCCACTGGAAGCGATCCGCCGCTTGAGCGCACTACGACGCTGGAGCTGGCGGGAAGTACATGGAAGCTGGGTTGGACCCGGACGCCCAAGTTCCCCTACTTGAGCAAAACGCCCTCGGCATGGGCAGCCGGATGCACCGCACTGTTGTCGCTGCTGCTGGCAGGACTGGTTGTGAATCTCCAATCGACAGGACAGCGCGCCTCCGCATTAGCCGAGGAGCGCACCCGAGACCTGGCCAAGGCTCTGCACGCCGCCGATGCCGCCAATCGAGCCAAGTCGGAGTTCCTGGCCAACATGAGCCACGAGATCCGCACACCGATGAACGGCGTCCTGGGGATGATCAGCCTGCTGCTAGAAGGCGATCTGGACGAAGAGCAGCGGGAGTTCGCCGACACGGCCCATAGTTCGGCCGAGTCTCTTCTACGGGTACTCAACGACGTCCTCGATTTCTCGAAGCTTGAGGCAGGACGGATGGCGATCGAGGCGCGGCCGTTTGACCTGGGCGCCGTGGCGACCAACGTGATCGATCTGCTGAAGCCGCAGGCGGCAGAGAAGAACATCGAGCTGGCGCTGCGTTGGTCTCCGCTGAATCCTGGGAAGTTGGTGGGCGACGAGGGCCGGCTCCGGCAAGTGCTCCTCAATCTGGCGGGCAACGCGGTCAAGTTCACGTCGCAGGGAAAAGTCACTCTCGGGGTCCATTGCCCGGAGAGCAGCGCCGGGAAAGCCCGGATCCGATTTGAGGTGCAGGATACCGGCATCGGCATCTCCGAAGAGGTACAGCGGCAGCTCTTTCAGAAGTTCACGCAAGCAGACGCGTCCATTACCCGCCGGTTCGGCGGAACCGGGCTGGGACTCGCCATCAGTAAGGAATTGGTCGAGCTGATGGGGGGCGATTTGGGACTGAAGAGCGTTCCTGGCCAGGGCTCCACGTTCTGGTTCGAACTGTGGCTTCCGGTGGTCGGATCGATCCCGGCAGACGGCGTCAAGAAGGGTGTTTTGACGGCGTCGTAGAGGCAGCCAAACGCCAGACCCCTCATGTACTTGCACGCACTGAAGTGATATAATTTTCGCGGTAAATCAGGAGGCCTCATGCGTCACGTAACGCGCCACGTAATGGCCGCGCTCGTAGGCTTAGCCCTAACCGCAGGGATCGTCTATACTGCCGAAACCGACGCCTTCACCCCCGCTCAGCGCAGCTTCTGGGCGTTTCAAGCGGTGAAGAAATCGCCCGTCCCCGCCGTCAAGAATCAGCAGTGGGTCAAGACTGCGATTGACTCCTTCGTGCTGGCGAAGCTGGAAGAAGCCGGCCTTCAGCCCAACCCGCCCGCCGACCGCCTCACGCTCCTCCGGCGCGCCACCATCGACATGACCGGGCTGCCGCCCACGCAGGAAGAGATCCAGCAGTTCTTGAGCGACAAATCTCCCAACGCCTGGGAGAAAGTAGTGGACCGTCTGCTCGCCTCGCCCGCGTACGGCGAGCGCTGGGCACGCCACTGGCTGGACGTAGCGCGCTATGCCGACAGCAACGGCTTCAAGGCGGATGAAACGCGTCCCAACATCTGGCGCTATCGCGACTACGTGATCGACGCCTTCAACACCGACAAACCCTACGACCGGTTTATCAAGGAGCAGATCGCGGGCGACGAATTGTATCCGGGCGATCCCGATGCGCTGGTCGCCATGGGTTTCAATCGCCACTGGATCGATGAGACCAACGCCGCGGCGCTGTTCACACGCCGTCAGGAAACGCTGGACGACATGACCACCGCGACCGGCGAGGCTTTCCTGGGCCTGACCTTCGGCTGCGCGCGCTGCCACAATCACAAGTTCGATCCGATTCTGCAGAAAGATTACTATCGCCTGCAGGCCTTCTTCGCCAACACCAGCTTTGGCGACGGCCCCCTTCCGCTGAAGGATCCCGCCCAGCGCAAGAAGTACGACGGGCAGAAAGCGGTCTGGGAAGAGAAGACCAAGGACATCCGCACCGAAATGAACAAGATCCTGGAACCGCTGCGGGCCGCGAAGCTTGAGAGCGGCGCCCATACGTTCGAGGAAGAAGTGAAGACGGCCATCTCCATGGATCCTGCCAAGCGCGATCCGTTCCAGGCCATGATGTATCACACCGCCGAGCCGCGGGTGACCTTCGACGAGGAGCCGGACGCCCGCACCCTGCGCGGCCTCAAGGGCGATAACGGGAAGCGCTACGCCGAGCTGAAGAAGCAGCTCGCGGAGTTCGATTCGCTCCGGCCCGCCAAGTTACCGGAAGGCCAGTTTATGATCGACATCGGCCCGAATGCGCCTGCGACCCATGTACTCCGGGGCGGGAACTTCGACATGAAGGGCGACGAAGTCCAGCCGGGATTCCTCTCGATCCTGGATCCGACCGATGCCAAGGTTACGGCGCTGCCCAACTCCACCGGACGGCGCTCGGCTCTGGCCGCCTGGCTCACCGATCCCAAGAATCCGCTGGTCGCGCGGGTGATGGTGAATCGCATCTGGCATTACAACTTCGGCAAGGGCATCGTGGCGACGCCTGGCGATTTCGGCCGCATGGGATCGCGTCCCACGCATCCCGAGTTGCTGGATTATCTGAGCGCGAACTTCGTCGAGAGCGGCTGGAGCATCAAGAAACTCCAGCGCCAGATCCTGCTCTCCAATACCTATCAACAGTCCGCCGATCTGCAGCCTAAGGCTGCCGAGGAGGATCCGGATAACAAGCTGCTGTCACACTGGCCGCGCCGCCGTCTGGAAGCGGAAGCGGTTCGCGATTCCATGCTGTTCACCAGCGGTCTCCTGAATACGAAAATGGGCGGCCCGGGCGTTTTCCCGCCGGTTCCCGCGGGCACGATTTCCGATCTGTCGGCTACCGCGGCCGCGGGCGGCTGGAAGAGCGAGAAGGATCCGGCCCAGAACAATCGCCGCAGCGTGTACATCTTCGTGCGGCGCAATCTGCGCTATCCGATGCTGCAGGAGTTCGATTCGGCCAACACGTTCGAGAGCTGCGACTTCCGCAAGAACACCGTGACACCGTCGCAATCGTTGGATCTGCTGAATAACGATCTGATCCTGCAATGGGCGCAGTCGCTGGCCGGACGCGTGTTGAACGACAGCGGACTGACGCCGGATGCGCAGATCGACCGGGCGTTCAAGCTCACGTATGGCCGTGCGCCCTCCGCCGAAGAGCAAAAAATCGCGGCGGATTTCCTGGCGCGACAGATCCCGATCATGACGCAACGCCTGGCGGCTGACGCGAAGGCCAAGCCGCCGATGCCCACGAACATGCCGGCGGGTATGGATCCGGCGCGGGCGGCGGCACTGGTCGACTTGTCGCAAATGCTACTCGATTCGAACGAGTTCCTGTACATCAATTAGGAGGACGCCATGGCTGATCCCATACTCAATAAGCTCAAACACCACTGGAACGTCTCCAACCGGCGCGAGTTCTTCACGCAGGCGGGCAGCGGGCTGGCGGGGATCGCCCTGGCCGCCATGATGGCGGAAGACGGCTACGCCGCGGGGGTCGATCCTCTCGCGCCTAAGAAGCCCCACGTCACTCCGCGAGCTAAGAACGTGATCTGGTGCTTCATGGAAGGCGGACCGAGCCAGGTGGATCTGTTCGATCCCAAGCCGCTCCTGGATAAGCTCGCGTTACAGCCGGTGCCTCCGTCGTTTCATCCCGAGACGCTGCTGACCGCGCAGGGCGCCAAGCCCAGCGATGGTCTCTTTCCCGCGCGTCGGCCCTTTAAGCAGTATGGGCAGAGCGGCCTGTGGGTCTCGGACTGGCTGCCGCACATCGCCCAGCACGTGGACGACATCGCGGTGATCCGGTCCTGCCAATCCGACGCTGTGAATCACGTCGGCGGCGTGTGCCAGATGAACACCGGTTCGATCCTGGCAGGGCGTCCTTCGCTGGGAGCCTGGCTGACCTACGGACTGGGCAGCGCGCAGCGGAATCTGCCGACCTTCGTGGTCATGCAGGACGATAAAGAGATCCTGGGCGCGGTGCAGAACTACGGCTCGGGTTTCCTGCCAGCGACGTATCAAGGCACGCTGTTCCGCCAGGGCGATACGCCTATCCTCAACTTGAAGCCGCCCGCCGGAACTACCGATGAGCAGCAGCGCAGTAAGATCGAACTGTTGCAGAAACTGAATGAGCTGTATGGGCGCGATAAGCTGGACGACACCGAGCTCGACGCGCGCACGCGCTCGTATGAGCTGGCTTACCAGATGCAATCCTCCGCGCCGGAAGCGGTGGATCTCAGCAAAGAGAGCGAAGCCACCAAGAAGCTGTACGGTATGGACGAGAGAGAGACCGCGGTGTACGGCGCGAACTGCCTCATGGCCCGCCGGCTGGTCGAGCGCGGGGTACGGTTCGTTGAGGTCTACAGCGGCTCCGGCTCAGGCTGGGACGCACACCAGGACGTCAACAACAATCACACCAAGTGGTGCAAGGCTTCCGATAAGCCGGTGGCTGGCCTGTTGGCCGATCTGAAGGCTCGCGGGATGCTGGAAAATACGCTGGTGGTGTGGGGCGGCGAATTCGGCCGCACCCCGTTCGCGCAAATCTCGGCCGGTCAGACCCCGGAAAAGTACGGGCGCGATCACAATCCGTGGGGCTTCACCATGTGGATGGCGGGAGGCGGCGTCAAGGGCGGCCAGACGATCGGCACCACCGACGAAATCGGGCTGCGGGCGGTCGAGGAACCGCATCATGTGTGGGACATCCACGCTTCGATCCTCTATCTGCTGGGTCTCGATCACCTGAAGACCACCTACATGCATAACGGCCGCGCCGAACGGCCCACGGTCACCGGCGGGAACCTGATCCAGAAACTGTGGGCTTGAAATCGCTCGGACTGATCTTGCTCTCGGTCGCGGCGGCGGCAGCCCAGCCGTTTCCTGATGGGCCGGGAAAGGACCTGGTGGAAGCTGTCTGCACTGCCTGCCACTCGCAGGAGCGCATCGTCGCGAAACGGGGAACCAAAGCGGAGTGGCAATCCAAGGTGCTGGAAATGCTTCAGGAGGACCCGGACATCACCCAGCAGGAAAGAGATCGGATTGTCGAATATCTGGCCAGGAGCTTTCCGCCCAGGGTGAATGTGAATAAGGCAGGGGCCAAGGACCTGGCGGAGGCGCTGGAGCTTTCCGCTAAGGAAGCGGATGCCATCGTTGGTTATCGCTCGGAAAATAGTAGCTTTAAGACGGTAGATGACCTGAAGAAGGTGCCGGGCCTGGACGCCACGAAGATCGAGGCTCATCGGGACCGTCTGGAATTCTGACAAGGGACCCGTTGACACGGTCAAGCTATTGATAGTACTCTAGTTCGAAGTCCTTGGAGGTATTTTTATCATGAGAACTAAGTTCGTTCTGATTGCGGCGAGTCTGGTGGTTGCTGCCGCCGTGCCGATGCTGGCGCACCATTCGATCGCGGCTGAATTCGATTCAACCAAAACCGTAAAAGTGACCGGTACCGTCACGAAACTGGACTGGATGAATCCTCACATCTGGGTCTACATGAACGTGAAGGATGAGGGCGGCAAGATCACCAAGTGGCAATTCGAAGGTGGTCCGCCCAACTCGCTCCGCAGGAACGGCTGGACCAAGGATTCCCTGAAGGAAGGCGATACGGTCACCGTCGAAGGCATTCGCGCCAAGGACCCGGTGAACGCCGAAGGCGCCTACGTGGGCAACGCCCGAAACGTTACTCTGCCGGACGGCAGGAGAGTGTTCAGCGGATCCGCCGAAGACGGCGGCAAGCAGCAATAACGGCGCGCACGCTCTACGCCTTTAAGTTCGCGGGATTCGTACGTGGGCGCTGTTTCTGTACGCCTTCAAAGATTTCATTGAAGTCGCGGAACAGCGCCTTGTAGTTCTCTGGATTGCGATATTCCTTCTTCTGGTAGCCTTCCTGCAGTTCTTCCAACTCTTCCACTTGGGCCCAGCCGTCCGGCAGCGCGTAGGCGTAATACGGATATTCTGGCGGCACGTTGCGGGCTAACACCACGTTGATCTTCCGCCTGCGCTTGCGGGCGGCGTATACGCGATGGATGCCATCGTTGATTAGCAGGACCTTCGTGCCGTCGCGCTCTATCGATTCCTCGATCACGGGCGGGAGGAACGGGATGGGCGCGTCACGATCGGGGTCGCTTCCCTCGGGCCAGAACAGCAGGGCGCCGCGCAGAGTGAAGATGTCGATGCCGAGAGGCTGGAACGCGTCAGCCACGTCCAGAATCGCCTGGACGCCTTCCTGCAGCACGTAGCGCTGTGCCGGAGTCAGCGCCGCGGGATCGGTTTCGATGACTTCTAGCGTCGCGTTGCGATAGACTTCAGCGCGGTCGAACCCTCGCAAGCGAGTGCGCTTCAGGCGACTCAACAGGTCGGCTTCGGGAAGGAGCTCGTACTTAGTAATTTGCATGGCTCAACAATTTGGATGGATCCAGTTGCGTGATCGAGGCCAGCGTGAGGTCGGGCGGCGGGGCATCGCCATTCATGACGTCGATCAAGTCGGCTTTCTCCTTCTCAGGACGGTGCAGAACCCACACGGTGCGCATCCCCAGCTCGATCGCGGGCCGGATATCGTTTTTATAAGTATCGCCCACCATCACGGCGTCTTCGGCGCGGGCTTCGACAGCGCGCAAGGCCAGTTGGAAGAATGCCGGGTCGGGCTTCATCAGTCCGGTTTCGAAGGAGAGGAACTGCGGCTGGTTCTCCACTTCTTCCGCGAACTCCTGCTTGAAGTGCTCGTAGAACGGGGGCCAGATATTCGAGAGATAGGCTCTGGAAATCCCGGCGGATTTCAGCTTTTCGATCAGCTCGCGCGCGCCGGGCAGGACGTAAGCTTCCTCAAGCTGGGCGTTCCATAGAGTGGTGCAGGCTTCCAGAGCTCTATTGTGATCGACGCGCAAGCGATTGACGATGGTATTCGCGAGTTGCTCCGGATCGCTCGCGGGGGAACGGAACAGGATGCGCTCCAGCTCCCGCACGGTCGCCGGACCGAGGCCGAGCATTTCCGAAAGCCGCCGGGCAGGACCAAAAGGCGGCCCATCGATCAGCGTCGAGCCGATATCAAAGATTACCAGCATGCCTGCCCAAATCCGTCAGGCCGTAGAACTCTTCGTTTGCCTTCCGCTGTTTCTTCATTTCGGCTTCCTGCTCAGCTAGCTTACGACCAAGGTAGAGCGCGTGAGAGATCAACGACACCGCCATGTCTCGCGCGAGTTTGCGCTCGATTTCTTCCGCGTTCTTGCCGCGGTATTCACCAAGCTTCGTCCCGTTATAGGAGTGCTCCACGACGAGTTCCCACGTGGTCCTATCAAAAGTCATCGTGAACTCACCGTTCGGATCCATTCGGAGCTCGTGTTTGCCAGTAACAAAATCGAGCACATCGTCACTGTCCTTGCGATTTGCTATTTTTCTTGCTTTGTCCAGCGACGTCACGTCAATGCTTATCGAGTGACTGAAAACCGTTATCGGTCCCGGCTCCATATCGGCTTCGTCGGCCACGCACCGCTGGATAGCGATGAGTCCGTACACATTCTCCGGCCAAGCGTCTAATGCATTGTGGGAGCGGAAGGTCGCCGTCAGCGTCAGCTTGCCTTCAAACTTCCTAAAAAACGCGGAAACAAAGCAGGGAGTGTCTGTGCCCTCGGGAAGATCGCGTGTGTTATCCCAAAGGGCAATATAGGCGTGACGCGATTCCGGTTTCTCTTTGAGCCGACGTCCAACAATCTCCAGAGAGTCTAGGACCTTCTGACCGCGGCGGAAATACCCACGCAAGCGATTTCCGTAGGTATAAGCAAGATCAGAAGGCTTTCTCTTATCAAGGATCTGATCTTGATACGCTCGGAATTTCTGCAGGCTGAATCCGAACTGCGTCAATATGGCGTCAGGCTCTTCTGCCGGTTGCTCGATGACTATCTTGACGTTCTGAAGCTCGACGCGGTCCTCTGGACCGCTTCGTTTAGCGACTTGATTGCGATGGCCGAAGCGAAACAAGCGGAAGACCAACTCTGACCACGCTTCCATGGGCGTATCACGCACGATGGTGTGGCTGCGGGGCTCAGAAGGAAAACGGGTAACGGCCGGCTCAGGAATCTGCGGAGGCTCAATGCGCTCCAGCTCACATGGCTCGGGCAATGGAAGCGTATCAAAAAACACTTTAAGCGATTGCTTAGTCACCGCATCACCTACATCACCGAGCACTGTGAACGCCGGCTTAGTCACAAAGTTGTGCGGTTGCACGCATCCGTCGATAGTGCGGGTCGTGTTCCGAATCTGAAATGCCCTGGCTCCCAGGAACTCCACCTCTTCCAAGCCGTGCTCGAAGAAGTTCACCAGCCATTCCCTAGAGCCCGAGAGATTCTTACCCACGATTACGATCTGCCGGATTTGCGGATTCCAGAGCAGGTTCCGCAACATCTGCGGCAACCCATTTCCGTATAAATTAGAAATGATCGCTATCCGCGAAGTACTGGGCGAAAGATCGACTCCTGCCTCTTCGAGGATCCTAATCGCAGATTCAACCTTGGACCACAGTGTGGTGATGGCAACATCACCCGCAGGATTAATGAGGGTCAGGCGATCTTCGTAGTAGCGTGGCTCAAACTTGAGTGCCACGCCGTATTTTACCCCAGTGTTAGGCACCAGCGCGTGTAGTCAAATCCTTGTGCGTGGCCGCGGCGAGGACGCTGGTTCCGACCGCCCAGTAAGTCTCAATAACCGAAACGATCACAGACGACCTGACACTTGCTATCATGCTTACCTCCCGGAACCACAATTTGGCTAACAAGAACTTACAAACAGCTAAGCTAAAGAACCAAAACATCCAGGCGGCGAAACCAGCTTCACTCGCGGACCCGAAGACCGTTAGAAATTCTATTTTACCGCATCAACCTAAGCGTTGACCGATATGCGGGGAATCCAACGCCTCACGAACGGGTGGTTTCCTACCAGCGGCCACAAGGCAACGGTCTTCGGCATCCCAGAAGATTTGGATGAGGTCAACAAGTGAGTCATTGTCTTCAAATAACGTGCCGCGACCATGGTGGTAGCAATCTTCAAGCGCGCCAGTGACAATCTCTAAGTCTTCTTCTGCTATGTCGACCCGAAAAGTCGGCGGTTGTTGCGATGAGGTCTGGGTGCTGATACTGTCGACCAATCTGACAAAGAAACCCAGAGCTTGGCGAGAGCCGCGATTGTGCGATACACTTTCGGCCTGCCAATCAATGGCTTCGACCAGCAGTTTCAGATATTTCCATGGAGCGGAAACCTGCACACACTCATTATACTTCTCGTCAACAGTGTGACTTCTCTCCACGTCAACTTCCGGGCCGTAGCCGAAAGCACCCTACGCTTTTGCCACGATCTGCGACGGATCCGCGCCCACGCGTCCGGTCATATCCTTAGCAGTCGCGTGAGCGAGCTTGAAGTCGAATTTGATGCTGGGCAGAGTCGGGATCGGCGAATTGGGATCCTTCTCGTTGACCCTGGTGACCAGCGATTCGGTAACGCCAAACACCGTATCGGAATCGACGTGCGGATCGCCCGCCAGGTACAGCGCCGTCACCACTTCGCGATAACCAGGCGCGCCGACGATGAAGTGAATGTGCGCGGGCCGGTACCCGTGGCGCTTTTGCGCGCGAATCATGTCTCCCACGGGGCCATCCATCGGGATCATATACCCAAGCGGAGCAACCGTGCGCAGGTAGTAACGACCGTCGTTGTCGGTATGGAAATGACCGCGCAGGTCCATCTCCGAAGGATCGTGCTTCTGCAGATCGTAGTTGCCGGTTTCATCCGGCTGCCAAACCTCGACCGAAGCATTCGGAACGCCCTTCCCCGTCCCATCCGTGACGCGCCCGTAGAGGACGACTTCCAACCCTTTGCTGGGCTTGGTCACGATGGTATCGCCCAGCTTCATCGGGGGAGAATCCTGGCGGTAGAACGGCCCCACCAGACTGCTCTTGGTCCCGGCTTCGGTGGCGCGCTTGTCGTGGAGGGAGTTGATCAGCGAACTCATTCCCAGCGTGTCGGAAAGCAAAATGAATTCCTGACGGAACGCCGTGCACTTCTGGCCCACCGCGGTGAGGAACTTGATCCCCTCCAGCCATTCTTCCGGAGTGAGATCCGCCTCGCGCGCCCAAGCGTGCAGGTGCTTCACCAGCGGCTCCATGATCTGCTTCAGCCGGGGGTTGGGCGTACCCGCCATCTGCTCAATGGCGGCGTCGGTAATGGTGTTCTCATCAATCGCGCGTAGCATAAATTTGTTTATCCTTCTCCAACTAGTCTATTCCGGTTTCGCCTTCGCCAGTGGCCACATCTTGAAGAATTCCGCGAAGAAAATCAGGAACGGGAAGGTGACGCCGAGCAGCGCCGTTGCCAGCCAGATCTCGAAATCGTTCGTCGGCGGTCCCGGCTTCAGGACCCCGGTGACCACCGGCGCCACCGCGCCATACATCTTCGCGAGCAAAACTCCGATCACCGCTGCTGCGATGCAGTTCAGCACCCCCTTCAAGGGCTGGCTGAACTTGGCGAACAACGAATTGTGCAGCATATTCAGCAGCACGATGGTTCCAAAGATGAACGGGATCGGCCCGGAGATCAGGAACCCCATCGGATCCATGCCCATCGTCGTCACGCCGATGTAGTACGCCAGCGCGCCCAGCACCAGCGCCAGCAGCGTCCACACACTGCCGAGTACAGGTTGTTTCATCACGGCCGGCGACGATGTGAACGGCCACAAATCGAAATGCAGCAGCACAAACAGGAACGTGAGCGCAGTTACGTAGAACACCTGCGCATTGACGCCGTTGAACATCCCGTGCGGGTCGATACTGGCCTTATACCAAGGAGCGCCCGCCATGAAGCTGAAATCGAAAAACAAGCGGAATAGCAGGTAGTTAATGATGTAGACCGCCGCCAGCATCACCAAGCCGGCTCCCACCGGACTCTTGATCAGGCTGGTGAACGGCCACCCTCCGAACATGATCGCGAGCCAGAATGTTACCACCACCGAAACGATGCCGAACAAGACCAAAATCGGAATAGGCGGAGCAATGCCGCCGCCCACGACCGCGTGGCAGATTCCACCCACGATCACACCTATAACGATATTCACCAGCACCAGCAGAATCCCCTTCAAAGGCTGGGGCTGAGAGCTGACGAAGCCCGGATTGGCGCCCCACGTTACGCCGATGACGATTTCCATCGGAATTATGGACGCCATGACGAAGATAACCCAACTGCCGAACGTCGGGAAATCGAACAGGGAAATGACGCCCAGGGAAACCGCCATGATCAGGACGGTCGACACAATTCCAAGCGCGGGCTGCTTCATGCATCCTCCTACGTGGGAAGTCCGGAGTCGAGATAATATACCACAGAGCGGAACGCGGACATGAATCCCGAGCGTTGGCAGCAGGTCGAGGCGGTATATCACGCCGCGCGGCATCGAACCCCAAAGGAACGGGGTGCGTTTCTGGACGGTGCATGCCGTGACGACTCGGATCTGCGCCGGAGAGTCGAGTCGCTGCTGGCCGGAGAAGCCGCTGGCAATGGCTCCCCCGACAGCGCTACCTTCACCGTGGCGGCGGCAGGTTCCCGAGATCCCGGCGGGCTCACGGGCGGCTCCTGGCTGGGTCCATACCAGATCGAAACGCCTCTGGGGGCCGGAGGGATGGGGCAGGTGTACCGGGCACGCGATACGCGCCTGTCCCGGTCCGTTGCCGTCAAGGTGCTGTCGGCCGGCTCCGTGGACCGGTTTATTCAGGAAGCGCGGGCAGCGTCCGCGCTCAACCATCCCAACATCGTCACTATCTACGACGTGGGCGATGCCCGTGGCGTGTCCTACATCGTGATGGAGCTCATCGAGGGCCAGACCTTGCGGCAGGCGATGGCCGGAGGACCTTTGCCCGTCCCAAAACTGCTGGGCTTCGCCGTCCAAATCGCCGATGCTCTGGCCACGGCGCATGCCAAGGGCATCATGCATCGCGACCTGAAACCCGCCAACATCATGATCAGCGCGGAGGGACGGGCGAAGATCCTGGATTTCGGCCTGGCCAAGCTGGTCGCAGAGGGCGGTGAACGGTCCGCCTCGGCCGCGGAACACCCGCTCACGCAACCCGGGACAGTCCTGGGAACTTTCGGCTATATGTCGCCGGAGCAGGCGCGCGGAGAACCGGGCGATTTCCGCTCCGACCAGTTTTCCTTCGGCGCCGTGCTTTACGAAATGGCCACGGGGCGGCGGGCTTTCGCTGGGTCGACCCAAGTGGATGCGCTGGCGGCGGTCATCCGGGACCAGCCGGAACCGATCGGCCGGATCAACCCGCAGGCGCCGGCACCCCTGCAGTGGGCGGTGGAGCGCTGCCTGGCGAAGAGCGCCCGGGACCGATACAGTTCCACGCAGGATCTGTTCAATGAACTGTCCGCGATTCTGAGCAGCATCTCTCAGCCTGTGGCGGCGCCGGCAGCCACTCCGCATAATCTGCCCGCACAGCGAACCGCCCTGGTGGGCCGGGACCAGGAGTTGGAAGGCGCGCGGCAACTCATCCTTCAGCCGCAGGTGCGGTTGCTGACGATGACCGGACCGGGAGGCATCGGCAAGACCCGCCTGGCCGTGGAACTGGGGCGCAGGCTGCTGGATGAGTTTCCCGGGGGCGTCTATTTTGTACCGTTGGATCGCATCAGCGATGCGGACCTGGTTTCTTCAGAGATCGCCAACGCGCTGAGCGTGCGGCAGACCGGTGATCGCGCTATTGCGGTCGCCCTCCAGGAGCATGTTCGGGCGTCCACGGCGCCCACCCTGCTTCTGCTGGATAATTTCGAGCATGTGTTAGCGGCCTCTCCGCTGGTCACCGAGCTATTGTCAGCGTCGGATCAGCTGACCATCGTGGTGACCAGCCGAGCCGCATTGCGCCTCTACGGAGAATACGAATTCCCGGTGCCTCCACTGGATCTGCCCGATCGCAAAACGGCGCCGGTGGAACTGCTGGCGAAATCGCCCGCGGTGGCTCTGTTTCTGGAGCGAGCCACAGCCCTGCGCGCCGGCGGCGCTGGCCTGGATGAGGCGCAGATCCGCACGGTGGCCGAGATCTGCGCGCGCCTGGACGGGCTTCCGCTATCGATCGAGCTGGCTGCCGCCCGAACTCGGGTGCTGCCGCTGGCCGCGCTGCTCGAGCGCGTGCGCGATCCGTTGCAGCTTCTGGCCGGCGGTCCTCGCGATCTTCCCATGCGCCAGCGGGCCTTGCGCGCGACGCTCGACTGGAGTCACAACCTGCTCGATCCGGAGCAACAGAAGCTGTTTCGGAGGATGTCGGTGTTCGTCGGGGGCGCCACGCACGAAGCTATCGAGGCGGTCTGCAATGCGAAAGAAGACCTGAATATCGATCTGCTGGACGCTATCGAATCCCTGGTGGACAACAGCCTGGTGCGGCGCACGGGGGCGGACCTCACCGAACCGCGGTTCGTGATGCTCGAGACCATGCGCGAATATGGGCTCGGCCGCTTAGCGGAGGCCGGGGAGGAAGCGTACACGCGCAAAGCCCACGCGGCCTACTACGTGGTGCTGGCGGAGGAAGCCGAGCCGGCGCTCATGGGGGGCGCGCGGCAGCAGGAGTGGTTCGTGCGCCTGGATGCGGAGATCGGCAATACCCGCGCGGCCATGGACTGGCTTAGTGCCGCTGGAGAAGCCGAATGGGGCTTGCGGTTGGGCTCGGCGCTGGGATTTTACTGGGGGGACCGGAGCCTCAGCCAGGAAATGCACGAGCGCTTTCAGAAACTGCTTGAATTATCCAGAGCTTCCGGCCGGACTACACTCCGGGCGAAGGCCCTGGCCGCGGCCGGTGATCTGGCACAAATCGCCGGCCGCGATCATGACCGGATGCGGCACTACGAGGAGAGCCTGGAGATTGTCGAGGCGTTGGGAGATCCGCTCGGCCTGCTCCGCGCCGTTACTCACAGCGCAGTCATCGAACGGGGATTAGGGCGATATGGAACCGCTCGCGTGCAATTTGAGCGCGCAGCGGAGATTGCCCGCACTTTGGGAGACCCGGCGAGCCTGGCGGGCGCCCTCAGCAACCTGGCGGACATCGTCAAGCTGCAAGGCGAGTATGAGCTGGCGCGATTGCTGCAACTGGAAACCTCGCGGTTGTTCGAACAAGTGGGGAATCGGATCGGAGTGGCTTGGTCCCTGAGCCATCAGGCGGATTTGGTCCGGGAACAGGGCGACGCGGAGAAGGCTCGCGCCTTGTATGAACAGGCCCTGGTGCGTTTCCGCGCGCTGGAGAGTCAGCCCGGAATCGCCTCCTGCCTGCACGATCTGGCCAACTTGGCTGCCGAGGCAGGCGACCATACGGTTGCCCGGCGGCTGTACGGAGAATCCCTCAAGTTGTACTGGGACCTGGGGCACCGGACTGACTTGCCGCGTCTGCTGGAATCGTTTGCCGCGTGCGCCTCGGCCGCGGGAGAACCGGAACGCGCCCTGACTCTGGCGGGCGGAGCGGCTGCACTTCGCAAGGAGTTGGACAGGCCACTCACTGAGGCTCCGAAAACACGCCTGGAGAGCGCCTTGGAAGCAGCGCGAAAACGGTTGAGCAGTGCGGAGGCGACGGCCAGCTGGATGCGTGGCTGGACCATGGAGCCGGAGGCCGCCGTGCGATTCGCGCTAGGGGTGGGTGAGCCGGCCTAGCCAGCGCTGGCGTGTTCCATCATGCGCCGGACGGCGGAGATCCGGTTCGCCGGAAATCCTCCCAAGCGTGCGTGCTCTTTAATGATTTCTTCGTTGGGCGCCCAGTAGATACAGTAGACCTTGTCGTCGGTCACATAACTGTGCAACCACTGAATCTGGGGACCCAGATCCTTGAGGACGCCTAGGGACTTCAGAGCGACTTCCCGGACCTGGTCCTCGCTCATGTTGCTCGCCCCCGGAATCTCACGTTCGATCACGTAATTGGGCATGGAAAAATCATATCATGGGCGATTGCTGTGATTTGTGATGCCAGGCCCAGGCGGTCTCGACGATACGTTGAATGTCCCGGAATTCGGCGGTCCAGCCCAGTACCTTCCTGGCCAGCGCCGGGTCCGCCACCAGCTCCGGAGGATCGCCAGCGCGGCGGGGACGAAGCACATGGGGAACTTCACGGCCGCTGGCAGCCGCTACTGCGCGCACCACGTCCAGGACGGATTGGCCTACGCCGGTACCTAGATTGAGTGCGGTGGATTCGCCGCCATTGCGCAAATAGTCGAGCGCGAGGATATGAGCACGGCCCAGATCGAACACGTGGATGTAATCGCGGACGGCAGTACCGTCCGGAGTCGGATAGTCGGTCCCATAGACTTCGAGTTGCGGACGCTTTCCCAGAACCGCTTCGAATGCGGCAGGGATCAGGTGCGTTTCCGGCTCATGCAGTTCCCCTAGCTCGCCTTCCGGATCGGCTCCGGCGGCGTTGAAGTAGCGCGGGGCAACCCATTTCAAGCCATGCGCGATTCCGTGCCAGTGCAGCATCTTCTCCACAAACAGCTTGGTCTCGCCATACGGGTTGACGGGTTTCTTCGATTCCGTTTCGGTGATCGGGATGGTCTCGGGATCCCCATACACGGCGCAGGTCGAAGAGAATACGATGTTCTTCGCGCCGGATGCGATTAGCGCATCCAGGAAATGTATGGTCTTTCCGACGTTCTCGCGAAAATACTTGCCGGGATCGGTGTACGACTCACCGACGTAGGCCTTGGCCGCGAAATCGATAACCTCGGTGATCCCATGCTGGCGAACGATCTTCTGGACCAGCTCGCCGTTCTCGATATCACCTTCGTAGAAGGGACCGAACTTGGCGGCCCAGCGATGGCCGGTGCTGAGATTGTCCAGAACGACAGGCTCGCGCCCGGCGCGGACGAGCAATTTACAAGTGTGACTTCCGATGTAACCGGCGCCGCCGGCCACCAAAACAGGACCTGTCAAGATGTTTTAACTATCCCACAATCTACTGCAGAATTTCGTTATCAGGCACGGTTACGGACAGTCCATCCGCGTTCGACTAGCCCCAGACTTCATCAGCCACTTCGACGATCCGGCGGAGCTTGGCCCACTGTTCCTCCTCGGTCAGAACGTTGCCTTCCTCGGTGCTGGCGAAACCGCACTGCGGGCTCAGGCAAAGCTGATCGAGATCGATGAATTTGGCGGCCTCATCGATGCGGCGCTTGAGGTCATCCTTTTCCTCGAGCGAGCCGGTTTTAGAAGTGACGACGCCCAGGACCACCTGCTTGTTCTTCGGCACCAGACGCAGGGGCTCGAAGCCGCCGGCGCGATCGGTGTCCCATTCCATGAAATAGGCGTCGATGTTGACCTTGTTGAACAGAACGTCGGCCACGGGCTCATATCCGCCGACTGCGATCCACATGGATCTGAAGTTACCGCGGCACAAGTGCATCACCACGCGCATCTCCGGAGTCCTTCCGGAGATCGCGGCGTTGATCATGTCCGCATAGATTTCGGGCAGCTTCTCGGGTTGGTCGCCGCGAGCGCGCAGCATCTGCCGCTGTTCCTCATCGCACAGATAGGTGAAGTTGACTTCGTCCAGCTGCAGGCACTTGCAGCCGGCGGCGCCGAAATCGCCGACCACGTTCTTGTAGGTCTGGCCAACATCGTTGTAGAACTCGTCCATGGTTGGGTAAACACTCTCGCTCACGGCCTTGCGGCCGCCACGATAATGGAGCATGCTGGGCGACGGAATGGTCACCTTCGCTGTCTTGCTGGTATTGGCCTTTAGAAACTTGAAGTGCTCGATCATGGGATGAAGGCCGGCGTTGATCTTGGCAGTAACCTTGATGCCCTTGATCCGGGGCAGGCCGCTCTGGAACGGAAGCCCTTGCTCGGCCGGATACGATTCGACGCCGTCCAATTGTTCCAGGAAGTCCAGATGCGAAAAGGATCGGCGGAACTCGCCGTCGGTGATGCCTTGGAGGCCGGCGGACTCTTGCTTGGCGATTACTTCCCGGATGGCGCGATCTTCGACTTCCTGAAGCTGCTCGGCAGAGATTTCGCCGGCCTCGCGCTGGGCCCGGGCGTCCTTGAGAAATTGCGGACGGAGCAGGCTTCCAACATGGTCGGCTCTGAAGGGGGGAGTCGCCCGCAACATCAACGCCAGTATGGCAGAAGACGTGGAATCCATGAAGTAACCAGAGGCCGCCGGCGGCTGCGGCCGATCCAGCGTCCCAGCAAGCCGCCCAATGCTCCCCAGAGCCAGGACGCCGGCAGTCTAGACAACGGAGAGAGCATGACGCCTAACGGCGCTGGCGGGCAAGTAGTGGATTGAATTGCTTGCAATTGGATTGTCGGTTCAGAAACGCGAATCCAACAAGAACGAATCTGCGCGTCGTAGTACGTGTACGTGAATCCGTGTTCGTGAAACGTCGTAGGAGTGTCCCGCGGCCCCAAGACAATCACTCCGAGGATGCCAAGCCACATCAGAATCCCAGCAAGCATCAGGGGGATGCCTGCCAGGAAGGAGATCTTCACAGCCGCCAGCCCTGACTGGTCCAATTTGCCGCGGTGGCGGAGATGGGTCCACAAGCCGCAGCCGACGAGGAGCAATACGTAGAGGTTAGATCCCCACAGATTCTGGAGTAGCATGCTCGCCTCGCCGCCGTAGGGTGAAGGAGCCACGATATTCCACACGAATCCGTTGAGCATGACCAGCAGCATGGCCAATCCAACCAGGGTGGAAGGCTCGGCGACGCGGAGCCGCTGCCACAGTGCGCTCCTGAGCACATCCCCCACAATGCCAGCTGTCAGAGGGCGGACGAGGAGCATGCCCGTTAGCTCGGGGCCGTACTCGCGGCGCCAGGCTGTTGGATAGAGGCGGAGGAGCGCCGTGACCATCCAATGGTGTGTTTTCATGCGGGCCGTAACCTCCTTAGACCGACGGCTGCAACGCGGCGCATGTCGTTGAGTTGTTCCGTGAGGCCCGTTTCACCTTCGGCGGTCAGCTTATAGGGCCGTTGGCGGCCTGAACTCACTTGCGGCGCGATGAGCTTCTTTTCGACCAGGCGCGTGATCGCGGTGTAGAGCGTTCCGGGCCCCAGCGTAACACCGGCGAAGGTTTCGATGTCGCCCATGATGGCGTAGCCGTGTTTAGGGCCGGAGGCGAGGCTCGAAAGAATGAGGAGCTCGGGGTCGGAGGCCGGTCCCGTTTTGGGCTTGCGCGCCATACTACGCATTACGATATATCAAATTGCGATATTCCGCAAGGGGCCAGGCGTGCAAGCTACGACGACGACTTGATCCTTAAACTTTGCCAGTACGCCAGCCTGCTGCGTAGGTCTTGCGCGCGACTTCTCCGTACGGCACAGGGCTGACAATCGCCTTGATTTCGATCTGCCGGTGGCGCTCCACGGTGGTTTTCTTCGTGCCGCCGCCTTCCTCGCCCCAGAGCAGCGTGACTTCGTTGCCGATCTCGATATCCGGATCGACGACGCCCAGCGATAGCATCGATCGCTCGTTGTAGCTGTACCCGCCAAACATCGAGAAACCGGCGGCCTTCCCGTTCGCCAGAATCTTGTCGTAGGATGCCGAGGTGTAATTCGACAACGGAAGATCGATGTACTTGTATGGGTCTTGACCCTTGTCAAACAGCGACTTAAACACTTTAAGAACGTCATCGGAATTCCAGGCGAACGTCACTTTTTTGCGATGCGGCTTGTTGGCGATCTTTTCCAGCGCTTCCCGCCCGATGAAGTCGTGGTCGAACTTGACGAACGGCCCGTAGCCCAGTTCGTAAGGCGTCATGTAGTAGTCTTCGATGTTGTTGGATACGAAGCTGCCGCCGATGGACCCGGTGCCTTCATAACCCGCTGCCGGCAGCCACTGCCGGTACGCCTTCATCTTTTCACCCGTGTAGACAGCGGGCAGAGGCGACGGAATCCAGCCAGACTCCAGCGTATTGGTCGCGTATGCGCGCGAACCGACTTCGACCAGGCCGAAGTCTTTGCCGGCCTCGACGATCGCGGCGCGGATTTCCTCGTATTCCGCGTACGGTCCCCAGATTTCCAGGCCAGGGGCTCCGGCCATACCGTGCCGCAGCGCGCGCACGTTCCGGCCCTTGATCTTGATCACGTCCATGTGGAAAAACTTGATGTTGGGGAACGGCCCGCCATTCAGTTTTTCGATGACTTTCTCGGCATTCGGACCCTGAATCTGATAGCGGTACACCTTGCGAACCACGGCCTTGCCCCCGGGCCGCGAAGGGGACCGGTCATCGCGGACGACCTCTACTTTGTATCCGCCGGTCTCGGCGTGGAACTGGATCCAGTTGACGGAGGGCGCGCGTCCCACAAATACCACATGGTTCTCTTCCAGATGGAAAAGGATCCCGTCGCCGATCACAAAGCCGTCGTAGCTGCACGGAACCATTTGCTTTGCCCGGTTGACCGGGAAGTTGGCAAAGCTGTTGATCGTGAGATGCGAGATCAGCTTGATCGCATCGGGGCCTTTCAAGTAAATCTCGGCCATATGATGCGTTTGGTCGAATAGCACGCAGCTATCGCGCCAGGCTCGCTGCTCATCGCGCCAATTCGAGTATTCCGCGGGAACCACCGGGTACACATAAGCTCCGATTTGCGAATTGCGGAGCAACTGCACCGGGTTCCCGGTTTTCTGTAAAAGATCTTCCAAGCTTTGACTCATGGTTCCTACGTGGCCCTCTTTCTCAAATCCTCGTTTTGGTAACGCAAACGGTCTAGTTTAACACGTGAGATCCGCGGCATCCTAACTTACTCCGGTCCACTACCGGGATGGCCGGGGACTGCGGGGGTGCCGTAAATATGGAAAGATTCGATGGTCTTCAGCCCCCAAGCCTGGCCCTTCTTCCGTTCGGTCTCGGTCCAGCGGATGGGCTTCCAGTCGGGCGCGAGAATCAGCCGCGCGCCGGCGTTGGCGATCTCCACGCGGTTCCCTCCCGGCTCGTAGACGTACAGGAAAAACGTCTGCTGAATCGCGTGCTTGTGCGGGCCGGTCTCGATCTTGACCCCGTGTTCGAGGAAGATGTCGGCGGCCAGCAGAACTTCCTCGCGGCTGTTCACAGCGTAGGTGACGTGATGGAAGCGGCCCTTGGTTCCGGTAGCGTCCTTGGTATACGCAAAGTCGTAGCTCTTGTTGGTGCAGGTCATCCACATGGCAGCCTCGACGCCGGAGTCGAGGACGATCTGCTCGGTGAGGCGGAATCCCAGGTAGTTTTCGAAGAACTCGCGATTGGCCTTGATGTCGACCGCCAGGCCGTTCCAGTGATCCAGGCGGCGGACGTTGCAACCCCGCGCCGGGAATCGCTGGGCCTGATTCTTGAGCGCGGGCTTCAAGTTCGGAGGCGCCTCATACCACTGCGTTTCGTAATACAGTTGGATTTTGTGCCCGTCCGGATCCTGGCACACAAAGGCCGGGCCGTGGCACAGGTCGCCCTTATCCCAGCCGATGGCGAATTCGGTGCCCTTGAGGGCTGCGACGCGCCGTTCAAGAGCCTGCGGGCTGCGCGCACGAAGTCCCATGTGGCCCATTCCCGGCTGTTTCGCGGCGGTGAGCTTGAGGGTATGGCGCTCGTAATCGTCCCAGGCACGCAGGTAGACCGAGTCGCCTTCCCGGCCGCTTTCGGTCATCCCCATGATGTCGACGAAGAAGCGCACGCTTTCCTCGGGTTTCGGGGTGAAAAGCTCGAGGTGGCCCAGGTGGGCGATGTCGGTAATGGGTTCGTTTTGCATGCAAACTGTAGATTATACCGCGCGTTCTTCAGAGCAAGTGAGCCGGAGTGGGCCGGTGCTTCCATTTGCGCTGCATTCTTAGCCTGACGTTGACCTCTTCCAGCGATCCGAAGAATCCCACGAAGGAACGTCGCAGATGGGCGGGCGGACGCCGCGACCGCCGGAAATCCCGATGCCGGAACTGGCCGGTTGATGCGATCACGGCGCTTCCCATGGGACGGTACTCATGAGTACCCTGGCCCACGCCAGACCATTCTCGGCGTCGATCCACACCGCGAATCCCATGTGATATTATGGGCCGCGCAGAGAATTTATGACTACCCCGACCCGGCTCGCTATGGTGACGGCAGTACTTGCCTCCTTCGCTGGAGCACAATCGCTCGACTTCGCGACCTACCGCGCAAAAGTGGAGCCTGTTTTCCTTAAGAAACGCGAAGGCCACGCCCGCTGCGTGGTGTGCCATGCGGGCGCGGGCAATGCGTTCCGCCTGCAGCCGCTGGCTCCCGGCGCGACCACCTGGACCGAAGAGCAGTCGAAGCAAAACTTCGACGCCGTCTCCAAGCTGGTGAGGGCGGCGAACCTGATGTCCAGCCCGATCCTGAAACACCCTCTGGCAGAGGAAGCCGGCGGCGACATCTTCCACAGCGGCGGCCGGCAATTTCTGTCCCAGAACGACCCGGATTGGAAGGCGATCGCCGACTGGGCCCGCGCCGCGAAGTAGCGATAATTGAATTTGGCCCTTCGCCGCCGGACACTTCTAGCTTCCGCCCTTCTCCTGCTGGCCGGCTGCCGCCAGAGCACCGTCCACGAGCTCACCATCCTGCACTTCAATGATCTGCACGACCGCTTGCTCCCCGATCCCGATGGCATAGGAGGTGTCGCGCACCTAGCCACACTGCTCCAGCGGGAACGAGCCGCGGCTCACGCCTCGCTCACGCTGCACGCGGGCGACCTGGTGACGGGCACGCCGGTCAGCACCGTGTTCCGGGGCCTGCCGGATTACGAGATCGCCAATAGCCTGGGCATCGACGTCAACTGCCTGGGTAACCACGAATTCGACTATGGCTGGAGGAGAATCCTCGACTTCATGCGGGTCGCGAATTTCCCTACGGTCAGCGCCAACACCCTGGACACTTCCGGGAACCGGCTGGTGAACCCGCCTTATGTGATTCGCGACGCCGGGGGCATGCGGATTGCGGTGATTGGCGCGCTGCTCGAAAAGGTTCTGGAAACGACCACGCTAGACAGGCTAGGTCCTTTTCACGCCGCACCGACGGTGGAAACGCTGCGGCCCATCGTCGCCGAGGCGAAACAGCGGGCCGACATGGTGATCGTGCTGGGGCATTTGGAGAAGACCGAGGCGGAATCGATCCTGCGCGAGTTGCCTGACGTGAGCATCGCGGCGATCGGGCACGAGCATACGCCGTGGAAAGAACCCCTGGAGGTCGATGGGAGGTTCGTGATCCACGCCGAAGGCTACGGCCGCCAGGTAGGCCGGATGGTCCTGCGCTATGACACCGCAACCCGGCGCATCGTCTCCCATGAATGGACCGGGATTCCCGTGGATACCCGCGAGTATCCTGCCGATCCGGCGATCCAGGCGCAGATCGACAAATGGGAAGCGAAAGTCTCCGCGCTGGTGGATGTTCCCATTGGACGCGCCACGCGTGCTCTCTCGCGAATCGAGGTGAGAGCCCTGATGGAGCGCGCCATGCTCGACCAGGTTCCCGTGGACTTTTCGTTTACCAATCGGGGTGGAGTCCGGGATGTCCTGCCGGCAGGCGAGCTGCTGGCCCGGCATGTCTGGAACGTGATTCCGTTCGACAATCGAGTGGTCACACTAGAGATTCCTGGCGATCAGCTGGCTAACCTGACCGACCCTTCCGGCCGTGTAGAAAAGGTTGTGACCGCGCCGCTGGACCCCAAGCGGGTATATCGTCTGGTCACGTCGGATTTCGTTGCTCAGAGCTGGGCCGACAGCGGCAAGAAGTTCCCGCGCCGCGAGGAGGGCGTGCTCCTGCGCGACGCGGTGATCGATTGGATCAAGCAGAAGAGAGTAATTCCCTAGCTAGGCTTCCCAGATGGTGGTCAGAGCGCGCTGGAAATTTCCGCCCAGGATCAGCCGGATATCGGCCTTCGAGTACTTCCGGCGGATGAGTCCTTCGGTCAGTTCGAAGACCTTGCGGGCATACTGCACGCCGTCCAGATCGTTCTTCTTGGGCGCGGCTGCGGAATCCCGGCCGTCCAGATCTACGTCGGTTCCCAGGCCGACATGCTCCACACCAACGAGTTTGGCTACGTGATCCACGTGGTCGAGCACATTCTCGATAGTCACGCGACTTCCGGTCCCCACGAACAAACGCACCAGAGTGACCCCCATGACTCCGCCCTTGGCCGCCAGCCTGCGAATGGCCGCGTCGGTCTTGCAGCGGGCGCTGTATGGCACCAGCGCGCGGCAATTCGAGTGTGTCACGAGCACAGGCTTAGCCGACGCCTGGATTACATCCAGCGTGGTGCGATCGCCGCAGTGCGAGATATCGGCCGCCATGCCAAGCCGGTTCATCCGAGCCAGAACCCTTTCACCGTAAGGGGTGAGGCCCCGCTCCGCGGGATCGGTGGAGCCGCCCCCCAGGAGATTGTCGCGATAGGTGAGCTGGGAAACCCGCTGCCCCAACTGGTAGAAAGCATCGACGTCTTCGACGGTTCGAAAGTGATTCGAATTCTGCTGGCCGACGATGATGCCGAGTTTCCCCTGCGTTTTGGCGCGCGGCACGTCGGCCGGAGAGCACACGCGAATGAAGTATTCGGGATGGGCGTCGATAAAGGCGTCCCAACTGGTGATATCGGCGGACGACTCGGCGTAGATGTTTCCTTCGACGTACCCGACCGCAGGGTGAAATACGGTGATGCCGGAATCCTGGAGGCGTTGAAAATCCGCCGGGCGGAAGGTCTGTGGGTGGGCTCGCCAGGTATCCAGTTTCTTGAAATCGAGGGTCAGCAGACCCAGCATGTCGATCACGGTGGATTCGCGTACCAGATCCACGGTGAGTGTCGAGTACTGGTCCAAACTCCCGGCAAACAGAGAGAAGCGCCCACGGTTGATCAAGGGCGCGCCGAGCACACACGCCCCGCCTTGCAAGACTGACCTGCGGGTTAACACTTCAGCTATCGGAATCGTCAGGATAGCATGAAGGAATTAGGGTGAAACTTCCATTCGGAATGGCGATATGGAATGGGTGAATCGGTTCGCCGAGCAAGCCCAGAACCTGCTGGATGCCGCCCTGGCTGCCCTCGATCGCGGGGAAAGCTGCAAGGAGATGACGGTCATGACGGTTTTGATCGGCCCCGACGGCGGAATCCAGATGTGCGCCGATTCGGACTGGCCGCTCGATTCCCTGATGCTCGACCGTGGGGCACGGACGGGCTACCGCGTGTCGTCTCGCAGGGGTTCGGTGCGCGTAGAGGGTCGCGAGGGGCTGCGGCGATGTGTGCTGGAGGGCGCTACGGCGCTTAGAGCAGCGCGTGGACTCGCCTTGACCGCTCGTTGACTCTCGCGGTTCGAATAGGCTTACTTCCGCGCGGTCAGGCTCCGCCCCGGAACGCACCACAGAAAGCTGGTCTTCGAAAGCTCCACGTCCTTTGCTCCCGAGGCTCGCAGCACGTCGGCGTATTCGCCAGTCCGGAAGAGATCGAAGATCGCCAGCTTCCCGCCGGGTTTCAACACGCGGACCATTTCGCGGACGGCTCGCGCGCGGGCGTCCGGTTCCGGGATGTTGTGCAACGCGAGGCTTGAAACCACTACGTCGTAGTGATTATCAGGGTAAACCAGTTTCTGCGCATCGCCGTTCTCGATACGGACCTTGTCGGCGACGCCCTCGATCTTGACGTTGGCCTTGGCGGCGTCGGGCGAGTTTCCCGAAAGATCGAACGGGTTCCACACATCGATGCCGATGACCTTGCCGTTCTTGAGGCGCTTGGCCGCGCCAATGGCGAGCAGTCCCCGCCCGCAGCCGACGTCGAGCACGCGCTCATCGCCACGCAACGCCAGCGAATCGAGCATCTGATCGCGCAGCCGCAGTTTCGCTACTCTGCTCGACCACACCATGACTGCTCCTATGGCCACGAAAAACAAGCCGATCAGGGCCAGAACGCCGCAGATACGCGCGGCAGGCCCTGGATACTCGGAACGGTTTACGATGTAGAAGACCAGAGTGAACGCCAGAGTCCAGGCGCCCCGGCTGAACATGCTGCGAACGATGCGCGGCGCGTCGATTCCGTAATCGGCAGGCCCACTCGCGGTTGTGGCGACTGCGGCGGCCATCAGGCCTTGACCTCAACCGGAATCTCCGAGGCAACCTCCGGCGCTGGAAGCGCTTTCTTGAACTTGCACTCGGCGTTAGGGCACTGCGCGAAGGCGCCCGCCTTGAGGAATTTTTCGATCAGGTAGCTGCCGCCGCACTCCGGGCATTTTTCCGGAAGCGGCTTGCCCCAGGCCACGAAATCGCACTCCGGATAGCGGTTGCATCCGTAGAACGTCTTGCCTCGCTTGGAACGCCGCTCGATGATTTCGCCTTGCGAGCAGTTGGGGCACTTGACCCCGATGGTCTTCTGCTTGACGTACTTGCAGGTGGGGTAATTGCTGCACGCGACGAACTCGCCGAAGCGCCCGAACTTCTTGACCAGCTTGTTGCCGCACTGCGGGCAGGGCTCGTCGAGTGGAACATCCTGCGGTTTCTGTCCCGCGCCGAGCTGCTTGGTGGTCTTGCAATCGGGATAGCCCGAGCACGCCAGAAACTGGCCGAAGCGGCCCTTCTTGAGCACCATGGGACGCCCGCAGTTGTCGCAGTATTCCTGCTCATCCTGCTCGGTCACGCCCTCCGGCGCCAGCTCGCGCGTGTTGGTGCACTCCGGATATCCGGTGCAGGCGACGAACTTGCCGTGGCGGCCCCACTTGATCACCATGGGCTTGCCGCACTTCTCGCAAATCTGGTCGGTGGGCTCCTCCATGCGCTTGATGTCGGTCATGTGGCGCTCGGCGTGTTTCAGGTCCTTCTGAAACCGCTCGTAGAACTCGCTCATGGCCACGCGCCAGTCCATCTTGCCTTCTTCGATGTCGTCCAGCTCGGCCTCCATGCGAGCCGTGTAGGTGACGTCGAACAGGTCGTCGAAACTTTCAAGCAGGAGATCGGTGACCACCATGCCGAGCTCGGTCGGCGTGAATTTGCCGCCGTCCTTGCGGACGTATTCGCGCTCCTGGATGGTCGAAAGGATCGACGCGTAGGTGGAGGGCCTTCCCACGCCCTTGGCTTCGAGCTCCTTCACCAGTGTCGCTTCCGTGAAACGGGGCGGCGGCTCCGTGAAGTGCTGCTCAGGCAGGATCGCGCGGAACTTCAGGACCTCGCCCTGCGTGACGGCCGGGAGCTTGTTCTTCAGCTCTTCGTCGTCTTCGTCTTTTTCGTCCTTGCCTTCCTGGTAGACCTTGAGGAAGCCGTCGAACTTGGGCACGCTGCCGGTAGCGCGAAACAGGTAGGCCGCGCCATCCTTGCCCTTCGCGTCCACGTCGATGGTGGTCTGGTCGAACACGGCGGGCGTCATCTGCGACGCGACGAAGCGCATCCAGATCAGGCGGTACAGCTTCATTTCGTCTTCGGCCAGAAACTTCTCGACGCTTTCCGGCGTGCGCATGGCCGAAGTCGGACGGACGGCTTCGTGGGCATCCTGCGCGTCTTTCTTGCCTTTATAAACGTTAGGCTGCGCGGGGCGGTACTCGGCTCCCCAGCGGTCCGTGATCATGGCGCGTACTTCATCCAGGGCGTCATTCGACACGCGGACCGAGTCGGTACGCATGTAGGTGATCAGACCGACCGGGCCTTCTTCCTTGCTCAGCTCGACGCCTTCGTACAGCTTCTGCGCGAGCATCATGGTGCGTTTCACGCTGAAGCGAAGCTTGCGCGCGGCTTCCTGCTGTAACGTCGACGTGATGAAGGGGGGCACCGGGTTGCGGCGCTTCTCTTTATTGGTGACCGAGCGAACGACGTAGTCGACGCCATCGACCGCCTTGACGATCGCCTGGGCCGCGGCTTCGGTCGCGATCTCGACGTTTTCGTTGTCCTTCTTGGCCAGGTGCGCGGTGAGCTGCGGAGGCTTCTTGGCTGCCAGGTGGACGTCGATGGTCCAGTATTCGCGGGTCTGGAACGCCCTAATCTCGCGCTCACGGTCGACGATCAGGCGCAGGGCAACGGTCTGCACGCGGCCCGCGGAGAGCCCGCGGCGGACTTTATCCCACAGAAGCGGAGAAATTTTGTAGCCGACTAGCCGATCGAGCACACGCCGGGCTTGCTGCGCGTCCACCAGGTGCAGATTTACCGCCGTGGGCTTCTCGAACGCTTTTTGAATGGCGTTCTTGGTGATCTCGTTAAACATCACCCGGAAAATCTTGGGACTGTTCTTGGTGGGCTTGGCGTCCTTCAGCTCTTCCTGGAGGTGATAGCAAATCGCTTCCCCCTCACGGTCAGGGTCGGCCGCCAGATAGATGTTCTGAGTGCCCTTGGCCGCCGTCTTGAGCTCGGCGATCAGCTTCTTCTTGCCTTCGATCACTTCGTAGACTGGCGTGAAGTCGTTGTCCACGTCCACCGACAAGTTCTTCTTAGGCAGATCCTTGACGTGGCCGAGGGAGGCCTTGACCACGAAATCCTTGCCCAGATACTTGCCGATGGTTTTCGCCTTCGCCGGTGATTCGACGATGACGAGGTTTTTTGCCATAGATGACGTCAGCTTTCCTTTAGAAGGGACTTCCCTCTGCGCGAGTCCCTTTCCCTATATACAGGTCGGACGCGAACAACCGAAATCTTACCATGACACGGCAGAAGACCACGGCATTCGCTCTGGGATAACCCGCAACTTCAATCGGCCCAGACTTTTATGAAGCTCTTTCCGGGAAGCTGCCGAGCCAGACCCGCCAATTCCAACTCAAACAAGGCGGCGATGATCTCGGAAGGCGAGGTGCCTGCCAGGGTTTCCACCAGATGGTCCAGGGCTACCGGAGCGTCCGGTTTCAGCACGTTCAGAACAGCCCGGCCCGTCCCATCCGGCCCGAAGGTTAGAGATGATTGTAGCGGATCTTTAGTTTCACCCCCAACTGTCTCCTTTAGATTCAATCGGTTCCGGCACCGATCCGCCAGCCACCTCCGGTCTTCCGCCTTGAGTTCCACCACCACGTCATTCCATTCCTGGACCAGCTTGGCGCCCTGTTTTATCAGCAAATTCGGCCCCCAACTCATCTTCGAAGTGATGTTCCCAGGCACGGCGAATACCTCGCGATTCTGCTCAGCGGCCAGCTTGGCGGTGATGGCCGATCCCGAATACTCGCCGCCTTCGACCACCAGAACACCCACGCTCATCCCGGCAATAATCCGGTTACGGATGGGAAAGTTCTGCGGATAGGGCGGCGTGGCCATGGGAAACTCGGAAATAATCAGCCCATCCCGGGCGATTTGCTCGGCCAGCTTGCGATTTTCCGCAGGATAAACCTCGTCGACGCCGCATCCGAACACGGCGATGGTGCCGGCGCCTACCTCGAGCACGGCCCGGTGGGCCGCGGTATCGATGCCGCGAGCCATGCCGCTAGCGACGGTCAGACCCGCACAGGCCAGATCCTTGGCGAGCCGGGCCCCAGCGGCGATTCCGTAGGCGGTCGGACGCCGGGTGCCCACGATGCCCAACGTCAGCTCTCCCATTAGCTCCACGCGGCCGCGGGCGAACAGCAGGGGAGGAGGATCGAAAATCTCCTTGAGACGGGTGGGATAGCGCGAATCCGTCAGCGCGACCACGCTCGCTCCGGACTCGACCAGCTTCTGCTGCTGGGTGACCGCATCGTCGAAGGCGCAGCCACTTGCAATGCTTTGAGCCAATCCTGGCGAGACGCCCGCCGCTTCCAGCTCCGAGCGGGAGGCGCGAAACACGGCCTGCGGCGTGTTGAAGGTCTCGATCAACTGGACTGCGGTGCGCGTTCCGAGGCCCGGGGTCATACGCAGGGCTAGCCAGTGCAGTTCAGCTTCGCGGCTCATGGAAGCGGTCACCTAGACTTGTGGCCCGGCGGGCCGCGAATTCTCATGGACCGATGCGGATCGGGTACGCTGAAGAATATGTCTCAACCTACTTATGACGATGCCAACCTGCTCCTAAGACTTTACGAACTGCGCAGGGAGCCCAAGATGCGCGACGCCCGCAACTGGTTCTTCGGAAACTTCAAGTGCAAGACCATGGCGGAGTACAGCCAGCTCTGCCCGCCCGGATCCGAGCCCAACGCCTACTTTCGCCAAGTCGCCAGCTACTGGGACATGGCCGGGTCGTTCGTCAATGCGGGTGTGCTGAACCACGACCTGTTTTTCTCCAACACCCGCGAGCTGCTCTTCATCTGGGAGCGGGTGAAGCCGATCATCGGTGAGGTTCGCGCGGCCTTCAAGGATCCGCATTACCTCGGCAACCTGGAGAAAGCCGGGAAAGCCTGCGCCGAATGGGTGTCCAAGACCAGCGGCGAGGAAGCTTACAGAGCCTTCACGGCTCGCGTGGGCTAGAGCGGCGGGATGCAGCGCGGGCCGGAGCATTTCGGCGAGCAGGAACTGGCGCTCATCTACATCGCCAAACGTCTCACCGAAGCTTTGCGTCTGGAAAACCTACTCACCGAAGCCGGGTTCGATTACCTGGTCGAGCCCGACAAGTACTCGGGCGGAATCATCTTCCAGTCCGAACGGGTGGGGGCATTCTTCTATGTCGCGCCGGGCGATGAGGGCGCTGCAAAAGACACGCTGAGCCGGAGCGGGTTCAAGCCCTACCGCGCCGAGTAGCTACGGCAGCGGCAGCGGCACCTGCACGTCGGGTGTGATGACCGGGATGGTCACGATATTACTCGTATAGATGTCCTGCGAGATAGTGAGCTGGGTCAACGGGCTGGCAGGAGTTCCCAATCCAAGCGCTAGCCGCACTTCGTAGACTCCGACCATTCCGGGGGCCAGGTTCGCCGAGATGACGTTGGCCGTCGATCCGCCGGCCAGGGACGATACAAACGCGCGCGGGTCATTCAGGGCCGGACCCTTATACTTGCCGCCGGTATCCTCGGCCTGCGTTGCCTCCGACGGTTCCACCGTTCCCAATCCGGTTGCGTAGACCAGAATGGTTTCGCCCGGTACGGCCGGATTGCCCTGCGTCACGGGAGTACCGGCCCGGTTAGCGCAGCACAACGTGGTACTCAGGTTGGTCAGGATCAGGAATTGGTTGTCGTTGTCGCCCTTGTCGGTAGTCGCCCCGAAGGTGATGCCGTTGCCTTCAGGTCCGGGGATCTTGGCACGTAATTGAATCCGATGGAAGGCCGCCACCGGCACCGCGACCACTTCTTCTTCGGGGTTCGCGTTAATCAGGGCGACCAAGGCATCCCGCACCGAGGTGAGCGTATCGCCGGCCTGCACGGTGTAGGTGTACGACCGGTCGCCGATGGTGATGGTGCCCGTATCTCCCGCTTCGATGCTACCGTCTACGGTGATGGTGCCCGTCGCGAAGCTGGACGTGTGATATGCAATGGCCACCCGCGGCTCGTCGCCGCCATTGGCGAAAATTCCTGGATTCTGCTGGTCGAGGGGCACGGCGATCGCGGTACTGGCCACCACTCGGCCGTCGTCATGCTGGATACGAACGTAGCAACTGATATTGTTGGAGTCCAGAAACTCGAAGGGCATCTGTCCGTTGATCTGGGTGGGCGATACGAACAGCAAGGGAGACCGGTTGCCGTCGCAATAAAGCTGCACGCCGCCCAGGTCGAGCGGCAGGTGATCCAGGCTCAAATCGGCCGAGGCGGCAGCGTCCGCCAGATCGTGCCCCAACAGGGTCACCAGAGTGCCGGGCGCGATAATGGTCGCATCCTCACCGCCCTGGAGCGTGGCGCCGCTGGCCGTAATGGTGAAGGTGGCAGTGCCCGATCCTCCGCTCGCCGGCGATCCGCTCACCGCCAGCGCGATATTGTTGCCATCGGTCCCGGGCTTGCGCGCCACCAGCTTGACGACTCCCAAACGAGGCTCGAATTGCGCGAAGACCGCCGGGTCGCCCGTTCCTGAGTTGATGGAGGCCGCCAGACCGGTCATGGCGGTTGCCAGCGTGTCGTCCTTAAGCATGGTGTAATCGTGTTCGACGGCGGTGCCGGAAGTGCCCGTGATGGTCAGTTTCGCGATATCCCCGGCGGTGATGGTTCCGGCCAGAGTGACCGAGCCCAGCGCGAAAATCTCCAGGCTGGCGGCGTTGCGGACGCCATTGATGGGAACCAGCAGCTCCCCCGGCGTGAACACCAGAACGCGGCGGTTGGCAGGATCGGTAACGTACAGATTGGTCCCATCCCAGGCCAGCCCTGTAGGCGTCGGAGTGATGTCGGCCGCCGACTGCCGCAGCAGCGGGTGGAACAGATCGGTGAAGCTGGAAACCACACTGGCGTTTTCGTCCGGCTGTCCTAGGATTACGTCAGCGGCTACCGCGTTCTGTGTCGGAATCGTGTTGTAGACCAGAACGCGATCATTGCCGCCGTCAGCGATGAACAGGCGCGTACCGTCGGAGAGCGCGAAACGGGGGAAGTCCATCGTTTTGGCGCACCGCATCGGAAAGGTGGCTGCGCCGGTGGTCGAGTCGGTCCCGTTGGAAGGACACAGGTCCGCGGCATCATTGGAGAGACCGGTATCGAAATCCTTCTGCCCGACCACGACGTCGGCCGGTTGCTGGTTCACGGTCGGAATCGAGTTCCAAATCAGCACCCGGTTGTTGCCCAGATCGGCCACGTAGAGCCGGGTCCCGTCGCTTGTGACCGACACCGGATTCAGTAGGGTGTTGGCGTGAGCATCGGTACTCGCCTTGGTCAGGTCCGGTTGCACGGCGACGCTGAAGTTGGCCTGTCCCAGCACCACGTCGGCCGCCTGCCGGTTCTGGGAGGGAATCGTATTCCAGATTAGGACGCGGTGATTCTGGGTATCGGCAACGAACAGTTTGCCGTTCTGAATCCACACGCCTTGCGGACTGCGAAAGCTCTTGCTGTCCACCACCAGTTGCGATCCCTGCAAGACCGTATTGAAATCGGGCTGGCCGAGTTCGATGTCCGCCGGTTGCCCGTTAACGGTGGGAATCGACTTCCAGATCATCACGCGATTGTTGGCGGTATCCGCTACCGCCAGGATCTTTCCATCGGTAGCGACGGCGGTCGGCAGGCGCAAGCCGGCCTGGCTAATGTGGAAGTCGGTGCTGGTGAAATCGGTCTGGCCCAGCACCACGCTGGCCTTCCCGACGCACACCGCGCAGCGCGCGATGTACGGCTGAATGGGATCGAGCGGCCCTGGAAATGTCTGCGCGGGAAACAGCAGGACCCGGTTGTTCAGGGGTGTGAGGCCGGTGCGGTTGGAATCGGCCACGAACAACGTGCCGTTCGCAAAAGCCACGCCGCCCACGCCGCCCAGCAGAGTATCGGACGCGCCGGGATCTTGGCTGGTGAAGGTATGCTGCCCGATAACCAGGCGCGCGCCCTGGCCGGTGACGAAATCGGCGGCCAGGCCCACACAGGCACACAGTGAAAGAAGAGCACAGGTTTTGAGCATTCTAGATGCAGGACAGCGGGCGTTTTCTCAGTATAACAATCCAATGGACGTTTGCCGGGAAAAGCACGTTTCGGACCAAATGGCGCTCAGTACGCCTTTCGGCCGGGTGCGCACGAGATATCCGCCAGAGCGCAGCGGGTGTGCTCGAACTGAATGGTGGTGTGATGGATCCCGAAACGGTCCTGAAGCACGCAGTTGACGTCCCGCAGAATCGACTCGCTGGCCGAGGGCGGCACGTCCTCAATCAAGACGTGACAGCTCAGTGCGCGCTCCTCCGCACCCAAATTCCAGATGTGCAGATCGTGCACGTCGATCACGCCGGGAACGCCCCGGATGCCGGAGGTGACTTCGGCCAGCCGCAAGCCTTTGGGCAGCCCTTCCAGCAGAATATTGAGCGAGTCCTTGAAGATGTCCCAGGCGGTCCACACGATCACCAGTGAGATCACGATCGACAGGATGGGATCGATCTTCAGCCAGCCCGTATAGTGGATAATCGCGGCGCCGATGATGATGCCGACGCAACTGGCAGCATCACCCATCATGTGAATCCATGCGGCGCGGAGATTGAGGTCTTCGCCGTGACTATGGCCGTGGTGGCCCCCGATACTCCAGGCGATCGCGAGATTGACCACTATTCCGAGCCCGGCGACCCACAGCATGGTTCCTTCCGACACAGGTTCCGGGTTCAACAGTCGCAAGTAGCTTTCCCACAGCAAGGCTCCCGACAGGATCACGAGCAGGAGGGCGTTCAGAAACGCCGCCAGCACGCCCATACGCTGGTAGCCGAAGGTTCGGAGTTGGTCGCCGGGCTTGGCCGCGAAGTAAAAGCCGGCGGCGGCTAGGCCCAACCCGAAGGCGTCGGTGAAGTTATGGCCCGCGTCGGAAAGCAGCGCGAGACTGCCGGATCGCAGGCCGGCCAGAGCCTCCACGACAACGAATACAAGCGTGACCACCAGCGAGGCCAGCAGGATCCTGCCAGTCGCCTTTCCGTGCGCATGTGCGTGGAAATGGGCCATCCAACTCCATCGTAACGCGATTCGGTCTCACGGCTTACAGAGTCTGGCGAATGACCCGAGCGAGGCCCTGCGGCAGACGGGGAAGCTCTCAAAACCTTGCTACGATACCGTCAGATCACTGAGGCGAAGTTGGAGAATGAGCTAAGATTCGAATGGGACCCGCGGAAGGCTGCGGCGAACCGGGCCAAGCATGGCGTATCTTTTGAGGAAGCTTCCAGTGTATTCGGTGATCCTTTGGGTTTGATCGTGGATGATCCACGCCACTCGCACGGCGAAGAGCGCCATGTTCTGCTTGGATCGTCCGAGGGACATCGCCTGCTCGCCGTTATGTTCACGGGGCGGGGAGAGATGATTCGAGTCATAAGCGCTCGGAAAGTGACCCGCTGGGAACGAAAAAGCTATGAAGAGCAGCAAGACTAAAAGCACCAAGCCTCGCCGCACAGCAGTCGACGAGATCCTGCCGGAGTATGACTTCAGCCGCGCCCGGCCGAACCCATACGCTACCCGTTATCGAGCCGGCAGTGCCGTTGTGGTTCTCGATCCGGACGTTGCGGCAGCCTTTCCCAGCGGACGCGAAGTCAATCAAGCGTTGCGCGTCCTTGCGAGGCTTGCGGGTAAGGGCAAGTCACGCCGGACGGCTTAGCAGATCTACTTCTTCACCAGCGCTTCGACCGCCTCCAGTTCCTTCCCTGCCTCGGCCCATTTGCCTTGTGCGGAGAGAGTCCGGTAGCGATCCAGATGGCCGCGGATGGTTTCGATACGTGTATCGATGCGGGTATCCGGTCCGGGGGCGGTAGGCACGGAGGGTGGCACCGCGCTGGATATGCTGGTCTGGGTCAGCGCGGGCGTGCCTCCCTGCCGCGCGGCCAGCTGCTTCAGCGCGTCCTGATACGTGTCCGCATAGACCAGTTCGCTGCCCTTCGCCAGCACCACCCTCTCCAGCTGCGGCATGCGCGCCTGCGCGGCCTGGATGTAGATGGGCGCCACGAACAGAAACGTATTGTCGATCGGCAGCACCAGGATCTGCGAGCGCAGCACCTGCGAGCCTTGCTGGTTCCACAGCGACAGGTCCTTGGAAATGTCCGGGTTCTGATTAATCAGCGCCTCGATTTGCAGAGGTCCGGGGATAATTTCCTGCTTGGGTAGCTGCAGGAAGACGATCTCTCCCAGGTGCTCGCCGTCACAGCGCGCCGCCATCAGCCCGATCAGGTTCTGTTTGTTGTGCGGCGTGAAGGGGATGGTCAGCAGGAACTCAGGCTGGTTCTCGCCGGGCAGAGTCGCCACCATGTAGGTCGGCGTCACGGTTTGCGGGTTTCCGGCTTGGCCGCTGGTGAATGTGGCCAGATCCCAAAGGTCGGCACGATTGTAGAACGAATCCGGCACGCGCATGTGGTAGGTGCGGTACAGCTCGGCCTGCACCCGGAACAGCATCTCCGGGAAACGGGTGTGGCGGCGGACATCGGCTGGCATCTCCGAAACGGGCGTCAGGAGTCCGGGGAATAGATGCTCATACGCCAGAATCAAGGGATCCTGATCGTCGAACAGATACAGCTTGACGTTGCCGTCGTAGGCGTCCACGGTGGCCTTGACCGAATTGCGGATGTAGTTGAACTCGCCCGCGCCCTCGGCTTGAATTGGCCGCGCGTAAGGATGCGCCTCACTGGTCGTGTACCCATCCACGATCCAAAGCAGGCGCCCGTCGTCGCCGATCACCATGTAAGCATCGGGATCCCATGTGATGAAGGGAGCCAGCGTGCCGAGCCGCTCGCGGATGCCGCGCCGGATCATCATCCGGCTTTCCGAGGTGAGCGCATCGGACAGCACGATGTTGGGATCTCCGAAGGCCCAGGCCGAGGCCACGCGTAGCCCCATGGAATCCGCGGGGATTCCGCCGCGGCCTTCGTAGCGGGTATGCACTTCCTCGGAACCCGAGGGATAGTTGAACTCAGGCTGCGTGGTCCGGACGAACACCGGATCGCGGGACTCCTCTCCGTAGTAGATCTCGGGACGGGTCAGTTTCAGGCTGGGCGTCAGCACTTCGACGGGAGCATTGCGGATCAGCAGCTCGGGAAGCCCGCTCGGCGTGATGCGGCTGGCTTCGGCCAGCGCCAGTCCATAGCCATGCGTGTAGATCGTATGAGAGATCACCCAGCGGCTTTGTGCGTCGCCCAGCTGGGTCAGATCGAGCTCGCGTGGGGCCAACAATACCTGCCGCATCTGGCCGGCGATCTGATAACGGTCGACGTCGGTTGCGGCATACGCGTAGGGCCGCAGCGGCTGGCTCTGGCTGAGGGTGTCATGAAAGGCGCGCCAATCCCACAGCCGGACGTTATCGAGCATGGACGCGTTGCGCGTGAAATTGATGGGCGCTTCCTTGCGGGCCGGAAATTCGGATTCGCGCGCGCGGCGGTTCAAGCCGTAGGCGGAGCGCGTCGCCTCGATGTGCCGCTCGATGAAGGGCCGTTGCAGCGCCAGTTCGTTCGGACGCACTTGCAGCGCGTTGACGGCCGAAGGAACGACCGCATCGGCCACCAACATCAGCGCGCAGGCCAGCGCCAGTTTGCGGCGGCCGGCCAATACCAGAATCGCCGCAAGAATCGACGCCGCGGCCTTGGCGGTTTGCAGCGGTAGCCCGATGTGTTGCTGAACGTAATCGACTCCGGTCATCAGCTCGCCATGATCGGTGTACAGCAGCTCGTAGCGCCCCAGCCAGAAATACACCGCGAGCCCCACCAGGAAAAATGCCAGCAGCACTTTGAACATCCCGGTTTCCAGGCGCCCCAGGCGGCGCAGATCGTCCCAGTTCAGTTGTCCGGAGGACCACAGCTCGGGAAACCGGACCTGCATCTGCCAGACGCGCGCGGTGACGTAGTAGACCACAGCACCAGCAGCGGCGCAGACTTCCACGAATCCGATCAGCTGGGTGTAAAACGGAAGCTCGAAGAAATAGAAAATCAGCGAACGGCCGAAAACGGGATCCTGCCATGTGGACTCGATCCCGCGCCCGCCAATATATCGCGCGATCACCCAGCCGTCCATGGAGGCGGCGGCCAGAATCAGCGAAACCACCAGAATCGCCGCGGACACGATTAGTTTGTAGCGGCCGCGCCCGTGGCTGCTGGCGCCTGCGTGACTCATCCCGCGGGCGTGGGCGATCCACAGAACCAGCGCGACAATCAGCCACTGCAGTACGTTCGGAACGTAGCGGTACAGCCACATCCGCCGCCAGGTATCCACCTGGCCCATTTCGCTCCACCATTTGTAATCGATCAGGAGGGAACACAGAGATCCGCCGAAGATCAGCAGAACGACGAGGGCCGCGCCGAACAGCAGCAGCCCGGACCGGCGGGAGTATGGACGCGCCGACACAGCAGTATCAAGCGTAGCCCAGATTAGGGGTGACTAGTTAAAGTAGGCGGAAGTTGACTTCGATGTTAGCGGACACCGGGACCGGCTTACCGTCCTTCTGCCCGGGCTTGAAGCGCCACTTCTGCACCGCTTCGATGGCCTTTTGATCCAGCCCCAGGCCGAGCGATTTGATCACCTTGATATCCTGCGGCACGCCGTTCTCATCGACCACCAGAGACAGTAACACCGCGCCTTGCCACTTGGCTTTGCGGGCTTCCTCGGAATACTCGGGCTCGGGCTTGACGACCGCAACCGGGGCGCTGACGCCTCCGCCGATTCTGTAGGCTGCGCCACCAAATCCGCCTCCGCTGCCCGGACCGAAGCCCGACCCCTTCCCGGGGCCGATGCCGGTGCCGATGCCGTTTCCAGCGGAGGGAATTCCAAGCTTGCCCAGCGGATCGCCGTAATTGCCGGCTGTAATATTCGGCAGCTCAGGAGCGACGATGGTGGGGTTCACGGTCAGCTTCGGATCTTGCACTGTTTGGATCGGGGGAACGAACGACTTCGGCGCCACCTTGGGAAGCTCCCCCTTGGTTGCCGCCGTCTGCTGCGGGCTGCCGCCACCCCCCTTGGACTGCTCGGGTTTGGGCTGAAGCGGCTTCAGATCCGGCGCGAAGATCGGGACGATTTCTTTCATCGCCTGCCGGACGGGTTTCAGCGTGCCGGCAAAGAGGAGCAGCGCCACTACCGCCACGTGAACGATCACCGAACCTATTCCGGCGGTGGTTTCGTGACCGCCGTACAGGCCCCTCAGGCTGGCAAGTTTCACCGGCTTCGACGTAATTTCGAGCGGCGGCAACTTGGGCGGATGGATGAGCTCTTTCACGCTTATGACGATGCCCTTGTACCAGGGCAGATCGACGGAAGCAGGTATTAACAGACGTTCTAAATGATTCTCGTAATTCACGGCGGCAACCTCCCTGACCCTACTCAGATGCTCTTCTTGATCGCTCCAGCGGCGGATGGAGCCGCGAAACTGCGAAAACGACGATTCCAGGCGCGCTAATTCAGCGCCGCACACCGCACAGTCCCGGGCATGCTGCGTTTCTTGCGGCGTGCCGTCGCCGATCAAACATTTGGAAATCTGTTCCCCAGAAAGGTGTGGGTTCATTTTCCTTCCTCCAAGCCGAACCTCACCGACTGCACCGCCCGAAAGAGGTGTGTCTTGACTGTCCCTTCCTTCATTCCCGTTACGGCGGCGATTTCCAAAAGGTCCATGTCCTCCACGAAGCGCAGCAAAAAGACCGTGCGCTGCCTCTCGGACAAACTCGCGGCAGCCCTCCATATGGCTTCCACCTGTTCCCTCGCAAGCGCCAGCGCCTCGGGAGACTTTTGGTGGTCAGGCATCCAATCGCCGACGTCATTGAGGTCTACGTCGTAGCGCAGCTTGCGCTTCCAGAATTTCAGACGGCTATTGGCTTCATGATCCCGGACCAGGTTCGCGGCGATATGCATCAGCCAGGTTCCGAGGCTGGAACCACCTCGAAATTGGTCGCGCGCTTTGTAGGCCCGCATGAAGCAATCCTGCGTAAGGTTCTCCGCCGCTTCTCTATCCCGAAGCGATGCGAGCAGGAACCGGAAGATCCGCGGCCGATGACGCTGTACGAGCGAATCGAAGTCCTGGAGTTCTCCGGGGCACGGCCCCTCGGCCACAGGCGCCAGCTCGGGCAAAAGACCTTTCTCCATCCGCACGTATAGACCGACGTGGGGTGTTAGGGGTTTACGTACAAGTGGAAATAAACGCGCTCCGGCAGATTGCGAGAGTTAGAGGAGACGCCTCGTGGTCTTACAGCAGACGGAAGTTGACTTCGATGTTGGCGGATACGGGGACCGGTTTGCCGTCCTTCAAGCCGGGCTTGAAGCGCCACTTCTGCACCGCTTCGATGGCCTTTTGATCCAGGCCCAGGCCCAGCGATTTGACGACCTTGATATCCTGCGGCACGCCGTTTTCGTCCACTACCAGAGACAGCAATACTGCTCCCTGCCACTTGGCTTTGCGGGCTTCCTCGGAATATTCGGGCTCGGGCTTGACGATCGCGACAGGCGCGCTGACGCCTCCGCCGATCTTATAAGCTCCGCCACCGAATCCGCCACCGCTGCCAGGACCAACGCCCGGCCCCCTCCCGGAGCCAATGCCGGTACCGATGCCGTTGCCGCCGGAGGGAATTCCGAGCTTGCCCAGCGGATCGCCGTAATTGCTGGCTGTGATATTCGGCAGATCAGGCGCGACGATGGTAGGCGTCACCGTCAGTTTCGGATTTTCCACGGTCTGGATTGGGGGAACAAACGACTTTGGCGCCACTTTGGGAAGCGCCCCCTTGGTTGCCGCCGTCTTCTGCGGGCTGCCGCCGCCGCCCTTGGACTGTTCCGGCTTCGGTTTGGGTTGATACGGTTTCAAATCAGGAGCGGTCAGGGGGATGAATTCCTTAATCGCCTGCTGCACCGGTTTGAGCGAGCCGATGAACAACAGCAGCGCCACTACCGCCACGTGAATGACCACTGAGCCGAGCCCCGCCATCGATTCATGACCGCCGTACAGGCCTTTCAAGCTGGGGAGATCCACCGGCTTGGACGTGACTTCGAGCGGGGGCAACTTGGGAGGATGAATCAGTTCCTTGATGCCCTGGATGACGCCCTTATACCACGGCAGTTCGATGGAAGCAGGCACCAGAAAGTGCTGCAAATGGACGTCGGTATCCGCCGAAGGATGCTCAAGATCCATCGGCTTGGAAGTGACTTCCAGCGGGGGCAACTTGGGGGGATGAATTAGTTCCCGGATGCCCTGGACAATGCCCTTATACCAGGGCAGTTCGATAGAAGCGGGCACCAACAATTTCAAATCGTCAGGGGGTGTTCCGCTGCCAGCGTTTGCTGGCTTTTCTGGAAGCTGCTCGGACACTATTGCTCTCTTTGGCCCGAATTTCGGGTCGCCTATAAAGACGTTCAGAGCCAAGCCGGGGTTTCAGTTTCTGGAACTTTCGCCCGCACGCTCCAGCCCTATTTCGAGTCTATCACAGGCCTAATCGACAGATAATTCTATAGACCCGCGACCTATGGTTTCTGGAACACCCAGGTATCGGGAGATCTGGACCCACATCAGCTCCAGGACATCGGTGAGCTCGTGCCCGGATTCGAGGAGAACCAGCTGGATATGGGGATGCCGGGACGCGTAGGCGCTGGAAATCGAGGCTGGTACGACGCTGTCGCGCACTCCATGGAGGATTAAGCCCGGCTGGGGAAACTCGGGTTCGTCCTCATAACGGGCGGAGTCCTCCACAAACTGATATCCCAACCGCCGTTCCCGGCCATCGCCGTAGTGGAAAACGGGGGTGGAACCCTCCAGCCGCCAGCGCTCCCAATCCTGTTCCGAATAGCGCTCCCGCCAGCGCCGGGGGAACTGAAAGGCCGGCGCGAGCAGCACCAACCGCTCGATTTGATTGGGATGACGGGCCGCGTAGAGGGCCGCTAGGTAACCGCCCAGGCTGGAGCCTATCAGGATCGCAGGCTGTTGGCCCACAGCCCGCTCGATCACCCTCAGCTGCCCGGTAATGGTCAGATCTTCGAAGCGGCCTTCGTCCAATTGAGGAATCTCCATCTCGACGCCGCACGCGGCGAACTTGCGGCGAAGAAACTGCGCTTTGCCGGAGAACGGGCTGGAGGCGAAACCGTGAAGATACACGACGCGCATGATTTCAGAGGATGGCTCGCGTCATTGTCGGAGAATGCCTTGCGTCATTGGGAATCGAACTTGATTGCGCTGGAAGTATCGAACTTTTGGAAATCGGTGTAGCCGAACTTGTTCTCCGCGACAACCTTGCCTCCACGCAGCTCGCGATGCTCGGTCCAAAACGGCAACAGCACTCCGAAGGCCGACCGGGTGTAGTCCACTGAGGCTTCTTCGCGGACGTGTTCGTTCACCAGCCCGTCGCCCTCCTCGTGGCTGGTGGTAAGCGTGATCCGTACGGGGACGTAGCTGTTCTCCTGGACCCACACTTCTCCACCGATCCGTATGTTTCGCGCCGGCCCATCGTGCCCAGCGTTGATGACGGTGAGCCCCTCCGGACCGTCGATCTGTTGGAATCCGAAAACCAGCAGGCGAGCGTTCCCCTGGTTCTCTTCCCGGCGATACGTGAACTCGTAATGCAGAACGTCGCCTGAAGTAAATAACAGCAGGAGCTGCCCGAAATCGGTCACCGCGCCCACCAGACCGTATTTCTCGAACTGTTCCAGCAGTTCTTTTTTCCGTTTATCGTCGGGGGCGGAAACGACCGCAGCGAGCTCCTGCTGGGCTTTTTTGGAGTCCTGCACGGTGCGGCCGTCGACCGCCGTGACGCGGCGCAGCTCGTGCAGCGCCCCGCCCTCCCCTGCGAAAGCCGCGAAGCTATATTCGGAAAGAATTTTCCGTTCCTGCCAAACGGGTTGCTGGGGTTTCTGGGCGCTGGCGCCCACCCGGATGCGAATTCCTCGCTTGGGCGGCTTCATGGCGCGCTGGAACAGGGATTCCTGGCCGACCAGGTCCGGGGCGATTTTCCGAAACGCGTCCGCCTCCTGGCTGAGGCGCGTGACCAGCTGTTGAGTGCGCTCATCACCTTTAAGCGCGCCGCTCACGCAACAAAACATCGCGAGCAGGATCCACGTGCGCCTCATACCTTGAGCATATCGGCTTCTGTTAGCATGATGGTTACCCCCTCCGATCATGATTCGCAGTTTCCGAGGCATTAAGCCCAGGATCGCCGCCTCCGCCTACGTTGACCCCGGCGCGCACGTCATTGGCGACGTGGAGATCGGCGAGCGCTCGAGCGTTTGGCCTTGTGTGGTTCTGCGCGGGGACATCGAGCCGATTCGCGTGGGAGCGGAAACCAACATCCAGGACGGGACGATCATTCATACCGATAAGGGCTTTCCGGCGATCATCGGCGACCGCGTGAGCGTGGGTCACGCGGCGGTGCTGCACGGCTGCACGGTGGAAGAGGACAGCCTGATCGGGATCGGCGCCTGCGTGCTGACCGGCGCCAAGATCGGCCGCGGGGCTGTAGTCGCCGCCGGGTCGCTGGTCCCCGAGGGGATGGAAGTCGCGCCGGACATGCTGGTGATGGGCACGCCCGCCAAGCCGCGCCGTACTGTCAGCGCGGAGGAGAAGCTGCGTTTTCAGAAGGGCGTCGTCGGGTACATGGAACGGGGCAAGCAGGCCAAGGAAGAGCCCGAATGATTCGCGCAGTCAAAGGTACCCGCGACATTCTTCCGCCCGCGAGCGCCGCGTGGAATCATGTGGAGTCCGTGGCCCGCGAAGTTTTCCGCACCTTCAACTACCAGGAGATCCGCACGCCCCTGTTCGAAGAGACCGCGCTGTTCGCCCGCGGCGTGGGCGAAGACACCGACATTGTCGGGAAGGAAATGTACACCTGGGACGATCGCGATGGCAGTTCGCTGACGCTTCGCCCGGAGGCGACGGCCTCGGTGATGCGCGCCTATATCGAGCATCGCCTGGACCAGATTCCGGGCGTCAAGAAGTTCTACTACCTGGGACCGATGTTCCGCCGCGAGCGCCCGCAAAAGGGCCGCTTCCGCCAGTTCTACCAGATCGGCGCGGAAGCCATCGGTTCGGAATCGCCGGTGATCGATGCTGAAGTCATCGAAATGGTGGTGGAGCTGTTCCGCCGCTGCGGGCTGGAAGGGATTCAACTGATCCTGAACTCGGTGGGTTGCAAAGACTGTCGTCCCGCATATCTGGCGCTGTTGAGGGAGAAGATCGCCGAGGTCGCACCTCACCTGTGCGCCGATTGCCAGCGCCGCGCGACCACCAATCCGCTGCGCGTACTGGATTGCAAAGTTCACGAAGACCAGCCGTACATCGACGCCCTGCCTTCCATCCTCGACCATTTGGACGAGGCGTGCCGACAGCACTTCGCCACGGTGCGCGCGCTTCTGGATGCACGCGGCATCTCGTACGAAGTACGTCCAAGATTAGTTCGCGGCCTCGATTACTACATGCGCACGACCTTCGAGATCACGCATGGGGCGCTGGGAGCCCAGAACTCCGTCCTGGGCGGGGGGCGCTATGACGGCTTGGCGGAAGCGATCGGCTCGAAGGTACCCGCTCCGGGCATCGGCTTCTCCATCGGTGAGGACCGCCTGGTGATGATTCTCGAAGAATCGCACCCGGACCGCTTTAAGCCTGCCGTGGACGTGTTCCTCGCGCCGCTGGGCGAAGCCGCCGAACAGCATGCGGGCGCACTTGCGGCTGAACTGCGGTCGCAGGGTTTTTCCGTCGAGCGCTCGGCAGACCGGAAGCTGAAGCGCGCTCTAGAAGTCGCCAATAAGACCGGCGCGCGCTACACGCTGATCCTGGGCGATGATGAAGTCAGCACGGGAACGTATTCGCTAAAGGACATGGCGTCGGGCGAGCAAGTGAAGCTCAAACGCTCCGAGCTCGCGGCGCGGATTAAATCAAACTAGAAAATGGAACAAGTACCTCTCGACTTTTTAGGCGAGCTGCGCCGGACTCACACATGCGGGGCTTTGCGCGCGGCTGACGCCGGCAAACGGGCGATTCTGATGGGCTGGGTGCATCGCCGCCGCGACCTGGGCGGCGTGTTGTTCATTCACCTGCGTGACCGTGAAGGCGTCACGCAACTGGTTTTTCGTTCCGACGGCGACCCGGCAGTGCACGCCAAGGCAGAATTGCTCGGGTCGGAATATGTGATCGCGGTCGAGGGCCTGGTCGAACGCCGCTCCCCGGAGACCGTCAATCCCGCGATTGAGACCGGCGAAGTGGAAGTCGTCGTCGATAAGATCTGGATCCTTAACACCTCCAAGACGCCGCCTTTCCCGATGGAAGAAAACGTGGATGTCAAGGAAGAATCGCGCCTGAAGTATCGCTATGTCGACCTGCGACGCCCGCACATGCAGCGCAACATCATTCTGCGCTCCAAGATGGCCTTCGCCGTTCGCGAGACGCTGACGAAGCTGGGATTTCTCGAGATCGAGACTCCCTTCATGGGGCGCTCGACGCCCGAAGGCGCTCGGGACTACTTGGTGCCGAGCCGGGTGGAGCCGGGCAAATTCTACGCGCTACCCCAATCGCCGCAAATCTTCAAGCAGCTCCTGATGGTGGCGGGATTCGACAAGTACTTCCAGATCGTGCGCTGTTTCCGCGATGAAGATACCCGCGCGGACCGGCAGGCTGAGTTTACGCAGATCGATCTGGAGATGTCTTTTCCACAACAAGAGCGCATCTACGAAACCATCGAGCCGCTGATCGTGGCAGTGTGCAAAGTGGCGGGCTATACCGTTACCTCGCCTTTCCCCCGCTTAACATATGCGGAAGCGATGCGGTCGTACGGCATCGACAAGCCGGATCTTCGTATTCCGCCATTTCATTGCGTGGACGATCTTTTTCCGAATGCCGGATTGACACCCGAAGGATTGCCGCTGGTGGCGATCCGCATTCCGAAAGTGGGCACGATCAGCCGCAAAGAGCGCGACGAGCTCAAAGCGTTCGGACAGGAGCGAGGGCTGCGCGTGTACGATGATCCCAAGCGCCTGGATCGCGATTTCCCAGAACAAATGAAGGCTGTTCGCGAGCGCATTGCCGCGGAAGAAGAAGACTTGTTGCTTCTGGCCGGCTGGGGAGGAGACCCCAAAGGCCAGCGTCCGGAAGAAACAGTTCTGCTGGCGTCCGGGCAGCTCCGCCTGTTCGCCGCACACAAATACAGCGACAAGCACAAGCTTCTGGACCCGGCCAACTTCCAATTCCTGTGGGTTGTGGATTTCCCCATGTTTGAGTGGAATGAGGAGGACAACCGCTGGAACGCGGCGCACCATCCGTTTACGTCAGTGCACGACGAGGACATTGACAAGCTCACCACGGATCCGGCGCGCTGCCGCGCTAAGTCCTACGACCTGGTGCTGAACGGCACCGAGCTGGGTTCGGGGTCGATTCGTATTCATCGTCAGGACGTGCAATCGAAAGTGTTTTCGGCCCTCAGCTTCAGTGAAGAAGAGGCGCGCAAGCGGTTCGGCTTCCTCCTGGAGGCACTGGAATATGGAGCGCCGCCGCATGGCGGCATCGCCCTGGGTCTTGACCGGCTGGTCATGATTCTGGTGGGGGAAACGTCCATCCGCGAGGTGATTCCCTTCCCCAAGACGGCCAAAGGCACCGATCTGATGACCGGTGCTCCCAGCGAGATTCCTGACCGCCAGATGCGCGAACTGGGAATCAGCTTTAAGAAGAGCTAGCCCGCTTCATTCACTTCGCATCATTTACTTCATGAGCCGCGCGATTGCCCGATTCGAGCGCGCCCTGCATCCAGCCGAACCACGGCGAGGTGTGCTCGCCCGCGAAAAACACACGACCTTCGCGGCGCGCGATGTGCGGTAGAAGCGTCGACATCTGATCGCGCTTGAACCAGGCGAATGCGCCCTTCACCAGCGGATCGGCGTCCCACGCGATCGACACGGCTTTTTCCGAGCTAACGCCCGGGAATACCTTCTGAAGGTTCTCGACGACCGTGCCGACGCGCTGGGGTTCGGAAAGCGACGCTAAGCGCCGCGCGCGTTCGCCCGAGGTGTAGCATTCCAGGATTCCGCGCACGCCGGGCTGGCCTTCCGCGCAGTCCCACACCGTCCCGATGGGGAGATCCGTGGCGGCGAACCCGGAGAGCCCTTCCGCGATCCAGGGCCGGGTTGGGGATTGCACATAGACGCGCGTCACCGAGTTGTAGCTCAGCTCGCGAATCGCTCGTTGCTTGCCCTCGCTGAACCCGGGCGACACCTCGATCGATCGCAGCACCGGGAACGGGATCGCGCAGATCAGATAGTCGGCGGAGATCTGGCTGCGGCGGCCGGATGTGTTCACGGTCACGGTCACCTGCTTGCTGTTCTGTTGGATACGCAGGAGCGTTGTACGGTAATGGACACGCGCGCCCAGGCTGCTGGCCAGCGCCTTGGGAAGCTGGTCATTCCCCCCGCGGATGCGGAATGACGCGCCCTTGCGGGCGATGGCTTCGTCGCGCAGCAGGCACAGCGCCGAATCCGGCGCCGTCCCGTTGTCCCAGGAATCACTGTAGGTGATCTGGAGCAGCGCGATCTCCTCGGGCGATGCGCCGCGGCTCTCGAGCAGCTCGGACATCGAGATCCGGTCGAATTGCCGGAGCAGATCAGATGATGGCCACCCCGGTGCAAGCGGATCGCCGATCTCCCTAACCGCCGGCTGAACATACTTGCGGGAAAGGTCGGAGCCGGAACCGGAGCGCCGCCCATCCCGAAACACGAGCGACGTCAACGTTCCAAAGTTCCAGGCGGGCATCGTCTCCAGATGAAACTCCTGAACATAGTGCTGAACGAAATTGTGGGTTTGCCCGAAGGTCTCGGCTCCCGCCTCGGCATACTGGCCATCGGCGAAACTGTCGCGCAAAGTCAAGACTCGGCCACCAGGGTGCCCGCGGGCATCAAGCACGATGACCTGGTGGCCCGCCTGAACCAATTCGTAGGCTGCGGAGAGTCCCGCTAGTCCCGCGCCGGCGATGAGGATTCGCTTGGGAGGGCGGCCAGCGCCTCGCAGGGAAAACGACCCCGCCGGGAGGATGGCTGCTTTAAGAAGATCGCGCCGGGAGGGATTGTACAGGGCAAACCGCCCGAGGTTCACGATTGAACCGACGAAGTACTGACCCCCGCCGGAGGAGTCGAGTTCTTCCGGGCGGTGGGCCGGAACGCCCAGCACCAGATCGACACGCTGGCCAGATAGGTGAGAGTCTTAAACACATTCGCCAGCTGCTGGGGGGTGCTCTGAGGAGGCGCGTAGCGCCTGAGGCCAAACGCAATGGCAGCTCCGGTTACGGCCACGCCCAACCCTGCGCTGACCTTCAGCAGCAGGGGATCGCGTTTTTTGTTTGCGATCAGCGCAGTCCACAAACCCAAGTTCATGATGGCGCCCCCGAAATTGAGCAGTTGACTGGTGCCGTCAAACCAGGCCCGGCTGAACCTGCGGGCACTGAAAAGCACGAATGGCACTACCAGAACAATGATGAGCACCGCCCCTAACAGCCGGCCCATCCCGGCCCGCATGGGGCTTCCTTCCAGCGCCCGGTAAGTAAGAGTGATCACCATCAGAACCACCAAGAGATCCAGGGTCATCTCATCGGTCCAATACAGGGTTCGGAAGAAGTCCGTTTGCCCATGGACGCGATAGACGTATTCCTCCGTTACAGTGGCCGCAAGCTGCAGGGCACAATACGCCAGGAGAAGGGGATAGCGCCGGAAAGAAGAACTACGCAGGAGGAAGAAAATTACAACAGCCTGAATAGAGATACTAATCGCCTCCAGGACCAGAGCGACCTGGATTAAGGCCATACTCCGACCTCACACCGAATAGCCCGGAGACCGGAGCAGCCTTTTGCTTTACAAAGAGAACTAGACCAAACGCACGTTTCCGCCGTTACCGTCGTCATCGGGCGGCCAAACCGGCCCATGCGCAACGATGTTCCCACCGTTACCGTCGTCGTCGGGAGGCCAAACCGGCCCGTGCCCAATAATATTTCCGCCATTACCGTCGTCGTCGGGAGGCCAAACCGGCCCGTGCGAGAGCAACCGTAAGTTGCTGCTTCCATAGGCGATGGCGCCCACCATCAGCGCCAAAACAATTACTGCGCAAATTGTAGCACAGAGTACTAATGAACTACGAAATTTTCTCATTACTTAACACCCTTTCCCCAAACCATAGCCCACAAGTGCTAAGACTCCTGGACTATAAAGCTAAGAGCTTTCCCCTAAATACTAAGCGGTACTTTAGTTTGGGTCAATAGGGGTTTTCCCTAGTACCTTCAGGTTTGGACGCACCTTAAGGAAGGCCAAGTCGCCGATGGCTTTGGCTAAAATATTGATTTTATGGAACTAATCGGAACGGCGAAACAGGCGGACCACTTCGGCGCAGGCGACGTAGATGTTCACCAGACCCAGCCCGGTGATGGCGCCCTTGAAGAACGGGTCCTCCCAGACGTTTGCCAGGGCCGGGAGCCATCCGGAGAAGTAATTCGCGCTCCAGAGCTCGACCCAGGGGAAGACCGTCAGGAACAGACCGATCTCGAAGGTAAAGATCGCAAAGCACAAGCGAAGCAGGCGGGGCGTGCGGGCGGATCTCCGGGCTCCAGTGGGTGAGTCCGGCGTGGAAGACCGGGTGGAAGCCGGCTCCGGAGTCAAGGACATGCGAACAGTTCGCCTTGTTGCGGAATGGGATAGCCAGTCCAGGCTTCGTAACGGGACTGGTGGCGGCTGGCGATTCGCACCGGCTCGAAGCTGAACCGGTGAAGTGCGGTGGGGCCATTTTGTTCGAGCGCGGCTAGGTGCTCCGATGTGCCGTAGCCTTTGTTGTCCTTGAAGCCGTAATGCGGAAAGACCGCGTCCCAGGCCACCAGCGCGGAGTCCCGGGCGACCTTGGCGAGGATAGACGCGGCGGCGATCGAAAAACACAGCGCATCGCCGTGAATCAGCGCTTTTTGGGGCAGGGCCAGGTCCAGGCGTACAGCGTCGACCAGCAGACAATCGCACGGAACAGGCAACTGTTCCACGGCGCGGCGCATGGCCAGACGCGCGGCTTGCAGAATATTCCAGTGATCGATTTCGAAGGCGTCGGCGGCGGCCACGGCCCAAGCCTGAGCGCGCTCCCTGATGCGATGTGCCAGGATCTCCCGGCGCTCGGGCGTCAACTGCTTGCTGTCGTCCAGCCCGCGAATCGGCTTCTCGGGATCGAGGATCACCGCGGCGGCGAATACGGGACCGAACAGCGCGCCGCGGCCGGCTTCGTCCAGCCCAGCGATGGCCCGGTATCCAGCACGCCGAAAGACCCGTTCATGACGGCTGGTGGGCATGCTGTTTCGCCGGGAGGGATCAGGATTCCCGTTCCCGCAAGCGTGCGGCCTTGCCCTTCAAACCCCGCAGGTAATACAGCTTGGCGCGGCGGACCCGCCCCGTGCGCACCACTTCAATGTGATCCACCACCGGGGCGTGCAGCGGGAAAATACGTTCGACGCCCTGGCCGAAGCTGACCTTGCGAACGGTGATGGTCTGGCCCAGGCCCTTGTTGTGCTGCGCGATGACGGTGCCTTCAAATGCCTGCAACCGTTCCTTATCGCCTTCCTTAATCTTTACATGCACCCGGATGGTGTCACCCGGCCGAAACTCGGGGTGGCCGCTTCTCAAGTTGCGGGCCGTAATCTTCGTCAGCAGTGCGTTTTCCATGGTAAATTCCCTTCCTCTAGTATCGTACGCGGAGCGGGCGACTTTACATCTGCAGTAAATCCGGCCGTTGCCGCGCGGTTTTTTCACGCGCCGCTTTCAGCCGCCACTGCCGGATCTGCTCGTGATTCCCCCCCAGCAGCACTTCCGGCGCCTTCCAGCCGCGGAATTCCGCCGGCCGCGTATACTGCGGGCAATCCAGCAGGCCGTCCTCTCCGAACGACTCGTATACCGCCGAATCGCTGTTTCCCAACACGCCTTCTTTCAAGCGCGCAACCACATCAATCACCATCGCGGCGGCCAATTCACCCCCGCTCAGCACGAAATCGCCCACCGAGAGCTCCTCATCGGCCAGATACTCGGCCACGCGCTCATCCACGCCTTCGTACCGGCCGCAGATCAGCAACAGCTCGCTCAGACCCGCGAATTCGCGGGCGACGGACTGATCGAACTTCCGGCCCTGGGCCGACAGCAGGACGACTTTTCTCTGCTGCGCTGCGCCCGTCCCGCGATCGGGCCAGATCGATTCCACGGCGTCAAATATCGGCCCAGCCTTCAGCACCATGCCCTCGCCGCCGCCAAACGGCCGGTCATCTACAGTCCGGTGCCGGTCGGCCGTCCAGGTTCTCAAATCGTGCACCCGGATCTGGATCAAACCGGCCCGCTGCGCCCGTTCGATCACGCCATGCTCGAACGGCCCCCGGAAGAACTCCGGGAAAATCGTAAGAACATGAAACGTCATAACTCCGCTAAACCCTCGGGCAACTCCGCTCGAATGATTTTCCGGGCCACATCAATTTCGCGGCAGATGGCGTTGACGAACGGGATCAGCATCTCCCCGCCGCCGCGCTTCTCTACGGAGAGAAGCGTCTGGCTGCCGTAGTCTTCGATACGTCGTACGACACCTAGCGCCTGTTCGCCACCGAGAGCCCATATTTCGCAGCCAATCAGATCGGCGTGCGAATATTCGCCTCGCTCCGGACGCGCCCGCTCGCTTTCGGGAGCCAGTAAATCGGCCCCGCGCCAAGCCTCGGCGTCCGAGATCGAGTCGATCCCGAAGAACTTAAACACTGGCCGGCCGTTGTGATACCAGAGCCGTTCCACCCGGACCGGCCGCTTCAGACCACCCAGCCCGAGCACCACATCCTTCAACTTCTCGGCTCGCCCCGGCTGCGAACTGTAGATCTCGGCGGTCACTTCACCGATTCGGCCGCGTTCGCGCAAGATGCGGCCGACCACAATCCACTTCGCGTCGTCCAAAAAGTGCCGCCAGCTTTATTCCAAAATCTCCAGCGTAAAGCGCCGGTTCAGCTTCATCCCCGCCGCTCCCAGCAGCGTCCTGATCGAACGTGCGGTACGGCCCTGTTTCCCGATCACCTTACCCAAATCGGTCGGCGCGACGCGCAACTCCAGCACGGTAACCTGCTCGCCTTCCACTTCGCGAACCGTCACTTCATCAGGAATATCAACTAGAGCTTTGGCGATATCCGTTACTAGATCTTTCACCCGTTTCACCCTCCTGCTTGGATCGATTCTAGCACTTGCATGCGAAAACCGCCCTAGGGGGTGAAATCAGGCCGCCGGCGCGGCTGGATACACTTTGATCAGGCGGGCCACCGTATCTGACGGGCGGGCTCCATTCTTCATCCAGTGCGCGATCCGCTCGTGGTTGAGGTTCACCGCTTTGGGTTTAGAGATAGGATTGTAGGTTCCCACCACTTCCAGGGCGGTGCTGTTGCGCGCCCGCTCTTTATCGATCACCACTACGCGATAGGTCGGCTTCTTCTTGGCGCCGAATCGCGCTAAACGAATCATCAGCATCCTTTTATAACTCCATCCTGTATACCATTCTGTCCATTATCCTATGATCCGAAGCCCATCGGAAGCTTGAGCTTCCCGAGCCGCTTGCCCAGGAATCCACCGCCTGTAAAACTCTTCATCATCTTACGCATCTGCGCGTACTGCTTGAGCAGATTGTTGACTTCCTGAACCGAGGTGCCAGAACCCTTGGCGATCCGCCGGCGGCGCGCGCCGTTGATGATCATGTGATTATTGCGCTCGCGCTGGGTCATGGAATCAACGATGGCCACCAGGCGGGTGATTTCCTTCTCGTCAATCTTGGCGTTCTTCAGGTCCTTGAGCGGCCCAAGCTGGGGCATCATTCCGAGAATCGATTCGAGCGGTCCCAGCTTGCGCAGCTGCTTCATCTGATCCCGGAAGTCGCCCAGCGAGAACTCATCCTCGATGAGCTTCCGCTGCATTTCTTCCTGCTCTTTTTGCCCGTAGGTCTCCTCGACCTTTTCGATCAGGCTGAGCATGTCGCCCATGCCCAGGATGCGCTGGGCGACGCGGTCGGGATGAAACGGCTCGAACGCGTCCGGTTTTTCGCCGACTCCGACGAACTTGAGCGGCTGACCCGTGACCGCGCGAATCGACAGGGCAGCGCCGCCGCGGGCGTCGCCGTCCATCTTGGTCAGGATCACGCCGGTGATGCCCAGCCGCTTGTGGAACTCGTCGGCCGATTTCACGGCGTCCTGGCCGGTCATGGCGTCGGCGACGAAAAGAATTTCGACGGGATTGAGCTGTTCTTTGAGCTCGGTGAGCTCGGTCATGAGCTGGTCGTCGATGTGCAGACGGCCGGCAGTATCGACGAGGATGACGTCGCGTCCGGTCTGCACGGCTTCCTTGCGCGCGCCACGAGCCAGCTCGGCGGGCTTGGTCTCTTCGGGAGCGCCTTCGTAGATGGGAAGCTTCAAATCGTGGGCGAGCACGCTTAATTGTTTGCGCGCAGCGGGGCGATAGACGTCGACCGAAACCATGATCGGCGAGTGGCCGTTCTTCGATAGCCAGCGCGCGAGCTTGCCGGTAGAGGTCGTTTTGCCGGAACCCTGCAGGCCGACGATCATGTAAACGCTGGGCGGCTCGTTGGCGGTCCGCAGACGGGCCTGATGCTGGCCGAGCATCTTGACCATTTCGTCGCGGACGATCTTGACCACTTGCTGAGCCGGCGAGAGGGCGGTGAGCACCTCCTGGCCCATGGCCTTTTCCTTGACGGCCTCGATGAACTGCTTGGCGACCTTAAAATGGACGTCGGCCTCGAGCAGCGCCAGGCGGATCTCTTTCAGCGCGACTTCCATGTTTTCGGCCGAGAGTTTCCCCTCGCCGCGCAGGTTCTTGAAGACCCGCTGGAGTTTGTCGCTGAGATTATCGAACATGGAAATTATCGAGCGTGGCTGGCCACGGACTGCAACGCCGGGTGGGTTTGGCCGCCGGAAAGGCAGTCCTTTCATTCTAACGCAGCGCGGGTCAGACGCGCCGAAATGACGTTTCAGCGAGCAGGAGCCGCTTTCACGGATACGGGATGCCTGGCGTCCCGAACGAATTGAAAATGCAGATTCCATTCCGCAGGATTCGCGGAACTGCCGGTATCGGCCGGCTCGAACTTCCACCGCCGAGCCGCCTGCAAGGCAAGATTGCCAAAGTACCGGCTCGATTGCGGCGATTCGTTTTGCACAAGCATGACCGATCCGTTCGGGTCTACTCTGACGCGGATGCTTATCGCCACCTTCCCACGAATGGTATTGCGCGCCTTCGCAGGCACATCCGGCAGCACCTGAGTAAGCACGTCTCGACCCAGCGACTTAGCAGGAGGATTCGGATGCGGAGCCGCAGCCTTCGCCTGAACCTCTTGCGGCTTGGGCTGACCTGTGACGGGTCCGGATTTCGACTCTTGCGGTTCGACGGCAGGCAATGCCCCTGCCGCACGACCACTACGGACTCGGGACACGATCGCGCTGGCTGCCAGCGCCAAGACAACAATGGCTGTGGCTAGAAGAGAACGTCTCTTCGTCACGCTTGCGCTGGACGGTTCGCGCGGCGAATGCAGCGGCGGCTGAGATTCCGCCTCAAGCGATTTTTCGAGGTCGGAGACAGTCCAGCGATCCCGAGGATCAGTCTGTAAGCAGTTCGAGACGATTGGTCGAAACCGAGGGGGTAGGCTCTCGAGCTGGGACGCCGCGACTTCATTCCCGTCCCATGCCGGCAGCTGCTTCGTCAAAGCATCGACCAAAGTGACGCCAACGGACCAAATGTCGCCCGCCGGGGACGCTCCTTGCTGGGCGATCTCCGGCGGGTCCGATAATCCGGGCGGATCCAGATTGCTACGCCAGTCCCCAACCGGACGGATTGTGTCGCTGGATATTTTAAGCTGATCGTCGACCGCCAGGATGTTCGAAGGTTTCAGATGGCCGTGAACAAAGCGCTTGCCGTGAAGATAAGAGAGAACTTTCACGATGCCTGCGAGCAAATCGATGGTCTCGGCTGCGGTAAGCGGCCGATCGACTTGCCCCAGATCCTCCTCCGCGTATTCCATCAGGATGTAGGCAAAGCTGACGCCGCCGAGAAAGCCGCGGCCCATCTCAAACAGCTGTATAAGATCGGGATGAGAAAGCTGGCTGGCTATTTTCCAGCGAAAGAACAGAGCCTCAGCTGTAACATCATCGGCCGGTAGAAGCTTGATCGCGGCCTTGCGGGGCGGGCCTCCCGGACGCTCTGTAAGAAACACGGCACCATGCCCGGCGGCTCCCAGATACTCCACAAGCGGAAACTTGCCGTCGACGATCTGGCCTCCCCATTGGTTCCAGGCCTCTGCCGTCCTAGCGCCGCCGGTCATACTCGAACACCCCTTCTTATTCACCTACGCATATGGGCAGATAAAGCCCAAGAGGAAAAGAGACAGAATTAGACTTGTTCGTTACAGTCGCAATAGAAGCTGGTGGCTGCAAATTCGGTGCCCTCCGGCTGCCAAATCGAAATGCAGGGTCTTGATTTTCCCACCACGATGATCCTGACCATAGAGATACGAGCAGTCGAGCGGTGTACGTTGTGCTGCCGTCTGGTTTGGAGATCCGTTCCAAGTGGCCAGTGGGGCACTGCTGGTGTAAACTAGAGTCTGCCCACCAAGTTGCTCCTCAGTAGCTCAATGGTAGAGCATTCGGCTGTTAACCGAAGGGTTGTAGGTTCGAGTCCTACCTGAGGAGCCAAATTTCAGAATCACGACCAGATCGCGCTTCGTGGTTTTGTTTCCTGAGACTTGCCCGTTTCGAACCCCGAAGAATTTCAAACGGATCTTCGAACTCCAACTGCAACTCTCCTCCCTGCCATGCCGCCGTTTTCACTACCATTCGCAGCAACCGGAGCTGGTCCTGGCCTTCCTGCTGGGTAAATAACGTATGTGAGGTGTTCGGAGATGGCAGCCTGAGCCCATTCGATGGTCCAAATAGTCGCCTCGACATAGCTTTTCTTGTCTACGCCAAGAATCATCTCCTGTTGATCTGAGCCGGAAACACACCGCGATCGGAGCGAGGACAGGCATAGAGGTCGTTGACCCGGTTTTCCGGTGGTGTATCGATACACTACCGGTTTTCCCGTGGGCCTGCCAATTGCGTATAATGCGTCCATGCGAAAGCTCATCTTGAATGTTGCCGCATTCCTCGTGTTCCTTGCACTCGTGATTCTAGCCCAGGCACCTGATGGCGCGGCCCCCGCTTTCAAGGGTCCCGATGCTGTCGCTGCAAACCTCGTGAACACTGCCTGCGCCTCGTGCCACACGCTCGATCGCGTCAAGAACAAGATGGCGGACAAGGACGGGTGGACCACCACAGTCACTCGCATGAAGGCGGCGGGTGCGAATCTCACGGACGAGCAGGTTCCGGTAGTTGTCGAGTTTCTAACCAGGGCTGCTGGCACTCTCACGGTCGCGGCGGCTGCCCCTGGCCCGCCGGGTAAGGGTGGCGGTGGCAAGGGGGGTGGTAAGGGTGGTGGAGGAGGTGGCGGGAAAAACGTCCAGGTACTACAGGGAGCCGACCTGCCGGCCACCATGCAGTCCTTCGTACAGGCATTGGGCCTTCTGGATAAAGGAACCTGCGGCTATTGCCACGTGGACGACCGCTCCTCGGACGCAAAGGTCCAGAAGACAACTGCCCGCCGAATGATCATTATGATGCGTGCAATCAATGGCACCTTCGGGGACGGCAAACAGCACGTTACTTGCTTCACCTGCCACCGCGGCAGCCCGACACCGTTAACGGAGCCGCCGTTCTAGGATCCCGGCCTAAAGTTTGAGTTTTAGGGCGATCTCCGGCATGGTTGAGCCGAGATGACAGGTCCAGCAGGTGACGTGGACCTTCCCGTCGCCGAACTTCGCGTTGATGTCGGCCACCAACTCGAGCATCATGCGAGCCTTCACCTTCGTGGGCTTGGTGTCGAGTGAGCGGTCCGCCTCGTGGCAGAAGTTGCAGCCTCCCTGGTTCTCGACGCCGAGCGCGGACGGAAAGGTTTGCATCTGAGCCATGAGGTTCTCCGGCGTCAGTACTTTGAGATTCTTCGGAGGACCATTTTTGCCTCCGCCCTTGCCTTGGGCGTTAAGGGGAGTTTGAGGGACCGTGACCATAATGGCCGCAAGGATCGCCCCTGTTGCAAGAACAGCCGCGAGCATCGAAAAGAGATTGCGGAGCTTTCGCATGGGGGTCATTTTACCACCGGGCAGAACCGTCGAATGGCCGCAGCGGTGGCGGCGCTCACGGTAAGAGTGGCGGAGGAGGTCCGTTTTCCTTGGGCCATCAATTTCGTATAATTACGTCGATGCATAAGCTCTTCTTGAACGTTGCCGCAGTCCTCGTGTTCGTTGCACTCGTAATTCTAGCCCAGGCACCCGAGGGTGGAGTTCCCGCTGGCAAGGCTCCCACCGGTCCCGATGCTGTGGCTGCAAACATAGTGAACACCGTCTGCGCCTCGTGCCATTCGCTTCAGCGCGTCAAAGACAAGATGGCGGACAAGGATGGGTGGACGACCACTGTCACTCGCATGCAGGGGAAGGGTGCGGATCTGACGGATGCGCAGGTTCCGGTAGTTGTCGAGTATCTGACCAGGGCTGCCAGCACGCTCACCGTCGCGGCTGCCGATGGTAAAGGTGGCGGTAAGGGTGGCGGCAAGGGCGGCAGGGGCGGCGGCAAGGGCAAGCAGACGCCATTTTCAGCGGGAGGGGCAGCCGTCGTCAGTGCCGACAATCTCAAAGTGCTCACGGCGCAGAACGTCGAATACACGATGCAGAACATCACTTTCGCGCTCGGAGTCGGCTGCATATACTGCCACGATCTGAACGACTTGTCGCTCGATACCAAGCCCAAAAAGTTGAAGGCTCGCATGATGCTCGAGATGGTGCGCGACATCAATGCGAAGTTCGGGGACGGGCAGACTCACGTCACCTGTTGGACGTGTCATCACGCCTCAACCGAGCCGCAGATCGCCAAACCATCCACCAACTAGAACGCCCTGCACTTGTAACTAGGACGGATTGCACGAAGCTTATAGCTAAGCTACACGGTGCTTGCGGCGTCTTGGACTTTATGGCGTGATGTGTCCCACCGCAGTAACACGACACCGATCACTACAAACCACACAAAGAAGATATTGAGCCCAACCCCGATGAAGGGACCGCCGATCGCGTAGCCCAGCGACACGAGCGGGCCGCCAACGTAACCAACCAGGGCGCTCGGGATAAGCAAGAGCCAACCAAGCCATGACGGTACGTTATGCCCGCGCACAATCGCAAGAGCAATCAACGGCATCCCAACGGCATAGAGGACGATGAGGCTGGTCTGAGCCAGAATCTGAAACAAGTGGCCCAAGAACGCCCCCAGTGTTAGCACGGCTGGTCTCGCCGCATCGGAAGCGGCCACATAGGCCGACGGCAGCGTCATAACCATCGATAGCCGGATCGCTTCGGCTACAACGCCGAAGAGCATCCCCAAGGACGAAACGATCACCCCATAAAACGCCGACGAGCCGCCGGGCGCGAGAATGTAATACATCCCGGGCCATGCGAGCATCGAAAGGCACGGCGACAGCACTGCGAGGGAGAAAAGTATTCCCATCCAACTCGGTTGGAATATGACCAGTTGCTCGCCGACGCCCCAATTCATCGCATTCATCGACGCAGGCCCGCTACCGTGGCTAAAAGCGAGACCCAGGGCCGCAAACTCCACAGCCATCGACAGCAGCACAAAAACACCAGCGATCTTGGTCGTAAGTGTATCCTTCATTCCCCCTCCCCAGCGTCGCCAGAGGTCCTATTTTGTCTCCAAGGTCTGACGCTCGCTTCCGGTCAGGAGCCTATCTTATCAACACATCCGCTCGCTAGCTGAACGATTCTTTCTCATGGAATCGCCGCGCATTTCGAAGCGATGGGCGTTGTGAACTGCCTGCCATTGTGTTGTCCAGCGCCGTTGGCCTGGGAAATTAATCCGGCCAAGTCGAACGCGATTCCAGATCGCCCTAAAACTGTTCGGTTACACCAGGGCACGCAAAATCTCGTACGGATAGGGGTTCGAGGAGGTAGGTGTTGGGAGGTTAAATAGGAAGGACTTCCCAGGGTGCTTAAACCCTGGGAAGTCCGAGGAGAGATAGCCGTCAGAGATTAGTTAGATCTCGCGACCGGATACTTATAGTGCTTCTGGGCCCACTCCGTGGTCCAAACGATCGGCTCGACATAAGTGTTCTTGTCTGCGCCGAGGATCATGGCCTGGTTGATCTTGGCCATCGCGTCCAAGTAAATGCGGCGATCGTTTTCCATCTTGACGCGCATTTCCGAGGATGGCTTATAGAGTTCGCGAACCCGTTTCACCGTCGCAGGGTCATTCACCCAAGCTCCGGCACCGTTGTTACCGTGCGGGATTTGTGCGCCGCCTTCATCAAGCCAGTCCCTGAGGTTGTTGTTGCTGCGTTTCATCCCATCGGCGTGGCAGCCAGCGCAACTCTGCACGCCCAGGCGCTGATCGGTGACAGCACCGGGTCTACCGGTGCCGGTCAGGTTGGAATTCGTCTTGTCGGCTACGTACCTTTGGAGTCTCGGATCGCGAACGATCTGAGTGAACGCATCGTGACGGCGCTGAGCCCAAGCGCCGAAGATTGCATATGCCTGAAGCCCGTTGGGCAGACTCCAGATCACTTCCTCCGCTGACGCCTGGCCGCCTGCTTGTCCGGTATACTTACCATCGGCGTAGGTGCCAAGCGGTAACATAGCCACGTACGTAAGGTCTTCGGGCGTGGTGCCGCCTTGCTCCTTAATAAATTTCGGGATCGGTTGCTGCCACATCGGCATGGTGACCTTTCCCGCGGCATACTGTTTTTCGATATCGGTATCGCCCGACGTGAAGATGTCGAACGTCTTCCAGTAGTAGCCGTTCGGTGTCTGCGCACGATAATAGAAACGCCCATCGATCGTAATCGCTCGCTGCGTCACCATGTAATCGTACGAGTCCATACCCTTCGATTTATCGACGCCCAGCTCTTGTTCGAACATCCAAAAGTACCCCGGAACCGCCAGGATGGCGTTGTAGACATCCGGACGAGTCAGCGTATAGGTCAGTTGGGCCGCTTCTACATATTTGAGGTCTGCCGGGTCGACGTACTCCTGCTTATTGCCGGCGATTTTCCTGGGTCCGACGAATCCGTTGATATTTGGCGGGGAAGTTAAATCGTTGGTCGCAGCTTCCACGTTCCCCCTGAGGACCCGGGCCCAAGCCAACCGGGCAAACTTGTCGTCACGGGTAACTTCTGGCTTCAGCTTGTTCTGTTGTACTACGAAGTTCTCGAATACTGGGGGTGGCGTCTTGCCATTCCGATCCACTTTTCCCCCGGCAAAGCCAATGTCATCGTCGGATAGGGTATTAAAGAGGTCGAAGTCCGGGGCCGAGGTGTCAATGAGCGTGTATCCCCAGTAGTCACGAATGTCGAATCGATAGAGGATGCCCTTTCCGTTCACATCCACGGGATTTACGATCTTCGGAGCCCATCGAGCCGAACCATTCAAGGCCTTGGATAGACCCGCACGAGCGTCATTTAGATTCTGAGCGCTTACACCCGCGTTGTGGAGTTCATGGAACGAAGTGTACTTAATGAACTCTCGCGCTGCGGCCGGAGTCTTAGCTTTGTCAGCCTCGATCCACGCCAGAATCTGCTCCTCGGTGATTTTTGTGGATTGTTCAACGCTGCGGGGAACCGGCCGAACCATGTCGGAAACCCGATCGCGCCAGGCGGTCACGGCGGCCAACATTTGTTTGCCCGCCACGCCGCAGTTCTCGGCGAAGCAATTGTGGCGGTCGATGACCATGCGAACCACGAACTTGGAATTTTCCGGTTCCCGGAAGTTCACGCGAGTCAGCGCATATTCGTGCGCCAAATTCACGTCGACGTCCGCGTGCAGCGGAGCCTGAGCGCCGCTTCCCAACTTATTCTCGGTGCTATGGCACCCGGAGCAGTTGGCGCGAAGCACGGGGTAAAGGGTTTCTTTGAAAGCCGCCAAAGATTTCGCTTTGTCGAAACCGTCCGGAATTACGAAGGCCTCGACGTTGGTTCCGCCACGTCCATTAGAAAGTTCTGAAAACCCGAGCTTCTTAGTGGTTGCGGCTGGGGGCTCTGCGGTTGCGCCAACAACAGCCAATAAGACCAGTCCACAGAGTGCTAGACAAGTGATGAGCGTGGTTCGATTTGTCACTTTTGCGCCCTTTCTTTTGCGGCTACTTACACCTTTACCGACCGCTAGCATAGTACTATGGTGATTCGACAGAGTCAATGGCACCCTCCGGGCGCCCCGGCACCCCTGGTCAAATGCGGCCCCGAGGCGTTTCTAGAGTCCGGCGAAAATTAGAAGGTCAGGCGGAAGACCATTTGGCCTTGCCGCGATCCACCAGTATTTATCCAGGCGATTGCCCCGAACCCAGTGTTGTTAGTAGTGGCAGGATTGGCGGCTTGCACTTGTGTCATCAGAGAGTTGGTCGAAGTGGGGGCGTTGAATTTCAGCCGGTTGAAGACATTGGTGAATTCCACGCGAGCCTGCGCGGTCACCCGTTCCCCGATCCGGAAGTTGCGGCCGAAGTTCATCGCCTCGGTAGGCTGGCGCTGTTGGCGATAGTCGCCGTAGAAAGTCGGACCGCCAAACTGACCTGACGCCGGCTGAGTCCACGCTGCCGGATTCAGGTAGAAACCACGTCGCGGATCCACGTTTCCGCTATTCAGATCCTGCAGAAATAGCGGCACGCCCGGCACCCGGACGGCATTTGTGCCTTGGCCTAAAGCATTAGCCAGGAGATTCTGCGCGAGCGGAGCGGCGATCGGAAGGCCACTCGCGTACGTCATAATCCCGCCGACTTGCCAGTCGTACAGAGCGTATGCCAGGATTCTATTGATCGCCTTCATCTTCGGGACCGTGTAGGTGAAGGCGATCACGCTCATAAGCGGCTGATCCCCGGCATCCAGCCCTCTGCCATTCTGCCGGTTAAAGACGTCGTTGGTATTCGATGTGACCATGGACTTCTGGTAGGTAAACGAGTAAGTGGCGTCGATCCCGTGGGAGAATCGCTTGGTCACCTTGGATTGCAGCGAGTTGTACCAGGTGCCGCCCAGCGGGTCGTCCACCGCCGCTAGACCGCTCGCGAGACCGCTACCGAACTGCGGATAGGGCCGCAGTGACTGGCTCAGGGTCAGATTCGTCGGGAAGCCGGTGAAGGGGACCGTGAAGCCCCGAGCCGCCACCGCTGCCGTACTCAGGTTCGCACGCAACAAGTCGGCGTCCGCGGTGCTGTTGATGTTGATTCCCCTGGCTTGCAGCGTGCTGACCGAGAGTGCGTTATAGTTCAACATCCCGGGGCTTGGCCACCACACGCCGGTATTGCCGACGTAGGAGGCTTCGATCACCAGGTCGCGGAAGATCTCGCGCTGCAAGCCGATCGAATACTGGAGCTGGCGCGCGGGCCGTCCGCCGTTCTGGTCGAATACGCTCCCGTTAGCCGCGCCCCCGATGACACCGCGAACCGGGAAGAAGTTGGGATCGAAGTTAGGCCACCTGATATCGTTTTGACTGAGCGGAATCCCGGTTTCGAGCTTAATCGCGGCCAGCCCGAACGACGGAGCGGGGATCGTATTGGCAGGCGAGCTTCGTCCCGCGATGCCGACTCTCGGCGTGGTGTTATACATCAGCCCGATGCCGCCGCGGATCACCGTTTTCCGGTCGATCTGATACGCTGCGCCCAACCGCGGGCCCCAGGCATACGGATAGTTGTGCGACCACTGGCAGTTGCAGGTGGCTTGCCAGATGGTGGCGCCAGGCTGCCCTCCAGCCGCCGCGTTGGGCTTAAGTGGGTCCAGCGTTGCTTGACGGCCGTACGTTTCCGTGCGATAGGTCGCATAGTCCCAGCGCAAACCGTAATCCAGGGTCAGCTTCCTGGTGACCTTCCAGGTATCCTGCGCATAGAATCCCAGGGAATGGTTGCCCAAATGCGGATTGGTCGGCAGAGAGACGCTGGCGCTGTCCGTCAGGCCTAGCAGGAAGCTCGCGTACCCTAGCCCGATGGTGTTGCCGGCGAATGTGGCGCTGTTGTTATACGGCAGCGCCGTCTGGTTCACGCTGAACGAGTAAGTGCCGTTCAAGCGGATTTCATTGTAATTCGGGTATCCCTCGATCCGCACCTCGCCGCCGAACTTATAGGTGTGGTTGTTTTTGACCCATGTTAGAGTCGCAATTCCCGTGGGCCTCTGGTTCCTGGTGTCCGTCCGCCCGTTGAAACTGATGTTTCCGAGTTGGGGCAAACCGCCAATTTGTAAACTACTCGCCCCGTCAACGTCCGGGAACGTCGAACCCGCGAGGTTCGTCGTGAACGGACCCGGTATGCCAAGTTCTTTGGTCACGTTATAGTGGTTGGTTTCTGGAAAATTCACCTGTCCGATGCTGGCTACCTGATACCCGGCGCCAAGATGCAGCAACATAGTGGGCGTCAACGTCGCATCGTAGTTCAGCCGGATGTTCGTATTGCGCCACAGGGACAAAGTGCCGGCGCTGATCAGGGTCGGAAGCCCTTCGGTGGTCGTGATCGGTTGGTTCTGCCACGTCCGCGAGTAGAAAAAGTTCAACTTGTGGGCGGAGCTGAGATTGTGGTCGATCTTGAACGACGGCAGATAGTTGTTGGTGCTGTTGTCGAACGGGACGTTGTAGTTATTGATCAGCCCGGCCCCGGCGACGTTCGCCTTGGGCACCAGCCCCAGTATCTTGGCCGAGACCGGATCGAAGCGCGCGACTGGAATCTGATTGCCCACGAAGGCATTGCGCAGCACCCGGCCGTCAGCCAAAGTAAAATTCGAGGCCGGATCGTAAACCGAGTTCTGGATAATGGCGCGGCCCGCTGGGTCCGTACCCAACACCTTGTTATTCACAAGCGCCGTGGCCGCGCTGAGGTCGCCGATGCGATATGCATCGGTAGGCACCGTGATGAAGGTGTTCAGGCTCTGGGACGTTTGCGGGCGCGTTTCGTAACTGAAGAAGAAGAAGGTCTTGTCCTTGCCGTTATAGACCTTGGGGATCGAGGCCGGTCCGCCTATGGTAAAGCCCCAGTCGTAGTTCGAGACGGGATTCTTGACCTTCTGTCCGGTCGTCGCACTTTCGTAGGGGCTGGATGCGTAGAGGACATCTTTTGCCCAGAAATCGTAGACGCTGCCGTGATACTGGTTGGTCCCCGACTTCATGTTGACGTTGAAGATGGCGCCGCCCGCCTGGCCGAGTTCGGCGGCGAAGTTCGAAGTCTGGATCGAATACTGCTCAATCGCCTCCACGCTCGGTTGCACCTGGGTGACCAGCAAATTGCCCAGAGTATAGGTGTTATCCATACCGTCGATGCGCAGATTGTATCCGTCGGTGGGGGTGCCATTAATTTTTACGCCGCCGAAGAAGCCTGGCGTAAAGGCTACGCCGGGCATCAACTGGGCCGCTTGGCGGATGGCGTTCCGAATGCTGCCCATATTGCCCACGGGCAGATCCTGCAATCGGTTGGTGTTGACGTTAAAGCTGATTTCGGAGCTCTCTGTGATCAGCAGCGGCGCTGCATCGGTCACCGTGACGGATTCCGCTGCCGTGCCAACCTCCAGCGTCCCATCGATTCTCAGGGTCTGGCGGGCGCCGACCTCGAGCGGGCCGCGGTTCAGGGTCTTGAAACCGGCCACCTTAAATGTGACTTCGTAGTTGCCGGGCGGCAGCTCGGCAAGCGTGTAGTTGCCGGTGCTGGTGCTCACGGTCTCGAAGAGCGCGCCAGTGTCAAGGTTCTTGCCTACCACAGCAACGCCGGCTACGACGGCGCCTGCTGGGTCATTAACTGTTCCCGTAATGCTTCCGCTATTGCCTTGAGCAAGAGCGGCCGCGATTCCTAGCAACGACAACAACAGCAGTTTCCCTATGCGCATTGTGCACCTCCCCTTAAGACTGTTGAACCCCCACCTCGCTACGCTGAGGTCTAGGGGATGTTATCAAACAAATGCCGCGGGTTCCACCCCCCGGACACCCCCCCGGACGTGCCCCGGACGTGCGCGGCCAGACCATCGGATTTTCCTACGCCAGTTTTTTGCTGGGCCTGGTCGACAACGCCAACATTCGAGTACCGGTTCACGCTGGACTACGGCCTGCGCTCAGCAAAGTCCTTTCGCAATGGACCAGAAGTTCGCAAACGTCTTCGCCGCCAATTACACGTTGCCTAAATGGGAGGGCCAGGTTGGCCTTCGGGGCACGAATCATACCGTCGATGGAGTGCCCCTATACCTCGATGTGGGTACCGGGTTGCTGCCCACCAGCGTTCATGACAAGCAAATTTCCTGAAGCCAACGACCACCCAACTAAATCCAATAAGCGTGCTGACCGCTAGCGCCCTTGACGAGGGAGACAATCACCTAAGCGTCTATATTCACGACGAGGCCGCGTCCTTTCGGTTCCAGATCGAGGGTAGACTGGCCGGGAACGCTGCAAGGCAGTTGGAACAGTCGTGGCGTACGGCTCTGTCGGTAATCGGCAATCGCTCTCTCGTCATTACCGTTGGTTACTTGAGTGGTATTGACCCCTCCGGGCGGGCGCTCCTCTGCAGGTGGCGCGAGGCCGGCGCGCAGTTCGTCGCCAAATCACCTCTGGCGAAGACGTTAGTCAGCTCGATTGTCGGTGAGCCGGTGACATCCGAAACGAGTGTCGCCAAGTCTGTGGGTTGGGGTTGGTTACGCGGGTATGCGCTTCCGCTGGTTCCTCTCGTCATGCTCTTGTCTCCCGGGACGGTCAGTGCCGCAAGCCTGGGGCCAGCCACGGTTAGGGCATGGGAAGAGTACGTCGAGGCTGCAAACAAGCGGATGGAGCGGCGCCTACGTCCTGACAAGACCTTTCTGTGGGTGGACGAAGCCCCGGACCGGCTTGCGCGAGTTCGGGCGGGCGAGATCCTGGTGTCGCCGCTAGGCGCGCGGACCCCGGCGAGAGTCCCGTCCGGCCTGATTCACGACTGGATCGGCGCGGTCTTCATCCCCAACGTTTCGATCCAGGACGCCCTGGCTGTCGTAAGCGATTACGCCCACTATAAAGAGTTCTACCAACCAGCGGTGATCGATTCCAAAACGATCGCCACCAGCGAAGCGAAAGATCAGTTTTCAATGCTGCTGATGAACAAGTCATTCTTTGCGAGAACAGCGCTCGATGCGGACTACGAGTCTTGCTATGTTCGCGTGGATGATCGACGGGGATATAGCGTTTCCCGAACGACGCGAATCCAGGAAATAGAGGAATACGGTGCACCTACGGAGCACGCCTTGCATGAGGGCGAAGGGCATGGCATCATTTGGCGGCTATTCGGTATTACGCGCTACGTCGAACGTGATGGTGGCGTCTATATCGAGCTTGAGGCGATCGGGCTGAGCCGCGATATCCCGGCTTCGCTTCGATGGCTGGTTGAACCGATCGTTCGCCGCGTTTCGCGAGGGTCACTCTTGACATCTCTTCAACAGACTGAGAATGCAGTGCGCCTACGCGACGAACTCGCAAACAGCAAAGCCGGGAACCGGGGATCGATTGCCTCGACGGCTCGTGCTTCTCACCCGTCTCGTTAAGAAGGTGGAAAAAGCGATCTGACGCCAAAAACGGTTTGTCGGGTTTGGGTATAGATTTGTCTTGTCGGCTGACGGGGTTCGGTAAGACTCCGCCAGTGGACTCCGCAGTGCTCCAAATTTGGGCTCAATCGCACGCTTCGGTAATACAAATGGATTCCAGCGTGCGGCCGACCGGCGGTGCAGGAAGTCCCGCGGCCGTCATCAATTTGCGTAGGAGAAGCCCGGTCTCGGGATGCGCGATCGCCGATTGCACGCCTACGCGTACCAGTCCATCGGCGTAATCCACCGGTTCCCATGTGTGGACAGCCAGCTTGCCGCCACGGTTGTCCGTGTTCCCGTAATCCCGAATATTCAGCTTGGCACCGTGGTCCACCAGAAGCTGTACGACGGCGGTGGCCCCTTTGTGTGCCGCGCCGTGCAGTGCGACGCGCCCGGTGTCGGCCTGCGCATTCGGGTCGAGTCCCAGGTCCAGCAGCAACTTCACGGCTTCCAGCGTCCGCTCGGGAGACCATTCGTAAGTGATGCCCTCCACCCAGCCGATTCCAGCCGCCACTTGCAGCGCGGTCACGTGCAGCTCCGTATCGATCTTCGGATCGGCGCCGTGCGCCAGCAAGAGTTTCATCAGCGCGATGTCGCCCGACTGAGAGGCGCGCAGGAAAGCCGTCGCGCCATTCTCATCCAGCCACTGGTTGGTGAACACCGTGCGGGTCTCGGTGCTGTCCTTCATCCGGGCATTTACATTGGCGCCCTTATCCAGAAGGAGCTTGATGAAATCCAGATGATCCATGTCGCCTTTGCGCACTGGATAATCCCCGGATTCAATATTGCGGTTATCGGTGGCAAGATACAGCGGCGTCCACCCGCCTTTGTTGGCGAGATTCACATCGGCGCCGTGATCCAGCAGATACGCTCCCAGCTTGTAATACCGGTTTTGCGTCGCGACCAGCAGGGGACTCCAGCCATACCCCGTGACCTGGTTGATGTCCGCTCCGGCGGCCAGCAAAACTTTGACGGAATCCAGATCGTTGGAGCGGACGGCGTAAACCAGGGGCGTCAGCTCTCCACCATCTTTCACCACCGCTCGTCCACGGCCGAATCCACCAAAACCGAACGCGGCTGCGGCGGCGTCGTCTGTAAAATCCGCCGCTTGATCCTCAACCTGATCCGCGCCGCCCCGTCCTGCTCCTGCGCCAGCCCCGCCTCGGCCTCCGCCACGCCCGCCGCGTCCTTGCTGCGCGGCACGGCCTCCGCCCAGGGGCGGCGACGCTTGTCCGGCAGCGCGCGCTGCACCCTGTGCCGCGACCTGTTTCCTGGGATCGCTTGATTTTCCGAGCGCCGGCCCTCGTCCGCGCTCGGCCGGACTCGAGCGGGCCTTGATATCGGCGCCGCGCTGGATCAGAAGCCGGATCGCAGCCGCATGGCCTTCATCCGCCGCCCACATGAGTGCAGTGGTCCCGCGCAGCGTTTCCCTCGCATTGATCTGCGCGCCGCGGTCCAGCAGCACTTTGATCGTGTCGACGCTGCCCGTGCGCGACGCTTCCATCAGAGGCGTCCTTCCCAGCGGAAGCTTCTCGTTGGGATCGGCTCCGCCGTTAATCAGCGCGGCGACGATCGCGGCATCTCCGTTGACGCTCGCCAGCCACAGCGGTGTGGCGCCCTCGCGATTCGCGGCCTTGGAGTTCGCGCCCGCGCGAAGCAGGAGGTCGACCATCTCCTTATCGGATTTGAACACCGCCCAGTGAAGCGCCGTGGCGCCGTCGTTCTGGGGCGCATTCACATCGGCTTTTTGCTCCACCAGGGTCCGCACGGCCGCCTTGTCACCGCGCATCGCCGCGTCCGCGACATCCGAGCGTCCCGCGCCGAGGCCGACTATGGATAGCGCCAGTAACACGACGCCGCTGTCGACCAGGCGTCTCATAGATTCTCCAGATGGCCCGTACTGTCGCCGATGCTGTCCTGACGAATGTCGTACATGTCCAGGATGCTCAACAAGAGATTGCCGGTAGGTACGGTCCTGGTTGGATAGGCCAGATGACGCCCGCCTTTGAGTTTGCCGTTCAATCCGCCCACCAGCACGTGCGGCACGTCATAGTGGACGTGCTGATTGGAGTTCCCCATGTTGCTGCCGTAGAGAACCAGCGAATGATCCAGCAGCGTGCCGTCGCCATCCTGGGTCTTGGCAAGTTTGGCGATGAGATGAGCCAGCATCTTGACGTGATACTGGTTGATTTTCGATAGCGTGGCAATATTCCTGGGATCTTCCCCGTGATGCGACACGCCATGGAAACCGGCGGTAGGTGCTTCGCTTTCGGGGTAGGTCCGGCCAGTGAGATCGCGCGCGAACAGCAGGGTTCCCACGCGGGTAATATCCGCCTGGAAGGCTAGAGCCATCAGATCGAATTGCAGCTTGATGTGCTCATCGAAGGTCTGCGGCACGCCGATCGGTACGCTCATGTCGGTCGGCGCCACGGTCGACGCCTCCATGGCGATATCGAGCCGGCGCTCGATCTCGCGAACGTTCTCGGTGTACTGATCGAGGCGCGTGCGGTCGCTTGGGCCGACTTCGGTGCGAAGACGGGTGAGGCTGCCGGTCAAGGAGTCCAGGATGCTGCGGTCCCGCCTTCTCCGCTTGGCGCGTTGCTCCACGGTGCTGCCGTCTCCGAACATGCGCTCGAACACCACCTGTGGATTGAGCTCCATGGGCAGCGGATCGGTCGGTGAGGACCAGGAGATGGTGTTGGTATAAGTGCAACTGTAACCCTCGCCGCAGTTGCTCGAATTTGCCCCGGGATCCTCGACCGCCAGCTGCATCGACGGCATCAGGTTGCCCTGGCCGATCTTTTGCGCGATCAGCTGATCGATCGTGGTCCCCGCGTACACATCCGCGCCGGCCGTCTTCTTGGGTTTATTCGCGCACAGGAACGCGGCGGCGACCCAGTGGTCGGCCCCCGTTGCTCCCGGAGGCGGTTCGGCCGACCGGGAATGCAAACCGCTCATGATCACCGTCTGATTCACGAACGGCTCTAGCGGTTTCCAATTGAAGGGAAGAACGGCATCCAGTTTGCCTTCGGTGCTGGGAACCCAATAACCGGGCGCCATGCCGTGCGGCACGAAACAGCCGACAAATCGAGGCTTCGGTGTCGCCGCGGTTTGCGCCAGTGCCGTGGAGGCGGGAATCATCGCATCGAGCAAGGGCAGCGCGAGCGTCGCGCCGGCGCCACGCAGAATGGTTCTTCGGGAGATGTGCTTCTTCGTAATCAACATGAGGTGTCTCCTTCAGCGGCTGGCCACTGGCCCTTGGCCAGCGGCCTCTGTTTTCATATTCGTCTGGAACGCGGGACTCTTTACGATACCCAGTACTACGGAAGAGAACTTGTACTCGCTGGCGCCTGCATCGCGCACGATCGACCGCACCAGCGGCATGTCCTGATACTCCACTCCCCTTCCCAGCGCGTAGGTCATCAGTTTCTCGGTCACCACCCGCGCGAACTGATCCGAACGTCGCACCAGCGACTCGCGCAGGCTCACCACGCCGTCCACCTTGGTTCCGTCCACAAGAACGCCCGATGCATCAATGGGACTATCTCCATCCTGAGTGCGCCATGAGCCCACCGCGTCGAAGTTTTCGAGCGCCAGCCCGATCGGCTCAAAGATCTTGTGGCACGAGGCGCACGACGGACTGGTGTGATGCAGTTCCATGGTTTCGCGCATGGTGGGCGCCTTCGAGTTGCCGGTGGAATCCACCGGTTTATCCTTGATGATCGGGACGTTTGGCGGCGGGTCCGGCGGGCTGACGCCCAGGAACGTTTGCAGGAACCACTTGCCTCTGGCCACCGGAGAAGTGCGAGCCGCGTTCGACGTCACGGTCAAAAGAGCTCCCTTACCCAGAAGACCGCGGCGCATGTCGAGTTCCGCGGGCAGCGTCACCCGGCGGAACTGCGGGCCGTAGATGTTGGGGATCCCGTATTGCTTCGCCAGGCGCTCGTTGACGAAGGTGTAATTCGCCGTCAGCAAATCCAGGATGCTGTGATCCTCGTGGGCAATGCTGCCGAAGAACAGTTCCACCTCGCGCTGGTAAGCCGCTCGCAGGTTGTCGTCGAAATCCGGAAACAGGTTGATGACCGGCTCGCTGCTCTTCAGCGATCGCACGCTCAGCCACTGTCCGGTAAAGTTAGTGATCAGCGCATCGGACTTGGGGTCCGCCAGCATTCGCCGCACCTGTTTTTCCAGCACCGCCGGATCTTTGAGCTTGCCTTGCGCCGCCAGGTCGATCAACTGGTCGTCAGGAACACTGCTCCACAGGAAAAACGACAGCCGCGAGGCCAGCGCCAGATCGGTAATGCGATAGGGCTTTCCCGCGGCTAGTGCGGCGGGTTCCGGCTCGCTGCGATACACAAATTCCGGATCCGCGAGCACGCGCTGCAGCACCGCTTCGATACCGTCGTCGAAGCTTCCGCCATCGCTCCGGCCCGCCTGATAGAACTCCATCAACGCCGTCACGTCCGCGGGCGTGGACGGGCGGCGGAACGCGTGCTTCACAAGAGTGGAAACGATGGTCCGCGCGCACGCGGCTTCGTCCTTTGTAGTCGCCGGGCGGCACACGAAAATCTTCTTTCGGGCTGCCGTGTCGCTGGCGCCCTTGGCATTGTAGGGGCCTTCCACCCAGACTTGGCCGACGTGCGGATAGAACAGAAACCCCGGTATCGAGCCCGGGGTGTTCATCGTCCTCTGGAACGGCCGGTTTACTTCGCTCCCCGGCACGTCGTTGGTGGCGAGGAACGTCACACCGACCGTGTGCAGACCCGCCTTGACCGGAATGCGTTGCGTCGACTTGCCGTTCCCGGTGGTGTTCGCGATTTCCTTATCCCAGTCGAATAGCTTCACCCGATCGCCATCCACCGTGACTTCGAGCTGCTCCCCCTTGACGCCGCCCAGGACAGCCTGGAAGTAACCCGTGACGCCTTTGACCTTGAAGGTGTACTCGCCGTCCGCGGGGAATTGATATTTGATCAGGATGCCGCCGCGGGTTCCGAACGGCAGCCCCTCGATGTGATAGTTCTGCGCGGTGTCCGCGGGCACTTCGAAGACGGCTTGCGTCGGCGCCGACACATCGCCGATCGCCAGGCGGCTGATCTTTCCCGCAGCCGACAAATACGCCTCCATCAGGGCAGGCGACAACGTTAGCGCCCCCGCGATGTTGTCGAACCCGCGCGTGGAATCGTCGGGAGGCAGGAATTTCGTGGCGTCCACTTCCAGCGCTAGCACGTCGCGAATCGCATTCGTATATTCGGTGCGGTTCAGGCGGTGCATGCCGGGCGGGACCAGGTTGGCGACGGCGTCCCGGTCGAGTTCCTTCTCCGCGAAAGTGATCATGGATTCGAGAACCGGGGCAGCCGGACGCGGCATGCCCGCGGGAGGCATCATTCCGGCCCGAAGCTTACGCACCACCTTCTCCCAGGTCTCGGCGTGATCGTGCATGCTGGCGGGGTCGAGCTTATCGAGCATGAGTCCAGCCGTCTGCAAACGCTGGTTGTGGCAGGTGACGCAATACTGATTCAGGAGGGCGCGCTCGGAAGCGGCTGAGGTCACGGGCACGGCTGGAGCTGCTGCAGCCTGTTGCGAACGGGCGATCTGGAGATATCCCGGTACCGCGAGGATCGCCAGCGCAGCCGCAAGGCGCAGCGGACGATTTCGATGAGACAGCAGGGTGTTTCGATGCTTAGCGCGCCGACGGCGAAATCCGCTCTTGCCTTTAGCCATTTGGCCTTTACTCATTGGGCCCCCAAGGATTTTAGCCTTCCGCGAGGCTCGGGGAAGCTCCGCCGGCCTCTAAGTCAAGATAATCAATACTTTCGCCGGGTGCAAGCCGGTATCTCGGCATTGCACTCCGCCTCGTCAAAAGCAACCGAAGCCGGCTAGTCGAAGGTACCCTTCCACGACCAGCCATCGGACGGGCGCTTGATGTCAATCATGCGTAGCCGGTGGTCTTCGGGATTCCGGCCCGGCGAGCCGATGACGATGACATGGTCGCCCGGCCGCAGTGTGTCGCGCTGGACACCCTTGCTCCCCAACTGGGCGCCTGCGCCCCATTCCACGGCCCACGTGATCGCGTTGCCTTTGGCGTCCTTGGTTTGCAACTGCAGGAACGAATGGGGGTTCCGGTATAGGAATTGCAGCACGTCCGCCTCGATGGTCATTTTCTGATCCTCAAGGTAGGTGGATGCAAACGAGTGATGTGCATAGGCCCGAACGCCCAGAATGCTCACTCCAGCGAAGATGAGAGCGAATAGTTTGCTTTTCAAGCTGCCTCCTGCGTGACTGAATTATATCTCACCGGTGAACTGGTCATTGACTTCGTGCGGGATATCCGGCCTAGTTAGCTCCGGCGTTCGCACAGTTCTTAGGGCACCTGGCCGGAAGTTTGAACTTATCCTTGATCTTGTCGCGAAACTCCGGATACATGGTTTCCGCTCCGCCCAGGGCGGCTTCCTCGGGAATGCCGTAGAGCTTGGTCATTTCATCGGTGAAAGGGTTCTTCCCAGGAAGATAATGCGGAACCCTGCCCGACTCCACGCCTTCGTCTCCGACGATGCAGGGCGGACCGCCGATGGCAACCGGGTTGGTCGATAAGTTATAAGACCGCGTTAGGATATAGGGCTCCGTCAGATAGACCGGGTCCTCGATCAGCAACGCCAGCGTCATCATATCTCCGTGCCGCAGGAAATGCGTCGTGATGGTGGCCTGGTCGCTGCTGGGCGCGCCGTTGCGGCGAATGTAACCGGTCTTCAGGTGTGTCGTGGTGGCAATCAGCTCGTTGCCATTCCACACGCCGGTGGTGAAGCCCGTCTGATCGTGGGGAGCATTCTTTCCGGGATGCGGACGCCCGTCCATATAGATGGTCATGGGAGCGCGCGTTTCCCAGGCGCCCACCATCCATGCTTGCACCTTGCCGGTGATGGGATCGGGCACGGCCCACATCCTGAGGCTGAACGGCCCGGCCGCAATATGCCACTGGGTCTGGAACCAGCAGATGCGCTCCGGCATGGAAATGATCGATTGCGAAAAACTCAAGGCTTTGGCGCGGCCCGCTTCGTTGAACGGGAGACCCGCCCAATCGACCGGATTCGGACCGCCGCCGCGCTCCAGTGCGTCCTCGTGATTAATGGCGGCCCAGGATCCGGACAGGTCGATCTCCGCAAGCGCGGGGAAGCTCGCGCACAATAACATCGCCAAAGCGAAACGTATTCTATGAAGGCTCATCTTGGATCTCCTTGCTTACCACTTTGCCGAGCATTCCGTGGGCTTCCATTTGGCATCGCTCGACTCTTTCTTGTACTGGGAACTAATCACAAAGGGCTGGCTCAGATACAGGGGGTCGGTCGTGACGATGGTGACCACCATCAACGGATCCCCATTAGGCTCTTTGATCAAATCGAAGTACTCCGTGAGACTGGTCTTGTCGCTATACGGAACCCCGTTCTTGCGCAGAAATCCGGCCCTGAGGTTGGATGTCGTGACTTTCAACGATCCATCCGTTGCGGTCGCCGCTCCACGCCCCCCGCCGCGTATCCACTCAGCCGTTGAGTCTCCCTGCAACGTGGGTGGACCCGGGGCGGCAGGCTTCCAATCGCCGAAATGAAAAATACGGGTCTGTTTGCCGGCATCGGAGTCCATGCGCAGTGTCTGGTCGTCCTGCCAGGTGATGTGAAGGCGGCCGGGTGCTCTTAACAGCGCCGGCGCACCGTAGGACTTGCACACATCGCCCGAAGCTTCGTCCTTGGCAGGATCCCAGGCGCTGGCGATTTTGCGCGCTTCCGCCGTCATGGGAACACCCTGGAAGTCGCCCGGCGACGGCGTGACCATGCGGTAGCGCCAGTCCTCCGTAATCACCGAAACCCAGTAACCGGTTGGATCGAAGACCGCCGCTGCCTTGGCATTCTGCGGCGCGGCGGCGCCGCCACCACCCCGCCCGCCCCGGCCCTGAGCATAAAGCCCGGGCAGCATCGTCAGCGATCCCAAAACGAGTAGAGTGAGGCGCGTCAAAATTTGTCGTCTCTGCATGGCGTCCCTATTTCTTTGCGGTCAGGCTCTTGTAAATGGCCTCGATAAACGAGTTCGTGACTCCCGGTTGCGTGCCGTAGCGCGTCTCATAGGGCAGCGCCGGGCGCGCGGCTTTGATCTGATCGAGCGTCTTCCCCTGCTTGATCAGATCCGTGACCACGTCGCGAATGAGCACCACCATGTCGCGGTAGTCCACAACCTCCATCTGCTCGCATAGCCGCCCATGACCAGGAATCACGTATGTCCCCACATCCTTATAGATGTAAGGAGTCGGCGCGATCGTCAAGTCAATTAACTTGTTCAGGGCATCGATCTCTCCCTGAATGCTCCCGCCTTTCGCAAGATCGATCACCGGAAAGCGGGTGGTGTCCATGACGTCTCCGGCAACGACTACGTCGGAGCGCCGAAACAGTACGAAACTGTCGGCATCGCTATGGGCAGCGGGCTGGTAGAGAATTTCGATCCCCTCGTCGTTCATGCGCAGCGCCTTGCGGTTTTGGAGGAAAGCCTCGGTGGGCCAGGCATCGCCGGGATAGGACGGTTTGGCGTCACGAGCGCTCATCCTGTTCAGGATGCTTTGATGCGCAAGAATCGAGGCAGCGCCTCCGTTGGTCATCGTCCCGGCCACTCCCGCATTGCCGAGCGCATTGGTGAAAATGGTGAATCCGGACTTGGCAAGCTTTTCGTTGCCGCCCACGAAATCCGCGTCCGCGTTAACGTCGATCACATACCGGATAGGCAGGCTGGTCAGCCTCTTGATGGCCGCCGAAACCTGATCGGTTGCCGCCGCGGTGCCAGCGCCTACCAACACAATGCCGTCGGAGCCGATCTGCACACCAATGTTTCCACCAGCTCCGGCAAGCATGTAGAAGTTCGGCCGAACCTGCACGACGTCAACCCCGCCGTTTTCAGGCTCGGCGGCCCGGCTGGAGAACGCCCCGCACAGAACCAATCCTAGAGCCGCGGTTGCGGTCCAACCTGTTATCCCGCTTGTGAAAATTCGCTTCACCGTTTTACTCCATCCTGTTCCCCGCTCCGTCCACTCCTGCTGTATTCCGGGGAAACCCTAAAACCATGACGATTCAGGCCAAATTTTAGACCGACGGAATAGTACCATGATGGTCCGCTCACCCGCAAGAGACAAGGAGGGCTGCATCGCCGGTTCGGAGCGCGCGGACTACTGGCGATTTCGGCTGTTAGTACCGGCAAGCCGGTATTCCCGCTGTGATCACGCCGAGTTACGCTCAAGCAGCATGATGACGCCCGGCTAGGCGTTCACGAAATTGGTTATGTCTCGAGCGAAACGTTCTATCCTGGCCACTCTCCGGCGTCTCCTGCCAGCCCGGGGGGCAAAGTCGACGGGTCAAGCCCAACCGGGACATGTGCCGTACATCCAACCGAAGCTTACGCTGGTCGCCCTGGTCAATTTAGCGCCTCGCGATAGTGCGCTTCCGCTTCCGGGTATTTTTCGAGCATCGCCTCGGTTACGGCGAGGTTGTCATAGGCGCGCGCCAGCTCCGGATTGTCCGAACCCGGCAGTTTGAGGTCGATGTCAAGCGCACTATTCCCATCCATGCGCATCTCCAGCGAGCGGCGATAGAGAGTCTCGGCACGGTCCAGATTGCCGAGGCTCGCTTTGATGAGCGCGAGATCCTCCAGATTCGTGATGGAACCATCCAGCGCGACCAGCCTTTCGAGCACGGGGTCGGCGGCATCCATCCGGCCCGTGGCCCGGTAGACCGCAGCGAGCCCTCGCAGAGCTGGCGCCGTTTCCGCCTCCGCCAAGGCTGCCCTCAAGAGCGGCTCAGCCTTGTCCCATTCATGCCGCGCGAGCGGCTCCTCCCAGGCGGCAGGAGCCGCGCGAACGCCAGGGCGGAAAAAGTGGCCAGGGTCGCAAGGAAAGGTCGCATACGTGAATGGTATCTAGACTCCGGCGAGAGCACGCGGGTTCCCTGAAAAAACCGCTTGACGCGGTCGCGAGCTAGTGGTACAGTTTGTACCATGACAAAGCGGACCCGATCGGACGCTCGCGTGCGAGCTCCGCTCACGGAGTTGGAAAACGAAGTGATGCAGGCCGTATGGGACACCGGGCCTTGTCCCGTGGAAGCCGTCCATCAGGTCGTATCGCGCAAACGCGATCTCAAGGAAACCAGCGTCCGCACCATCCTGCGGCGGCTGGAGCAGAAGGGCTACCTGCGGCATGAGGAAAAGGGCCGGGCGTATGTTTATCGCGCCGTGGAACCGGCTCGCAGCCTGGCTGCCCGCGCCGTGCGCCAGATCATCGACAGCTTCTGCCAGGGGTCGGTGGAGGAGCTGGTCAGCGGCATGGTCGAAGCTAAGGTCCTGAGCAAGGGCGAGCTTGAGACCCTGGAAGAATTTGTCCGTAATCGCAAAGGAGGCAAATAAAATGCAGACGCTTCTTTTCGAATCCGCGGTGAGAGCGACACTGATCGCAACGGCCGTAGCGCTGGTGTTGTGGATCATGCGGATCAAAACGGCGTCCGTGCTGCACGCTGTCTGGGCGAGCGTCGTTGTACTGATGCTGCTGCTTCCGGCTTGGGTGGCTTGGGGACCGAAAGCCCCCCTTCCGGTCCTGCCACCCGACCGGACTCCTGTCGTCGCGCTTTCGCTCCCGCCGTTACCGGCGGGGCTTGCAGATGCAACTCCCCGTACCAGCCCCGCCCGTCAGGACGGGGGCTACGCGCTACCTGATGCAGTAACCATGATCTACTTCCTAGGATTTGGCGTGTTGCTCTTCCGACTTGTGATCGGCACGGTTCGTGCTAGCCGCCTGAAGTTCTGCGTAGCGCCGATCACCGTTGGAATCCTTCATTCAAGAATCGTCTTGCCGGAAAGTGCGAAGAACTGGCCACAGGCGCAACTCGACGCAGTGCTGGCGCACGAAGGCGAGCACGTTCGCCGCCGCGATCCTCTATTTCAATGGCTCGCCCTGCTCAATCGTGCGATCTTCTGGTTCCATCCGCTAGCGTGGTGGCTGGAACGGCGGCTCTCCGGACTAGCGGAAGAAGCCTGCGATGCAGCCGTGATCGCGCGCGGCTACGATCCTCGTGAGTATTCCGGGTACCTGCTGGATCTCGCGAAGTCCGTGCAGCGCGCCGGCACGCGAGTAAGTGCGCTCGGCATGGCCATGCCGGGAATCGGACTGAAGCACCGCATCCAGCAAATGCTCAATCATGCTCCCTCGCCGCGAATCTCGCGCAAACGCATGGCGATCGCCGCGTCCGCCTGTGCGATGTTGTCAGCGATATTCGCCGCCGGCACGCTGGTTCGCGCCCAGTCCGCGGCCCGGCCCGTATTCGAGGTGGCATCCATCAGGCCCTCCGACGCCGGACCTGGATCGGTCCGTCAAATCAAGCCGGACGGTCTCACATATATGAACCGCAGTCTCGCCGAGTATATTCTACTCGCGTATGGCGTCGAGTCCTATCAGCTCACCCACGGACCGGCCGTTTCACTTGCTGAGAGGTATGACATCGTCGCGAAGGCGGCAGGCCCGGTTCCGGAGTCGCAGGTCAAGCTGATGCTTCGATCGCTCTTGGAGGATCGCTTCAGGCTGTCCGTCCACAGAGAGAGCAAAGAACTTCCGGTATATATTTTGACTGTCGCCAAAGGTGGACCGCATTTCAACAAGTCCGAGGACGACGGGCCAATGGGTGCGGCGCCCAAAGACGGTTTTTTCCTATACAGGCGAACGTCCATGGCCTACCTGGCGGGAACGCTGCTTTCAAATCTTCCATCCCTGCGCCGCCCGGTCTTGGACCGAACCGAGCTCGACGGGATTTATGATTTCTCGCTGCACTTGTTCGACCCCGATGCAGCGAAGAGCGAAAGCGACCCGAAAGGTGATTTGGTCCGTCAGGTGGACAACGGATTGACTGCGTCACTGAAGGACCTCGGCTTAAAGCTGGAGTCGCAAAGGGCCCCTATTGAAATCGTCGTCATCGATCACGTGGAGAAGCCCTCGGAGAACTGACATGCAGACTCTTCTGATTGAAAGCGCTCTCAGAGCGACACTCATCGCGGCGGTCATCGCTTTGGTGTTGTTCGCCATGCGAATCAAGACAGCGTCAGCGCGGCACGCCGTGTGGGCCAGCGTCGTCGTTTTGATGATGCTGCTTCCGGCTTGGGTGGCTTGGGGACCGAAAGCCCCCCTTCCGGTCCTCCCACCTGAGGCCGGATCAGCAACGATGACTGCGATGCAGGCCGTTCAAGCTCCCGCGGCAGCACCGATCGAGATACAAGTGCCGAGCGTTGAGCAGCATTACGCGTTCAACTGGACGCTCGGTGTGTATCTCCTCGGCCTTTGCATCCTGCTACTGCGGCTTGCGATCGGCACCATCCGTGCGAGCCGGCTGACGAGCGCTTCCTGTGTCGTTCCCGTCACAGTGGGCTTGTTGCACCCCAGAATTATCCTGCCCGAGCGCTCGCACGAATGGCCGCAGGCCCAGTTGGACGCCGTGCTCGCGCACGAAGGAGAACACATTCGCCGTCGCGATCCCTTATTCCAGTGGATCGCCTTGCTCAACCGTGCGATTTTCTGGTTTCACCCGCTGGCATGGTGGCTGGAACGGAAGCTCTCGGGACTCGCGGAAGAAGCCTGCGATGCAGCCGTAGTCGCGCGCGGCTACGATCCCCGTGAATATTCCGAATACCTGCTCGACCTGGCCCGGTCGGTTCAGCGCGCGGGGTCGCGCATCGATGCGGTTGGCATGGCGATGCCGGGGATCGGCCTGAAGCACCGCATTCGGCAGATGCTGAGCGGTGTTCCCATTGCGCGGATTTCGCGCCCGCGCATGGCGTGTACTGTCCTGGTATGTGCAATCGCGGCGGCGATACTCGCCGCCGGCACGCTGGTCCATGCCCAGCAGCAATCCGCGCCGCGCCCCGCTTTCGAGGTGGCGTCGATCAAACCAGGAGATCCTAATAGTCAGATGTTCCGCATTGGAAGCATGCCAGGCGGTAGATTCGCCGCAAACAACGCCAGTCTGAAAATGCTGATCCAGACCGCGTACGACGTAAGAAGTCACCAGATTTCGGGAGGGCCGAATTGGCTCGATTCCGCCAAGTATGACATCGATGCCAAACCCGATAGCGCCACGCCCATTCCGGCCGGGCCCGCCGGCGGACCGCAGATGCGCCTCATGCTTCAGAGCTTGCTCGAGGAGCGCTTTAAGCTGAAGCTGCACCGCGAATCGAAAGAGGAGCCCGTATATGAGCTTATGGTCGCCAGAGGCGGTCCCAAGCTGCAGAAGGCCACCGACAGCCTAAAGCAGCAACAGCGAGGACTGCGAATGGGCCGCGGTCAGCTCACGGGCACCGCTGCCCCCATGTCGATCCTGGTCACCCAGCTGTCGCAGCAATTGGGCCGCTCCGTGATCGACAAGACAGGACTCGCGGGGCAGTACGATTTCGAGCTGAAGTGGACACCCGATCTCGGCCAGTCTCAGGGTGGCCCGGCCGACGCGGGGCCGCAGCCCGATCCGCCGGGCCCCTCTATCTTCACCGCGATTCAGGAGCAGCTTGGGCTAAGGTTGGAATCGACGAAGGGTCCGGTTGACGTGCTCGTCATTGATTACGCCGAGAAACCTACGGAGAATTAATCTGTCCCAGATTTCGCGCGGAGCGTCCCAAAATCGGACACTGACGTGACTTTCGGATTCCGGTCTAAGGGCAATAAATCGTTACCATTGATAATGTCTGTCGTCCATGGAGATTTGGACTTCGAATTGCCGTAATCGGGAACTATTTAGACGGGTCCGACGTACTCAAATAAGCATCATGATCCGCAGCGCCATCCTGGCTCTTTTGTTGACAGGCCCTGGGTTTGCCCAGCTTACGTTCGAGGTCGCATCGATCAAGCCGGCTGATCCTGATAGTCGCGGTACGTCGATCCAGTTCATGCCAGGCGGCGGACTGAAGATGACGGGAATCCCGCTGCGAGGCATGATTACCTTCGCTTACGATGTTCGCGATTTTCAGGTATCCGGCGGGCCGGGATGGGCCGGGACCGAGCGATTCGACGTTATGGCGCGGCCAGATCGCACTACAGTCGATGGTCCGGACGATTTCGCCAAGATGACCGACGATCAGCGCAAGACGATGCGGGACCAAATTACCGAGAGACTTCGCGCGCTGTTGGCGGATCGGTTTCAGTTGGTGGCACATAAGGAAATGAAGGAACAGCCGATCTATGCTCTCGTGCCCGCTAAGAACGGGCCCAAGCTGCAGGAAACCAAAGAAACAGGAACCCAGCAAAGCCTGATGACTAACCGGGGACGTTCGGAAGGGCACGCTATTCAAGTAGGAATGCTCGCACAGGTCCTCTCCGGCTTGATGGGGCGGCCCGTGGTCGACAAGACCGGTCTTACAGGAAAGTATGATTTCGTCCTCGAGTGGACGCCAGACGCGGGAGCGGACGCTCGCGCTCAAGGTTTCGGTGACGGCATTACCGAGCCAGCGCCGGCGCCCGGCGGTCCAACGATTTTTACCGCGCTGCAGGAGCAGCTCGGACTGCGGTTAGATTCGCAAAAAGGTCCCGTACCAAACATAGTGATCGATCGTGTCGAAAAACCTTCTGAAAACTAAGTCCGCGCTGTTTATCGCCTTGCTGGTTCTTGGCGCGGCCGTCCTTCCGCTTCTCGGTTCCGAGCATCACGGCACTGTGAAATTCGGGGGATTACCGCTGCCAGGCGCCACTGTGACAGCCAAGCAGGGGGATAAGAGCTTCGGCGCGATCACCGATCTGGAAGGCCGCTATTCCTTTGCCGATTTGCCGGACGGCTCCTGGACGATTCAGGTCGAAATGCCGCTGTTCGCTCCCCTGCAACAGGACGTGACGGTTGCCGCAAGTGCAGCCGCGGCGGAGTGGGACTTGAAGCTGCTACCGGCCGAGCAGATCAATGCGATGGTGACGCCGGCTAGCCCACGGCTTCAGGTCGCGGAAACTCCCACTCCGTCAGCGGCTCCTCCCAAACCGCCGCGCAATGGAAAGGCAGCGCCGGCGCCCACGAACACAACAACTGCGTTTCAGCGCACCGACCTGAACGCCGCGCCCGCGGCGAACAATAATAGTCCCGCTCCGGCGGCCGACAGCGGCGTTCCTCAGGATGCCAGCGCGTTGAGCCAGCGCGCAGCCGATGGACTCCTCATCAACGGAAGCGTGAACAACGGAGCCAGCTCGCCCTTTGCGCAACTGCAGGCGTTCGGAAACAATCGTCGCGGCGTGCGATCACTGTACAACGGCAATCTCGGATTCAGTCTGCGCAATTCATCGTTGGATGCGCGGACCTTTTCGCTGACCGGACAGGATACGCCCAAGCCTGGTTATAACCAAATGCAGGGCCTGGCGTCCTTCGGCGGCCCGGTGAAGATTCCCGGCCTGATCAAGCGGAACGGGCCGAACTTTAACGTTAACTATCAGTGGACCCACAATCGCAACGCGTCGACCACCCCCGGGTTGATGCCGACGCCGGCGATGCGGACCGGCGATTTCTCGGGCACCCCCTTCATCGTGCGCGATCCCAACACCGGCGTCGCGTTCCCGGGAAACGTCATCCCGGTGGAGCGGATCAGCCCGGAGGCCCGCGCGTTGTTGAATCTATATCCGCTGCCCAACTTCGTTGGCCGATACAACTACCAGATTCCGCTGATCGGCGGGACCCACCAGGACAGTCTGCAGGCGCGAATGAATAAGCAGGTCAAGAAGAACCAATTCTCGGGCACGTTCGGGTTGCAGAGCACCCGCACCGACAATACGAACCTGCTCGGGTTTCTGGATACGGGCCGTACGCTGGGCATGAACCTGCAGCTGGGATGGAGACATCAGTTCACTCCTCGGGCCTTCGTCAACGTGGGCTACCAGTTCAGCCGTTTTTCGTCGGAGAACATCCCCTTTTTCGCGCACCGGGAGAACATCTCCGGCTTGGCCGGCATCACTGGGAACAATCAGGAGCCGGTGAATTACGGCCCTCCGGGACTCTCTTTTGCCAGCGGCATCACAGCTCTGAGCGACGCCCAATACTCGGCGATCCACAACCAGAACAACGGTGTTTCGGTGGATGCCCTGTGGAATCGCGGACGCCACAACGTGACTTACGGTACCAGCTTCCGCCGGCTGCAGCTCAACTCCATCGGGCAGCAGGAGCCGCGGGGAACGTTTACATTTACCGGGCTGGCCGCGGGTTCGGATTTCGGCGGGTTCTTGTTAGGCGTGCCGGACACCTCTTCCATTGCCTTCGGAAACGCCGACAAATACTTCCGCTCGTCCAACTATGATGCGTTCGTCACTGACGATTGGCGCATGCGATCGGGATTCACACTGAACGTGGGTGTGCGTTGGGATTACGGTTCCCCGATTACAGAATTGTACGGACGCCTGGTGAATCTGGACGTGGCTCCGGGCTTCGCCGCCGTGACACCGGTGCTGGGCCAAAGCCCCACGGGTGCACTTACGCAGCAGAGCTACCCCAGCTCGCTGGTTCACCCGGATAAAAACAACATCGCACCCAGAATCGGCATCTCCTGGCGTCCCTTCTCCGCATCGTCGATGGTGGTTCGCGCCGGTTACGGTGTTTACTACGACACCTCCGTATACCAAAGCATCGCCAGTCAGATGGCGCAGCAATCTCCTCTCTCGAAAAGCTTGCGAGTTCAGAACGGCCCCGATACGCCCTTAACTCTGAAGAATGGTTTTATCGGCTCTCCCAACATCACTGCGAACTCATTCGCCATCGATCCTAATTTCCGGGTGGGATACGCACAGAACTGGCAGGCGTCGGTTGAACGCGACTTGCCGGCCGCCCTGCAAATGGTGGCGACCTACCTGGGAGTCAAGGGCACGCGCGCGCAGCAGCAGTTCTTGCCGAATACGTTCGCGCCTGGAGCCTTGAATCCCTGCCCCACGTGTCCCTCGGGATTCACCTACCTGACCTCCAACGGGAATTCGATGCGGCACGCCGCGTTAATCCAATTGCGACGCCGCCTGCGGAGCGGCTTTACCGCCGAGCTGCAGTACACCTTCTCCAAATCGATCGACGATGCCTTGTTGGGCGGGGGGCAAGGAGCTGTCATCGCCCAAGACTGGCTGAACCTCAGGGGCGAGCGTGCCCTCTCGAATTTCGATCAGCGCCATCTCCTGTCGCTCCAGATGCAGTACACCAGCGGCATGGGATTGCACGGCGGATCTCTCTTAGGGGGATGGAGAGGGACGCTGCTCAAAGAATGGACCGCATCGACGCAGGTGACCGCCGGTACCGGCCGGCCGCTTACGCCGGTTTACCAGGGCGTGGTGCCCGGCACGGGCGTAGCCGGAATCCGGCCGGATTACACGGGAGCGTCGCTCTATGACGCGCCGTCCGGCTTGTTTCTGAATCCGGCGGCGTACGTCGCCCCGCCTGCCGGCCACTGGGGAAATGCCGGAAGAAACACCATTACCGGCCCGCAGCAGTTCACGATGAACGCGTCCATGGCGCGAACCTTCCGCCTCAGCGACCGGTACAGCGCCGACTTGCGAATTGACGCGGCCAACGCGCTGAACCACCCCGTGTACTCCAGCTGGGTTACCACCATTTCAAGTGCGCAGTTCGGGCTTCCGACTTTCGCGAATCCGATGCGAAGCGTGCAAACCACCGTACGAGTGAGGTTCTAAATATGATGGCGCGACGGTTTCTGACCACTTTTCTCTTGCTCGTCTTGGCCGCAGGCGCTCAACAGCCGCCCACGCCAGCGCCGCAGAATCCTCCCGCGGGCGGCGACGGAACGGTGACCTTCAAGACGTCCACCCAGCTGGTGGTCGAGACCGTATCGGTCAAAGACAAGAGCGGCAAGCCCATAGAAGGCCTTACCGCGAAAGATTTCATCGTTACCGAAGACGGCATGCCGCAATCGATCGCGTTTTTCGAGTATCAAAGGCTTCCGGAGGCCCCATCGGCTCCCATCAGCGTAAGCGATGCGGCCAAGATCGCGGTGGCCCCGTTCCCCAAGCTCCCCAAATCTCAAATCGCACCCGAAACACCCGGGGACGTGCGCTATCGCGACCGAAGACTTCTAGCCCTGTATTTCGACCTGACGGCCATGCAGATACCGGACCAACTGCGGGCGCTGGAGGCGGCCCAAAAATTTATCCGCACGCAGATGACGCCGGCCGATCTCATGGCCATCATGACCTTCTCGAGCGGATCCGTTCAGGTTCTTCAGGACTTCACTGACGATCGGGACCGTTTGTTGAGCATCATCGAAACCCTGGCTGTGGGCGAGGATGAGAACGCGGCCGATGACACCGCCGGCGCCGACACCGGCGCGGCCTTCGGGCAGAACGATGCGGAATTCAATCTCTTTTTCACCGATCGCCAGCTTTCCGCGCTGCAAACCGCCGCCACGATGCTCGGCAAGTTGAACGAGAAAAAGTCGCTCATCTATTTCGCCAGCGGGCTCCGGCTGAACGGGATCAACAATCAGGCCCAACTGCACGCGACCACCAACGCAGCGATCCGGGCGGGAGTCTCGTTTTGGCCGATCGATGCCCGCGGCCTCACCGCGGAGGCCCCTTTGGGTGACGCCAGCAAGAAGTCACCGGGCGGGCAAGCGATGTATACCGGAGCGTCGGCCATGACGTCGCTGACCAACATGCAGAGATCGCAGGATACGCTATGGACGCTCGGGGCCGACACCGGCGGCAAAGCCCTGCTAGATGTCAACGACCTCTCGCTGGGGATCGTGAACGCCCAGAGATCCTTTTCGAGCTATTACATCCTCGGGTATTACACCAGCAACGCGAATCTCGATGGAAAATTCCGCCGTGTCAAGATTTCGCTGCGGGAGGGCCTCTCAGGCGATCTGGATTACCGCCAAGGCTACTACGCCGGGAAGGAATTCAAAAAGTTTACGAGCGCCGATAAAGACCGGCAACTCGAGGACGCTTTTATGCTCGGCGATCCGATCACGGAGTTGACGATCGCCATGGAGGTCGGCTTCTTCCAGTTGAATCGCGCGGAGTACTTCGCGCCTGTCGAGGTCAAGATTCCCGGAAGCGAATTGGCCTTGGCCAAGCGCGGTGGCGCGGAACATACGCTTCTCGACTTCATGGCCGAGGTCAAAGACGAATTCGGCAGCACGGTTTCGAACGTCCGCGACAAGGCAGACGTCAAACTAAGCGATCTCACGGCTGCCGAGCTGGCGAAGCGGCCCTATGCGTACGATACCGGCTTCACCCTGTTACCGGGGAAATACACCATCAAGATGCTGGTGCGCGACGCCGAAACGGGCAGAATCGGAACATACCAGTCCACATTCGTAGTTCCCAACCTGAATAAGGAAGAGAAGCGGATCACCATCAGTTCAGTGGTTCTCAGCAGCCAGCGCGTGGATATGCGAGATGCGGTCTTCAATGCCGCCAAGGACAAAGAGAAGGGACAGATCCAGCAATCCGCAAATCCGCTGGTCCAGGAAGGCGTCAAGCTGGTTCCGAGCGTTACCAGGGTATTTACCCGCAGCCAGGATATGTACGTTTATCTCCAGGCATACCAGCAAAACGCGGATACCCCGCACCCCCTGATCGCGTTCGTCACCTTCTACCGCGGCCAGACCAAGGCTTTCGAGACGCCGCCCATTCAAGTGACCGAGAGCCTCAACAACCGGCTGAAAACGATGCCCTTGAAATTCAGCTTTCCCCTGCAAAGACTGGCCCCCGGCGAGTATCTTTGCCAGGTGACCGTCATCGATCCAACCGGAGAGAAGGCCGCGTTCTGGCAGGCCCCGGTGATGCTTGCCCAGTAAGGGCAGCGGCGTTACTACCGCGTGATCTTCGCGCCCTCTTTGAGGAGCTGTTCGAAATTCCCCGGATCCAGGTTGTTCTCGGCGCACACATATTCTTGCAGGCGAGTGCCTTCGCGCAGCATCAGCGTCGAATGCAGCGTCCACGGCTTGGTTAGTACCTTGGGATCCTCCATGGTCACGTCGTAATTGATCTGGTCCTTGTCCACGCGGGTAAATCGCTCCGTGATATGAAGCTCGTCAGAGTGGAAGGTCCCGGTACCCGAGAGCCAGGTCTTGTCGTTGAAGCCGGTCACATCCACCACCAGAGTGTCGCCCTCCCAGTGCCCCACGGAATTGCCCATGTAAGCCGGGATCAGATCGTCAGGATGCTTAGCATTCAGCGGAATCACCCGGAAGACGTTCATGTATTCATAGAGCATCACAATCTGCTGCGGCGTCTGGATGATCTGCTGGGGAAACAGCCCTAAAGTCACAATTCGCGGAATCCCCGAGGGCAAACACCGCGACGTAGGATCGTCGATGGCTCGCTTGTTGTAGGACTCGAGGACTTTCTGGGCGGCCCAGGGTTGATAGGGAGCGCCTTCCCTTCCCGCGGGCCGGTCATTGGAGGACGGAGCAGCCGGTGCCGTCGGGTCCGTTCCCGTTCCGCCCACGCCCAGTCCCGTGTTCGCTTCTTCCCAGGTTCCACGGCGATTGCTGCCGCCTTGCCACACCCCCGTCAAATCAGGTTTTCCGTCGGAAGCGCGCGGGACACTTTTTGAAGGCGCTTTTGCGGCGCTTTTCACGGGCGCCTTGGCGGCCGACTTAGTTTGTGCTGGAACGGAAACAGACCACGACACAACGGCGACCGCCACAACACACCCGCGCATCACTTCGAAACCTCCACCGCGGGAGTGTTTCCGCCATCGCCCGTTCCCGCCGGCGGCCCGAAGAACAGCTTCTTCCCGTCCGCGAACGTGACTTGCCGCGAATGCGCCCAATTCGATCCGTCCCGGGCATGCCAGCCGAACACCGTCACCGAATCGCCCACCTTCATGGTGACGTCCTTCTTCCAGCCCGTTCTCGACAACACGCTGGGAGGATAGCCTTCGAGCTTCCAGTTGGCCACCTTACCTTTGTCGTCTTTTACATCCAGAAAAAAGTAGCTGTGCGGGTTGGTCCAGTCGATTTTTGTGATCACGCCCGTCAGCGTGACGGGCTTGGTCGCGTCGTACTCGGCGCCAAAAGAATGATGCGCCAGCAGAGCAGTCGCAAGGAGAGGGAGAGCGGCTGCGAGCCGCCACGCTCCATATATCCGTCGTGCCATGATTCACCCCAGCCTTTCAGTTTACGGCACTTCGTCCCCTACTGGCGCGATTCGCCGGTGGCCACGTGGATGTCGCCGAATATCACATAAATCCGGCCGCCGGCGGGGGTAATGTTAGGCTTCGGAACAGAACAAATCGATTCTGAACTTCCGAAGAAGGAGGCTCGTAATGCACCGTATGCAAGCAGGGAAAGCTATCTTGATGGTTCTTGGCGCCACCGCGGCTTTCGCCCAGACCCCGCCCCGGCCGGAGTTCGAGGTCGCCACCATACGGCCGTCCGCCCCCTCGCCGGAAGCGGGTGTAACAGCCGGGGTCCGGATCGACGGAGCGCAGTTCCGTTCTGCCTTTCTGACGCTCAAGGATTACCTTGGACTTGCGTACCGGGTAAAGGTGTACCAGATCTCGGGACCGGACTGGATCAGTTCCGACCGGTTCGATATCTCCGCGACATTGTCCCCGGGAACGGCGACTCAGATTCCCGAAATGATGCAGCGTTTGCTCGAGGACAGATTCCAGATCAAGATACACCGCGAGAAGAAAGACTTTCCCGTTTACGTGCTGGAAGTGGCGAAAGGCGGGCTGAAGATGCAGGAAACCGGACCTGATCCGGATCCAGCAAACGCCGACGCCAGGACGCCCTTGACCATCACCGGCAGCGGAAACGCCCAGGGAGTGTCTGTCAATCTGGGACGAGGAGCGTCGTATACATTCGGTGGCAACAAGTTCGAGGGTAAGCGACTGACCACAGCGATGATCGCCGGAACCCTCGAACGCTTTATGGATCGCCCCATCGTGGATATGACGGATTTGAAGGGAGCCTACGATGTCACTCTGGATGTCACGACGGAGGACTACCGGGCCATGCTGATCCATGCGGCCGTCGCAGCCGGCGTCAGCCTGCCTCCGGAAGCATTGAGATTGCTCGATGGCGCTTCTCTGCCCTCCCTTTTCGAAGCCGTTCAGAAGGTTGGCCTGAAGCTGGACGCGCGCAAAGCGCCCCTGGACATGATTGTTGTTGATGACGCTCGCAAAACGCCGACCGATAACTGATATCGCTTTTAGGAGGATATGATTTAGATATGCGCAAATTCCTGTTGATCTGTGCCATCGCGGCAGTGGCGGCATTTGGCCAGCAGCCGGCCTTCGAGGTGGCCTCGATCCGCTCGGCCGCGCAGATCACTCCGGACATGATCACCTCCGGCAAACTGCATGTCGGCATGAAGATTGACGCCGCAAGAGTGGACATCGGCTATCTGTCTCTACGCGATCTGGCTACGATGGCCTACGAAGTGAAGCCCTTCCAGGTCACGGCTCCCGACTGGATGGCGGCGCAGCGGTTCGATATTTTGGCCAAAATGCCGGATGGCGCGACCAAGGAACAAGTTCCCGCCATGTTGCGGGCGCTGCTTGAAGAACGCTTCAAGCTGGTGGCACATCGCGAGAATAAAGAACAGCCCGTGTATTCGCTAGAGGTCGGTAAGAACGGCCCGAAATTCAAGGAAGCTCCTCCCGCTGAGACGGTTTCTCCCAAACCCGAAGGCAAGGCGGATTTGGTGCTTGGAGCCGGAGACCAACAGGTGCGAATCAACCGGACCGGTGGCGGCCCGGGAGGGACGCAGATGACGATGTCGAGCCCAGAGAGCGGGACAACCAAGGTCTCAGTGGGCCCCGATGGCCAAATGCACATGGAGATCGAACGGATGACCATGGCCACCCTGGCCCAGACGCTTACGCCGATGCTCGACCGGCCGGTGATCGATCACACGGAACTGAAGGGCGCGTTTACCATCGCGCTCGATCTTTCCATCCAAGATATGATGCAGATGGCGCGAACCGCGGGAGCGTCCGTTCCGGTGATGAGTGTGCCGCTTGGCGGACCCGCTGGCGGGCCTGCTATTGCCGCGTCCGATCCATCCGGCGGCACGATTTTCACCAGCGTGCAAAAGCTCGGGCTGAAGCTCGAAAAACAGAAAGAGCCGATCGAGACCATCGTCGTCGAGAGTGCCGAGAAAAATCCCACCGAGAACTAGCTATTCCGCATTCGAGGTTCCACGAAACGTAGTGGTAAGCCCCAGGCGCGTGGCGCGGTAAACCCAGTAGTACATGTTGTCGCGAAGAAAATATTGGCGCGTTTCCAGGATGAACCGCCGAGCCATCCGCTTGGTCTTGGAACCTGGAGACTGCATCGGCGAATCGTCGTCGGGGTAGTTGCCGGCGCACTGCTGAAGCCAAATGACGGCTAGCCGGCCGTCGGTTTGAATCCACGTATCCTGGGCGGCTTCGGCGGCGGCTTCGGCGTCGGGCGAGCGGTCCAGGAAAGAAACTCTTTGTGAACATGCCGCGAAGCTGAGATCCATAACCACTTTCCTGCGTTCGCGATCGGTTTGGGGATCGATTTTGTGCGTGATCGTTCTAGAACGCCGCTGAAAACCCACGCCGGCATCTTGTGTCGCTGCCCCAACCCACACTTCGTTCCCTTCGAAAAGACCGGCGCGCCAGATGCGAATGTGGTGCCGTTTTGCAATCGTGTTAAAGGACTTCTGGAAGACGACCATTGGTTCAGCCTGCTGATAGAGCAGCGTCGACACTGGTGCAGTGGAGTAACCGCGCATGGAGTTGTAAGCCCGATAGGTGGTGGATAAGCTATGCAACGTCCGGGGTTCGGCGGCCACCCAGCCCGCGGCGGTAAAGGCGTTCTGCAGCTCCTCGGCGTTGCCGATGAACGCCAGATTGACGACATCGGCGGCAGGTGTGCCATCCGGCCTGGTCACCGCGCGTGACTGTGTCTGGAGCCAGGCTGCTAGCGATTCGCCGACGCTCGGGTTTGGAAGTACGGGCGTTGAGGGAGCATCCTCGGGAATGCTGGTAGCCAGAAGGCGCATTTCCGTTCCTGACGGCAATTGTATTTCAGGCTCGGGAAGCGGGAAGGCGATGTAACGGGCCGCCAGCATCCCGGCCGCGCCAACCGGCCCCAAGGAGAAATGGCTCCAAAGTGCACCGCCCAGGCCCGTCAGGCCTATTGCCGACCGGGAAAAGAAATCATCAGATGGCCGGTACCAGATTCCCCGAAGCAGTCCCTGTGGATTGCTGGCCGCGAGCACGCCCTTGATCCGCCCTCGCGAGTCCACTTGTTCTCGGGCGTTCTCAACGAACTCCAGGCGCGCTCCAAACGGATAGCGATGACCTTCGGCGAGTTCGTACTCGTGAAATGCCAGTTCGAGCATGGCACGTTCGTGCACCAGACCTAAGCCCACTGCCGAGGCCCGGATCACCGTGCCGTGGATCAGGCTCCCCTGCGGGATGATCGACTGGCCGCCGATTTCCAGCGGAGAGATCACCGTCGCGGTGAATGCAGTACCGGCCGGAGAATCGTAACTGGTGAGGGGAACGTCGAGGCGGATGTGGAAGGTGGGCGGGTTCTTGGCAGCCGAAGCAATCATGCCGCTGGCGCTTAATAGCCCCAGCAGTGCGATTTTGCGCATGACTTTTCACCCATTCCCAGGCATCCCCGCCTGAAACACTGAGGCACTGTACCATGTGGCCACGCGACAAGCAATAGTTAAGTCCGTCATGATTCCTTCATCCGCAGTCTTGACGTGCCGAGCCTCCACCTTGTTTCGCCAAAACTGAAGATTCTCCGAACCGTCTTAACATTCCAAGAGTCTGGCGCCGAATTCGTCTGTCTCAACGTAGTAAACTGGCTCTCGGTTGCCTACGGAGGTGCCCCATGGACAAGCGAGTGATCGACAGAAGAATGATGGGTGTGGTCCTGCTCCTCTGCGCTGGGATGGGCGCTTTGTTCGTGGCCTCGCTGCCCGCTCGAGGCCAAGGCGATGAAGCCGTTCCGGCCAAGGCCAAGCAGAAGGGCGCGAAGGGGAAGAACGCCAAATCCGCTCCTGCGCCGCGTCTGGCGGATGGGAAAGTCGATCTGTCCGGACTATGGAGCCCCGATCGCAACTTTATTTACGATATCTCCGACGCGCTGAAACCGGGCGATAAGTTGCCCACGCAGCCCTGGGCCGAGAAACTCGCCCGCGAGCGGATGTCCAAGGACGACCCCGAGGCGAACTGCCTTCCCACCGGCGTTCCGCGCCAAGCTCCCTACCCCTGGCAGATCGTGCTGACGCCTACTCGCGTCTTCTTCCTCTTTGAGGGGAACATTCATAGCTATCGCCAGATCTTCCTGGATCGGGCCAATCATCCTGCGGATCTCAATCCCACCTGGTACGGCGACTCCGTCGCCAAATGGGACGGCGATGCTCTGGTGGTGGATTCGGTCGGGTTCAACGAGCTGTTCTGGTTCGATTTCGCCGGCCACCCGCACACCGCGAAGCTCCACGTGACCGAGCGCTATACTCGCCCGGATGCCGATCATCTGGAGTACGAAACCGTCGTGGACGATCCCGGGGCATACACCCGGCCGTTTACCATGTATGGGCATTCGAGGCTGCAGTCCGGCACGGACCTGATGGAGTACATCTGCAACGAGAATAATAAGGATGTCCGCCACATTTTAGGGAAGGACCCTCGCAACCAGCTGGGGCTGCAGTAACCCCGTGGCCGCACTATACTTGTGGGGTGATACTTCGGACTGCGGCAACCCTAGCCTTGGTCGTCTCTGCTAGCCCAGCGTGGGCGCAAACGTCATCCCAGACCGCCCTGCTGGACCAGTACTGCGTCACCTGCCATAGTGAAAAACTGCGTACCGGCGGACTCTCGCTGCAGGGAGCCAACCTCGCCGACATTCCCAAAGGCGCCGAGACCTGGGAAAAGGTAATCCGCAAGCTCCGCGTCGGCTCGATGCCCCCGCAGGGCATGCCGCGACCAGACAAAGCCACTCTGGACGGGTTCACTACATTTCTTGAAACCGCGCTCGACCGCAGCTATACCGCCAAGCCCAACCCCGGGCATGCGACCATGCACCGCCTGAATCGCACCGAATATGCCAACGCGATCCGCGACCTGCTGGCCCTGGACATTGACTCCACCGCGCTTCTGCCTCCCGACGACGAAAGCAGCGGGTTTGACAACATCGCCGACGTTCTACGTGTATCGCCCTCGCTGATGGAACGGTACCTGTCCGCGTCGTGGAACATCAGCCGCCTGGCCATGGGCAATCTGAAGATCGCGCCCACCACGGCGACCTATCGTGTCCGGCCCGACCTTTCACAAGACCAGCACATCGACGGGCTGCCTTTGGGAACCCGCGGCGGGATTCTGGTTCACCACACCTTCCCCGTGGACGGCGAATACATTATTAAGGTGCGGCTCTGGCGCAATACGTTCGACCTGCTCCGCGGCATGGAAGATCCGCACCAGATCGAGATCAGCCTGGACGGAGAGCGAGTGCGCCTGGTCACGGTGGGTGGCCGCGAAGATTTCATCAAGATGGCCGAGAATCCCGGTTCATTCGGCGCGGATCTCGACCAGCGCCTGACCATCCGGATGCCGGTGAAGGCCGGTTCGCGTGCAGTCTCGGCCGCAACTATATTAAGGAGCCAGGCCCAGAAGGATGACCTTATTAAGCCCTTCATGCGGACCACCATCGACGGCCTGGACATCACCGGCGATCCTTCCGTCGACCGCCTGAACATTGAAGGCCCCTTCAACCAGACCAGCGCGGGCGACACCGCGTCGCGCCGCAAGATTTTGGTCTGCCAGCCGGCTGGCGTTGGGAATGTGTCGAAGGACGAATTGCCCTGCGCGCGCAAGATCCTCTCCACCCTGGCCCGCCGGGCGTATCGTCGGCCGCTCAAGGATAGCGATCTCGAAGAGCCCCTCAGTTTCTACCAGCGCCGCCGTAATAATAACGGCAGCTTCGACGCCGGCATCGAGTCGGCCCTCCAGCTGATCCTGGCGAGCCCGGAATTCCTGTTCCGCTTCGAACCCGACCCGGCCACCGCTATAGCCGACACGCCCTATCGTATTGATGACGTGGCGCTGGCTTCGCGCTTGTCGTTTTTCCTCTGGAGCAGCATTCCCGACGATACGCTGCTGAACCTCGCTACCCAGGGGAAGTTGAAGGATCCCGCCATTCTGGATCAACAGATAAAGAGGATGCTGGCCGACCCGAAGGCGGAAGCGCTGGCCGACAATTTCGCGGAACAATGGCTGTTCCTGCGCAATCTCAAGAACGCGGCGCCCAACCTGGACGCCTTCCCCGATTTCGACGACAATCTGCGCCAGGCCATGCGCCAGGAAACCAAGCTGTTCTTCGAGAGCATCCAACGCGAAGATCGCAGCGTGCTGGACCTGCTCAGCGCCGATTACACCTTCGTCAACGAGCGTCTGGCGAAGCATTACGGGATTCCCAACATCTATGGAAGCCAGTTCCGGCGCGTTCCGGTGACCGATCCGGCGCGGCGCGGGCTGCTGGGGCAGGCCAGTATCCTGACCGTAACGTCATACCCCAATCGAACCTCGCCCGTTCAGCGCGGCAAATGGATCCTGACCAACATCCTCGGCACGCCTCCTACCCCGCCTCCTCCCAACGTGCCGCAGTTAACGGAGAACGCCGAGGGCTCGCAGCCGAAATCGGTGCGAGAGCGCATGGAGGCACATCGCGCCGACGCCGTCTGCGCGGGCTGTCACAAGGTGATGGACCCGGTGGGCTTCGCGCTCGAAAACTTCGACGCCATCGGGCGGTGGCGGACATCCGACGACGGCGCCAAGATCGATCCGTCCGGAACCCTCTTTAATGGTGCCAAGGTGGACGGCGCCGCGGCGCTGCGCGAGACGCTCACCAGCCGCCCCGAAGTATTCGTCGGTGTGATGACCGAAAAGCTTCTCACCTATGCCTTAGGCCGGGGCGTCGAATACTACGACATGCCCGCGGTTCGCAGGATCGTGCGCGACGCCGGCGCCCGCGACTTCAAGTTCTCTTCTCTGATCGCCGGTGTCGTCAAGAGCACCCCGTTCCAGATGAAGGTCAAGGCCCCTGCATCGGCCACCGAGAAGCCTTAGCTTTGCCAACGTTTCGAGCAAGCACCTCGGCCTAGGGATTCCCCCAGTTGCCCGGTTGAAGGACAAGTTTGTATCCTCTTCCGATACCGACTCGGAGGACCTATGAACCTTGCTTCCCGCTTATTCCTGGCGCTGTCCCTCGCGCCTCTCGTACTCGCACAAACCGGCAACTATCAGAATGATGTGATGGCGCTGAACCCGCTCGGCTTCTGGCCGTTGAATGGAAATCCCAGCGATGTCTCTAGCCATGGCAACAACGGCATTGTCCAAAATAACGCGATTTTCACGAACGTTTTCACTTCTCCAGTGGAACCGCAGGTATTGGTAGTGAACAGCGCAAAAAAACAATTCGTCGTGGTCCCGGGCTCGAGCACGCTCTTCAACCTGGGAGGACTTCACGCGCTTACTGCCCTGGCTTGGATCAAGACCTCGAGGCAGGGGGGCGACGACCTGCCTATCTTGGGCAAATTCGACCCGGCCACACAGACCGGGTGGGCTATGACCCTCGGTAATGACGGTGGTGGTAACAATGGACCGACAGGCGGCCAATTGGCGTTGGTCTTCCTTGTGTCCGGGGCACCGACTCTACTCGTCGATGCCGCGATGCCGAAAAACGATGGGGCCTGGCATCTTGTGGCAGCGACTTACGACGGAAGCGGTTCCGCGAGCGGTGTGAAGCTGTTTATCGACGGACTTGTCGCGACCAACGCCGTAGTAAACGTGGACTCAATCGCGAGCGGTTCGATCCTCAACTCGACCCCTCTTACCATCGGCGCCACCACCGATGGAAGCTTTCAGTTTGAAGGAAACATCAGCGGGGCCGCGGTTTTTGGAACCGCCCTCACCCCCGCGCAGATCCTCCAGTTAGCCGACGACGCCGCAACGGCCAGGGCCTACCTGGGGCAATTTGCCTTTGGCGGCGGCTGGTATTCCGCCATTTATTTCACCAACATCAGCATGAGCGAAGTCTCGTTTCCCCTGACTTTCCACGCCGATGACGGGACCGCTCTCAACGTCTCATCGATCGGCGGCAGCTCCAAAACGATCACTCTTGCGCCGGGAGCCTCAACAGTGATCGAAGCTCCCAACGTGGGAGACCTGAAGCAGGGATGGGTATCGGTCACGGTGCCCATCGGCGTGACTGGCTACGGAGTGTTCCGGCAGAGCGTCCCTGGAATTCCGGACCAGGAAGCGGTGGTGCCCTTGTCCCTTGCCGGCGGGAATATCCCGATGGTGTTTGACGAGACCAAATACATTTTCGGGATCTCGATCGTCAACCCCGGCAACCAGTCTACGACCGTCACTATTACCGCGACGGATAACACCGGAACCGTGATCGCGACGTCCTCCCCCATCGTGATCCCAGGATTCAACAAGAAAGTGGATGCTTTGCGCAACCTTCCGGGGCTCAGCGGAATCGTGGGGAAACAGGGCACGGTTCGGTTTACGGCGGTTGGGTCGAACGTGGTCGTTCTCGGTCTCCGGTTCAACGGCTCGGCTTTCACGTCCATCCCAACGCAGCCGCAATCGCAGATCTTGAAATTCATAGGTACGCCTTAAAGCCGCGGAGTGCGGGCTAGGCGCATCGCGCCGATACCGTGTGCGCGGGTTGCCCTCGAGAAGCCTTAGCTCTTGCGAAGGGTTCGAGCAAGCACCTCGGCCTAGGGATTCCCCCAGTTGCCCGGTTGAAGGAAAGTTTGTATCCTCTTCCGATACCGACTCGGAGGACCTATGAACCTTGCTTCCCGCTTATTCCTGGCGCTGTCCCTCGCGCCTCTGGCAGTTTCACAAATAACCAAGTATCAAAGTGATGTGATGGCGCTGAACCCTCTCGGCTCTTGGCCCTTGAACGGAAACCCCGCCGACGTCTCCGGTCACGGCAACGACGGCACTGTTCAAAATGGAGCGATCTTCACCGGCGTTATGACCTCTCCAGTAGAGCCGCAGTTCTTGGTGTTGAACAGCGCAAAGAAACAGTTCATACAAATGCCGACGGCCGGTAGCTCCATCTTTAACCTGGGCGCTCTTCACCCGCTTACTGCCCTGGCTTGGTTCAAGACCACGAGGCAAGAGGACAACTTCCTGCCTATCTTGGCCAAAATTGACACGTCCACCCTCACCGGGTGGGCGATAGGCCTCGATAACAACGACGGCCATGGCAACAATTCAGCGACAGGCGGCCAGCTCGCGTTTGTCTTCGTCGTGTCCGGAAATACAACTCTACTCGTCGAGGCCCCGCAGGTGAAGAACGATGGGGCCTGGCACATGGTGGCGGCGACCTACGACGGAAGCGGTTCCGCGAGCGGGGTGAAGCTGTATATCGACGGACTTCTTGCGACCAACGCTGTAGTGCTAACGGATTCAGTCGCCAGCGGTTCGATCCTCAACTCGGCCCCCTTGACCATCGGCGCCACGACCGACGGAAGCTTTCAATTTGAAGGAAACATCAGCGGGGCGGCTGTCTTTGGGACTGCCCTCACCCTCGCGCAGATCCAGCAGTTAGCGGACGATGCTGCGTCGGCGAGGGCCTACCTGGGGCAATTTGCCTTTGGCGGCGGCTGGTATTCGGCGATCTACTTCACCAACGCCAGCCTTACGGATGTCTCGTTTCCCGTGACTTTCACCGCGGATGACGGGACCGCTCTCAACGTCCCATCGATCGGCGGCAGGTCCAAAACGATCACTCTGGCTGCGGGGGCTTCGACTGTGATCGAAGCTCCCAACGTGGGAGACCTGAAACAGGGATATGTAACGGTCACGGTGCCGGCCGGCGTGACCGGTTACGGAGTGTTCCGGCAGAGCGTCGCCGGAATCCCCGATCAGGAAGCGGTGGTGCCTTTGTCCGTTGCCAGCGGAAATATCCCGATGGTGTTTGACGAAACCAAATACATTTTCGGTATCTCGATCGTCAACTCCGGAAACCAGTCTACGACCGTCACTATTACCGCGACGGATAACACCGGAACCGTGATCGCGACGTCCTCCCCCATCGTGATCCCAGGATTCAACAAGAAAGTGGATGCTTTGCGCAACCTTCCGGGGCTCAGCGGAATCGTGGGAAAACAGGGAACGGTCCGGTTTACCGCGAATGGAGCGGGCGTGGCCGTTCTCGGTCTCCGGTTCAACGGTGCGGCGTTCACTTCGATCCCGACGCAGCCCCAATCGCAGATCTTGAAATTTATCGGTACGCCCTAAAGTCGCGGAGTGCGGGCTAGGCGCATCGCGCCGATACCGTGTGCGCGGGTTGCCGCCGAGAAGCCCTAGCTCTTGCGAAGGGTTCGAGCAAGCACCTCGACCTAGGGATTCCCCTAGTTGCCCAGTTGGACCGTCGGTTTATACACTTTCCCGATACAAGATCGGAGACCCTATGAGCCTTTCTTCTCGCCTTTTCCTGGCGCTGTCCCTCGCGCCTCTCGTAGTCGCGCAAACCAAGTATCAGACTGATGTGATGGCGCTGAACCCTCTCGGCTTCTGGCCCTTGAACGGCAACGCCAACGATGTGTCCGGCCACGGCAACAATGGCATCCCGCAGAACGGACCGGTTTTCTCGAACCTGTTCACCTCGCCCGTGCAGCCGCAATTCCTGGTGTTAAGTAACGCAAAAAGCCAGTTCTTTTTGATGCCGACGCCCGGAAGCTCCATCTTTAACCTGGGAAACCTGCACGCGTTCACCGCGATCGCCTGGGTCAAGACCGTTAGCCAGGGGAAGGACTTCATGGATGTTGTCAGCAAGCTAGACGCAACCAACACCGGTTGGGCCTTTGGCTTCGTCAGCGACTCTGACGATCCGGCGTCCTCGGGGCACGTCCTTTTTGTCTTCGTGGTGAGCAATACGCCGACCCTGATCGTCGAGGCCCCGATGGCGAAAAACGATGGAGGCTGGCACATGATCGCGGCGACCTACGACGGCAGTGGTTCCGCGAGCGGTGTAAAGCTGTATATCGACGGCCTTGTCGTCACCAACCCCTCGGTGGACGCTGACTCCATCGCCAGTGGTTCGATCCTCAATTCTGGGCCGTTGACCATCGGCGCTGCGCCGGATGGAACTTATCCTTTTGCCGGGAGCCTCAGCGGCGTCGCGGTTTTCGGAGTTGCGCTCACCCCCGCGCAAATCCTCCAGTTAGCCGACGATGCCGCGACCGCTAGGGCCTTCCTGGGGCAATTTGCCTTCGGCGGCGGCTGGTACTCCGCAATCTATTTCACCAACATCAGCCTTACCGACGTCTCGTTTCCCGTGACTTTCACCGCCGATAACGGGACGGCTCTCAACATCCCCTCGATCGGCAGCAGTTCCAAAACGGTCATTCTGCCTGCGGGGGCTTCGACTGTAATCGAGGCTCTCAACAACGTGCCAGACCTGAGGCAGGGATATGTATCGGTCACCGTGCCGGCCGGCGTGACTGGTTACGGAGTGTTCCGGCAGAGCGTCCCCGGAATTCCGGACCAGGAAGCGGTGGTGCCCTTGTCCCTTGCTGGTGGGAATATCCCGATGGTATTTGACGAGACCAAGTACATTTTCGGTATCTCGATCGCTAACCCCAACAACCAATCTACGACCGTCACTGTTACCGCGACGGATAACACGGGAACCGTGATCGCGATGTCCTCCCCCATCGTGATCCCAGGATTCAATAAGAAAGTGGATGCTTTGCGCAACCTTCCAGGTCTCAGCGGAATCGTGGGAAAACAGGGCACGGTTCGGTTTACCGCGAATGGGGCGAACGTGGTCGTTCTCGGCCTCCGGTTCAACGGTGCGGCATTCACGTCGATCCCAACGCAGCCACAATCGCAGATATTAAAATTTATCGGTACGCCTTAAAGTCGCGGACGGCGGCCAAGCAAGAAATCACCCAAGACAAGAATTGGAGGAGCTATGAACCTATCGTCACGTCTGTTTCTGGCGCTATCGTTCGCGCCGCTGTTAGTCGCACAAACCCAGTTTTCGACGGATTTGCTGGCGCTGAACCCTCTCGGCTTCTGGCCACTGAATGGCGACGCTAACGATACGTCCGGTCACGGCAACAATGGCCACCTGACCGGCGTTACGTTCACCAGCCTGTTCCCTCCGCCCGTGGAGGCGCAGGCCGCAGTGTTCGATCGGTCCCAAGGCCAGTTCATTTCACTATCGGCGCAAGGGAGCGTGGGTTTTAACTTTGGCTCTCTTCATCCCTTTACTGCCATGGCCTGGATCAGAACTCTCGGGCTCCGCCATATGGCGATCGTGGCGAAGCTCGACCAAACCGCCGGATGGACCTTCGGCATCGACAGTAAGCAAGGCCGCCCCTCCTTGCTCTTCCTTGTGGGCGGGCAACCGGTTCTGGGGGTCGAGAGTACGGTCGCCGTGAATGATGGGGCCTGGCATCTGGTCGCGACGACCTACGATGGAAGCGGCAGGGCGAGCGGTATACGGCTGTACGTCGACGGAGTGAACGTGGCCTTGGGAGTGGGCGCGGACGCACTCGGCAACGGTTCGATCCTCAATTCGGGTTCGCTGACCATAGGCGCCGAACCCGACGGAAGCGATGGCTTTGAAGGAAGTATGAACGACGCAGCCGTTTTTGGAGTGGCCCTCACCCCCGCGCAGATCCTGCAGCTAGCCGGCGACACTGCGATCACTAAGGCCGTCCTGGGCCAGTTCGCCTTTGGCGGTGGCTGGTATTCCGCGATCTACTTCTCCAACACCGGTCTCAGCGACGTTTCGTTTCCCGTGAGTTTCACCGCCGATAACGGGACTCCTCTCAATGTGCCATCGATCGGCGGCAGTTCGAAAACAATCACTCTTGCGGCGGGAGCTTCAACTGTGATCGAAGCTCCCAACGTGGGACAGCTTCAGCAGGGATATGTATCGGTCACGTTGCCCGTCGGCGTGACCGGTTACGGAGTGTTCCGGCAGAGCGTCCCCGGAGTCGCCGATCAGGAAGCGGTCGTGCCCTTGGCCGTCGCCTCCATGAATGTGCCGCTGATTTATGACGAGACTAACGGCATCATCAGCGCTGGCTCTATCGTCAACACTAGCGCCGTCCTCACGACGGTCACGGTTACCGTTTCGGATACGAACGGAAACGTGATCGGGACATCCTCGCCCCTAACGGTGCAGCCATTCAGCAAAACCGCGGGTACTCTGCGGGGTCTTCCGGGGCTCAGCCAAGTCGTGGGCACCCGAGGTACGGCTCGGTTTACCGTTTCGACGGGAAGCATTGCCGTTCTGGGTCTCCGATTTAAAGGGCTGGCGTTCACGTCGATCCCAGCCGCACCGCAAAACTTCAAATTTGTAGGCGCGCCTTAAACTAGCGGCGACGTGCCGCGGTTCGAGAAAAAGTGTTTTCGCGTACACTATCTCTGAAGGAGATCTGTTCATGAAAGTCACTGTGTCCCTGAAGCGCGGCGTGCCGCTGGTTTTACTTTCGCTCGGCGTATTCGTGGCCGTCGCCACCCTGCCCACGAATGTTCAGGGACAGCCGCAGGAAAAGGCAAAGGCCAAGGCGAAAGCCAAAGCGACTCCGGTCCGCAGCGTCACTATGGCCACCGGTCTGTGGCACCCCTGGAGCCTGGCGTGGCTGCCCAACAGCGACATGCTGGTGACCGAGCGCAACGGGAAACTCCGCACGGTGCGCGACGGCAAGCTCGATCCGGATCCCGTTGCGGGCGTTCCCCCGGTTCACTCGGTGCGATTGTCCGGTCTGATGGAGGTCCTGCCGCATCCCAACTTCGCGCAGAACCACTTCGTCTATCTCACCTATACAAAGGATGTCCCCGAAAAGGGCGAAGGTCAGGTGGCCACCACACTCGCGCGCGGACGCCTGGAAGGCAGGCAGCTCGTTGACGTGAAGGATCTTTTGATCTGCGATTCCTGGGCCGGCGATGGAGGTTCGGGTTCGCGCCTGGCTTGGGGCAAGGACGGGATGCTGTATATGACCACCGGCGCGTCGAATGGCAACGCGGCCCAAGAGCCAGGCAGCCTTCGTGGAAAAATCCTGAGGCTGACCGAAGATGGCAAAGCGGCTCCGGGGAATCCGTTCGAAGGGAAGGCTGGATATAAAGCCGAGATCTACTCGATGGGGCATCGCAACTCGTTGGGTCTCGCCTTCAACCCCTTCACCGGCGATCTTTGGAATAACGAAAACGGCCCCTACGGCGGCGACGAAATCAACATTATTAAGCCGGGACTCAACTACGGGTGGCCCAAAACGAGCTACGGCCGCGACTATTCCGGACCGAAGATCGTCAACACTGCTCCGGGAATGACCGAGCCGTTGATTTTCTGGGCGCCGTCGATCGCGCCTTCCGGCATGATGTTCTACACGGGCGATCGGTTCCCCGAATGGAAGCGCAACGTATTCGTGGGAGCACAGCTCGGCGGCGCCGCGCAGGGCTATCCGCACCTCGAACGGATCACCTTCGACGAAAACTGGGACGAAACCGCGCGCCAGTCGTTACTCACGGACATGAAGCAGCGCATTAGGGACGTCCGTCAGGGGCCCGACGGGTTGGTCTACGTGCTCACCGATGAAGAGAACGGCGCGCTGATCCGGCTGGAGCCCGCGAACTAACGGTGCGGGTCCGGTATTTTCTAGCTGCTTTTCTCGCCTCGGCAGCCCTTGCGCAAGTCAACAATAAAGGGCCAGAGGCCCCCAAAGGCTTACCCGCGCCTCGCACAGCGGACGGGCACATCGATTTTTCGGGTGTCTATTACGGGCCCGGCTATGGACCCAGCGATCCGCCCATCCGGGGCGGAGATACGATCGCGCGAAACATCACTCGGGGTATGAAGCCCGAAGATGTGCCCTTGCTGCCGTCGGCGGTCGAACTGATGCGCCAGCGCCAGGCAACGAACAGCAAAGACGACCCCGAGGGTTTGTGTCTGCCCATGGGCACGCCGCGCCGTGATCCTTACCCCTGGAAAATCGTGCAAACTCCCAAGCTGTTTCTGATCTTGTTCGAAGGCAACGTCCACAGCTACCGGCAGGTCTTCCTCGACGGACGGCCGCACGATCCGAACGTCGTCGAAACCTGGTGGGGCGATTCGATCGGCACTTGGGATGGCGACACACTGGTGATCGATACAGTGGGAATGAACGATAAAGCGTGGCTCGATCTGCTTGGGCACCCGCGCACCGAGAAGGCTCACATCATCGAACGCTACACGCGTCCCGAGCTCGGCCGGATCAACATGGAGATCACCATCGACGACCCGGGCGCGTATTCGAGGCCCTGGAAGGTGTACGAATCGTCGCAGCTTGCTCCCGGCTGGGAGATCGCCGAGTACATCTGCAACGAGAACAATCGCGACGTGCCCCACTTAGTAGGGAAGTGAGTTGGAATCCGCCAGTCTCTTCGCCTTTAGATTCTACAAACCCGTTACCCCCACCGGTTCGCGCCTAAGCACGTCCCGCCACCCGAACATTCGGCTTCAATACGGTCTGGATGAGCATGGTAACCGGCTCGCGTACGACAAGCAGACTTGTTCCAGCAGTTTCGTGTGTTTTCAGCGACTTGCTGGGTTCGTTTTATCGTAGCGAATTTGCTGGAGGTTCGACCAGCCAGCCCCCCTAGCCTCCCAGCTTCCAGCGAGCGATAATACTTCAGGAGCAGTCTGCATGCAGGACAAGGAGATGACAACATGACCTTCCTCACCAAACGGCACCTTCCGCGCCGGACCTTCCTCCGCGGCTTGGGCGTGACCATGTCGCTCCCGCTGCTCGACTCCATGATTCCGGCGCAGACGCCTCTGGCGAAGACTGCCGCCAACCCGCAGATCCGATTGGGGCTGTGCTTCATCCCCCACGGCGGCGTCATGGCCAACTGGACACCCGCCGAGGAAGGCGCGCTCAAGCTTTCCCGCACGCTCGCACCGCTCGAACCGTTCAAGAATCAGGTGGTGGTGGTCAGTAACCTCGCCCACAAGATGGCCGCGCCGGGCGGACCCGGCGATAACGGCGGCGACCACACGCGCTCTCCTGCGGTCTTCCTGAATGGTGTTCACCCCAAGCGCACAGACGGTGCCGACATTTACGCCGGCATCACTATCGATCAGATCGCGGCGCAGAAGATCGGTCAGGAAACGGCTCTCCCCTCACTCGAATTGGCGACCGAGGATTACAGCGGACTGGTCGGCTCCTGCGACGTGGGCTTCAGTTGCGCCTACATGAATACGATTTCCTGGCGCACGAACAATACGCCGATGCCCATGGAAATCAATCCGCGCCTGGTGTTCGACCGCCTGTTCGGCGATGGCGCCACGGCCGCCGAACGTCTCGAGCGCATCGAACAGCAGCGGAGCATTCTCGACGCCGTCAGCAGTCAGGTGCGTCGGTTGCAGGGCGGCTTGGGCGCGAACGATCGCAACCGTGTCGCGGAATATCTCGACACCGTGCGTGAGATCGAAAGGCGCATCCAGCTTGCGGAGAAACAGAACAGCAACTCCGAGCTGAGCGTCCCGACTTCTCCCGCCGGCATCCCCGACGATCACCAGGAGCATACCAAGTTGATGTTCGACCTGATGGCGCTGTCGTTCCAGGCCGATATCACCCGCATCTCCACCTTCATGATGGCACGCGAAGTCAGCTACCGGACCTTCCCCATGCTCGGAATCTCGGAAGGATTCCACCCGGCCTCGCATCACCAAAACAACCCCGAGCGGCTGGAGAATCTCACCAAGATCAACACCTATCACGTGAGCCTCGTGGCGCATCTGCTTGAAAGACTGAAGGCGACTCCCGATGGCGACGGCAATCTGCTGGATCATTCGCTGATTCTGTACGGAAGTGGCATGAGCAACAGCAACGTTCACAATCATTCGCCGCTGCCGATCCTGGTCGCCGGCGGTGCGGCCGGCAAGCTGAAGGGTGGCCGTCACGTGAAGTATCCCGAGAACACGCCCATGGCGAACTTGCTGTTGACCATACTGGATAAAGCTGGCGTGCATCAGGATAGCGTCGGCGATAGCACCGGCTTGCTCTCGGAGGTCTAAACCATGAGAACTCTCGCGACCCTGTTGTTAGCTGGCGTGTTAGCCTGCGGCTTTGCCAGCGCCCAGATCGCGGATGCGGTCGAGCATCGCGATAACGAAGCGCTGCGTACTCTGCTGAAACAGAAGACCGATGTCAACGCGGCTCAGCCCGATGGCAGCACTGCGTTACACTGGGCGGCCCATTGGAACGATCTCGAAGCTGTGAACCTGTTGCTTCGCGCTGGAGCCAATCCGAAGATCGCCAACCGCTACGGCGCGACGCCCCTTTCCGAAGCCGCATCCGTGGGGAACGCCGCCATGATCGAAGCGCTCCTGAAGGCGGGCGCGGATCCGAAAGCACTGACCACAGCCGACGGCGAGACTGTACTGATGACTGCAGCGCGCGCCGGCAATGCGGATGCTGTTAAACTTTTGCTCGATCGCGGGGCCGACGTAAACGCCCGCGAGAAGTACAAGGGCCAGACCGCGCTGATGTGGGCCGCAGCAGAGCGCCATCCTGACGTGGTAAAGGTGCTGCTGGCGCACGGCGCCGACTGGAAAGTCCTCTCCTTCGACCGCGAGACCAAGATGCCGAAGTTGAGCGCCGCCTCGTCGGTCACGCCGATCGCTCGCGGTGGATTTACCGCCTTCCTGTTCACGGCGCGTGAAGGTGATATCGAATCCGCGAAGGTGATGTTAGAGGCCGGCGTCGATATCAATCAAACCGACATCGATGGGACCAACGCTTTAGTGGTCTCCATCATGAATAAGAAGTACACGTTCGCCAAGTTCCTGCTGGATCGCGGCGAGAATCCGAATCTGGCCGACGTGAAGGGCCGCGCGGCGTTGTACGCGGCCATCGACATGCGGAACGAAGATTATTCGGCGCTTCCCAATCGCAAAGAAGACGATCCGATGCCAAGCCTCGAACTCGTAAAGGCACTGCTGGCTCGCGGGGCGAATCCTAACATGCAGCTCACCAGGAACCTGCCTGGGCGCAGCGGCATGGATTCGGGCGACACGACTTTGGATGAAGGAACTACTCCGCTCATGCGCGCGGCCCGCGCGGGCGATGCCGCCGTGATGCGGGCCCTGCTCGAAAAAGGTGCGGATCCCAAGCTCGCCACAAAAGAAGGGACTACCGCCTTGATGTTTGCCGCAGGCGTCGGTTATCGCGACAAGAACACGCGCGGAACGGAAGCCGAAGCGCTCGAAGGCCTGAAGGTCGCCGCCGGTCTGGGCTTGGATATCAATCAGGCCAATACTCGAGGCGAGACCGCTCTGCACGGTGCCGCACTGCGGGGAGCAGATTCGCTGGTCCAATTCCTTGTGGACCACGGCGCCAAGCTGGACGTCAAGACCAAGCAGGGATTCACGCCGCTCGATGTCGCCATGGGCAAGAACAGCTTTGCCGCGCTTCCCGTTCCGCACGACAGCACCGTCGATTTGATCCGGAAGCTGGGCGGTCGTGAAGGCAAGGACGTCCAAGTAGCTTCAAAGTAGCCTTCTGCTTCAGCTCAACATCCTGGATCAATGTCCGATCCCCGAAGGCTCGACTGCCGGGGATGCGCTGCGGAACACCATCGGGCTTGCAAAGCGAGCAGATCAACTAGGGTACGGCCGTTATTGGCTCGCAGAGCATCACGGCACCCCCGGCTTGGCCTGCAACAGTCCCGAAGTCATGATCGGACCGGTCGCGGCGGCCACGTCGCGGATCAGAGTCGGCAGCGGCGGCGTGATGCTGCCGCACTACAGTCCTCTCAAGGTAGCCGAGAACTTCTCGATGTTGAGCGCACTCTTTCCGGGCCGCATCGACCTGGGGATCGGCCGCGCTCCGGGGACCAGCGCCCAGATCGCCTTCGCGCTGCAGAGGGATCGCCGCCAGGCTTCCCCCGACGACTTCCGGGAGCAGATGGATGAGCTGCTGGAGTATTTCGGTAAAGGGCTAAGAGAGCTCCGCTTCCAAAGTCCGGAAGTGTCTCTACTCGGGTCATCGGCGCAGAGCGCGGTGTGGGCGGCCGAGCTCGGGCTTCCGTATGTGTTTGCCGACTTCATAAATCCGGGCGGCGCAGCAATGGCCGCCTACTATCGTCAACACTTCCATCCGTCCGCTGCTCTGGCCGAGCCGAAGGTTTCGGTCGCCGTGTGGGCGTTATGCGCTGACACCGAAGAGGAAGCGCTGCGAATTTCGGCGAGCGCCCGGATGATGCTTCTGCTTCTGTTCCGGGGGCGGCTGATCCCGGTCCCTCCAGTAGAGAAAGCGATTGAATTCCTGGCGAAAGAAGGCATTCCCGTTGGTTCGGTGCCTGAGGGCCGCAGAATCATCACCGGTGAACCGGAGCATGTGCGCGCAGCCATCGAAGGCGTCGCGACAGAGTACGGCGCCGACGAAGTGTTCGTCGTCAACATCGTCCACGATCCAGCCGCGCGGATGCGTTGTTACGAGTTAATCGCGAAGGCTTTTGAGTTGCAGACAACTTCGCAAACCCGTTCGATCTGAGACCGCTGCAACTCGGGATAAATTGGGAGTGACAGAACCTCTCCGGCGATTCGTTCCGCGACCGGAAAGTCTCCTTCGCCGTAACGGGAATCGCGATAGGCGCGCTGCAGATGAACCGGGATCGGGTAGTGAATACCGTACTGAATATCCGCGGCCTTGAGGGCATCCACCAGCGCGTCCCGACGGGGAGTGCGGATTGCGTAGACGTGATACACGTGACGGGCGTAAGGCATCTGGCGCGGTGTCACCACACCCGAATCTTTCAGGAGTTGATCGTAAAGCGCGGCATGGGCGCGGCGGGCCTCGGTCCAGCGCTCCAGATGCCGCAGCTTGACGCGCAGGATCGCGCCCTGCATGCCCTCCATGCGGTAATTGAAACCGCGCAGATCGTGATAATAGCGGCGCGATTCACCCCAGCTTCGCAGAAGCCGGATGGTCTTGGCGTATTCCGGATTCGCGGTGACCACCGCGCCGGCTTCCCCATACGCTCCGAGATTCTTGCCGGGATAGAAGCTAAAGCACGCGAGGTCCGCCAGCGACCCGGCGCGTTCTCCTTTGTATTCGGCTCCATGAGCCTGGGCTGCGTCTTCAATCACTGTGATGCCTCGGGCGCGCGCAGTATCCAAAATGGGCCCCATGTCGGCCGTCTGTCCGTATAAGTGGACCGGCAGAATCGCTTTGGTCCGCGGCGTGATCGCAGACCGCAACTTGCCCGGATCGAGATTATAGGATTCCGGGTCGATATCGATGTACACCGGCATGGCGCCGACGTAGTGAATCGCGGCGACGGTGGCGACGAAGGTGAACGGCGTCGTGATGACCTCATCACCGGGTCCGACTCCGGCGGCGAGCAGGGCCAGATGCAGGGCGCTGGTCCCAGAGTTCACTCCGATGGCTTCGTGATTCGAGCAATAGGTCGCAAATTCCTTCTCGAACTCGGCCACTTCCGGGCCTAGGGCGAACTGGCTGGTCTCGAGAACGGCGGCGATGGCCGCATCGATCTCCGCCCTGATGCTATGGTATTGCGCCTTCAAGTCTGCGTACGGAATCATGCCTGACCTTTATTATCCCAACGTGACGGCTCGGTCAAATGCAGCATCACGGCGCCGGCTGCGAGCAGAATCAGATCGGTGGTCTCCGGCGTGCGGCCGGGCAAATAGCGCTGGGCGAGTTCGCCTGCGAACAGGATTGCGCCCGGGGTCGCCAGCGCCCAGATCCATCGCATACCCGACCTCCGTTCCACCCACAGAATCGCAGTGTAGAAGAACAGTTTTCCGAAAAACGTTCCGTAGTAGGATTCGAGCGCTCCCACAAACCAGCTCTCGAAAGGGAGCCACCAAAACGGCTGCGGTGGGCCCTGGAACCGGAAGGGCCGCAGTTCGTCCGCAGCCAGCCAGATCAGCAGTAAAATCGTGGCTACTCGGAATTGCCCGCGAACGGCGAGCAAAGCGAGCATCAGCAATCCGACAATCTCATGGCTCAAGTCAATGCCGGGTCCGTATCGAGGCAAAAACAAGAAAGCCTGCCACACGGCCCAGAGTCCCAGCAGCAGGACACCCGGAGAATATAGGACGCGCAACCGCGATGCCAGCGGCCGGCTCGTGGCCGCAGAAACTAAGCCGATGCCGAGCAGCGTGCCGACACTGTTGCTAATCAGGTCGGTCAGATTGCCGAAACGGTCGGGGATAGCGAGCTGGGCCCACTCCACAGCGAACGACACGAGCGTTCCAAGTGCCAGCGCCGCGATGAATCCAACCGTACTGCGGCGGAACGCTACAAACGCCGCTGCGCCCAACGGCATGTAGAACACCACGTTGAGAACGGCATCCAGGATCGTACGGCGAGTCACCAACGGCACCCAGAAAAGGGTCCTAAGGCCGGGGTGCGGAAAGAACCGCCACGGATAGAGAGACAGGTACAGAATTGCGGCAAGGTAAAGCAGCAAGAACAATGCGGCCCGCCGGTTCACAGGCTTAGGTTCCTTGGGCGTCAAAGTAGGCAGATGCTCCGTATGATAGGGGTCTTGCGAACGGTTTGTATACAGTCCCCTGAAAAGAATTGTCTCTCTGGCAGCCCTTACGACACGCGTAACTCATTGTCTTTCCGGGAGTTGGTAAAAATTGGGTTCGTTTCGAAAAATGGCTGTGTGCAAGTTTTCGCCTGCTATACTGCTCGTATGGCAAGCGCGCGCCAAATCGAGGCGAACCAGCGCAACGCGAAGTTCTCTCGTGGGCCAAGGACAAGCGCCGGTAAGGCGGCTGCCGCCAAGAATGCTCTTCGGCACGGACTGCTGTCAGAAGAGGCGATGCTGCCAGGCGAGAGCGCCTTGGATTACGCCAGATTTACGGAAAAGCTTTACGTCGAGTTGAATCCGATAGGAGAACTCGAGAGTGCGCTTGTCGGGCGAATTGGTGGGCTGCTCTGGCGATTGAAGCGAATCGGAAGATTAGAGGCGGGAATTCTGATGTGGAAGCACGCCGATCTGGAGCTGCCTTCTTGGAGCCAAAAACCTACGAGTATATTCAGCGATTCAGACCTGACCACGCTAGGTGAGACCTACCAATACGGCGCAGACTCGCTCGCCAAATTGTCTCGCTACGAAACGTCGATCGAAAGAAGCATGTACAAGGCTCTACACGAGCTCCAGCGATTGCAGGCGGCTCGCAAGGGAGACCATGTGCCTGCGCCTGTAGTGGTCGATGTCAATGTCACTGAGCCCTGAAGCGGCCAGCGGCGAAGACCCCTCCCCTCCCGAGAATTGGTAGTGCCTGTCAACAGATCAGTCGTCCTTTTGTTTAGCCCAGCGTGCTGCTGCTGCTTTGCGTCCGATTTCCTTTCGCCGCTCTCGGGTCAGACTCTGCGCGCGAGCCCGCCCGCCAATTTTACCCGCCTTCTTTCCTATTTTCGAAAGTTCATCTTTGCTCAACTTCTGGTAGCGAGCTAAACCGCCCCGGCGCGCGATTTCCTCCCGCTCTTCAGGAGTCAGTGCTTCGTTCCGAGCTTTGGCTCCCAACCTCCCGAGGGCCACCGCATGCGGGTTCTTTCGCTGAGCCATTAACCTAGCTTAACCTCAGGTTCGTCTCCTTTGCCCGGCCGGTTTTTATACTTGACATACTCAGCGCCGAGTAGTATCATTAAATTTCCATACAACCGCCAGCCACGAAGTTCGCAGATACTCAGCAACATCGTGTGACCGGGGACGGAGGCCGCAAAGGGCCGGCAAAGCAAGGAGACGAATGTGAACATCTTGCGTTTTCAAGTCAACACACCCGTCGAAGTAGCTCTCGCCTCTCCACGCGGCAAATTAATCCAAGGCCGCTATGGTGACCGGATGTTGTTTCAACTGACGGACGGACGGTTTATGTACGTGCCGCCGGTGGTCGCCACTATGATTGAGGAGCTGGCAATCGCTCCTGGGCAGCACTTCGAGTTGTGCAAGACACAACTCAAGAAGGGCCAACGACCGTCGATCGAGTGGGCGTTGAAGCGGATCGATCCTGAACCGCCGAGAGACGAAGTTGAGGGTGCGGCCTCTGAGCCCGAGACTCCCCTAGAACGCGACTTGCGCATGTCAGCCGAGATTGCGAACGCCAGAAAAGCTGCAAATGAGGTACCAAGGGAAATCACCGCTATTCCCGACGACGCGATCCCGCCTTTTGCACCGATGGCGAACGGCAACACTGCCGCCACGATAAAAGACGGGAACAAGCCACCCCTGCCCTCGACGAAACTCGAACACGCATTGAAAACAGCCATCTCGGCAGCCTATAACGCTGAGAAGTACGGTACTGAGCTTGGCTACGTGGTTCGTTTTGATGCGGACGCTATCAAGTCGATGGCGATCACGGTACTGATCAACATGAGCGAAGGTGGTCGGAGATGATCCAACTGGCCAGCACCAGTCACACTGCGGCCCAGAATGCTGACTTGGGCGCTGTCCTTTCACCCAGCCAAGTTCGTTGTTTTATGGAATGCCAGACCCGTTGGTGGTTCAAGTACGGATTGAAGTACCCTGACCCGCCGACAGGCAGTCTGGCTCTCGGACGAGCCGTTCACGCGTCGCTCGGTTACAACTTCGCGCAAAAGGTCGAGACGTATGAGGATCTGCCTACTGAGGGTGTGCAAGCTCTATTTCGGGAGTCCTGGGCGCTGGAGTGCGAGCAGGTGGAGTTTCGAGACGACGAAAACCCCGCGCAGCTCGCGGCCATCGGAGAATCACTCGTAGCTAAGTACATGCATGAGATGGCGCCCGTCATCGAACCTGCAGCAGTCGAACTCCGCGTGGAGGGGGAAATCGGCGGAGTAAGTGTCCAGGGCTGGGTCGATATTTTTGATGTCGACGGCCGAGTGGTGGATATCAAGACGGCTCGCGCGAGACCAAGCAGCATCGAGCCGATGCACCGATTTCAAGCAGCGACTTATTCTCGACTGACACCTGGAGCGAGCGGAAGAGGACGTATCGATACATTAGTAAAGACGAAGATTCCACAGGTCATCTCACAGAGCTTCGAACTCAATGAAGGCGATCTGGTTGCTATTCAAAGTCTCTATCCTTTGATCCAGGAGGCAATGCGCGCAAAGGTACATGTACCGAACAGGTTGGCAGTAACCTGCTCGCGGCGCAGTTGCGCGTATTGGCGACATTGCGAGAGCGAATGGGGCGGTGAGGTTCCGGAGAGATGAAGCCTCAACGCAGTTGGCGTTATCTCGCGTGGATTCGTACCCAGCCGTGCTGTGTGTGCGGATCGCGACGCGGCATTGAGGCATCACACACCGGGCCGCACGGCCTTGGTCAGAAATCGCCCGATTCTTCAGCGATTCCGCTATGCCGGAGGCATCATCGGACCGGAAAAGACAGCTATCACCGCTTAGGTCCTCGGCGGTTTAGTGAGGTACACGATCTCGACATTCCAGCAATTGTCCGCAGGCTGAATGCAAGACCAACAATCCGAGTGGAGAAAGGGCTTTTTGTCGGTTATCTGGAGGGGCAGCGATACGTATTGGGAAATACCGACGCAGGCATTCGGGAGGCGGTGCGGAAGGCGGTGCACCTCTGGCGAGACGATCGACTGGCGCAGGAGATCGCGTCATGAGCTTCAATATGCTGGAGCCCGAAGAGGAACCCTGCTGCGAGTGCTGGTATGACGAGACACGCGACAGGATGGATCGGGAAGACTGCCCGTTCCATTGGGGACTCACGGACGAGCCCAACATGTCAGCAGCGTCAGTCGTGAAAAACAAGGGACCCAGGGGCGCCGCCAGTAGAAGAACGGAAGATGTGGCGTAAGCCACGAAAATGTCACTGGTCCAGAGGTTGGTGTCTCGCCCGCATGCAAGCGTAGCGCCAGGTGCGCCATCATCAGACCCTCAACCGTAGGGGTGACCTGCGCATGGAACTGGGATTCCTCGCGACTAGTGCGCCCTCCCTGCCCCAGCATATCTGCATTCCGCATGGCATCCAGTTTCAACCCCAGCCATTCCAATCCCTCGCAAAAACTCTGACGAGTCCCGGGCGTACGCCTTCTCCGATTCCGCCGCTGAAAACGACTGCCGTTGGGGGAAATCGTCCGGTGAAAGCTTGAGGTGAATATCGCCGCCGCAGGCACGCGGTCCCATGGGCCGCCTTTAAGGGCGCGAAACACGGCCACTGAACTGGCATTGTGCAACAACACGAGATTCTCCAGTGCTTCCAGGCCCGAGAAGACCTGCTCGTCGACCCACACCCGCTCGCGGTACTGCTCTCCGCCCTGCACCACCCGCAGAGCCATCAAGTCGAAAATCGGTCGGCGTCCACCGCATGCAAGCGAACACCTGCGAGGACTCTCCGTGTTCACCGAAACGTTATCGTCGCGAAGAACTTTTCCGTCGGCCTCACGAACTCTAGCGTGCTCGCCGATTGGCTCAATCACTCTGGAAAGAATATCCCGTCCTCGAACCTGGTCTCCGTTGGGCGGGTCGGCTGAGATCAGCGCAAATCGGAGGGATGCGCTGGGTTGACGATCAGTACCTTCAGCGGCTTTACCGGGCTTTAGCGTCTCAGGGCCAGTTCCTGCGATACAATCGGATGCAATTGCGACGCGTCCTTTTTATCTTCGGTACGCGGCCGGAAGCGATTAAGCTCTGCCCGCTACTCCTGAAACTGAGATCCTTTCCCGAGCTGTACTCGACCCAAGTCTGCGTGACCGGCCAGCATCGCGGGATGCTGGATCAGGTCCTGGCCGCCTTTGGGGTCACTCCCGATTACGATCTGAACGTGATGACACCAGGGCAAACGCTGTTTCGGTCCACAGCTCGCATCATCCAAGCGCTGGAGCAGCCGTTCGCCGCATCGAAGCCCGATCTGGCAGTGGTGCAGGGCGATACCACGACGACGTTGTGCGGCGCCCTGGCTGCCTTCTACAGTGGCGTTCCCGTTGCGCATGTCGAAGCCGGATTGCGCACGGGAGATCTACACCAGCCCTTCCCCGAGGAGCTGAATCGGGTTCTCACCGCCAGGATGACGCGGCTGCACTTCGCGGCCACGAAGGCAGCGGCCGATAATCTTCGCCGCGAAGGCATTTCCGAGCACGTCTGGATCACGGGAAATACAGGCATCGATGCGGTTCTGCATGTCCGCGACCGCCTCGAGCGCGGCGAACTGACGGCGTCTGCTTCGGATTTCGAGCGCCCAGGGAAACGCCTGATCCTGGTCACCGCTCACCGGCGTGAAAGCTTCGGCGAGGGATTCAGGCGAATCTGCCAGGCTCTCGCGGAGATCGCCGGCCGCAACGACGTCCATGTCGTCTATCCCGTCCATCCCAATCCGAACGTGCAGACCATCGTTAATGAGCGCTTGCGCTCTCATCCGAATATCACGCTCACCGAGCCGATGGACTACGTACCCTTCGTCGATCTCATGCGCCGGGCCCACCTGATCCTCACAGATTCGGGCGGCATCCAGGAAGAAGCGCCGTCACTTGGAAAACCGGTGCTGGTTCTGCGGGAGAAAACCGAACGTCCGGAAGCCGTCGAGGCTGGCACCGTAAAGCTCGTGGGCACCGACACCGGTCGCATCGTACGCGAGACGGTGAACCTACTCGATTGCCAGGATGAATACGAGCGGATGTCACGCATCCACAACCCGTACGGAGACGGACACGCCAGCGAACGGATTGAGGCCGCCATCCGGGACGATCTGAAGATCGCTCGCTAGTGGGCTAAGCGTCTTTCGTGTGTTATACATTGTGCATGCGCCCGGCGCCGGCCGTCCTAAGCAAATATGCACCTCACACCAGAAGAGCGTAAAGCCAAATGACGAAGCCCATAGCCACGCATGGATTGAGGGTTCCGAAGGGCTGGGGTGAAGAGCTTATATTCGCGAACGATGCGCTCTACTGCGGGAAACTGTTAATCCTTCGTAAGGGCGCCAAGTCCAGCATGCACTATCATGTTCTCAAAGACGAGACTTGGTACGTGGCTGAGGGTGAGTTTATCCATCGATGGGTGGATACCGAGATTGGGCAGCATCATGAGCAACGTCTGGGTCCGGGTGATGTCGTCAGGCATGTCCCCGGTCAGCCCCATCAGGTCGAAGCACTTACCGATGGGACCATCTTCGAGGTATCGAGTCAGCACTTCGATAACGACAGTTATCGAATCCAGAAGGGTGATTCACAAACAACAGGTGGGTAGCCTGCCTGTGTCGCCCTTTCGGGCTGGACGAACTTCAGTAGACCAGGAGTGCACCGCCGGACGCTACCCTCTTTGTTCGGCTAAACATTCCAGACTAATAGGTCGAAGTAGGATAAAGTACTAGCCCTAAGGGTTATATCCATCGTCGCGTTCTTGTTACATGCTTGGTTGCGGGACTCAATTTTTGGGCCGCGGCCGTCTTTCCCGGGGCTGGATGCCGGAGTAACGAATCTGGTGTAATCGGTTGTAGGATTTTCCAGGACTTGCATAGCCATAAGACGGCTGTACCTAAGTGCAGGAACCCATTTATGATTTCGATACCACCTTTCAGGTATTGCCTGGTTGCTTCGATAGCGCTGCTTCTACCGCTGCAGGGCCAGCAGAGTTCCTCAAACTTTCCAAAGCACATCTTCCCGTCGCGTAGCAATGTGACTACGGCCAACCAGGGCACTGGCGGAGGGATCGCCCAGCTGGAGACCGCTGGCAACGGGATCGTCTATCATGGCGGTCCGGTCATGCTCGGCACTCCCAATGTCTATTACATCTGGTACGGCAATTGGGCTTCCGACCCGACGGGAGTCACGATTCTCCAACACTTCGTTCAGTTCGAGGGAGGATCCCCCTATTACGGCATCAACACTACGTACTATGACGGAAGCGCGACACACATCAGCAATTCGATAAACTTTGGGCCTTCGTACTCTGACAACTACTCCCGCGGCAAGGTTCTGGGTGACGCGGACATTCTGGCGATCGTGAGTGCGGCCATCACCGGGGGCCATCTGCCAAGCGACCCGAACGGCCTCTATTTTGTGCTTACGTGGCAGGACGTCCAGGAGACTTCAGGTTTCATCACGCAGTACTGCGGCTGGCACACCCATGACACGATTGGCGGGGTGGACATCAAATACGCCTTCGTCGGCAATGCGAACACTCAGGGTCTCGGCGCTTGCGCTGCGCAGACTGGGAGCAGCCCGAATGGCGATCCGGCGGCTGACGCCATGGCTTCGATAATAGCCCACGAATTAGAGGAGTCCACCAGCGATCCGGACTTGAACGCCTGGTACGACAACATTGGGAACGAAAACGCCGACAAATGCGCCTGGACGTTTGGCGCGACGTACTCCGCCATCAACGGTTCTTCAGCGAACATGAATCTTGGCGGGTTCGATTACCTGATCCAGCAAAACTGGGTAAATGCGTCCGGGGGCTACTGTGCGCTCAGCCTGCCAAACATGCCGGCCCTGACCTCAATCAGCCCTAGCAGCGGCACCGTAAACAGCAGCGTTCCGGTCACGATCGCGGGTACAAATCTGAGTGGTGGGACCATCAACATCAGCGGAACGGGCGTTTCGGCTAGCAACGTCACCACGAGCGCAACTCAAATCACCGCCACATTTGCGATTGCCGCTAACGCCGCTACGGGTGCCCGGAGCGTGACGGTAACCACGGGTGGTGGTACCAGCAACGTGGAGACCTTTACGATCATTGCCGCGCAGGTGGCCACGCCGACGTTCGCGCCACCCGCGGGGAACTACAGCTCGACGCAGATGGTGACCATCAGCACGACCACTTTGGGAGCCTCCATCCGCTATACCACTGACGGATCCACGCCCAGCTCCACGGTGGGAACCGTGTACGTCAACCCGGTTGCGGTGAGCAGCAGCCTGACGCTGAAAGCCATCGCCTACAAGGCAGCCATGACAGACAGCGGAGTGGCTTCAGCTGCCTACACCATCAGCGTCGGGCCGACCTGGTACAACCCCTCCTGGACCAACCGCAAGGCCGTCACCATCGATCACACCAAGGTGTCCGGGGCATCCAACTTGACCAGCTTCCCCATGCTGTTCTCGGTGACCGATGCCAACCTGAAGAGTGTGACCAACGGCGGCAGCGTGGGCAAACCCGATGGCACCGACATTCTGTTCACCGACTTCAGCGGCACGTTCAAGATCAGTCATGAGCTGGAAAGCTACAACCCGGTCACCGGGCAGGTGCTGGCCTGGGTCCAGGTCCCTTCGGTTTCGCCCACCACGGATACGGTCATTTATATCTACTACGGCAACGCCGCGGCGGCCGATCAGCAGAACAAGACCGGCGTGTGGGACAGCAACTACAAGGCCGTCTGGCATGCGCCGGATGGCACCACCTTATCTCTCAACGATTCAACCGGTAACGCCAACAACGGAATCAATCACGGCGCCACGGCCGCCTCCGGTCAGATGGATGGAGCGGCGAACTTTAACGGGGCGTCGTATGTGGCTGCGGGCAACGGAGCATCGCTGGGCATCAACTCCAGCATCACCATCAGCGGCTGGGTGAAGTACGCTTCCTCCGCATTCACCGCCTGGGAGCCCCTGGTCACCAAAGGAGATTCTTCCTACCGTCTTCACTTGTGCGCATCTTCCAGTTCTTGCGCACAGGGCGCCACCACCAATGCCTTTACGTTCGGCCTGACTGGCCCTGCCGGCGTGAAGGACGTAGGCAGCAATGTCGTTCCCACACCCGGGATCTTCTATTACGTGGTGGGCACCTATGACGGGATCACCCAGAAAATCTTCATCAACGGTTCATTGAACCAGAGCCAGGCCCGCTCGGGACTGATCTCCAGCAATAGCTACAACGTTGCGTTAGGGACGAATCTGCAGCAAAGCAGCCGTTTCCTGAACGGTGTTTTGGATGAGGTCCGCATCTCCGACACGGCCCGCTCCGCCGATTGGATCCTCACTGAATATCGAAACCAGAATGCCCCCAGCACATTCTTCATCGAAGGACCACAGCAATAACTGCAAGCGGGCAAGACGGCCCGGGGAGGACCTCACGCCAAAATGTGATTCCGGGATTTGGCGGCACCAGCTGAAGTCGAGCTGACACAGAGGACGATTAGAGTCAGATTATGTCGACTCGACGCCGTGTCCCAGAAGTCGATGATAAAGTGTTCGGTATTTTTGGTAGTGGTGGTCCCAGGTAAGGCGGTTGTGGATCTCCTGGCGAAAGCGGGCGGCGCGCTGTTCGGCCTCCTTCGGATTGTCGAGTACTTCCAGGATCGCCTTCGCCAAGGCATCAACATCGCCGATCGGGACCAAACGCCCAGTGACTTTGTCTTCAATCACCTCAATGACGCCAGGGGCTTGCGTGGAAACGATCGGCAGGCCGGCAGCGCCGGCTTCAAGCAGAGCCAGGCAGAAGGTTTCACGCTGGGTCGCCAAAGCAAAGAGGGAGGCCCGGCTCAAATAGCACGGGAGCATTTCGTGCGGCACGTTCTCGAAGAAGAAAACGGCGCCGTCCAACCCCAGGTCTGTCCTCAGCCGCTCCAGATCGCGTAAGTAGGGGCGCGCCGCGCCCAGAACAACCAATCCTGCAGCGGGCCGTTCCCGGCGCACTTCGACTAATGCGCGCATGACAACGTCGTGGCCTTTACGCTGGTCAAGATTCCCAATGCTCAAAACCACCGGCTTCCCCGTGAGCTCCGGGGGGAAGCGATCGAAATCCTGAGGTCGAGAGGAGCACAGCGCGAAGTCGACGCCATTGTTGATTGTGACAAGCTTGGGGCGGATTTCAGGAGCAACCCTCAACAGGGGGTCGTACAGATCGTCGGTTGGAGTGACGATCAGGTCGGCCGAAGACAGAAGCCAACGCCAGAGCCACCGCTCCAGGCCACGCGTGCTGTTCGCCTCGTGGGCATCGCTCAAGTGAAAGGAGAGCACTATGCCACCGTTAAACAGTCCCAGTGCCCGCAGGACGCTAAAGTGCAGCATACCTAGATGCGGATAATGTGGATTGACAACACCGACTCGGATCTCCTGTAGCAGCTTGCGCAGTCTAAGGAGCCGTGAAGGCAAGCGATATAGAAACGACAAAAGGGACCGCAGACGGCTAGGCGGTTCCAGGGGGCCTGGGACCAACTCGTACAAGGTGGAGTAGGACTGGGCAGCGTCCCAGGTAGCGTCACAATCGAGCGATGTTACCAAGAGGACTGCGTTGAATTCTCCGGACGCCGCCAAGTGCTGCAACAGGCTTTTGACTACTTCGTCGACGCCGCCCGTGTGGCGCACATGCCACGGAAGCACCAGCAAACAGGACGTCATGGGCAGGCGATCGCGCCGCTCCACACGAACTTCGACCTTGACCCCATTTAAATCAAGATAGCATGCGATCCACAGATCGGCAGGCAAAATTGAGCTGCGGGGCAAAGCGCGTGCCCACCCATTTTGGGAAGAGTTCTAGCCGAGCAACAGCAACCAACAACTGTCTGACGACGATGTGGCGGCCGCCGATGGCTGAGTGATTCGGCTGTATTTCGAGACAAGACCAACTCTGGCCGCTCCGTACGGTTGCTAAAATCACCCGTGTGCCGATGGGCAAATGGAACAGACTCGGACGGCGTTAGATAGTCGGCGAAACTGTCTCCAGGCTGCCCGTCACGGATCGCTTTTTGGGGCCCAAACAGCGCCGTATGTGCTAGACTATGCTCCGTATCTTCATGCAGATAAAGGCGTTGATTAAGAGGATTCCAGTGGTGGGTTCTCTCGCACAGAAGCTTAGCAGAACGCTCCACAGAGAGCCGGCGGTACCAGTCGTGCCCTTCCGAACCTCTCCCGACTATTGGGAAACGCGTTACGCCTCCGGAGGGAACTCGGGGGTTGGATCGTATGGTAAATTCTCGGAGTTCAAGGCCGAGGTTCTCAATCGCTTCGTGAAGGACCGCGCGATTCGATCCGTCATGGAGTTCGGATGCGGCGACGGCAACCAGCTCAGTTTAGCCGTCTATCCGCGATACTCAGGCTATGACGTTAGCAACATGGCAGTAGAAATGTACCGTCTCCGATTTGCCGGAGATCCGACTAAGAGCTTTGCTAATCTTGACCAATATAAAGGCGAACAGGCCGAACTGGTGCTTTCTCTGGATGTGATCTATCACCTCGTAGAGGACGACGTGTTCGACCGGTATATGCGGACTCTCTTCGACGCGTCCACGCGTTACGTAATTATTTATTCGAGCAACAGCGATGACAACCATGGATATGAGGGTACACACGTCCGGCACCGAATTTTCACGCAGTGGCTGCCCGAAAATCGGCCCAGTTGGACGCTCATCCAGCATGTGCCGAATCGATACCCCTATCAGGGTGACTACACGCAAGGGTCGTTCGCGGATTTTTACGTTTATGGCCGTCGCACTGAAGTGTAAGACCGTCCCGACTCAGGTGCTGTCCCATCGCTAAACCATTCTGACCGCTTGCTAGACTGGTGACGATTCCTCATCGCTTAACGGCATAGAAGTGGACAACGACAACACGTCTCCATCGATGGCGGAATCCAGTCTAACCACTCGAACTCTTTCGGGGGCGAAGTGGTCCGCCATCGCCAGAGCGGGCCAGCAAGTGATTTCGCTTTCCGCCACCGCTGTAATGGCGCGATTGCTTACTCCCGCCGACTACGGCCTGGTCGGGATGTGCACGTTCTTTCTGGGGTTCGCTTCGATCTTTCGGGATTTTGGGATGTCGGCCGCCGTGATCCAACAGAAGCGAGTGGAAGAACCCCTGCCCTCAACGGCGTTTTGGCTGAACGCTATTTTCGGTCTGACTACCTGCGCGGTCTGCGTGCTCGGGGCTCCTCTAGTTGCCCGCTTCTATCACACGCAGGCGCTGACAAACATCATGCGAGCTTTGTCCGTGTCGTTCGTGCTTTCCAGCCTGGGGAGTGTGCCGAGCACGTTGCTGAGCCGGACTATGGCCTTTCGAAAGATCGCCATAACAGAAATTACGACTGCTCTGGCATCGTCTGCAGTGGGAATATCCTGCGCATGGTCCGGTCTGGGAGTCTGGAGCCTGGTTGCCGCGAATCTGACCAGTGCCGCTACCGAGGCCCTGGCGTTTACCCTCCAGTCGCGCTGGCACCCGAAGTGGAAATTCGATTTCGCCCAGATCCGGCTCATCTTCGGTTTCAGCGCGAATCTCTCGGGATTCCAGATTCTCAACTATTTTGCCCGCAATGCCGATAACATGCTGCTGGGTCGGTATGTGGGAGCCGCGGCCCTGGGCTTTTATTCATATGCGTACAACTTGATGTTGTACCCCCTGCAACACGTTTCCGGGGCGCTCGGGCGTGTCCTGTTTCCTGCGTTTTCGCAGGTACAAGATGACAACGAGCGATTCCGGTCGGCCTATACGCGGCTGTGCTCGGTGATTGCCGCACTGACCTTCCCCATGACCTTGGGGATGATGGCCGTCGCGGGACCGCTGATCGACGTGTTTCTCGGCCCGAAGTGGCATCCCGCTGCGCGATTGCTGATGATTCTGGCACCGGTGGGATTGGTGCAGTCGATTGTCACCACCGTGGGATACATCTTTATGGCCAAAGGAAGGACCGACTGGATGTTGCGCTGGGGGCTCGTCTCCAGTCCCCTGCTCGTCGCATCGTTTGTGGTCGGTTTACCCTGGGGCACCGAAGGTGTGGCCATATCCTACGCGGCGTTCTTTTACGCCTTGACTCCGCCGACTTTGGCGATTCCCTTCCGGTTGATAGACCTTTCTCTTTGGACGTTCGTGAGACGTTTGATGCCGACGCTGGGATATTCGATCGTGATGCTCCTGGCTACAATCGCGACGCGAATTGGATTGGAGCGGATTGGCCTCCGCCCGCCCGCGACACTGGCAGTTTGTGTGGCGACGGGGATGATCGTCTACGTCGGGCTCGCTGTGTGGAGGAAGCCGCCATTCCTTCACGATCTGGCTCTCCTTGCCGGGCACCGGTTACCGGCTTCCATGCGTGCGTGGCTCGCGCGGCATGATCCCGAGCGAACTTAAGACGACCATCGTTTTCGTTGAATCCTGCCGATGCGAGGTGTGCTGAAATTGTATGAAGATGCCAGTTGAACTAGTGATGGTTGCGGGAGCAAGACCCAATTTCATGAAGGTCGCTCCGCTCTGGAACGCTCTTTCGCAGGACAGCGCGTTTTCCACCACACTGGTGCACACCGGCCAGCACTTCGACGACAGCATGTCCGGACAATTCTTTCGGGACCTCGGACTTCCTGAGCCTGCCTACCACTTAGGCGCCGGCGGAGGCAGCCACGCCCAGCAGACAGCCGAAATCATGAAGCGTTTGGAGCCGGTACTGCTGGAACGATCCCCGCGCGGCGTCATCGTGGTCGGCGACGTGAACTCCACCGTGGCGGGAGCTCTCGTGGCCAAGAAATTGGGTATCGACGTTGTGCACGCGGAAGGAGGCTTGCGGAGTTTCGACCGGACCATGCCTGAAGAGATCAACCGTCTGGTCACCGATGCTATTTCCGATGTCCTCCTGGTAACCGAACGGAGCGGCGTCGATAATCTGACGCGTGAAGGAGTGCCGCCCGAACGCATCCATCTGGTCGGGAACCTGATGATTGACTCGCTCCGCAAGCATCTGCCCCGCGCTATGCAGTCGGATGTCCGGCATCGGTTGGGAATCGGCGGCGAGCGCTACGGATTAGTCACGCTGCACCGGCCGGCCAATGTCGACGATGAGCGACAACGCGCGGAGATTCTGGGGGCCTTGTCCGTGATCTCGGAGGACCTGGAGCTGTTCTGGCCGGTTCATCCCCGCACACGCGCACGGCTAGAACAAGGATCCCGTGCGCTTCCTCCACGGATCCATCTCCTGGATCCCCTTGGATATCTGGATTTCCTTCGATTACAGGCGGAGAGTTTCATCGTGTTGACCGATTCCGGAGGGATACAGGAGGAAACGACGGTGCTGGGTGTTCCGTGTCTCACTTTGCGCGAAAATACGGAGCGGCCTGTCACCATAGAGTGCGGAACGAACCGTCTCGCGGGAGTGAGCAAAGATTCCATCCTGCAAGCTTGGCGCACGGCTCTCCTGGCTCCTCCCAAGAGTGTTTTACCGCCACTGTGGGATGGGAAAGCCGGCGAGCGCTGCCACGCCGTTCTCAGCAGCTATTTTCAAAGCAGCAAAACGCCGGACCAATAGCACCGTGACACCAGACACCGTGCTGATGTTTGCGTACCATTTTCCGCCAGAGAATGCGATTGGCGGACTGCGGCCCTTTCGGTTCTACAAATATCTATCACGGAACGGCCTGAAATGCCACGTAATCACAGCCGCCGCCGGCGCTGCTGATATCGTTCCAGACGCGGAGAGCATTCCAGATCTGTTCCTCACCGAATCCCGGGGAGGCCTGGGATGGCAATTTGAGCGCGCCGTCAGAAAGCTGGTGCTGCCGGCCGTCACCGGTACCCGATGGGCATTCGCGGCGAGCCGAGCAGGCCAAATGTTCCTGCGAGCGAACCCTTCTGCCCGGGTTGTCATTCTTTCTACGTATCCACCGCTAGGGCCCCATCTGGCGGCGTGGCGCTTGGCACACCTCACAAAGCTTCCCTGGGTAACGGATTTCCGGGATCCGATGGGGGATAACCCTGCCAATATCCTCATGCCACGCCGGTCCAGGCTCATCGAACGGTTTCTGGAGAGAAGAACCATGCGCGACGCACGGGCGGTCGTGGCCAACACCGACGGGGCGGCGGAACGGCTGAGGAAGATTTATCCACAATGGAGAGATAAGATTCACCTGATCTGGAACGGCTTCGATCCTGAAGCCCGAGTGCACCCGGCACCTCTTTCTATGAGCAGCCGCAAAGTGATGAGTCACGTCGGTTCCCTCTATGGAAGTCGCGATGCTAAGCCGCTGCTCGAGTCGATCGCGCGCCTGGTCGATTGCGGCAGGCTGCGGCCGGAAGCAATCCTCCTGCGGCTGGTAGGCGTGGCCAAGCCCGATTCCGTACCAGGTCCGGAGCTTCTGCAGAAAGCGGCCCGCCAAGGATGGCTGGAACTGATCACAGAGCAAGTGCCGCAGAGCCAGGCGCAAGGCATCACCGCTTCTTCCGGCGCCACGCTGCTGATCCAACCGCGGTCGACGCTCCAAGTTCCCGGAAAGCTTTTCGAATATCTGCAGATCGGACGGCCGATCCTGGCGTACCTACCCCCCGATTCCCCGAGTGAGCGAATCCTGCAGCACAGCGGTATTCCTTATCGTTGCGTGTATGCGGGAAAGGAGCCGGCAGTCATGGATCAGCAGATCGCTGAGTTTTTCGAGATGCCCTGGGCAGACGCCGTCCCATCCCCCTGGTTCGAGGAGCACTTTAACGCCGAGCGTCAGACGGCTGCGTTGCAGCGCCTTCTGGAGTCCGTCGCTACCGGTTGATGTTCCGGAAAGGCACCAGAGAAGTGGACGCCAACCGCAAGGAAGCGGCCCAGCGCGAATCTGTCAGGCCATCGCGCTCGGCCGGAGCAGCGTGGCTCCCCAAGAGTAGCCGACACCAAATCCTACTAGCATCACGCGTGAGCCCGGCTTCAACACACCCTCGAGCGAGGCTCTTTTTAGGGCGATCGGGATGGTTGAAGATACCGTGTTGCCGCAGTTCTCTAAGGCAAAGTAGAACTTCTCGGAAGGGATGTGCAAGCGTTTGCGGAGGTGGTCCAGCATGTACCGGTTGGCTTGGTGAAACACAAAGAGTTCGATGTCTTCAAGAGCCACGCCCGCTTTTTGGAGCAACCTCTCAATGGACTCTGGCACCGCCGACAACGTGAAGTTGAAGATTTCCGGGCCGTTCATGAACAGATCATCCTGCGACCGCAGGTTACCCTGATCGTCGGCAACCTCCACCGCCGAAACTGCGCTGCGCGGCTGCCGCATGCCTCCGGCTGGCACGATGAGATTGGGACCGCCCGCCCCATCGGTACCGTAGACGAAGGGACCCAGCAGGGGCTCTTTGGTATCGACGGCTCGGAGTAAAGTGGCGGCGGCAGCGTCCCCGAAAACGGTCCGAACACTGCGATCACGCTCATTCATGAATTTGCTATAGGTTTCCGCTGTGAGCAGTAGCACCGAGCGCGCCTGGCCGGTAGCGATCAACCCTTCCGCCAAGCCAAGGCCGTAAACGTAACCGGAACAGCCCAAGTTGATATCCACTGCTCCGGCACTGGTCGGAATTCCCAACCGGTTCTGAACCAGACATGCGGTCGTGGGCAGGAAGTGGTCCGGGCTCTGCGTGCAGAGGAGCAAGTAGTCGATCTCCTCGACATGCGCGGATCCTTGAGCAAAGAGCTTCTGGGCCGCTGCAACAGCCAAATCTGAGGAACATTCGTCGCTGGCGGCGATATGGCGGCACCCGATGCCGGTCTTTGCCTCGATTTTTTCGGCAGACCATTCGGGAAACTCGCGGGCCAGGTCAGCAGTGGAGACCGCCTTCTCCGGCAAATAATACTCAATGGCGCTCACCGAAGCGTGCATGGTCCTTTATTGCTCAACTTTCGCCAAGCGCAATAGATCCTCAACCGTTTCGCAAGCTCCCATTGCTCGCGGCGCGAGTTTTGTCTGATTATTGGAGTCTGCCAGCGCCATGAAACTGATCATCGCTGTGGAGTCCCAAAGAGGAAAATCCTCCAACTTTTCGGGACCCTGCAACGTTCCAGGCGGCAGCTCCAGGATTTCATCGACGGATTTCAAAAACTCGGCTCGAGTCATAGCTCCTTTATAGCGCACCGACCAACTCTTTTGACTTTCAATCGCCCGTTAGATAGGGCGTTTTCGACTTGCCAGGTATCTGCTACACTTCAGGTTGGCTGTCGGCGGCGGCGAGAGCCGACGCATCCTGCTTGGATACATTCCTTAACAAAGTCAGGCGGTCCGAGACGCCCTTTTTCCGCACCGTTAGGCGGCTTTTAAAGGCACTCATTTCCCCCACCGTACCGTCCTTGCCAGGATTCTTGCGGCCGCCTCTGCGCATGCTTTATGAGGCGCACTTCGGGATCATTATTGCCTTCAACTTCATCTGTAACCGGCTCTATCGTCACCCCCTGTTTCAGGCCCGCTGTGCCTCTGTCGGCCGTAACGTCTCCATTGACCGGTTACCGTATGTCACAGGTCCCGTGGAGATTCATATCGGCAACAACGTCTGGATGGGCGGCAACATTTCGATCGCCTCGGGAAAGATTCTAAAGGAACCGCCCCGCTTAGTGATCCGGGATCATGCTGAAATCAGTTGGGATGTCAGCTTCGCGATCAATCGGGAAATTGTGATTGAGGAATACGCTCGGGTGTCGTTCAATTGCCGAATCTCTGACAGCGACGGCCATCCGCGTCAGTCGGATTTGCGCGCCGCGAACGCCCCAATGAGCGCGCGGGATATCCGCCCAGTTCGGATCGGCCGTTATGCCTGGATTGGAAATGGCACTCATATCATGAAGGGCGTCACCATCGGAGAAGGGGCTGTGATCGGCTGCAATAGCGTCGTCATTTACGACGTTCCCCCTTATTGTCTGGCGCTGGGCAACCCGGCTGAGGTCTTGATTCGTAACTACGGACGTCCCAGTAACCGCCCTGGGGAATCGGCTGGCGTGGGAACGGATCGGGCCGTACGGTCGCAGTGAGTCGGTCGCCCCACCGGAGCTGCCCAACCTGGAATCCGAGAGCAGCTCTGTGCGGCAGACCTGGCCGCGAATGGCCCTCAAAATTGATTTTACTGGTTGATCAGGACTTATGCGAACGCCAGATGGAACGGAACTCCTAGGACCTCGGTGGCCGGGTTCTATAACCTAGAACCTAGTGCTGGCACAGGAATGATAGTGGTATAGTTGAGCTTGCGCTACACTCCCTCTGCCGCAGCCGACGCTCGGAAGTTACGGACAAATAAGGGACTTGCGTCGGCTCCCTTAAGGCCTCCTCTGAGTGAGAAGCCCGCGCCTTCCCCTGCTCCCTGGGTGCAATCCGCGCAGGATACATATGCCGCGGAAGTGAATAATCCCATCCGCCGCGTAGGTTTGAACCTTGCAATGGTATTTCTGTTTTTCAGGTTTACCGGATTGCACGAGGTCGCGGCTGCTAAATTTGGCTTTAATTCGTACGTGCTTTACGTCTTTGGCGCCCCGGCGATCCTGTGCCTGCTGCTGAGCGATGGCTTGGCGCGAACCGTACAGTCCAGGCAGGCGAAATACTGGTTAGGTTTCGTGTTTTGCCTCGTCGCCTCGGTTCCGTTCAGCGATTGGAGGGGGGGGTCGCTAAAGCTGGTGGTCGGGTACCTGAGAACGGAATTTGTCGTACTATTCCTGATCGCGGGATTGGTGATGACTTGGCGCGAATGCTGGCGGTTGCTGGGCATGCTTTCGATCGCTTCCGTCATCGTGATTCTACTGGGACAGTTTTTCAAGGCAGAGACTATGGGCGCCGACGACCGCCTTGAGATTGCCTCCGGTCTTACCATGGGAAATTCGAATGACTATGCTGCTTTGCTAGCGCTGCTGTTGCCATTCCTGGGGCTGGTGCTAGTCACTCCCGGACGGGCCATCGTGCTGCGCATTATAGCCCTCAGTGGACTTCTATTCGGGCTCTACTTGATCCTGTCTACGGGTTCGCGGGGCGCGGAGGTTGCGATTCTGGTCACGTTGGCCGTGATCGTCTACAAGCTACCGCCGCTCAAGAGAATTGGGATCGGGGTGGCTGCGCTGACAGTCGGTGCCATGATGTTGCTCCTTCTGCCTGGAACAATCACCCAACGTCTGGCGACGCTGGTATGGTCGCAGGACAATGCGGTGCAAACCGAAGCCACCTATTCGGGAGAATCGCGCTGGTATTTGCTCCAGAAGAGTCTCCTTTTCACCGTGCAGAGGCCGCTTTTCGGAGTGGGGCCGGGTGAGTTCGCCGATCACGAAGGGTTCGCAGCTAAGGCGGAAGGGTTTCACGGAAACTGGCACCAGACACACAATACCTACACCCAGGTATCCAGCGAAGTGGGGATTCCCGCGGCGATGCTCTTCATAGCGGCTTTGGTTTCTACGTACGGTTTGTTGAGCGGGACTTTGAAACAGGCACGCGCTCGGCCGCCTTCCCCGCAGAATACGATGATTGCGGCAGGTGTCTTCTGCGTGTTGATCGGTGCAGTGGCTTTTTACTGTAGCGCGTTCTTCCTGTCTTTAGCCTTTAAGTTCCATTTTCCCGCTTTGACGGCAATCGCCATTGTGCTGAGCCGCGCGGCGCAGCACCAGTGGGTTGTCGATCAGCGTCACCCCTCGCACAGATCGTGTTGACCCGCCCCTCGACTATTCTATCGATTTCTCGGGCGACAACCATCCCTGACGCCAGCCGACGTAATTGAACGAGTAGCGGAAAGCTTGGCTGAATGTTTTGCCGAAGAAGCTGAAAGCAGGGTTGTCAAACTCGTGGTTGAAGATCTCGTCGCCTTCCGTGCGGTAGATATCGTCCCCGCTGACTCTCCAGTACCATGCGAAGGCATGGACGAACAAATTGTGAAGGTCTGAAACATTGTCTGAGGTTGTGTCTTGGCAGTGGCCAGAGACAGTTGCATTGAACCACGTTGTTGTACTGGAGCAGCGCGGACTGGCAGGCCACGCCGGATCGGGGGTCCACATGGCTTTGTGGGTCGTCAGATTGTAGTTTGTCCAGTACTGGTCGAGGATTGGCTTTACGACCATCGGAACGCGGGGGTCTTTTGTAACCTGCCACCATTTAATGAGAGCGTCGAGCGCAATGCCGGTGATGAAGTATTGATTCTGCGTGTATCGGAACTCACCGTTGGTGTAGTAATCCATGACTTGAATGAGCATATCGGCGCAACTCTGCTCACGAAATCTCCAGACATTGAAATACGCCGTACCGGTCGGATCATGAGGGGTCAGGCCCATGCGGTCGATGGCCATCATCACTTCAAAGCCATAGGAATTCTCGCGGGTTAGTGAGTCGTTCGCATTGCAACTGCCAACGAAAGCTCCACCCCCGCTACGATCCATCAATCCTGCATAGTACTGAACCACATCAGCGTAGCGAGCATCTTGCAACGACGCCATCATGTATCCTGTGGGGAACAACCTGTATCCTGGTGGCTGGCCATTATTTGGAATGATATATCCGACTCCAGCCGAATTCGCATTTCCCCACGCCATCTGTTGAAGAATGTTATTGGTGCAGTTAAGCCACGTGGAATCTCCGGTCCACTGAGCGATCCAGCGGTACGTCAACCCGCCGTCGTAATAACTGATCGTGTTGTCGGTTCCGGCTGAAGTTACGAGATTGGTTGGGTTGGTTGCTCCGGTCGATTTTGTGCACCACTTCCCCCCACCGTTGGTGGCGTTGGTCATGAAGCTAACCCATGTGGAAAGACCCGTGACTGCCGGAAAGGAGGTGGGCTCGTTGGCGTCGGAGAGATAGGTCAACGGGGCGACGGTAACGGTGAAACTAAGGGTATCGCTAAGACCAGCGCATCCTCCTCCGGTTGTATCGGTAGTACACATCACGATGGAGACTGAGTAGTCTCCAGGGGTCGTGCCAGTTGGGATAGTGGCGCGCAGTACCATGGCTGAACCGTGCGACAAGTCTTCTGGATTGTGGTTTGGGGAGTTGACGGCGTCCTGGTTCCAACCTCTGCCGAAAGTACTGTATCCCCACTGAAGGGTAGTCCCTGATGGCCAGCCGGTGTTCGATGTGATAAAGGTGTGGCCCGACCAACTGATGGCGGCGTTCGTGAGCAGGATCGAAACATTCGTGCCGGTCGATGAGAAAGCTTCGATGGTAGTGCAGGCGTTGCTTCGTCCTAGTTTAAACTGAGTGCCGGAGACGTTGCAGATTTTGTAGTTTGCACTTGGCCCCGCGAGCATCGTTTCCATGCCGGTCGGAGGTGTGCTGGCCGTAACAAATACGCCGATTTCTGTACCAGTGGGAGTGTAACCGCTACCTGCTGTGTTACAAGTGTTCCCACTTGCGGAACACGTCACTGGAACGCGCCAGTAGACACCGGGAAAGCTGAAGTAGTGCGCGTAACCTGGATAGAGATTCTTTGGGCCAGCCCAATTGAATCCGGAAGCGGCGCTGCCATAACCGAGGTTGGGCAGAGGTTGGCCCACGGCGACAGTAATTGCGAGTATTCCGCCTAGAAACCGCACCATCTACTTATCTCCTTGAATCCACTGGTATGCCATCGTGAGAGCACGCGTGGCGTTCGTCAGGGTCGTCTCCGTCAACGCAAACGATAGAAACGTTGCTGGCGGGTAATTCGTGATGGAAGTTGCCGTGCATACCTCCGTGCCATCAATGTAGAAATGAACCGCGTTGTTCGTATCATCCGCGATGAACTTCAAGTGGACTTGGTTGGTCGATGGGGAAACACTGCTGCCCACCACCGTAGCGGCAGTACTCGCCACCACACATTGCCATGCGGAATCGCCCGCTCCCGTATCGTAGCGGAAGCCCAGGAAGCCGCTCACCGGCGGCGTGGCAGACCCTACGATCGTGGCAGCCGCCGCACCCGTTAAGCCGATCCAGTTGCGAGTGGAGGTGGTAGCGCTCAGCGCCACGGTCACGTCGAAGTGGAGGTTGCGTCCTGTCTTGAAAATCTTGTCATCGCCCGTGAGATTGTAGTAAACGTTGTTTCCGCTCGCAGCACCGGTTGTTAGAGTACAACCCGGAAGCTGCGTACCGGAGCCAGTCGAGGCGCTCCCTGTAACCCCGCCCGCGCCCGACCCAAAGCTGAACAGCGCCCCCAACAGTGCCGTGTTAACGAGATCCCAAGACCTGCCGTTGCACTCCACCAGGCTGGTCCGCCGTCCATCGCCGGGATTCGTTGGGCTGGCCCACTGCGTAAGACCGTTGCCATCGGCTCGCGGAAACTGACTGAAGTTGGATGCGGTCTGCGGCGGCAACTGCACTTGGCCGGGGGTCAGATTCTGCCACGCACCGTTGCCGCCGTTTGCAGCACTGGAGTAGCGCAGAAGTACGCCGCTGGGCGAAGCTCCGCCATCCGCGCGGATCGAGCCCGCGAGCATCGCCGCTCCATAAGCTGTTTGAACCGGCTTGGCTCCGGCAGCGCAGTGGTTGTAAGTCGAGGCTCCTGTGTTGTCATGGGCTGGCTTCAGCACGATCAGCAGGCCGTCTGTTGGCACTGTCGAATTGGCGTCACAGCCCGTGTAGGCGTTGGCGCTGCCCGAATCCGTGATGGATAGCGCGGTCTTGATCGCACTGCCGTTCGTGGAACCACCGCTTTCCAGAGTCCATGTGTTGGTTGCCGTGCAGGCGTAAAGATTCTGACCCGCCGTCGCCCCTGAGTTGAAGAACAGTTCACCGGTCTGGCACGTCGCCGGCAATACGGTTCCCACCGTCATCGGCCGCGTATGCGACATCGCGGAAAAGTCGGGATTGACGCCCTGATCGCCCAGGTTCACTTTGGTCGGCGATTGGGCCATACAGGCCACCGCCGTTATTGCGCAAACGACACTCCAGTAACGCATTAGACCTCCTTCCACAGAGTAGCTTTGGAACTCTGTCCGCGCCACGCTGAGATCTGTATCTATTGTGTCAATTGGGGTATACCCAAAGCGTCCACCCGTTATCATGTGATCAAGCAACTATTTTCTGCGGGCGATCATGCCTTTGGCCGTCGGCTTGCACTCGTTAGGAAGGGCTCAGCTGCCACAAGTTCTCCGCCATGCTTACTGATCATGAATGGGTTCTCATCCACGAACGGCCACAGCGGTCGAATAAGAACTTGACGCTCTTAGATACGATCCGGGTGTGCAGGTGTGCTGTTCTAGGTAATTCGTGAATCAGGCCCTGCATCTCTTTTTGTCCGGCGCTCCAGCAGCATGACTCGTGCTCGCAACCACGCTCCGCCCAAGAGCGCCTTGGCAACCTTCTTGGCGTTCCAGAACAGGTACTCTTGAATCCATGGCTGCCGGTCTCCCGCGACAATGGCCGCCGACCGTTGGGGCGGGTGGCCGCGCTTTACTGTGATGCGCCCCATGACCAGACACCCATCAACCATGTGCGATCCAGTCACAGGTTCCGAGTTGAACAGCAGCTTGATGCCGGCCCTGCTCGCAGCCACGGCGACCTGGCGTGAATAGTCTCCCCCCGGAACGGATGCCACCCGGATCGGTTCGCCCAGTATTTCCGCCAACATGAGCGCGCTCCGATGCCACTCGTCGTCCAGTTGCTCCATTGAACAATGCGCCATTCGGAGCGGGTGGGAATAGGAATGACTCCCGATGATGTGGCCGCGCCGGTGCAGCTCCCGGATTTGGGTCCGGTCGAGGAATCCGGAGGTGCCGATGCGACAGCCCGTAACGAAGAAGTGCCCTTTCCACGCCCTCTCCTCGAGCATGTCAGCGATGTAGAGAGCCGCACTCACGCCGCCGTCGTCGAATGTGATCAGAACAGGGTGCTCCGATGACGGGCGGGCCAGCAGCGCAGGACCAGTTGTCGGTGCCAGCCGCAGACTCTCCCCGATCGCCGCCAAGTGCCGGCGGAAGTCGGCACAATCCAATTTGTACACGTCCGCATCCGCGCCCTGGAAACCACTGGAGTCCCAGCGGCCGTCCGGAACTACATCATGAAATAGCAGCGTAACTGCTCGATTAGTCATTCGGTTCTCCGGCGGGCCGCACGCTTCCAACGCAGGTAGCTCATGAGCCACGGTTGGCCCCAAGCCCGCGAGTTTCGACCGGCCGTGTCGATCATCTGAGCCTCGCCGCTAAGAATCTCCTCGAATTTTGCGCGCAACAGATCCAGGTTATCGAACAGCACTCGATTCTGAATCACGATGTGCGACTCGCGCGACTCGTCGAAACGGCATCGATAGTAGCCATATACTGGACCCGTGTCTACGCCTGCATCCACGCGCAAGAGCGTCATCCCCACGTTCTCCAGATCCCTGCGTGCGAGCGCCCAGAAGCAACCATGCGCATTCCGGTACTCCGGGCATACACCTGGGTGCAGGACAAATGTGCCGTTTGACGCGGCTTTGAACACCTGTTCCCGTAGGATGTTCTTACATCGTGCCACGATGAGATCCGGTTGAACTTGCTGAAGCAGCTTCACGACTTCGGCGCTATTTGGGCTCGGAGTTTCTAGAACCCGGCAGGACGCCGGGATATCGACGTACCGCTGGAACAGATTGTTCAGCGTGGCTTCGGCCCAGACGTTGTCGGCTCCCGCGAGCGCGAACCGGTAATAGATGCGGAAGGCCAGAACATCGATGAATCGAAGCACCCCGACTCGCTGGATCTCCCGGCGGATGCGTCGCCACAAACGAGCCGGGGGCTCACATACGACCACGATGGCGGCCAAATCGGTAAAAGACGCTAGCCATCGTGCCAGGCCAAAGCGGTTCAGCGGCTCATCATGGTGGCAAATCAGAACGCTTCGCGCCCGCTTCACATTCTCTCCGCGGCGAAGATAGCACCTAGCAAATTATTGTGGACGAGGTAGCTCCAAAGCCTCTGGCTCGCACCGTGCGCGGCATGACTTTGGGAGCATTCCTGGATTTTCCCATCAGGGCCGTCAGGTTAGACCCAATTCTACCAGACGTCTCGAAGTTTGTGTTACAACGGGGGAACAGTTCCCTGTCCCAGTGTGCGCATCCTATTTCTTTCTCCGAGGCAATGCTGGCCGACGCGGAGTGGGGCTAAGTTACGCGAGTATTACTTTGCCCGCGCCCTGGCTCAGCGCGGACAGGTAACGTATCTCCACTTCACGGATCCCGGCGCTGAACCACTCACTCGCAAGGATCTACCGTTTTTCCAGGAGGTAGTGGCGATTCCCAAGCCCCCCGCCTATGGACCCGCGAAACTAATCCGGGGCGCGTTCGGACGTTGGCCCCTTCCGATTCTGAACTACACATCCGACGAAATGAGCGCGGCTGTCGATCGTCTGACCAGCTCGGACGCTTACGACCTGATCCATCTCGACCTCCTTCATATGATTCGTTATGGCGAAGCCATCGTCCGGCGCGCGGGAAGCGCGACCAGAATCGTCTACAACTGGCACAACATCGAATCGGAAGCGATGCGCCGCTTTAGCGCTACTGTGTCGTCGCCTGCGAAGCGCTGGTATGCTCGACTCACAGCGGCGAAGCTCGCCTCGCTCGAACAGCATATTTTGAAGACCGCTTTCGGGCATGTCGTCTGTAGCGTAAGGGAATGCGAGGAGCTAAGGCGCACTGCGCCCTCGGCCCGGATCGCGGTGATTGAAAACGGAGTCGATACAGCCGACTTCTGCCCGGGCGTGCAGGTCTCAGGCCAAGCCCACAAGCTGGTGTTCGTTGGGTCGATGGACTACTACCCGAACGTGGAGGCAGCAACTTCATTTACCCGGCGCATCTGGCCAGTTCTGCGCCGGCGGTTCCCGGATCTGAACCTGTGGATCGTAGGAGCCAACCCGACTTCCGCAGTGCTCCAGTTAGGCAACGAAGAGGGCGTGACGGTGACCGGGACCGTGCCGGACGTGCGTCCCTACTATCGCGACGCTCTGGCAGCCATTGTGCCGCTGCGTACCGGCGGAGGCACCAGGCTTAAAATTCTGGAAGCGATGGCGGCCGGCGTTCCGGTGGTCTCCACTCCGCTCGGAGCCGAAGGCCTGGCGGTTACTCCCGGCGAGAACATTCTATTGGCGGACCCGGATGACGCCGAAACCTGGCTTCGTCATCTGGGACAATTGACTTTATCGGAGGTCGCCCGTACAGCACTATCGGCCTCTGCGTTCGATCTGGTTCGCACCGTCTACGATTGGGGAATATTGGGCCGCAAGCTCTGCGATACCTACGAAGGCTGGCTTCGGGGCGAGCCATGAGTCGCCTGCGCCTCCTGGCGATCATCGAAGCTCCCAACATCAGCGGACCTGCGAAGAATCTGCTCGAATTTGCAAAGCTCGCACGCGAGGCCGGCGTGGAAACTACCATCGCGACGTTCACCCGTGGCTCATCGAAGAATCTGTTCATCGATACAGCCCTCGATGGCGGATTTCCGGTGGAGGCGATTCAGGAGTCTGGTCCCTACGATCCCAGCGTGATTCGCAAACTAAGCCAGTTGGTGGAGCGGCTGCGGCCGGATGTCATTCAAACCCACGCCGTAAAGTCGCATTTTCTCGCCCGCTGTGCGTCCCTGCCAAGCAAGGCGCCCTGGGTGGCCTTCCACCACGGGTATACCTGGCCCACGTTGCGAGCGCGGATGTACAACCAGCTCGACCGGTGGTCTCTTCCCTCTGCGCGCAGAGTGCTGACCGTCAGCCTTCCCTTCCGTGAGGAACTGATCACGCAGGGAGTGAACCAGGACCGTATTGAGGTTATTCATAACGCCATACCACCGGACTGGGGCAGGAGTTTCCGCCAGCCCGATCAATCCCGGGCGCTTCGGGAAAAGTTGGGGATCGGCGCGGACCGGAACGTGATCTTGATTGTCGGCCGACTTTCGCGGGAGAAAGACCATCTGACCTTGCTGGAGGCATTCGCCCGTTTGCCGTCTGAACTCTGCCCGCATCTGGTCATCGTAGGAGAAGGACCGGAGCAATCCCGCATCGAAGAACGCATCCACAGACTAAACCTCGCGAGCTTGGTGACGCTGACCGGGCAGCAAGAATCGGCCGAGCCTTACTACGGAATCGCTCAAGTCGCGGTACTGTCCTCGCTAAGCGAGGGTTCGCCCAATGCTCTCCTGGAAGCGATGGCTGCGGGCGTGCCCGTCGTCGCCACACGAGTAGGCGGGATCCCGGAAATCGCCAGCCATGGGGAAACTGCGTTACTGATCGAGCCTGGAGATATCTCTGGTATGCGCAGCTCCATCGCGAGAGTGCTCCAGGATGCGGGCTTCGCCCAGCGCCTGGTAGAGCGCTCCAAAGAGCGAATTATCGAGCGTCACGCCCCGAAAGCCCGGGCGCGCAGACTCCTCGATATTTATGCCGGCCTACTGTGAGTCCGTGGGCGGCCTCGGGTTCCGGGCATTTTCGTCGTCAGGTTCGTTTGACCAGACGGCAACGGACAACAGCTGTTGTAAATTCACGCGTTAGGCGGTTGTGGAAGCGTCGAAGCTTCTTGATGGGTACAAGTTCGAGGCTGGCGAGCCTGAGAGGACTGCCGGCGATCAACTCTTCAAACTTCGCTATGGTCATTTGGTTCAGGCCGCCGGCCACCTCGCTGAAGCGTGTTGCCCCGTCTGTCTTGAAAGTGGAACGCCAGCGGATAAGGGCCTTCTCGCTGAATAGCAGATGCGCCCATGGAAATACGGAGAATAGATGACCGCCCAATGGGTGATACCAGGTTGGCCCGAAGCTCACGAGGACCTCGCCTGCGGGTTGCTGAAGTGTGTTCATGCTATGGAGGATTCCCGCCGGGTCGGCGAAATGCTCAAAAGCGTCCACGGAAACGACAACATCCGCAGCCTCCTTCGTCGAAGATGCGAAGAGACAAGTATTTTGAACACCTGCGCTGACAGCCTTCTGTCTTGCTAGCTGGAGAATGTCCTCGCGGATGTCAATACCGATCACGCGCCTGGCGCCTCTTCCAGCCATCTCTACGGCATCAGCTCCTTCGCCACAGCCGAAATCGATGACAATCTTGTTGAAGATTTCATCCCCATTAGGGCGATGAGCTTCGATTGTCTTTCGTAAATGGGCCCGCTACAGCAATCTGGGGCACCGGGAGAGATCCTCTTTAGGATTCGATATCGAATGTTGGTGAGCATCGCGCTCCTTAGTCGCCTTCCCACCTTTCACACGCACGTGCCGTCCGGGAAAACGATCCCAGCATGCCCGCTTCCGAAGCATCATTGTAACCTTAAAATCCAACCCCGCCTTCTTGCGCAGTGGCCCCCTTGCTGGGTATCTATTCCTCCTCCTGTGATTCTGCCGGGAAGCCGATAGAATAAGGGTATTGACGCTACTCGACTTGGGCATGGTGGCCACAACGTCCGCGAAGAGGTGCGCTCCAGGACCCTGTTTTCGGCTCACGGCGGGTTTATCCGCGAGGACACGGAGTTGTACGAAATCCCCCGCATGAGCATAGGTTCGGAGCACTCGCCCCTGGCGCTCATGATGGAATTAGAAGGGCTTTCGAATGCAAATTGCCGATACCAGCGGCACGAGCGGAGTGTGAGAGAGGGCCGCTAGCATCCGTGGGAATAAAACGGATCGCACAGCTTGTCGCGCTGATCGCCACCTTCCCTTTTGCACTGTTGGCCGGATTCGGCAGGGCAGCGCGCGTGTTTGAATTCTTCGCTCACCTTGTGGCCCTGGCCCCCGGCCTGCCGGGCAGTTACTTGCGCACAGCGTATTACGCGATGACTCTGCGTTCCTGCTCGCTCGAATCTCACATTGGAATGGGATCGTTCTTTGCTCATCCGCAAGCTTCCGTGGGAAACCGGGTCTATATTGGCTCGCTGTGCGTCCTGGGACAGACCGACATCGGGGACCGGACCCAGATTGCTTCGGGCGTGCAGATATTGAGTGGACGCCGGCAGCACGGCCGCAGTCAGGAGGGGCGAATTGAAGGGGCCGAAGAGGGCGTGTTTGAAGTCATCCCCATCGGCTCCGATTGTTGGATTGGCGCCGGCGCGATTGTAATGGCGGAGATTGGAGAGGGAACCACCATTGGCGCCGGGTCCGTGGTCACGCACCCGATTCCCCCGCGTTCCGTAGCCGTGGGAAATCCCGCCAGGGTCATCAAAAGCACATAATTTGTTCTCACGCCGCGCTTTGCCGGGCCAGCCAGTGCTCGAGAATGAGCAGGAACCAAAGCTGGGTCGGGACCCAGCGGCGCGCGCGAGCATCCTGGATGGGACGCTCAAGAGACCCCTTCCGCACCCAGCCTTGGCGCTCCAGCTCGGTCGGCCGGGTCAAGTGGTCTAACGCGCCCGTCCACCTTTCCGCCAACCAGCGCTCAACGGGGACCGTGAAGCCTTGTTTCGGACGCGACGCGATGGCCGGATCCACGCGGCGCCGGACAATTTCTCGGAGGACCGCCTTGAGCACGCCGTTGTGGAAGCGCAAACGGGGAGGCAGGCGCGCTGCGAATTCCCACAGTTTCTGATCCAAGAAGGGCGAACGGGATTCAATCGAATAGTACATGGTCGCCCCATCCACTTTCGGCATGAACTCGCCCAGGAAGTGATTCCGGTACTGATGGGTGAGTACATCCGATAAAAGTCTGCGTGCCGAATCAAACGATGGAGGGAGGTTTCGTTGCGGCAATGAAAGGCTCTGAAGACGCTCCCCCAAGATGCCGTACTTCTCAAAATACGGGAGCCCATCATGTGCGTGAGCATACGCAGCAAGGCCGGATGTGCTGTATTCCAAATAACGGCGTAACCGGCGGAGAGGACCCGCAGAAGGCAGACAGGCCGCTGCGATCCGTAGCGGAGGAACCAGAGCAGAAGGCAGCTTCCGGGCGGTTTCCTGCGCCAGCCACGCATTGTGAAGAAACGAGTAGCCCAGAAATACATCGTCGCCGCCATCGCCGGTCAGCAGTACCGTGGCCCTCCGTTTCACCGCGCGAGAAACCCGGAGCATGGCCTGCGCGCTCATACTGGCGAACGGCTCGGAATAGGCGTCTTCCATTTCAGAGAACTCTGGACGATTGGCCGGCAGTTCTACCACCTCATGTGGAATCCCAAGCTTTTGCGCCGTCTGGCGAGCCTGCCCCGACTCATCGCTGGGGTCTCCAGGGGTGCCGACTGTAAATGCAGTTAGATTGGCGTTCAAGCGGGACAGAGCCCAGCACACAAGGGTCGAATCGACGCCGCCGCTCAGTAACGCGGCGATAGGTACGTCGGAAATCAAACGCAGGCGCGTCGATTCCACGATCAGGCTTTCGGCTTCTTCCACGGCTGCATCGAAAGTAATGGGCGATGCGTCCGTTTCATCCCACCGCGGCAGGGTCCAGTACGTCCGTTGACCGGCCACGCCATCACGCCACTCCAGAATCGTCGCCGGTGGCAATTTCGATAACTGCTCAAAAATGCACTGGTCGCCGGCGACGTTCCCGTATTCCAGGAATTGCAATATGGCGGCAGGATCGACGGGACCTCGAAAGCCTCCCGCCCCCAGCGCACCCACGGTGGATGCAAAAGCCATTTCGCCATCGCGAGCATAATAGACTAACGGCTTCACGCCCAACCGGTCGCGCACCAGGAAGAGCGTGCGCCTGGTTTCGTCCCAGATCGCGAACGCGAACATGCCTCGCAGCCGGACAACCAACTCATCAATGCCCCAGTGCAGATACCCGGTTGCTAGCACCTCCGTATCGCAATGGGACCGGAACCGGTGGCCGCGCTGCTCGAGTTCCGCTCTCAATTCGAGGAAGTTGTAAATGCAGCCATTAAACACCACCCCGGTCTTGCGGTCATCGGAAAGCATGGGTTGATGTCCGGCCGGGCTCAAATCCAGGATGGATAACCTCCGATGACCAAACCCCACGCCCGGCCAAGCCTCAAAACCCTCCGAATCGGGGCCGCGGCGGGCTAAGGCGACCATCATCCGGCGAACGGTGGGTTCGATAACCTCGGGCCGTTTCGTCGAGACGAATCCTGCGATTCCACACATTGTGACCTTCAGTGTAGCGTCCCCGGCCACCCGCGCTGAATTTCTGCCGATCCTCTCCCGGTTGCCTCTCGCTACAATGATGGGTACCAGAGCAGATGCTGCACCGCGGGATTCTCAGCGGGCGATGATGACCCTTTCCACGCCCATAAGATCGGTTTCTCTTCTTTTGATTAGCGACTCCTATCCACCGGTGATGGGAGGCTCCGAGGTGGAAGCCCAAAGAATTGCCTCGGCCATGATCCGGCGCGGTCACCGAGTCCAGGTACTGTGCGCGGGAGGGCCGCCGATGCCAGCCGTACGCGAGTGGGTGGATCCTGCCGGTGTGCCGGTGCGAATTCTAACACATCGCTCACGCGGACAATGGAAGGACCTGTTCTTCGCGATGGAGGTTGCTTGGGCGCTGTGGCGCGATCGTAGTCACTACGACGTTGTCTATTTTCTGATGCAGGGCTTACATCTGGCTACAGGCCTGCCGGTGGCTCGTGCACTTGGAAAACCAATTGTAATGAAGATCAGCGGTAGCGGGATCATTCCCGTAATGCGCAATTCGCGTGCGGGCCGTTTGGAGTTGAAGTGGCTTGCCAAGTGGGCTTCGCGGGTAATGCTGTTGAACGAGGGCATGTTCGAAGAAGCGATCGCCAGCGGTCTGCCACGCCGGAAACTCTTCTGGATGCCGAATCCTGTGGACACCGACGAGTTCCGGCCCGCTCACCCCGATGAGATTGCCTCCTGGCGGAAGCGGAATGGAATCCCTCCTCAATCCACAGTAGGGATTTACGTGGGACGGCTTTCGCACGAGAAGGGCCTTACCAACTTGCTGCGCGGCTTTGCGCGGGCAACCCACAAGGTCCCGGAGGCGATGCTGATCTTGGTAGGCGATGGACCGCAGCGGGGCGAGTTGGAAGCTTTGGCAAAGGAACTGGCCTTGGGCCAAGGCCAAATTCGCTTTATCGGACGCGTCGATCTCCACCAAGTGCCGTTCTGGCTGAGGGCCAGTGACTTGTTCACGCTGCTCTCACCCAACGAAGGATTATCTTGTGCACTTCTGGAAGGCATGGCTTCCGGGCTCGCCTCCGTGGTGAGTGATATTCCAGCCAACCGGCAACTGATCGACAATCATGTGCATGGTCTCACCGTGCCTTTTGACGACGAAGCTGCCGCGGAAGAGGCGTTCCTGCAGTTGTTTGGTAGTGAGGGACTGCGCAAGCGCATGGGAGAAGCGGCGCGGAGCCGCGCGATCGAGAACTATTCCACCAGCCGAGTAGTGGAGCGATACGAAACGATGCTGTCCCAAGTGATGGAATCGAAATAACTGGTATTCATTCGCGGAAACCGACGCGCCCGCCGGCGCTCGTTTCGCACGCAAAACCGCTCGCACGGATAGTGCGGATCGCGCGCAGCCAGCACCTGGAGCGACAACCATGTCTGGTGCAACTCCGTCCGGCAGTCCCCACGGCGAAAAGAGACGATAGGTGACGTTGACACCTTACGCTGCGCTCGGGACCGCTTGTTCGGCTAAGTTCTTGAAGAAGCCACGCTTTTCACCTTGTCATCGCGGTTGGCCCTTAAGCCATATGGGTCAGCTCACCTAGTACCGGTCTATTTCCCCCCAGAACCATCATGGGCCAAGGACTATTGCCGATAACTTCACATAGGTATGAAGTTACGAGGAACGGGTCGACCTCTTCAAAATCAAGACGTATCAAGAGCCGCCACCATAGCTCCGTCTCTTAGGTTCGGGGCTATCTTGTTGCTTTTCATATTCATGAGTCTCGCCGTGTCTGCACAGATCCAGGACTTCGCGATCGACACCAGCGGTCCGCATCATGTTGTGCAAGGACACTACATGTTCTTTAATGCGACCGGAAGAATCCTAGCGGGGACCGAGGAATCGGGAACGGTTCCGTCGGTTTCCGGACTACCTCCCGGAGCAACCGCGGAATTTGTGAACATGCTGAGATTTTGTTGTAGTACCACTCTCTACTCGATTACAGGGAACATTCCGATCAAAATCTCAACCTCTTCTTCCACGCCCGCCGGTACGTATCCAGTTCAAGTCATCTTGAGGACACGGGAGGGCGTTCAACGATCTAGCACTTACACCATCTACGTGGACCCCGTTCCCTCGCTGATTCAGAAACCAGGAACTTACTTTCCGCCGGATACACCTCTTGCCAGCCTGGCCAAGTGGAAATCCAACATGGTGACCTATGGCCGCAAGCACTGCACGGCAGCAAACGCGGGGCAATACTCAATGTACACCGTGGGATACTATGACGGCACGCGGATTTACTATCAGATCGCTGATCTAACGGGAGATAGCTCATTCAATGCCTGCGCGGATCTGGTCTACGGCAGCTACAGCAAGTATGTCAACGACAACAAAGGCGCTATCCCTGGATACCAGGAGTTTCCGCATGGAATAGCGATGCGGTTTCAGCGAACTGGGGATGTGGCCGCTCGACAAACCCTGACCGCCCTACGAACCGGTGGCGCGTACTCGAACTGGCCGAATGTCGCCTCCATCATAGACTGGGGCCGGTCGCGAGAAGTATCTTACGCCATCGAAACCAACCTGGTCGACCGGTCGCTAGGAGGAGTCCCGAATCCATACTTCCAGGACTTGATCGAAGCCCTGTTCGGCCAGTTCGATCAATGGTTCGTGAGCAAGAGCGCAACCTATGTGCAGCCTTTCATGGTGGCACTCGCAGCCGAGGCTCTTATCCAGTACTGGGATGTGACTCACGATCCCCGCGTTCCGCCCACGCTGCAGATGGCGGCCGACCAGGTCTGGGCGCAATCCTGGGACCCATCCTCCAAGCTCCTTCGTTATTGGGAAGAGGATGGAACCTTTGCGCTCTACTCCGACCTGAACTTGCTTTTAGCCCCCATGTACGGCTGGGTGTACCAGCGGACCGGAGCTCAAATCTATCGCGATCAAGGCGATCAGCTGTTCAATGCCGGTGTGGCAGGCGCCTGGCTGGACGGTGGCAAACAGTTCTCTCAGAATTACCGCTGGAGCCAAAAGTATGTTGACTGGCGCACCCTGGCGGGACCGACCCTAAGCGTCGCCTTCACGTCGCCGACAACGGGCTCACCCTACACGAGCTCGAACCCTTCGATCACCATCGCCGGAACAGCATTCGGCCAGAATGTTACGCAGGTCACATGGACCTCGGACCGCGGCGGCAGCGGCACGGCTGCAGGGACCAACAACTGGAGCGCCAGCAGCATTGCCTTGCAGAGTGGTTCTAACCAGATCACGGTTACGGCTCGCAATAGCGCGGGCGCTCAAGCCAGCGTGGCGATCGTCGTCACTTACACGCCTAGTACTTCGCCTCAGGACACTTCCGCGCCCACGATCGCTATCACGTCGCCCACCTCGAGTTCCACCTTCAGCACATCGAGCAATGCGATCAACTTGGGCGGCACTGCATCGGCTATCGCAGGCGTGACCCAGGTAACGTGGGTCACTAGTCGCGGAGCCAGCGGCACCGCGACTGGAACCACCAGTTGGACGATCAGCGGACTGGTCGTTCCATCCGGATCCACCACGGTGACGGTTACGGCCCACGATGCCGCGGGAAACGTAGCCAGCCGGAGCCTAAATGTCAGCTACACGCCCTCCCCGAATGCGGCTTCCATCGTCATCACCTCGCCGACTTCCCAGCCGACGTTCTACGCTTCGCAGAATACGATTACCCTAAACGGCAACGCATCAGGTAATATCACCCAGATCAGCTGGGTGGCGGACCAAGGCGGCCAGGGGCAGGCGACTGGAACGACGAACTGGACAGCGTCCGGGATTGGGCTTCGAAAGGGTGCCAATCGAATCACGGTGACCGCCATCGATGTCGCCGGCAATCCGAGCAGCGCGATGATCACAGTTATGTTCAACAGCCCTCCTGCCATCACGACGGCTTCCCTTCCCGCCGCGCAGGTAGGGAAGCCCTACGCGTACAGGCTAACCGCCGTGGGTGGAGCCCCACCGTTTACCTGGCAGGTGGCGCCATTGCCGGGCGGTTTTTCGTTGAGCGGAGATGGCCTGATCATAGGCACACCGGTTAGAGCAGGAACATCCACGCTCAACATTACCCTCCGGGATAGCGTCCAGGCGGTGACAACGGCGACCGTCAGCCTGCAAGTCGGAGACGGGCTCGTGCTTGTATCGGCCGCCAGCCTGACGCCCGGACCAGTGGCGCCGGAATCGTGGGCTGCCGCGTTCGGGTCGCAGCTTGCGGACGGAACAGCGTCGATGCCGGCATCCCCAGTTCCTACCAAACTTGGGGACTCCACAGTTATGGTTCGGGATGCCAACGGCGTAGAGCGT